>NZ_JALLIZ010000003.1:0-548737 GCF_023242345.1 Pseudomonas sp. MWU12-2037 | reverse complement strand
AGTAGAAGTTCCCGATTTTGCTGACACGCCCTCCGGTGGCGGGTCTGGCCACAGAATTTCTTGACGACCATAGAGCATTGGAACCACCTGATCCCATCCCGAACTCAGCAGTGAAACGATGCATCGCCGATGGTAGTGTGGGGTTTCCCCATGTGAGAGTAGGTCATCGTCAAGATTGAATTCCGAAACCCCCGTCTGCTCACGCAGATGGGGGTTTTGTTTTTGGGCTGAAAAAAGCCACGAGACATTTCTTGAAATGAGTTAAGTTTTCGCTCCATGGTGCCGACAGCATGGTGAGCAATGCGTGCACCAAAGTAGAGCAGTCACAGAACGCTGCCTACGTACACAACGAGTGTTGTACCCGCACGCATCCCCACTATCGGCATAGAAGTCTATGAAATGAATCTTAAATTCAGCCATAAAATCCTTTTGGCCGCCTCTGGTGTCGTGGTTCTCGCCTTTGCGCTGTTCACGCTGTACAACGACTATCTACAGCGCAGTACCATCCGGCAGAATCTCGAGTCCTCCGTCCAGCAAGCCGGTGACCTGACCGCCAGCAGCGTGCAGAACTGGTTGGGCGGGCGGATCCTGGTACTGGAGAACCTGGCGCAGAACCTGGCCCATCAGGGCAGCAAGGCCGATTACCCGGGCCTGGTCGATCAACCGGCATTGACCTCCAACTTCCAGTTCACCTATGTCGGTCAGACCGATGGCACCTTCACCCAGCGTCCTGACGCGAAGATGCCCGACGGCTACGATCCACGTCAGCGCCCCTGGTACAAATCCGCTGTCGTGGCGGACAAGACCATGCTCACTCCGCCCTATATGGCCTCGGTCGGCGGCCTGGTGGTGACCATCGCCCTGCCGGTGAAGAGCAACGGGCAATTGCTCGGTGTGGTGGGGGGTGACCTGAGCCTGGAGACCCTGGTGAAGATCATCAACTCGGTGGACTTCGGCGGTATTGGCCAGGCCTTCCTGGTCAGCGGCGACGGGCAGGTGATCGTCAGTCCTGACAAAGACCAGGTGATGAAGAACCTCAAGGACCTCTACCCGAACTCCGGGCTGCGGATTACCAAGGGCATCCAGGAAGTCACCCTGAACAACCAGGAACGGATTATCTCGTTCACGCCGGTGGTGGGCCTGCCTTCGGCGGACTGGTATATCGGTCTGTCCATCGACCGGGACAAGGCCTACGCGCCACTGAGCAAGTTCCGGACTTCGGCGTTGATCGCGATGTTGATTGCCGTGGTGGCGATCGCGGTGTTGCTGACCCTGTTGATCCAGTTCCTGATGCGTCCGTTGACCACCATGGGTCGCGCGATGCAGGACATCGCCCAGGGCGAGGGCGACCTGACCCGCCGCCTGAGCATCGAGAACCGGGACGAGTTCGGCGAGCTCGCCGGTTCCTTCAACCAGTTCGTCGAGCGCATCCACGCCTCCATCAGTGAAGTATCCTCGGCCACGCGCCAGGTGCACGACCTGTCCCAGCGGGTGATGAACTCCTCGAATGCCTCGATCATCGGTTCCGATGAGCAGAGCGCGCGGACCAACAGCGTGGCGGCGGCCATCAACGAGCTGGGGGCGGCCACCCAGGAGATCGCCCGCAACGCCGCCGATGCTTCGCAACACGCCAGTGGCGCCAGCGAGCAGGCGGACGACGGGCGTCAGGTGGTGGAAAAAACCATCCTGGCGATGACCGAGCTGTCGCAGAAGATCAGCCTGTCCTGCACCCAGATCGAAACGCTGAACGCCAGCACCGATAACATCGGGCACATTCTTGATGTGATCAAGGGCATCTCCCAGCAGACCAACCTGCTGGCCCTCAACGCGGCGATTGAAGCGGCGCGGGCGGGGGAGGCGGGACGCGGGTTTGCCGTGGTGGCCGATGAGGTGCGTAACCTGGCCCACCGGACCCAGGAATCGGCGGAGGAAATCCACAAGATGATCACCTCGCTGCAGGTCGGTTCGCGGGAAGCGGTGACGACCATGAACGCCAGCCAGGTGTCCAGCGAAGAGAGCGTTGAAGTCGCCAACCAGGCCGGTGCCCGTCTGGTCAGCGTGACCCAGCGGATTACCGAGATCGACGGGATGAACCAGTCGGTGGCGGCCGCGACCGAGGAGCAGACCGCGGTGGTGGAAACCCTCAACGTCGATATCAACCAGATCAACCTGCTGAACCAGCAGGGTGTGGCCAACCTGAATGAAACCTTGAAGGATTGCGATGCCTTGGCGCAGCAGGCCGGACGGTTGAAGCAGTTGGTGGACAGTTTCAGGATCTGATAGCCGGGCTTGTCTGCGAGGCTTTTGGCGGTCTTGAGGCCGCCTTCGCGGGCAAGCCCTGCTCCTACAGGTTTATGTCGTACACGAAATCTGTGATTGACGCTGTACTGTAGGAGCAGGGCTTGCCCGCGAAGAGGCCCTCAAGAACGCCAAAGCCCAATCAGCTCAACAACGTCCGCACATTGTTCATCGCATCATCGGCAAACCCCTGAACAAAACTGCGGAACCCCGGCAGCGCCTCCTCACCACCACTGGCCGGTTCGGCAATGATGGTCCAGGTTGCGCGGCTGCGGTCCGCATCCAGCGCCTCGACCGTCATCGACGCCCACAGCTGGCCAACCCCCAGGGTGTTGTAGATCGTCGTCCAGGTCATCCGCCGTGCCTGCTCGTCCCGCGAGTTGAGCTGCTCGACCACCAGGTTACCGTCCTTGAAGAACTTCTTGCGCAGCGAGCCGACGCCTTCACCGGTGATCTCGATGCGCTCCAGCGCCGTGATAAACGCCGCAAAGCCACCGAAATCGCCGACCACGGCCCAGACCGTAGCGGCGTCGCGGGCCACTTCCACCGATGAAATCACCGGGCTGCCTTGTGGATTGCGGATCAGGCTATCGGGTTGCAGGTTATTCATGATGTAACTCCTTGTGGGTGGGGGGTGAATCAGATGAATTGAATCTGTTTGAGGTAGTCGCAGCCCTTGCGCAGCAGCGCCGGGGTCTTGGCCGGGTATTGCTCGCCCATCTCGCGCACGGCTGCGGCGGCATGGGCATGGCCGATGGCCGAGATATCGCCGATGTCCTCTTCGAAACCGTTGAGGTAGAAACCGAGGACTTCGAACAGCGCATTGTTGCTGTCGACCCGGTGTAACTGGCGCTGCCAGTCGGCGACACTGACCAGCTGGAAGTCATGGCCGGCTTCACGGAACGAGGCCATGTAGTCGGCCCAGCTCAGGGGTTGCGGGTTATGCAGGTTGAACACCCCGTGGGCGCTGGTACGTCGGCCATGCATGGCGATGAAGCGGGCGAGGAAGTCCACCGGCATCAGGTCGAAATTGAGCTCCAGGGCGGGCACCTGGCCCAACTGCAGCGAGCCCTTGAGCATCAGCATCAATCGGTTCTTGTGGGGCTGGCTGACCCCGGTGCGGCTGTTGAAGCTGATATTGCCGGGCCGGTAGAGGTTGACCCAGGCGCCTTGCTCGCGGGCCCGTTGCAGGATCCGCTCGCCGACCCACTTGCTCAGGTTGTAGCCGTTGCGGATATAGATCGGCGGTGTCTGGGCCGCCGGTTGCTCGAGCACCCGACCCTCGGCATCGGTACTGCTGGAGGCCGACAGCGTCGAGATGAAGTTGAAGATCTTCTTGCTGCGCCCCTCGCACAGGCGCAGGCATTCGAACAGCGGATCGACGTTATCGGGTGCCAGCGACTCGTAGTCGAGCACGTGGTTGACGTTGGCCGCGTTGTGCACCAGCGCGCCGAACTCGCGATCGATCCGTTCATAGACCGCCGGGGCGAGCCCCAACAGAGGACGGGTCAGGTCGGCGGCATGGACCCGCACCCGGCTCAGATCCAGGTGCTCCAGGCGGTTTTCCCGCAGGGCCCGGGCAAAGCGCTCGGCCGCCGGTTCCGCGGCGCTGTCGCGGACCAGGCAGGCGACCTCGACGGCCCCGCCGGCCAGCAGCGCTTCGACCAGGTGCACGCCGACAAAACTGTTGGCGCCGGTCACCACCACCTTGTTCACATCACCGGTGCGATCAGCGGGCAATACGTTGAGGCCCAGTTCCCGCTCGACATCGATCAGGATCTGCTCGCTCAGGGCCTGGCTGGTAGCCGCGCCACCGACCAGCATCGCCAGGCGGCACAGGGTCGGTTCCTCGATAAAGCGGTTGATGGAGATACCCCGGCCATACTGCTCGCGAATACCCAGCAGCATTTTCGACAACAGGATCGAGTGGCCGCCCAGGTTGAAGAAGCTCTCGTCGGTGGAGATATCTTCGACAGGCAGTTCCAGCAGCTCGGCCCAGAGTTCCAGCAGGCGACTTTCGTCCGCCGTGGCGGGTAACCGGCGGCGGCTGTTTTCGGGCGTCTCCACCGGCAGCTTGAGCAACGCCGCGCGGTCGATCTTGCCGTTGCTGGCCGAAGGCAGGCTGGCCAGCTCGGTGTAGACGGTCGGTTGCATATAGTCCGGCAGGTAGCGCTCGGCATGCTGCCTGAGGGCGTCCTGGCCGCCGGCAGACTGCGGCTGGCTCATAAAGGCCAGCACCCGCCGCCGGGGATCGATGACCACCGCGATCTGGCGGTACAGCCGGCTGTCGCGCAGGCACTGCTCGATCTCCTCCGGCTCGACCCGGAAGCCGCGAATCTTCACCTGGTTGTCCCGGCGCCCGCACAGCTCGATGCCTTCGCTGGTCCACTTGGCCATGTCGCCGGTGCGGTAGGCCCGCAGGCTTTCGCCCTGGCCCAGCGCCAGTTGCAGGTAACTGTCCGCCGTCTTGTCGGGATTGTTCAGGTAACCGAGGCCGACCCCGGGGCCGGCGATATACAACTCGCCGACGGTCTGCTCGGCGACCGGCTGGCGCTGTTCGTCGAGAATCAGCACCTGGCTGTTGGCGATGGCCTGGCCCAGGCTGCGATTGCCGGAGCCGGGCTGGAAGCGCCTGGCGGTGACCAGCACGGTGGTCTCGGTAGGGCCGTAGAGATTGTAGAAATGGCACTGGGTCGAGAGTTTCTCGATGACATCCGGTTCGCACACGTCACCGCCGGTCATCACATGGCTCAGGCCCAGGGGCGTGTCCAGCGGCAGGATACTCAGCAGTGCCGGCGGCAGGAAGGCATGGCTGAGCCGTTGCCCGCGAATCAGCGCCAGCAGTTGCAAGGGATCGCGACGCTGGTCTTCAGTCGGCACCACCAGCGCCGCGCCGCTGACCAGGGTCGGGAAGATGTCGATCAGCGACGAGTCGAAACTCAGGGTGGAGAACTGCAGCACCCGACTGGTTTCGCTGAGCTGCACATAGTCGGCATACCAGGCGGTGAAGTGGCTGAGGTTGTGCTGGCTGAGCAGCACGCCCTTGGGCTGTCCGGTGGTGCCCGAGGTATAGAGCGCCAGGCAGGGTGCCTGGGGGGCGCGTGCCTGGCGCACCAGGGGCTGATCAGTCGGTTTTTGCGCCAGGCCACGGACATCCAGGGCCAGCAGCTGTTCGGCCAGGGAAGATTGTCCGTCATGCAGCAGCAGGCTGGCGCCGGCATCCTTGAGAACGAACAGTTGGCGTTGCAGCGGGTGGCCCGGGTCCAGCGGCAGATACACCGCGCCGGCCCCGAGAATCGCCAGGATGCTGGCGTACAGCGCGGGGCTCTTGTGCTGGCAGAGCCCGATCACCGGCGGTTCGGTGAACGGTCCCAGGGCATCGAGCCGGGCCAGCAGACTTTGCTGGATCGTCCGGCTCAGGTCGTGCAGTTCCCGGTAGGTCAGCGACACCCCGTCCAGGGTCAGCGCGGGGCGTTCGGCGAAACGCAGCAGGCTGCTTTCGATATGCTCGATGACCGACACCTGGGCCAGGGCCAGCAACTCGGGGCGGGCGGTCTGGTTGAGACGGTGTTCGAAAGCCAGCGTCTCAAGCCTGCGCAGATCCTGTTCCGGGTGCTCCGACGCCGATGGCAACGTGGCGGCCTCGGCAAAGTATTCGGCGTCACGGGAATAGCGGCTGACCTGCAAGGCCACCCGCTCCACCAATGCCTGGACTGCGGCGAGGCGTAGCGCCTGGCCGTTTCCGGAGCCGTCCTGATCAACCCCCAGGCGCTGGATCAGGCGGCTCCCGGCATCCTCGACCAGCCGACAAAGCAGGCTGAGTGCGGGCAGGCCCTGGGGCGCCACGGGCCCTTGTTCCAGGCGCAGGGCCAGGTGAATGCAGGCGCCGAGGTCGCGCCGCCAACTGGTGGGCAGCACCAGGCTGCCATCTTCGATCAACAGATCCGCCGCGCCCGGCGGTTGTGCTTCGATGGCCTGTGCGTGACTCAGGCGTTGAATCGAATGACCGTGCTGTTCCAGCTCGCGGAGCAATTCATCCAGCGCCTGGCTGCTGCCGACGAGCAAAAGGGTGAGACGTCTCATGATGATCTCCTTGGCTAGATCAGGTAGTCGCTCAAGGCGTCCTGAACACAGGGCGAATCGAGCAGCGAGCTGTTACGCAGAAAGCGCACGATATTGATCACCAGCGGATGGTGGCGATTGATCGGATACGCCAGCCCCAATGCCTCGCGCCTGAGTTCCTGGCGAATCGCCTCGCTCACCGGCAGGTGCTCGATCACGCGGAAGTCGAAGGCTTTCTGGATGTCGTTGGTCAGGTAATGGACGATGAACACCGGCAGGATCTGCGCGATCAGGTCGCGGTCGTCCTCATTCGCGGTCTGCCAGTAGATCCGCACCAGGCGCGTCCAGAACCCGGCATGCCGGCCTTCGTCGAGCAGGTGGTCGGCCATCAGGCCCTTGATCGAGGGTTTGATCGTGTCGTCCTTGGCAAAGGCCGCGACATCGTTGGTCACGGTGTTTTCCGAGATCGCCACGCAGATCAGCTCCATGGCCGCTTGCAGGTGCTCGGGGGCCATCCCCATGGCCGCCGGGATCGCCCGGCTCAGTTCGATTTCCTCGGGCAGCTCAAGGGGTTCGATGCCGGTCATGGCCACGGTCTGCTGCATGAAGTCCATGGCCACCAGGGCGTGATAGTCCTCGTCCACCACCACGGTCATGGCGTCATAACGACAGGCGAACGGAAAGCGGATCGGGAAGCGCCCCTTGGCAATGCTGCGGGCGGTGCGGTCGACGATATCGGTCTCGAAAATCACCACGTCATTGATGAATTTGTAGAGGCTCTGCAGCAGCACGAAATCCCGCTGCTCCGGACACAGGGTGAGGAAACTCTCGCTGCTGACCAGGGGCTGGCGGCTCAGGGGATAGATCAGCCGATCGTCGTCCTCGAGCAGGCGCCGTGGGCGGGTGCGGATGCTGGCGCGGCTTTCCCAGGCATCGGCGAAGGAGGTGTAGTCGACGGCGTTCATGAGAGGGCCACCTCGACGGCGCGTTCGCTCAGGCTCAGTTGCAAGCCGTCCCACAGCGCCAGGCGGCTGTCCACGGCGGCCAGGGCGGCGCTGTAGATCTCCGCCTCGCGTTGCGGCTGACCGCCCACCAGGCGTTCGAGCAAGTGTTCGGCCGCCGGCCCGTGGTCCTCGGAGTCGACATCGATATGCCGTTGCAGGTAGTAGCGCAACGTCGGGGCCTGGGCGTGATCGATGCCCCACTCATCGAGAATCCGCTGGAACATCTGCGGGATGACACTTTCCCGGCCGTGCAGAAAGGCCGCGGCTACCTGATGCGCCGAGGCGTGGAGGGCGATATCGAGGGTGTTTCTGACAAAGCCGATCACCATCGGCGCGGCGTTCACCGTGCGCAGCGCGGTGTCGACCGTCACGCCTTCACGCAGCAGTTCGATGAAGTGCTCGATGGCGGCCGTGCTGGCGCCCACCTCGCGCATGGCTTCCAGATACAACTCGAAGTGGCTGCAATGGCCGGGGCCTTCGCGTTGGTCCGATTCCTCGCCAAGGACAATTTCATTGATCAGGCGTGCGGCCTGGGGGTCCCTGGGCGGCAGCCAGGGCAAAGTGGTACAGGTCAGTTCCTGTTGCAAGCGCTTGGTCAACGACATGAAGTCCCAGACCGCAAAGACATGGACTTCCATGAACCGTCGAAGGAGTGAAAGTGAATGAATCTCACTGAATACAGGATGTTGGGTCAGTTGTTCTTTACGGGCGTCGAGAAGGTGCTTTAGTGCGCTCATTAATATTCACCACGTGTCTGCGAAGTTGAAAGGGCTGTGACAGGTTGCACGGTGTTTTCTATACGGTATGGCGGTGTCACGGTGTTGCATTGGCTAACGGGCGGACGAACAGAGTCCTCAATAAGAAATTGAAAGTATCGAGAGGGATCACGGCGTATTTAACGTACGCCAAAGTGTCATCGTGCAAGCGTTTTGAGCGTATTTTGTTTGGTGTTGCCGGGCGCCTATGTCTAGGCTGGCTAAGGCCTTGGCGACAGGGGTTGCCCGAAAGCCATTAAAAATTAATACAAATAATCAGCGCGGATCAAGTTATTTTTAGAACAATTGTAAGTGGCACTTTTTAATAGATGAGTGTCCCCGATAACACTGGCGATGCCGTGTTTTTAGGGGTGAGAGTGCCCCTTCCGAATAATAACGATCAGAATTTAAATGAATGATGGAATGCCTCATTCAACTGGCTCTCAATGGGATGGATTAATAGTTTGATAGGCGTGGCCGAGACACGGCTGATCCGTACTTCCGGCGCGTGGAAGTGCTCCTTGGTTGAGTGATGTAATCCGAAAGTTGCATGCGCAGAGCCGTACGTCGCTCGTCAATTGATTATCGGTGAGCAAGCCTGTGCCCAAACGGACAGTTCTGCTATCGCCGGAAGAGGCGAAACCTGTCCGAAGCGGTGAATAGATAGGGTCATCCCGCGTGGCAGGGCGTGCGCCCACGACCTTTTTCACAAATCATGGAAAACAGCTGATGGCAGCTTGTCGGCGGTGTTGTTATCGCTCACCGACAACCCGTCTCATCAGCCTGTGGGCTGCCATGCACATCGGTAGAACAGCAGACCCCGGGCCCAACAGGCGTATCGGCTCAGGGGTCAAGACCGGGCCTGGGCCAGATAACGCAGAATCACTTCAATGCCGCGTTGCAGGTGGTGTCGCAGATTCTCCACGCACACCTCGATCTCGCCGGCCCGAGCAGCGCTGAGAAGGGCGCGATGGTCATCCTGGGAGAGTTTGCCCAGCCCCATGGCGGACAGGTTGAAACGCAGGAAGCGTTCTTCTTCCACCAGGCCCTGCTTGATCAGCTTCAACAGTTTGTGATTGGGGGCCTTGCTGTAGAGCCCCATGTGGAACAGGCGATTGAGCCGTCCGACCTGGGTATAGTCCTGTTCGGTTTCCAGCAGATCGATATAGGCCTCGATCTGCTTGAAGTCGTTGTCATCGAGCAGGGGCACCGACAGGCGCAGGGCCTCGGTCTCCAGGAGGATCCGCAAGTCGTAGGCTTCGATGGAATTATCGACGATCAAAGGGGCAACCACGGCCCCCTTGTGATGCACCACATTCAGGAGTTCCTGGGCTTCGAGCTGGCGCAGGGCTTCACGCACGGGCATGCGGCTGACGCCGAACAGCGTCGCCAGTTCCTGTTGGCGCAAGGCCAGGCCACAGGGAAGACGCCCGTCCAGGATGGCGTTGCGCAAGGTCTCCTCAATCACCGCCCGGGCCAGATGGGCGGGTATGGGTCCATTGACGTGAACGCTGTTCAAGGGATTCGGTTTTTCCGCCACGCGACTACTCTGTTTTGAACAAGGTTGAAGGGTGATCCGATGGCACACTAGAAGCTGCCCGGGTGCTTGTCAAACCGTCCATTCTCTGCGCCTGAGGCACGCGATAACGGATGATTGCATGGTGCCATTCTCTTTCACCAGCCCTCACTGAAACTATCAATCGATTCCCAAGTGGCTGTAGGGACTCGCCCTCTTGGCGATGCGTATTGCTTCCCGCGGCTCCAGTGTTTTGCACAAGGTTCCAGAACCCGGGTTTTCAAGGTATCCGGATGTGTCGGAGAGGTCCTCGGGGCGCGTGAAAAAATCATCGCCTCTCACCGGCTCGGCGCCGGGGCGCTTATGAAAAAGGCCCTATTGATATTCCTTAATAGTATTTAAGTTATCTCTCTTATATCTATATCGTCATATTTCTGCGTGCTCACCGACCCTTGGGTGGGCCGTATGAACTGAACCCACACGCGACCCGCGTGAGTGTCTGATCACCAAGTGCACCTCTGAGCGTGCCCTGCGCAGGAGTCCTTCCATGTCCCTGGCTTCTTCCGTTTCGACCACCGCTGATGCCCCGGCACAGCACTTCGACGTCCGCCCCTTTGATGGATCGGTGGGCGCTGAAATCGTCGGCCTCGACTTGAGCCAGGCGCTCAATGCCGAGGACTTTGCGCGCATTCACCGTGCGCACCTGGATCACCCTGTGGTGGTGTTCCGCGACCAGCGCATCAGTCCCGAACAGCAGATCGCCTTCAGCCGTCGGTTTGGCGTGTTGCAGATTCATGTGCTCAAGCAATTCCTGCTGGCGGGGCACCCGGAGATCCTGATCGTTTCCAACATCGTCGAAAACGGCCAGAACATCGGCCTGGGCGATGCGGGCAAGTTCTGGCATTCCGATCTCTCCTATAAGGAGCTGCCGAGCCTCGGTTCGATGCTGCACGCCCAGGAGCTGCCATCCGAAGGCGGCGACACCCTGTTTGCCGACCAGCACAAGGCCTGGGACAGCTTGCCCGAGGCCCTGCGCAAGGCGATCGAAGGCCGTTCGGCGGCGCACTCCTACACGGCGCGTTACAGCGAGACCAAATTCGAAGGCAACTGGCGGCCGACCCTGACCCCTGAACAACTGGCCCAGGTCGCCGAGGTGGTGCATCCCATCGTGCGTACCCACCCGGAAACCGGACGCAAGGGGTTGTTCGTCAGCGAGGGTTTCACCACGCGGATTGTCGGCCTGCCGGAAGACGAAAGCCGCCAGCTGCTGAGCGAGCTGTATGCCCACAGCGTGTTGCCGGAAAACATCTACCGCCATCAGTGGCAGCCCCACGACCTGGTGTTCTGGGATAACCGTTCGCTGGTGCACCTGGCTGCCGGTTGCCCGAGTTACCTGCGGCGCAAGCTCTACCGCACCACCATCCAGGGCGATGCCCCGTTCTGATCCGATCGCTTCAAGGAGCATCCCCATGCCTGCACCCTTTGCGTTGTGGCCGAAACTCGGCCGTCTCACCACCGCCGTCGGCCTCGGCTTGAGCCTGTTGGCCGGCAGCCTGCTGGCGCCTGCCACGGCCCAGGCCGAGGGCGAGATCCGCGTCGCCGAACAGTTCGGCATCGTCTACCTGTTGCTCAACGTGGTCCGCGACCAGCACCTGATCGAGAAATACGGCAAGGCCGAAGGCATCGATATCAAGGTCGACTGGACCCAGCTGTCCGGCGGCGCGGCGATCAATGACGCGCTGCTTTCCGGCTCGGTGGATATCGCCGGTGCGGGTGTCGGGCCCTTGCTGACCATCTGGGATCGCACCTATGGCAAGCAGAACGTCAAGGCGGTCGCTTCCCTGGGCAACTTTCCCTACTACCTGGTGAGCAACAACCCGAAGGTCAAGACCATCGCCGACTTCACCGACCAGGACCGCATCGCCTTGCCGGCGGTTGGCGTTTCCGTGCAGTCGCGCTTCCTGCAATACGCCGCGGCCAAGCAGTGGGGCGACAAGGAATTCAATCGCCTGGACAAATACACCGTCGCCGTCCCGCATCCCGACGCCACGGCGGCGCTGATCGCCGGCGGCACCGAATTGACCGGGCACTTCTCCAACCCGCCGTTCCAGGAACAGGCGCTGGAAAACCCCAACGTGCATGTGGTGCTCAACAGCTACGACCTGCTCGGGCCGAACTCGCCGACGGTGTTGTTCGCCACGGAGAAATTCCGCAACGACAACCCGAAAACCTACAAGGCTTTCGTTGACGCCCTGGCCGAAGCGGCCGAGTTCGCGCAGAAGGACAAAGGCGCGGCGGCGGACACCTACCTGCGGGTGACCAAGGCCAAGATCGACCGTGCGGCGCTGCTGAAAATCATCGACAACCCGCAGTTCGAATTCAGCGTGACGCCGAAGAACACCTACCCCCTGGCCGAGTTCCTCTATCGTGTGGGCGCCATCAAGCACAAGCCGGAATCGTGGAAGGACTACTTCTTCGAGGACGCCAAACTGTTGCAGGGGAGCTGACCGACATGAATGCCCCCTTGCAAGGCCACACGGCCAGCAACCCGAGCGTCGCCACCCCGGCGTTGCTGGCGGTCGACCAGGTCAGCCTGGAATACCGCACGCCGGCGCGGGTGGTGCGGGCGACGCATCAGGTCAGTTTTGAAGTCGACCGTGAAGATCGTTTTGTGCTGCTCGGGCCTTCGGGCTGTGGCAAGTCGACCTTGCTCAAGGCGGTAGCCGGGTTTCTCCGGCCCTGTGAAGGCGAGATCCGCCTGCAAGGCCAGGCCGTCACCGAGCCGGGCCCGGACCGTATCGTGGTGTGCCAGGAATTCGACCAGTTGCCGCCCTGGAAAACCGTCAAGCAGAACGTGATGTTTCCGCTGCTGGCGTCCGGCAGCCTCAAGCGTCGGGAGGCGGAGGAGCGGGCGCTGCATTATCTGGAGAAGGTCGGGTTGTCGGCCTTTGCCGATGCCTATCCGCACACCTTGTCCGGCGGTATGAAAGCCCGGGTGGCGATTGCCCGGGCCCTGGCGATGCAACCCAAAGTCCTGCTGATGGACGAGCCCTTCGCCGCCCTCGACGCCTTGACCCGGCGCAAGATGCAGGAGGAGTTGCTGCAGCTCTGGGAGGAGGTGCGCTTCACCCTGCTGTTCGTCACCCACTCGATTGAAGAGGCGCTGGTGGTGGGCAACCGCATTCTGCTGTTGTCACCCCATCCGGGTCGGGTACGGGCGGAGATCCACAGCCATCAGTACAACCTGCACAGCCTGGGCGGCGTCGAGTTCCAGGCGTCGGCGCGACGGATCCACCGGCTGCTGTTCGACGAAACCCCGCAGGCTGAAACCGAACTGAATTTCGCCGATATCCGCATCGCCTATTGAGCGGCTGGAGGAATGCCCGATGAGTCTTTCATCCCCTGTGCGTGAAGAATATGAAGTGGTCCTGGAGCCGTTGCTCGAGGTCCCGCTGGAGCGCGAACTGCCTCTGGGGCAACGGTTGTGGCAACAGGGCTGGTTACGCAAGAGCCTGATCCTGATCTTGCTGGCGGTGCTTTGGGAGGCCGCGGCGCGGTATCAGAACAACGATCTGTTGCTGCCGAGTTTTCTGCAGACGACGAGTGCGTTGTACGACGGCCTGATCAGTGGTGAGTTGCTGAGCAAGGTCGGGATTTCCCTGGTGGTGCTGCTCAAGGGCTATGTGCTGGGGATCGTCCTGGCGTTCGCCTTGACCACATTGGCGGTGTCGACCCAGTTTGGACGGGACCTGCTGAGTACCCTGACGTCGATGTTCAACCCGTTGCCGGCGATTGCGTTGCTGCCGCTGGCGTTGCTCTGGTTCGGATTGGGGCAGAACAGTTTGATTTTCGTGCTGGTGCACTCGGTGCTCTGGGCGTTGGCGCTGAATACCTATGCCGGGTTTCTCGGGGTGTCGGAGACCTTGCGCATGGCGGGGCGTAATTATGGTTTGAAGGGTTTGCGTTTTGTGCTGTTCATCCTGATTCCGGCGGCGTTGCCGTCGATTCTCGCGGGGTTGAAGATCGGCTGGGCGTTTGCCTGGCGCACCCTGATCGCGGCCGAATTGGTGTTCGGCGCCACCAGCGGCAAGGGCGGGTTGGGCTGGTACATCTTCCAGAACCGCAACGAGCTCTACACCGACAAGGTATTTGCTGGCCTGGCGGTGGTGATCCTGATCGGCCTGCTGGTGGAGAACCTGGTGTTCGACACCCTGGAGCGAATCACGGTGAAGCGTTGGGGGATGCAGCGCTATAGCTAATGAGAATGCTTTTGAGAACGCCTACGTCGCGGGGTCGCGACGAAGATATTACATCTGTCCTTTGGGGTTCTTTGATGCGGGTCAATAGTCCGATGATCGGATGGAGGCATATTGATATTAGTGTTTACATGACGACCTTACTACTGTCGCGCATCGATAGGGAGGGCCATTCAACCCCCCTCTGATCTCTGCAAGAGTGGGGCGGCGATCAACAAAGTCCTGAAGCACCGGGAAGGAGCCCGACACCGTGTTTGTCTTCCTTCCCGTGAGTGGGCTACCGCCATGCCTGACATTCAGGATCTTTCCCAGGTTTTCATCCAGACCCTAGAGCAGAGCATCGACAGTGTTGTGGTCATTGATAGCCAGAACAGGGTCATCCTGTTCAACGCTGCCGCCGAAGCCTTGTGGGGGTACAGCCGGGAGGAGGTGATCGGGCAGAACGTCAGTATCCTGGTGCCACAGTTGATCCGTGCGGAGCACGACGGCTACATCGATGCCAATCGTCGCAGCGGCCTCAACAAGATCGTCGGCACCAGTCGCGACGTGCTGATCGAGCGCAAAGACGGCGCCCGGCGTTGGGGGGCGATGTCCATCTCCAAGGTCAAGAGCGACGGCCAGTTGATGTACACCGCCTTCATCAAGGACATCACGGTCCAGCATGAAGAGCGCGAACGCCTGTATCTACTGTCACTGGTGGTCGACAGCACCGAAAACGCAATCATCGTCACGGATGCCCAATGGCAGATCCGCTACGTCAACGGTGGGTTCACCGAGATGTTCGGCTATGACGAAGCCGCCGTGGTGGGACGAACGCCCATCAGCCTGATTGCCCCCTATTTCGAGGTGGGAGATATCGCCGCCATCCGTGCTCAGTTGGGGCGCGGTGAGGCATATCACTCACAGGAATTCGGTTATCGCCATGATGGCCGTCGTGTCTGGTGCAATGTCACTACCTATCCGGTGCTCGATAGCCTCGGTCACCTGACCCATACCGTCAGCGTGCTGATTGACGTGACTCATTCGCGAATGCCGGAAGTCCTGCGGCACAAAGTGCTCGAAGCGATGGTTCGAGAGGAATCACTGGCGGCCTTGATGATGTTGGTCTGCCGTGAAGTCGAGCGGATTGCCCCTGACGTGATTGCTTCGATTCTGCGGGTGGACGAAGGGGGCACCTTGCACCCCCTGGCCGCCCCCAGCTTGCCTGAACATTACTCCAATGCGTTGGATGGCTTGCGCATCGGGCCGCAAGTGGGGTCTTGCGGTACGGCGGCGTTCAGCGGTGAGCCGGTGGTTGTGGCGGACATTGCTCATCACCCGTTCTGGGAAGGTTTTCGCGACAAGGTGATTCCGTTGGGGCTCAAGGCCTGTTGGTCGACGCCGATCAAATCCAGTTCTGGCCGGGTGCTCGGGACCTTCGCGTTCTACTACCGGGAGAGGCGCGAGCCGAGCCCGCTGGATCAACTGCTGGTGAATGCCACGATCCACCTCTGCGCGCTGGCCCTGGAGCGCGAAGAGTCCCGCGCGCATATTCGTCAGTTGGCGTTTTACGATGACCTGACCGGGCTGCCCAATCGCAATATGCTGCACGCCAAGGCCGACCAGGCGATTGCCGATTCGGTGCGGAGCAAGAGCAGCCTGGCCGTGGTCTTCATTGACCTGGACCGCTTCAAGCAGGTCAACGACTCCCTTGGGCATGCGGCGGGCGATGAGTTCCTGTGCATGATCGCCCGGCGTTTGCAGGAGCGGCGACGCAAGCAGGATATTGTCTGTCGGCTGTCCGGCGATGAGTTTGTGCTGGTATTGCCGCAATGCTCGCTGGAGCAAGTGACCGATCTTCTCGTCAGTCTCAAAAGCTGCCTGAGCGTCCCGTGCCAGATCGCCGGGGTGACCCTCAAGCCGTCCGCCAGCATTGGCGTCAGTATGTTTCCCGAGGATGGCCGGACCATGGAGGTCCTGCTGCAACGGGCCGACATTGCCATGTACCAGGCCAAGACCAGCGCACGGGGCAGCGTCAGTTTCTTCAGTCACGGGCTGGATCAGATGGCCAAGGGGCGGCTGAGCCTGGAAACCGCTCTGCGTGAGGCGATTGATCGCAAACAGCTGCATCTGGTGTATCAGCCGCAGGTCGATCTCAACCATCAGGACCTGTGCGGCATCGAGGCCTTGGCGCGTTGGAATCATCCGCAATTCGGCGAGGTATCACCCTGCACATTCATTCCCATGGCCGAGGAGTGCGGCCTGATCGGCGAGTTCGGCCAATGGTCGGTGCGTGAGGCTTGTCGGCAGCTGGCGAGCTGGCGTCGTCAGCACCTGAAGGTGCCGAGCATTTCGGTGAATCTCTCACCGACCAATTTCCACAACCGTGATCTGCCACGTTTTATCAGTCGGGCCTTGTCGCAGAACGGACTGGTGGCGGCGGACCTGACGGTGGAGATCACCGAGAGTGTGTTGATGGACAACAACCCGGATACCTTGTGCACGATCGATGAGATTCATGCCCTTGGGGTCCGTCTGGCCATGGATGACTTCGGCACGGGCTATTCGAGTTTGAGCTACCTGCGGCGCTTGCCGATCCAGGAGCTCAAGCTCGATCGCAGTTTTGTCCACGACCTGGAAACCGACGAGACCAGCCAGGCCCTGAGCGAGGCTGTGATTCGTATCGGCGAGAGCCTGGAGTTGCGGGTGGTGGCCGAGGGGGTGGAAACCCTGGCCCAGCAAAGGATTCTCCAGGCCCAGGGCTATGAGGTGGCGCAGGGGTTTCTGATTTCAAAGCCGATGCGGGCGGCCGAGCTGGGTGCCTGGCTGGAGAGTTTTCGGCTGAATGCCTGATGTTCCATTAGTCGCGGCCTCTGGTGCGTTGATATACATCCGCTGATTTTGTGGTGCCTGTGCTGCCGCCTTCGCGGGCAAGCTCCGCTCCCACAGTAAATCTCGCGTCGAGCCTGGAGTTTGCGTGCGACCTGGAACTACTGTGGGAGCGGAGCTTGCCCGCGAAGGCGTCTTCAGCAACACCGCAGGCCCTGGATCAGCCCGTAGTCCCCATTGTCGACGTCTCATCAATCACCGAGTCCACCCACGACTGCGCCAACTCGATCAGATGCACCGTCCCCATCGCCAACTTGCGCTTCGCCCCGTCGAGTTGGTCGGCGGACTCGTAAGCCGTGGCCGCCGCCGATTGTAGGATCGACAGCGCGTTGACCAGCTTGTCTTCTACGCTGAGTAACGACGGGATACGAGTGGGCGAGGGCGAGAAGGTTGGGTGAGGTCTGAGTGGGTCTTCGCTCAGCGGCAGCCCGTAGTGCGCAAAAGCGCGTTCGGCAGCGGCATCGAAATGAGGTTTTCCGGTCTTTGCGCGACGTGATGCCGGGAAAGTGATCGGCGGGTCGGGTGTAAGTCTTTTATCCATGGTCCAGCTCCTACATGTACGTAATGAGGGGCCATCGATTGCCGTTCTCACGCGGCAAAGGGTGGCAGCTGTACACAGGGTGAGAATACCGGACAGTAGGCAACCGGCCAGACCGAAGTCTGCCTGCGCACAGCCGCCATGAAGCGTTTTCTGATGAAAAGGCGTTCGTAACGAAAGTGGCGCTGATGCGCTTACTGAGCACGGGTTCTCACGCCCGATCGCTGATTTTGCAGCGATAGGACGAAGACTAGTGACCGCTTCCAGCAGGCGCAAGGCGAAAGGATTTTCTAGGAAACTTCAGGCAAGGGAAAGGGAATTGTCCGGTAATCAGGGGTTCTGCAAAAACACCACATACCCCCGAAACCACTCATTTCCCTGCAAATATCCCGGCGCCTGCCATTCGCCGCCCTGGATCAAACCGATCTTGAACGGCACGCCCAGCCGGTTCATCCGTGGCAGATACGCGGCGTAATCGGGAATGCTGTGCCGCCCCTGATACGTCTGCACCACCACCTCATCCACCACGCCCTTGAGTTGGGCGATGGCCGCCGGGTCGGCATTGCTGCTCCAGTCCATCAGTCCGGTGATGCTCAGGCGCAAGTTCGCGGGCAGCCGCTGGCGCAGGTCGCGCAGAAAAGCGGCATATTCGTCGAGATAGCGGGTGCGGGCATCGAAGTCGATCTGGATGCCGACCACCGGATTGCCCGCTTGTTGCCAGCGTTTCACCTGGCCGAGCAACTGCTGATAGACCGACTCCGGCCAACGCAGGGTGTGGGCGCGATAGACCACCCAGACCTCGCCCCGGGTCAGGCGTGGAATGGCAATGCCCTGGGCGATAAAGTTGACCGTCCGCTGCGGCGAGCGCCGCGACTCGCTGACCTGGCCTTGCAGGATGTACAGGCTCTTGGCCTGGCTCAGCACCGGCTGCGGGGCGACGCCGCTCCACAGCCAGAAACTGTCGTAGTCCCGCGCATCGACCGCCGCCCGGGCATCGGCCAACGCCAGCAGCCCGGCCAGCAACAGCCAGCGCCAGCGACCCACGGCCACTTACCAGTAGTACTGCAGCGACTTGCCCCACTGGGTGCTGGCATAGCTGGTTTTAAGCTGTTTGAACCAGGCCTTGCGCTGAGCCGGTGTCACTTCTTTCCCGCCGCAACTGTTGTAGCCCGAGGGCGCATAGCAGTTGATGGCGCGGAACAGTGCGTAGGCCTTGTCGGTGGACGACGCCTTGGCATCGCCGATCACGCTCTGGTAGCCGTCGAGACGCGAGAAGGTCGTGCCCTTGAACAAGGACGCGGTCCCGCCCAGTTCATCCGCGCTGCGCTGGCTATCCAGCGGCATGCCGTCCAGGCTGTTGCGCAGGATGAATTCCCCCAGGCAGTTCAGCGCCTGGGGCTGCTTCGCGTCGGCTTGCAAGGTCGTCGCCGTCTCGCCAATGGTCGGGCAGGCATAGCCGGACTCGGCCTTGGCGCCGCTCCAACGGAACAGCTTGAGCGGCTGGCCGCCACTGTAGGTGTAACCCAGCGAGGCACCCAGTTTGGTGTCGGACGGCTCGGCGGGTAACTGCTTGAGGTCGGCGGTGAAATCGGCGTAATGGCCCAGGCGCAGGTCCTTGTAGAGCAACACGAACAGCGCCGTATCCCGCTCGGTGGAAGCTTCCCCCTGGGCGACCTGACGCAGCAGTCCGGCGTCGGCGATATGCCGCAGCAGGATGGCACGCACCTGCGCGGTCTTGATCGGCGAGTCGGCGGCAAACACCTTGGCCACCTGCTGGTTGCGCTCGTAGTGATTGGCCAGGGCCAGTTCGACCTGCTCGCGTTGCAGTGGTTGGTGGACCTGCGGCAGCAGTTGCAGCCAGAGGGCTTCGGCACCGTTCACGTCCTGTTTTGCGTCCAGGGCCAGGCCGCGCAGCATCTGCTGGCTGAAGGCGAGGTAGTCGAGTTTCGCCGGGATCTCGGTCGGCAGGCTCTTGAGCGCCAGCTCCGGGTTTTTCGCGACATACAGTTGGAACGCCGCCTGCAAATAGTCATACAGCGCCGGTTGCGCGGCGAAGATCGGTTTCTGCGCCTGGAGGATTTCCAGGGTCAGCTTGGGCGTGGCGTTCTCGCCGTATCCGGGGCGCATGCCCATCAGGTCGTCGAGGGCCTGGAACAAGGGGTGCTCGACCTTGCCGCCGCCGAACAGCATCTTGTTGTCGATCTCCTGCACCAGCTCGTCAGGCGTCACGTTGCGCTGTTCGGCCTTGGCCTGGTCCAGTTGCCAGAGGTATTCGGTCGCCTGTTTTTCGGCATTCCCCGCCAACCAGTAGACCCGGCGCAACAGGCCACGGGCGGAGGTCGCATAGAGGCCCTCGGGCCAGGTGCCGAGGTAATGCTGGAAACCTTCTTCGGCCAGTTTCAGCTGGGCCGCGTCGGCCTCTTCCTTGGTCGGCATGCCGTCGCTGTCGAAGGTGTTCTGTTGCGCCAGGTTGAGGGCGGTGCGCGCCTGCATGTACTGCGCGGTTTCCTTCAGCCAGGGTTGCGGGCTTTCGCCCAGGCTGGCGAAGGCCTGGGCGGCGTCGGCGAAGCGCCCGCTATAGAAGCTGATGGCACCGTTCAGGTAGCTGGTAAATGCTTGGCCCTGGGCCGATTGCACGGCGGGCACCAGGCTTGCTTGCTGCGCCGGCTCCCAGGCGCAGGTGCCGAGCATCTGCACGCGAGCGCGGGCCAGGGCCTGGCGCTCGGGGTCGGGCAGTTCGCTGCTGCCCAGCAACTGGTTGATAAAGGTCGTGGCGCTGTCGGCGTCGTTGCTGCGGCAGCGGCCACCCTCGCCGGACAGCAGCGAACTGACGGCGGTGTCGGCGTTTTCGCGGGTGATACCGAGTTTTCCCAGGGCCTCATCCAGCGGGGCGGCGACGGGCTTGCCTGGTTCGGCGCCGACGACCGGCTCAGGGGCGGCGTCGAGGCGGGTCGTGGCGAACGGTACCGGGCCGAAGCCCGCGCCCAGGTCGTCGTTGCTCAACGGGTTGGGCGCCAGGGGCAAAGCGCCCTGGTCGGCGAGCAACAGGCGCAGGTTGACCCGGCTGTCGTTGCCCGGGTTGAGGAAGGCGAGGTTACTGCAGCCGTCGAGGCTGTACTTGAGCATTGACCAACGCGGGTAGCAGGTGTCGTCGGAACTGGCCAAGACCTGTGAGCAGAAGCCGGCGCTCACCGCCAGGGCCAGAGATGTCAGAAGACCGATACGCATGAATTGTCCCTAATTCGTTAAACGAGCGGCAGCGAGGCCGGGAATGGCGCGAATAATACCGAAGCCGGGCCACAACACCTATGCTTGTACCCAGCACGGCGTTGCAGCCTGTGATCTGCCGCACATCGGCGACCGCCCGGTCGTTCGATAAACATAGTGGCAATTGGCTTGACGCTTGATACGGCTGCCGTAGACTCGCGATTGTCCGACAAGGAGTCCCTTAATATGTGGTGTTTGCGGGTGGGTGTGTTTGGGTTGTCCTGCATGGCGTGCCTGGCTCAGGCGCAGACGCCGGCCGAGACTGACCCGCTGTTGGATAACAATAATAATGCTGCAGCGACCCATGCCGTCGCCGCGAGCGAGGCCCGTGGCGTGTTGCGCGCCCGTGACCAGGCGATGCTCGCCAGCGAGCTGTCGGGGCGTATCGTCGAGTTACCGTTCAGTGAAGGTGAAACCTTCAAGCAGGGCGACACCCTGGCGCGGTTCGACTGCTCGGCCTATCAGGCCCAGCTCAATGCCGCCCAGGCCGCCAGCCGCGGTGCCAGTGAAGAGCTGGCCCACAATAAACAGTTGGCTTCGTTGAACTCCGTCGGCCGCTTCGAAGTGGCCCGCGCCGAGGCCAAGCTCGCCGAAACCCAGGCCCAGTCCCAGGTCTACCAGGTACAGGTCAGGCGTTGCAGCGTGATTGCGCCCTATGACGGCCAGGTCGTGCAGCGCAAGGTCCAGCGCTATGAAAGCGTCTCGGCCGGGTCGCCGATGCTGGAGATCGTCGACAACCGTACCCTGGAAATCCACCTGCTGGTGCCGTCGCGCTGGATGGGCAAGCTCAAGGCCGGCCAGACTTTCAGTTTTGTACCGGATGAAACCGGGCAGCCACTGACTGCCACCATCAAACGCCTGGGCGCGCGGATCGATGAAGGCAGCCAGACCCTGTTGCTGGTGGCCAGCCTGCCCAAGGCCGACGGCCTGTTGGCGGGCATGAGCGGCACCGCGCGCTTCGAGGCGCTGAAATGAACGCACCGGTAGCGGGTGCCGTGGAGCGGGTGTTCGCCCAGTTCCTCGACCTTGAACGCGTGACCCGCGCTGCCCGCACCACCGAACAGCTGGCTTATAGCCTGGTCAACGACGGCCAGGCGCTGTTTGGCTTTCGCCACGCTGCCCTGCTGATCGCCGGTAAGGTGCGGGCGGTCACCGGGGTCAGCTCGGTGGAACCGAATGCGCCGTTTGTCGCCTTCGTCGAACACGCCGTGGCGCAGATTTTCAAGCTGGAACGGGCCAAGCCGGCGACCGTGGTGCCGATGGACGCCTTCACCGCTTCGGTGCGCGAGGACTGGCAGAGCCTGTCGGCGCCCCAGGTGTTCTGGCTGCCGCTGCTCGATCACAAGGGCGAGGTCTTCGGCGGCCTCTGGCTGGCTCGCGACAATCCCTGGAGTCCTTCCGAACAGGTGCTGCTGGCGCAATTGGGCGACACCTACAGCCATGCCTGGCTCGCCCTGCAGCCCCGCCGGCCGTGGCGTTTGCGTTTCACCCGCAAGCGCCAGGCGTTGCTGGTGCTCCTGGCGCTGCTGAGCCTGTTGATTCCAGTGCGCCAGTCGGTGCTGGCGCCGGCGGAAGTCGTGCCGCTGGCCGGCCGGGTGGTGGCAGCCCCGCTGGACGGGGTGATCGCCGAATTCCTGGTCAAACCGAACCAGACGGTGAAGACCGGCGACCTGCTGGTACGCTTTGAAAGCACCACCCTCAAGGCCCAGGCCGATGTGGCCCAGCGCGCCCTGGGCGTGGCCGAAGCCGAATTGAAGGCCAATGCCCAGCGGGCTTTTGCCGATGCAGAGTCGAGTTCGAAGATCGATTTACTGGCGGCGCGGGTCGAGCAGAAACGCGCCGAGCGCGATTACGCCGCCGAATTGCTCAAGCGCAGCGAAGTGCGCGCCGAACGTGACGGTATCGCGGTTTTCGCCGACGCCGAACGCTGGACCGGCAAGCCGGTGCAGACCGGTGAGCGGCTGATGGAAATCGCCGACCCGAGCCAGGCCGAACTGCGCATTGAACTGGCGGTCGGCGACGCCATTGCCCTGACGTCCGACGCCGAAGTCGCCTTGTTCCTCGACAGCGACCCCTTGCAGCGTTACTCGGCCAAGCTGGAGCGGGTGGCCTACGAGGCGCAATCGACCCCGGCCGGGCAGTTGGCCTATCGCCTGGATGCCAGCTTCACCGATACCCCGGTACCGCGTATCGGCTTGCGCGGCACGGCGAAACTCTTCGGCCAGCGCGCGCCGCTGGCCTTGTACCTGCTGCGCCGGCCCTTGGCCGGGCTGCGCCAGAGCGTCGGGCTGTAATGAACCTGCCCAGCCTGCGCGCGGATCTGCAGCTCACCGCGGCCGCCCCGGCGTTGGATGGCTCGCCGCGCTGGACCCTGGCCGACCCGGTGCGCGGGCGTTATTTCAAGCTCGGTGTCCAGGCCATGCGTTTGCTGCGGCATTGGTCGCTGGGTGATCCGACGCAGGTGCTGCAAGCGGCGAACCGCGAACCGGGCCTGCCCCTGGGCGACCCGGAGCTGGAGCAGTTGCTGGGCTTTTTGCGTTCCCATGACCTGATCGCCTCGCTGGACCCGCAACAGCGTGCCAGCTATGCCTGGAAAGCCGCCGCGTCGCGCCAGAGCCTGTGGCAGATGGCGCTGCATCAATATCTGTTTTTCCGCATTCCCCTGTGGCGCCCGGATGCCTTCCTCAATAGTGCCTGGCCCTGGCTGCAACGCTTCGGCCCGCGCCTGCTGCGCTACGGCTTGCCGGCCACCCTGGGGCTTGGGGTATTCCTGGTTTCGCGGGACTGGGAGCGTTTTCTCTCGACCTTTCCGCACCTGTTCAGCCTCGGCGGGGCCATGGCCTTTGGCATCGCGCTGTTCTTCGCCAAGCTCTGCCACGAGTTCGGCCATGCCTTCATGGCCAAGCGTGCGGGGTGTCGGGTGCAGAGCATGGGCGTGGCCTTCATGGTCATGCTGCCGCTGTTCTACACGGACGTCAGCGACGCCTGGCGGATCAACGACCGCAAGGCGCGATTATTGATCGGGGCCGGCGGGGTCATGGCCGAGATGCTGTTGGCCTGTATCGCCCTGCTGGCCTGGTCGCTGTTACCGGATGGGCCGGCGCGCACGGCGGCGTTCATGCTCGCCAGCGCCACCTGGCTGACCACCCTGGCGGTCAACCTCAACCCGTTCATGCGTTTCGATGGTTATTTTCTGCTCAGCGACTTCTGGGAAATCGACAACCTTCAGGGCCGGGCCTTTGCCCTGTGCCGCTGGCGCTTGCGCGAGGCCTTGTTCGGCTACGACGAGCCGGCCCCGGAACCCTGGCCGCCGGCGATGCGCCGACGCCTGCTGTGGTGGGGCTTCCTCTCCTGGTTGTGGCGCGCGGCGCTGTTTTTCGGGATCGCCCTGGCGGTCTATCACCTCTTCTTCAAATTGCTGGGCATCTTCCTGATGATGGTGGAACTGGGTTGGTTCATCTTCCTGCCGATTTTCAAGGAGACCCGCGAATGGTGGTCGCGACGTGAGCAGGCGCATACCCCACGGGTGTTGCTCAGCGGCCTGGGTCTGCTGGCGCTGCTGTTACTGGTGGTGGTGCCCTGGCGCAGCAGCGTGGAAATACCGGTGATGCTGGAAGCCGGGCGGGTCACGGCCCTGCACGCGCCGGTTGCCGCGCGGGTCAAGCAGGTCAATGTGCATGATGGGCAGATGATCGAGGCGGGCACGGTGCTGGTGGAGCTGGAGTCGCCGGACGTCGATTCGCGGTTGATCATCGTGCGCCGTGAAATCGATATCCTCCAATTGCAGATGCGCCGCCAGGCCGGACGCAGCGAGACCGCGGCGGATGTCGGTATTCTTGAACAGCGGCTGGCGGAGGCCGTGGCCGAATACCGGGGGTTGCAGGCCCGTCGTGAGCGTTTGTTGCTCAAGGCACCCCAGGCCGGCCAAGTGCGCGACCTGATGCCGCAATTGGCGGTCGGGCGCTGGGTTTCGACCAAGGAGCCGCTGGCGCGGGTGGTCGAGGGTGGCACCCGTATGCGTGGTTATCTGGCCGAAGAGGACTTGTGGCGAGTTGCGCCGGGGGCGAAAGGGCGTTTTGTCGCGGATGACCCGATGCGCCCGGCCTGGCCGGTGGAGTTGCTGGACGTCGACGCCAACGGTGTGGCGGCTATCGACCAGGAGGCGCTGACCTCCGATCACCATGGCCCGATTGCCGTGCGCCGCGACGAAAACCGTCGTCCGGAGCCGGTGCAGGCGCAGTACGGCGCCCGCTTGCGGTTGCTCGAGGACATGCCGACGCCCAGCCATCCACTGCGTGGTGTAGCGGTGTTGCAGGGACGCAGTGAGTCACTGTTGGGCACGGCCTGGCGGCGCATGGCCGCCCTGGGCGTGCGGGAGAGTGGTTTCTAGTCAGTACAACGGTTCAGGGAGTACAACCGATGTTGAACAATGCGTCTGCCGCCGGTTTGTCCATGCGGCCCTCACGGCCTACCGACGGGCCTTTTCTGCAGAGTCTCTATAAGTCGGCCCGGCCCGAGTTGCAGTGGATCGACGCCGATCCCGAGGTGGTCGAACAAGTGGTCGCCCAGCAATTCCAGGTGCAGGAGCATGGGATCGGCGAGCACTTCCCCGATGCGATGCACTACGTGGTGGAAAAGCTCGACATCCCCATCGGCGTGCTCAGCGCCGACTTCGGCCCCAACGAAATCCGCGTGCTGTACCTGGCGTTTATCCCGGCGGCCCGTGGCAAGGGGTTTGGTCGCAGTGTTCTGCAAGGGGTGCAGAAGGCCGCCGAGCAGGTGCGCTGCCCGGTGGCAACGGTGGTCTGGGCGAGTAATCCCCAGGCGCGCCAGCATTACCTGGCGCTGGGGTTTCGGGTCGAAGAGAGCTCGCCAGGGGCTGAACGCTTGATCTGGTACCCGGGTTTCAGTTGAAAACGATATTGAAGTAACCCAGCGCCGGATCACGGCCCAGGGGCGGCTCGCGGGACACGAAGACGGCGTCCACGCGACCCAGTTGCGGTAACTCCAGGGCGCACAGGCCGTCGACGAACTCCGTCGGTCCCAGGCTGCGCAACACCACGTTGAAGGGAATCCGGCTGCTTTCCGGCAGGCGCGATTGCGGGCGCAGCACGATCGACTCGATCTCGATCGGCAGCAGGCTGCCGTCGGGCAGGTGCAGCGGGCAGTGCTGTTTCATCAGCAACTGGAAGTGTTCACTTGAAACTTGTTGCAGCATCGATATTCTCCGTCATGCACGGCAAGAATCAGGGCATTTGGCTCAATACCGCTCAGTCAAGGCCAAACACGGTCCCTGTAGGAGTAGAGCTTGCTCGCGAAGAGGCCCGTGAGAGCACCAAAAGCTTCGCGGCGTACGGCGACCTGACAAGCCCGGCTCCTACAGGTTTTGTGGCGCCTTCAGCGCGCGTTCCTGATCAGTTACGGGAAGGGAACAGCCCTTGCAGGGCGATGCTGAAGTTCACCACCAGATACGGATTCATCGTTCCCACGGGCACGCCGCTGCCGGGTATGGCCAGGGTTCCGCCGATGGTGGTGGTGGCGCCTTTCAGGGCGACCGGCGAGGCGCCTTGCGCGTCTGAGTAGATCGCGGCCGAGGGCGGCCCGCCAGGGACGGATGCACCGATATAGGCATTGGTGGTGGTCGGTGCGGTGACCGGATTGCTGGCGACGCTCGCCAGGTTGATGGTGGTGCTGACGGTCAGGCCGGTGGTGGGGATCGCTTGCGGCGGCAGGTTGCTGCCCAGGATGGAGACGTGTTCGGTGCCGCTGGCTTCACCCATCACCCGGGTCGTCAGGCCCGGTCCGGTGCCCTGGGCAATGGGCAGGCGGCTTTGCAGGTTGGGCAGGCCGAAGGTCTGCACGCCATTGCCACCGTAGGTCGTGCCGAGCAAGGTGAACAAAGCCTGGTACTGCTGGATATTGAGCAACTGGCCGTTGCAGAGCGCCCAACCGTTGGGGGCGAAGTTGAAGCCGAACATCTGGATACTGCCGAGAAATACGTCCATAGATCCTTATCCTTCAGCTGTGTTAAGTGAAGTGCCTTGCCCGTTGGACGGGCTGCGTAGGCCGCCGATCCGGGTCTGCTGTGCACCGTCCTGAAGCGTAGACGCTGTCCTGGCCCGCGCCGGGTTTTTTGCATGCTCAAGGTCGTGATGGGAACAGTCAGGCAAGGCGGTATCGTTCTAGCCTACAATCACCGCGTCATACCCCCCCAGGCGGGTGCAGTTGTCGATTTCTAGAGGATGGTGATGGGCGTTCCGAGCAATGATGAAGTAGCAAAACGACTTTACGGTCAGCCTGTCACGCATCCGCAATCCCTTGTCCAGTTGCTTCGCGAACCCTGGCTGATAGCCCTCCTGCTATTGGCCGTGGCGTTACGTCTTTATGAACTGACGGCCTCGGCGATCTGGGGCGACGAAGGCTCCAGCCTGCTGCTGGCCCAGTTCCCGCTGGCCGGCATCTGGTCCCATGCGTCCCACGATGTCCATCCGCCGCTGTATTTCATGCTGCTGCATGTCTGGATCGGCCTGTTCGGCGACTCGATCCTGTCGATCCGCATGATGAGTGCGGTGCCCGGGGTGATTACGGTGCTGCTCGGTACCTGGCTGGCGCACCTGGTCGCCAACCGGCGGGTCACGATGCTGACCTGCCTGCTGCTGACCCTGCTGCCCACGGCCGTACGCTACAGCCAGGAAATACGCATGTATTCGCTGATGGGCGTATGGCTGCTGGGGGCCACCATTGCCCTGGTGTATTGGGTTCGTGAGCCCGCGCGCCAGCGTTATCTGGTGATCTATGCGCTGCTGATGGCGGCCGCCTTCTATACCCACTACTTTTCGGCGTTGTGCGTGTTGTCGCACTGGCTCTATCTGCTGGTGATCCGCCCGCAGCCCGGCAGTGCACACCGTCACATCGCGCGCCGCGAGTGGTGGTTGGCCAATGTGGCGATCGTGCTGTTGTTCCTGCCCTGGCTGCCGGGGCTGATCGACCTGGTGCGGCATATGGAGGAGTTGAAGGTCGGTGGCGATGTCGGCTGGGAGCCGCCGGTCACCTTGCGCTCGCTGCCGTCGATGCTCTGGCAACTGATGGCCCAGGACGACGGCGAAGGCATGCCGCTGTGGCTGTTCGTCACCTTGCCGGGCGTGATGGCGGCCGTGATGACATTCCTCGTCTGGACTGATCGCAGCCGCCACCGCTTCGACACGCTGCTGGTGATCTACAGTGCGTTGCCGTTGCTGCTGGTGTTCGCCATTTCGTTTGTCTCGCCGGTGTTTATCGAGCGTTACCTGACCGTGCCGGCGCTCGGCCTGCCGATTATCCTGGCCTTGGCCGTCGACCGCCTGGCGCGGCGCTTCAAGGTCCTGGCCGTGTTGCTGCTGCTGGCGGTCCTGGCGGTGGAGGGCGTGGGCCTGAAGAACAACTACACCGTCGACGCCGGCGATCAGTTCAACAATATGGTCGAGTACATGAACCAGCACAGCGTCGCCGGTGACCAGGTGGTGCTGGGCGACATGTTCTGGCTGCTCACCTGGGGCTACTACGACAAGAGCGCCACCGCGCCACGGCTGTACACGCCGCCCACTGCCAAGGGCGTGTCGACCCGACCCAACAACTATGGTTTCGGTACGCTCGTCGATGAAAGCGCTGGCGTCTACCTTGATCGCCTGGACGACCTGCCCCAGGGCAATGGCCGGGTCTGGCTGGTGATGAGCCGCGTGGCACCGGATGAATTCCCGTCGATTCCGGACAATTGGCGAAAAATTGACCAGCATGCCGGTGGCGACACCCAGGCGGTTTTATATGAGGTCTGTCACCCTTCGTGTAGTGATGACTCACCGCAATAGGTCCGATTTAGAGCCATAAAGTCATATTTTATGCCCATAAACATCTCTGTTTGTGTGTTTTTAGACTTAAAACGCAGATGGTTGATATCAAAATACTACTAGTGTGAAATATTCCCTTTAGGCTACGCTTTGTCCTACAAATGGACTTCCGTCTAGGGTGAAGGGATTGCGTAGTTTTCACTTTGTCTCCGGTTTGCCGCGCTCAGGGTCAACCCTGCTGTCCGCCATTCTTCTCCAGAATCCCCGCTTTCATGCCGGCATGAGCAGCCCGGTCGGCACCCTGTTCAACAGCGTGCTGGAACAGTGCAGTGCCGGCAGCGAGTTCGGCGCGGTGATCGACACCGATATGCGCCGCCGTCTGTTGCGCGGCCTGTTCGAGTCCTATTACGCCGACAAGACCGAGCAATCGGTGGTCTTCGATACCAATCGCCAGTGGTCGGCGCGCCTGCCCGCGCTGATGGACCTGTTCCCCCAGTCCAAGGTCATCGCCTGCGTGCGCAATGTCGCCTGGGTCATGGACAGTCTTGAGCGGCTGTATCGCGCCAACCCCTTCGAGAACACCAAGCTGTTCAACGACGAAGTCGAGCGCAACACCGTCTACAGCCGTTGCGAAACCCTGGCCCAGCGCAATCGCCTGGTGGGGTTCGCCTGGACCGCGCTCAAGGAAGCCTATTACGGCGAACACGCCGACTCCGTGTTGCTGGTCGACTACGACCTGCTGTCCCAGGCGCCGGAGCGGGTATTGCGGTTGGTCTACGACTTTATCGGCGAACCTTGGTTCGAGCACGATTTCGACCATCTGGTGTATGACGCCCCGGCATTCGACCAGGCCCTCGGGGTTGCCGGCCTGCATAAGGTCAAGCCCAAGGTGGCGATGGAGCCACGGCGTACGATTCTGCCGCCGGACCTGTTCGAAAAATATGCGACGCTGTCGTTCTGGAACGATGGTTCAGCCAGCGCCGCCAATGTTATTCGCATGAAAACCAATACCGCGATCAGTTGATCGCGGTTTTTTATTCCAACAAAAAAATCCTTTGGGCGTGTGAGCGCTCGAGTGCAGGTGAAGCATGTGGTGGAGCAAACAGAAATCGCGGGCTGAAGGCGTGAGAACCCTGGTTTCACCCATGATCATTCCGCTCGAGCCGCGCATGCTGTTCGACGGCGCCGTGGCGGCCACCGTGGCCGAAGCCGCGCAGCCGGCCAGCCACGCCACCACCGATGCGGCGAAGGCCCCGGCCACCGATCACGCGACCGCGCCCGCCGATGCCCACCCGCAATCCGATGCCACGCCGACCCCGGCGCCGGCCGCCGTACCCGGCCAGTCGGTGGTCTTCGTCGACTCCCGGGTCCAGGATTTCAGTGCCCTGCTCAAGGGCATTGCGCCCGGCACCCAGGTGGTGGTGTTGCAGGCCGGCAAGGACGGCCTGCAACAGATCGCTGATTACCTGGACACCCATCAGGGCGTGAGCACCGTGGAAATCATCGCCCACGGCAACTCGGGCGACCTGTGGCTGGGCAGCACCTACCTTTCGTCGACCAACGTCGCGGCGCGGGCCGACATATTGGCGCGTATCGGCAATGACATGAATGTCGGCGGCGATATCCTGATCTACGCCTGTAATACCGCCGAGGGTGCCACCGGCCTGGGCTTTGTCGACTCCCTGGCGCAATACACCGGGCGCGATATCGCGGCATCGACCAACCGCACCGGCCTGGGCGGCGACTGGACCCTGGAAATTTCCACCGGGGTCATCGAAAGCCACAACGTGCTCTCGGCCGACGCCATGGCCGCGTACCAGTACGCCCTGTCGACCATTACCGTGACCAGCAACGCTGACAGTGGCGTCGGTTCACTGCGTTCGGCCCTGAGCAGTGCGGTGGCGGGCGATATCATTACCTTCAACGCCAGCATGACTGTCAACCTGAATTCGCAACTGGTCATCAGCAAGAACCTCACCATCGAAGGCGACCTGGACCACAACGGCACACCCGATGTGATCCTCAGCGGGCAATACAAGACCCAGGTGCTCATGGTCAATTCCGGGGTCACCGCGACCCTGGACGGGCTGGTCATTACCCAGGGGTTGGCGGTGGGCAATGGCGCGGCGGCCGGGGTCGACGGCACCGCGGCGATGGGCGGCGGTATTGTCAACGCCGGTAACCTGACCCTGAACAATGTCACGGTGACCAGCAACGCGGCCTCGGGCGGCGGCGGAGGCGGCGGGGTCACGGCGCCCTACGTCGGCGGCGCGGTTGGTGGTGGCGGCGGCGGCGGTGGTGCTCTTGGCGGACAGAATGGTGGTCATGGTGGTAGCTCGGGCTTCGGTACGGGGGTCTATGGCGGTACCTCCGGCACCGCTAACCATGGCGGTACCGGCGGCGGCTACAACCCCAACTACATGGGTGGCAAGGGGGGTAGCAGCACCGGCGGCGCGGGCGGTATAGGCGCCGCCAACTACAGTAGCGGCGGTAACGGCGGCACGGCGAACAACGGCACCATCTCGATTGGTGGCGGCGGTGGTGGCTCCGGTTGGGACAAACCTGGCCGGGCCGGCGCATCGGCCAGCGGCGGTATCTACAACGCCAGCACCGGTACCCTGACCATCGTCGGCACTTCGGTGATTTCCGGCAACATCGCGGCTGGCGGCGGTGGTGGTGGCGGCGGTGGCCTGGGCGGCTCCGCCGACTCCGGTGGCGCGGCCGGCAAAGGCGTCGGCGCGATCTGGAACAAAGGCACGTTGTTGATGACCGCCGCCAACTTCGCGGCGATGACCGGCAACGTCGGTGGCAGCGGCTCCGGTGGTCCGGCGCTGGGCGGCGGCGGTACCGGCGCCAGCGTGGCGGCGGTGAACAATATCTTCAACGACGGCGGTACGCTCAACACCGCCTATGCGCCGGCGCCGACCGCAACCATCGTGGTGACCAACACCGCGCAGCATATCGGCAGCACCTCGCTGGTGACCATTACCTTCAACCAGGCAGTGACCGGCTTTACCAGCGCCGACCTGACGATTAGCAACGGTACCCTGGGCACCCTGAATACCAGCGACAACATCACCTACACCGCGACCTTTACACCGAACTCGAGCGTGACCAGCGCCACCAACCATATTGTCCTCGACAATACCGGCGTCACCTCCACGTCGACGGGTACACCGGGAACCGGCACCACCTCGTCCAACAACTATGCCATCGATACCGTGCGGCCGACCGCGACCGTCTCGGTGGTCGCGCCTACGCTGAGCACCACGGTCAACTCGACGGTGAACATTACCTTCAGCGAAGCGGTGAGCGGTTTCAGCCTGGCCGACATGACGGCGTCCAATGGCACCCTGAGCAACCTGACTACCAGCGACAATATCCACTGGACCGCGACCCTGACGCCGAGCGCCAGCAACAATAGCAGCGGCAACGTCATCACCCTGGACAACACCCTCTATACCGATACCGCGACCAACGCCGGTACCGGTACGACCACCTCCAACACCTACGTCGTCGACACCGTGCGACCAACCGCGACCATCGTGGTGTCAGACACGGCGCTGAACGTCAACGGTAACACCTCCCTGGTGACCATCACCTTCAGCGAGACGGTCAACAATCTTGCCCTCGGCGCGTTAACTGTTGCTGATGGCAGTCTGAGCAACCTGGTCCAGGTCGACGGCACCCACTGGACCGCGACCCTGACCGCGAACCCCGGGGTCAACCATGTCGGCGATGTCATCACCCTGAACACCACCGCGATCAGCGACGTCGTGGGCAACACCGGCAGCGGCACCACCACCTCCAACGCCTACGCCGTCGACACCGTGCTGCCGACCGCGACCATCGTGTTCGGCAATACCAACCTGGGGATCGGCCAGACCTCGCCGGTGACCATCACTTTCAACGAAGCCGTGCCCGGTTTTACCAACGCCGACCTGACGGTGTCCAATGGCACCCTGAGCACGGTGAGCACTAGCGACGGTGGCGTCACCTGGGTCGCGACCTTCACCCCGACGGCGGCGATCGTCAGTGCGAGCAACCACATCACCCTGGACACCAGTCATGTGAGTGACGCTGCGGGCAACGTCGGTAGCGGCACCGTCACGTCCAACAACGTGGCCATCGACGGTGTACGCCCGACCGCCACTATCGTTGTGTCGAACAACAACCTGGGTATCGGCGGCACCTCCACGGTGACCATTACCTTCAGCGAGGCGGTGAGCGGTATGACCCTGGCCGACCTGACGACCGACAACGGTACCCTCAGCGGCCTGAGCACCAGCGACAACATCACCTATACCGCGCTGTTGACGCCGGTGGCGGGTATCACCCAAAACAACAATCACATCGTCCTGGACAACAGCACGGTGATCGACGGTGCCGGTAATAGCGGTACCGGGACCACCAGCTCGAATGCCTATAACCTCGACAGCACGCGCCCGACTGCAACCATCGTGATGGCCAACCCGACCCTGGCGGCCGGGCAGAGTTCATTGGTGACCATCACCTTCAGCGAGGCGGTGACCGGCTTCGACAACAGCGACCTGAGCGTGCCCAACGGTATCCTGACGGCAGTCAGTACCAGCGACGGAGGCATCACCTGGACAGCGACCTTCACCCCGACCAACGGCGTTCACGACACCACCAACCTCATTAGCCTGAACAACAGCGGTGTGCAGGATGGGGCGGGCAACGCCGGCACCGGCATCACCAACTCGGGCAACTTCACCATCGACACCGTGCGCCCGACCGCGACCATCGTGGTGGCGGATAACGCCCTGAAGATCGGCGAAACCTCGCTGGTGACTATCACCTTCAGCGAAGCCGTGACCGGCTTCAGCAACGCCGACCTGACGATCAGCCACGGTACATTGACCAGCGTCACCACCGGCGACGGTGGCATCACCTGGACCGCGACCTTCACCCCGACCAGCAACATCACCAGCGGCAGCAACGTGATCGAGCTGAACAACACGCTCGTGGCGAACGCCTCGGGCAACACCGGCAGCGGTGTTACCGACTCCAACAACTACAGCATCGACACCCAGCGGCCGACGGCGAGTATCGTGGTGGCGAACAACGCCTTGAATATCGGCGGTACGTCGCTGGTGACCATTACCTTCAGCGAGGCGGTGACCGGTTTCAGCAATGCCGACCTGACGGTCGCTGACGGTACGCTGAGCGCTGTCAGCACCAGCGACGGCGGCATCACCTGGACCGCGACCCTGACACCGAATGCGGCCACGACCCACACCGGCGACGTGATCAGCCTGAATAACACCTTGGTCAGCGATCTCGCCGGCAATGCTGGCGCGGGAACCACCCTGTCCAATACCTATGGCGTCGATACTGTGGCGCCGACCGCGACCATCGTGGTGTCCAACACGGCGCTGAACGTCAACGGTAGCACCTCCCTGGTGACCATCACCTTCAGCGAGACGGTCAACAATCTTGCCCTCGGCGCGTTAACTGTCGCCGATGGCAGTCTGAGCAACCTGGTCCAGGTCGATGGCACCCACTGGACCGCGACCCTGACCGCGAATCCTGGGGTGACCCATACCGGCGATGTCATCACCTTGAACAACACCCTGTTCAGCGACAGCGCAAGCAATGCTGGTAGCGGTACCACTACCTCCAATACATACGCCATCGACACCCAACGCCCAACGGCCACTATCGTGGTCGCCAACAGTGCACTGAGCATCGGCCAGACCTCCCAGGTGACCATTACTTTCAGCGAGGCGGTAACCGGCTTCAGCAATGCCGACCTGACGATTGCCAACGGTACCTTGAGCGCGGTGAGCAGCAGCGACGGGGGTATCACCTGGATCGGGACCTTCACCCCGACCAGCAATATCACCCACGCCAGCAACATGATCAGCCTGAACAACACGACGTACACCGACCTGGCCGGCAACGCCGGCACGGGCACCACCGATTCCAACAACTACGCCATCGACACCCAGCGTCCGACCGCGACCATCTCCGTGGCGAACAACAACCTGGGTATCGGCCAGACCACAACGGTGACCATCGCCTTCAGCGAAGTGGTGACCGGCTTCAACCTGTCCGAGCTCAGTGTCCCCAACGGCACCCTGTCCAACCTGGCCAGCGCCGATGGCGGCAAGACCTGGACCGCGACCCTGACCCCGACGGCCGCCGTCACCGATGCCACCAACCTGATCGTGCTGGACACCAGCCTGGTCAGCGATACCGCGGGCAATGCCGGGTCCGGCATCGCAATTTCCAACAACTACGCCGTCGATGCCACCCGGCCGACCGCGACCATCAGCGTCGCCAACCCGAACCTGACCGCCGGCCAGACCACCGTGGTGACCTTCACCTTCAGCGAGAAAGTCAGCAACTTCGACCTTTCGGAGTTGAGCGTGGCCAACGGCGTGCTGTCCAACCTGGCCAGCGCCGACGGTGGCAAGACCTGGACCGCGACCCTGACCCCGACGGCGAACGTCACCGACCCGAGCAACTTCATCACCCTGGATAACAGCCTGGTCACGGACCTGGCCGGCAACGCCGGGACCGGCTTCGCCAACTCCAACAACTTTGCGGTCAATACGGTCGCGTTGGGCGGCGATCCGCAGTTCCGCGTGGACACGCCCGTGGCGCGGCCGGATGCGCCGAACCAACCGCTGCAGCCACAGATCAGCGTCGCTCCGACCGGCAACCTCGGCTCGCCGCTGGGCTTCCCGCCGTTGTTCGAACAGCGCAGCTCGGGAGATGGCCTGCCACCGCTGGGCAATATCTTTATCAATCCGAACGTGCTGGCGCCGAGCTTTATCGCCCAGGTGTTCAGCAGCGACAGCGGTGCCACGGGCAGTACCAGTGGTTTCCTCGGTTTCGGCGGCGGCGATGGCGGGGTGTTCGGCAGCAGCACCATGTCGAGCATCTTCAATCGCGAGTCGGGCAACAGCGACACCTCGGCCAACCAGGTCTTCGACCGTAATGGCAAGGGCCTGGGCGAGCCGGCACAGGGCGCGCGCGGTATTTTCGGCGCGCCGACCCTGGGGCAGCAATTGCAGAAAATCAAAGACGGAGAGCAGAAACAGCTGCATGAACTAGCCTGGGCATTGGAACAAGTCGGCATCAGCGAAATGTCGGCCTGAGCACGATTGGGAAGCTGCGCCGACGCTGGTCGGCGCCTATAAAAAAAGAATGCAGTAGTCAGGGGCGGTGCAAGGGATGAGAAGAAGTCATAAGTTGTTCAGCGTCAGCTTGCTGGCGCTGGTAGTCAGTGGTTGTGCCGTCACCAGCCAGCCGATCGATCGTAGTGTCAGTGAACAACGTGCCAAGAGCGATATGCAGACCATGTTCAAGGATCAGGAGCCGCTGAATGGCCCGCTGACCTTGCACCAGGCCATGGCCCGAGCGGTGAAGTACAACCTCGAAGGCCGCCTCAAGATCATGGAAGAGGCCCTGGCCAAACGCCAACTCGACCTCGCCAGCTTCGACATGCTGCCACGCATGGCGCTGTCCGCCGGCTACGCCGGGCGTAACAACGTCAGCGCCTCCAGCAGCCAGAACGTCCAGACCGGCGAGCAGTCCCTGGTCCCTTCGACCTCCCAGGACCGCGACCGTCGTGTCGGCGACCTGACCATGGTCTGGAACGTGCTCGACTTCGGCGTGAGCTATATCAACGCCAAGCAGCAGGGCGACCAACGCCTGATCGTCCAGGAACGCCGGCGCAAGGTGGTCAACACCATCGTCCAGGACGTGCGTTCGGCCTACTGGCGTGCCGTGGCCGCCGAGCGCCTGCTCAAGCAGATCGACAGCCTGATGGCGCGGGTCGAGCAGGCCCAGGGCAACAGCGAGAAAATGAGCGACCAGCGTATCGGTGACCCGGTCCAGGCCCTGGGTTACCAGCGCGCTTTGATCGTCGCCACGCGCCAGTTGGAAGAACAACGCAAGGCGCTGACCCTGGCCAAGACCGAGCTGGCGACCCTGATCAACCTGCCCATGGGCACCGAGCTGACCCTGGCGACCCCGGAAAACTACGAGATCCCGGAACTCAAGGTCGACATGGGCAAGCTGGAGCAGGAAGCCCTGGCCAACCGTCCGGAACTGCGCGAGCAGGACTACCAGACCCGCATCAGCGCCAACGAAACCCGCAAGGCCATGCTGCGCCTGCTGCCGGGCCTGGAATTCTCCGCCGGCGGCCATTACGACAGTAACTCCTTCCTGGTCAACGACAAGTGGGCCGACTACGGCGTCAAGGTCACCTGGAACCTATTCAACGTGATCTCCGCCCCGGCGGCCATCGACGTCGCCAAGGCCGGTGAAGAGGTCGCCACGGCACGCCGCCAGGCCATGTCCATCGCGGTGCTGGCCCAGCTCTACGTGGCCAATGCCAACTTCAACGAAGCCGTGCGCCAGTTCAAGACCAGCCAGCAACTGTCGAATATTGACGGGCAGATCGCCGGTCAACTGCGCAACCGCTACAAGGCCGCGGGGCTCGGTGAACTGGACCTGATCCAGGGCGAGCTCAACACCTTGCAGGCCGACCTGCGTCGCGACCTGGCCTATGCCGACCTGCGCAACGCCTATGGGCAGATCTTTGCCAGTGCCGGGCTTGATCCGCTGCCGCCGGAAGTCTCTTCGACCAAGATCCAGTCGATTGCCGGGGCCTTGGCCAGCCGTGAATCCGACTGGGCCGCGGGCAAGATCGATGAACCTGTGAGGTCTGCTCAAGCGAAATGACCGACCTGACCACGGGGTCCATCAGCGCCAGCCGGCGCGAGGCCTGTGTCGAACACTTGCTCGACAGGCTGGGCGCGGGCGGAGTGATTCCTTGAGCCGGCCGGCGTTTTCCCGCCTGCCGGTCGCCGTGGACCTGCCACTGCTGCGCCAGGCCTTGGCGCAGTTGGGCGACAGCGCCTGGGTAGCGCATTTCAATCGCGATTACTTCACCGGCGAGTGGAGCGGGGTGGCGTTGGTGTCCGCCAACGATGCCCCGGGCGAACTGGCGCCGGGCAAGGGCGAGGCGGTTGCGCGCAAGCCTTGGCTGGAGGACTCGCGCTGGTCCTATGGCTTGCAGGGCCTGCCGTTGGAAATCCGCTCGGCGCGCCTGCTGCGGTTGGGGCCGGGTGGGCGAATTCATGAACACCGTGATTACGACCTCGGTCCTCCGGACGCCGACCGGCGCCTGCATATTCCCCTGCTCAGCCCGCCCGACGTGGAGTTCATGCTCGACGGACAGTGCATTCCCATGAGGGCCGGCGAGTGTTGGTTTCTCGATCTGGCGCGGCCCCACAGCGTCGACAACTGGGGTGATAGCGAGCGGGTTCATCTGGTGCTCGACTGTCGCCCAAGTGCCTGGCTGGAACAGCAGATCGCCGCGGGCCTGCCGAGTACTCCGGCGCCCGGCCTGGGGCGGGCGGCCATGGCGCTCGAGCAATTTCGCCAATGGCTGGAGCGTGACCCGCAACTGTGCCGTGAGCTGCAAGCGCAAACCGACAGCGAGGCTTTTATCGCCCGGGCCCTGGCGCGGGCCGCCGCCCATGGCTTGCATTTCGCCCATGAGGACCTGCGCGCGGCCATGATCCGTGGCCGGCGTTGGAATCCACCATGGACGGCCTGAAGGACTGGTTGCCGATTCGCGTCTGGCGCGAAGACCTCCATTGGCGTGTCGATTGGTGCTGGTTCGGCGAGCGACGGCTGGATCAGCCGTTCTTTGGCGATTCGGTGGACGCGGCCCTGCAACTGCCGTTCAACCAGGTCTTTCGGCGTGAGACACCGCTGGCGGTGCTCAGCGAGTGGCAATTGCCGGCGGTGGCGCCGAGCGCCTTTATCTATCACGCCTCGCGCTGTGGTTCGACGCTGATCGGTCAGATGCTGGCGCAGTTGGACAGCCATATCGTAATCAGCGAGCCGCCGCCCCTCGACCGCCTGTTGCGTGATGACCTCGATCCGCAGGGGCGGCGCGCGGCCCTGCAGGGCTTGTTGGCGGCTTACGGTCAGCGCCGCAGCGGCAGTGAGCAGGCCCTGGTGATCAAGCTGGACGCCTGGAATATCGGCGAGTTGCCGTTGCTGCGCGAGTGTTTTTCCGAGACGCCCTGGCTGTTCCTGTACCGCGATCCGCTGGAAATAGCCGTGTCCCATGTGCGCCGGGCCGGTATGCAGATGGTGCCGGGGATGATTGGTCATAGCGTATTGGACACCCCGGGGCAGGATGACTCGCGGGAGGACTATATTGCGGCGCGCCTCGGGCGGATCCTTCAGAAGGGTTGGGAGCACTGCGTGGCTTTTGGCGGTTTGCCGGTCAACTACAGCGAGTTGCCGGGGGCGCTGGAAGGGCATCTGGGGGCGTTCTTCGGACTCGACGCGGAGCAACGCGACCAGGTGTTTTCCGTGGCCCGACAACACGCCAAGCAGCCAGACCAGGTGTTTGTGCCGGATAGCCAGGACAAGCACCGGGAGGCATCGGAGCGGCTCAAGGAGCGGGTGGCGTTCTGGGCCGAGGGGCCTTATCAGGCATTGGAAACCTTGCGGGCCGAACGCAATCCTCCAGGAACATCCGGCCGTCTCTTGATCGCGCGCAATGGACGTCAACGCTAACGCGCGTCAGGTCTTATCTTTCTGTGACAGATCCGCCATCCCCTTCAACAACTCGATCGGCAACGGAAACACGATGGTCGAACTCTTGTCCCCGGCAATCGACGACAACGTCTGCATATACCGCAACTGCATGGCCCCCGGCTGGCGCCCGAGCATTTCGGCGGCCTGCATCAATTTTTCGGAGGCCTGCAATTCCCCTTCGGCGTGAATCACCTTGGCCCGCCGTTCCCGTTCGGCCTCGGCCTGCTTGGCGATGGCGCGGATCATCGACTCGTTGAGGTCCACATGCTTGATCTCGACATTGGCCACCTTGATCCCCCAGGCATCGGTCTGGGCATCGAGCACCTGCTGGACATCGGAATTGAGCTTTTCCCGCTCGGCCAGCAGCTCATCCAGTTCGTGTTTGCCCAGCACCGCGCGCAACGTGGTCTGCGCCAGCTGGCTGGTGGCGGCGAGAAAATTCTCCACCTGGATAATTGCCTTCTGCGGGTCGAGCACGCGGAAATACAGCACCGCATTGACCTTGACCGAGACGTTGTCGCGGGTGATCACGTCTTGCGGCGGGACATCGTGGACCACGGTGCGCAGGTCCACCCGGACCATCTGCTGCACCAGCGGAATCAAGATGATCAGCCCCGGTCCCTTGACCTGCCAGAAGCGTCCGAGCTGGAACACCACGCCGCGTTCGTATTCGCGCAGGATGCGAAAGGTCGATGCCAGCAGCATCAGCAGCAGAAGCGCGAGCAGCGCGCCGGAGCCCAATTGCAGGACCATGATCAATCTCCTCGCCTTGGCGGGTCGTCAACGGCTTTCACTTCCAGGAGCAGGCCCTTGCGTGCGATGACCCGGACCTGTTGGCCGGGATGCAGCGGCGTGGGGCTGAGGACCTGCCAGTTTTCGCCTTGCAGTTGCACCCAACCGGCATAGGCATCGCCGGCTTTCAGGGCGGTCACCGGGGTCAGGCTGCCTTCCAGTCCGGCGTCGCCGCTGACCACCTGGCGCTGGCGGGCCTTGAGGGCCGCGACGATCAAGCCGACCAGCAGGAGCAGCCCGATCAGCATCAGGGTGAGTTTCAACGGCCGTGCGGTGTTGTCGTCGAACAGCTGGGGGTCGAACAGGACCAATGTGCCCGCCACGACGGCGACCAGGCCACCGAAGCCGATCACGCCGAAGCTGGGCAGGAGCGTCTCGGCGACGATCAGGGCGATACCCAGCAGGATCAGCCCGGAACCGGAGTCGTCGAGGGGTAACACGATCAGGGTCACGACGGAGTCGGCGCCTTCAGCAAGCTGGTGCCCGACGGGCCAGACGATCAGCCACCCGATCAACAACCAACGCCACCAGCAACGACCGCTCACTTGCATTCTCCGCGAGTTCGTTACCCCCATTAAGAAGCTTAGTCGAGCTCTGGCGACCCACCGGATAAACGCAGGCTTGGAGCCCCACGGAACCTGTAGGAGCAGGGCTTGCCCGCGAAGCTTTTAGCGATCTCAAGGACCCTTTCGCGGGCAAGCCCTGCTCCTACAGGTTCCGTGTCGGTTCAAGATTCCGCGTATGGCCGAATTTGTGGACTCGAAGCTTTAGACCCGACTCGACTATCGAGGACCTGTGATAGCGAGAACGGTTACTGACGTTAAGCCGACGCTCCACGGCGAACTGCCTAGACTCTTACTCAAGGAATGCAGCAAACCCATCGCCCTGGGGCATTCGACAGGGCCCGGAGGTGCATCATGCGCATGGCAAAAACCGTGCAGCGCAGCCTGGAACAGGCGCACTGCGAATTCGACATCGTCGCTCATCCGCATTCGTCCAGCAGCCTGGAAACCGCCCGCCTGGCGGGGATCCCGGCCGAACGCATGGCCAAATCGGTGGTGCTCGACGACCAGCACGGCCACTACCTGATGGCGGTCCTGCCCGCCAGCCAGCACCTGGACCTGAGCAAGGTCCGTGGCGCCAGTACCTGGCAGATCACCCGGGAAAGCACCCTGGCCTATCTGTTCCAGGATTGCGAACGCGGGGCGGTGCCGGCGCTGGGTGAGTCCTATGGCTTGAAGATGGTGGTCGACCCGCAACTGACCCGCCAACACGACATCTACCTGGAAGCCGGCAACCACCACAACCTGGTGCATATGCAGATGGACCAGTACCTGAAGCTGGTTCCCCATGCCGAGGTGTGCGAGGTCTGTCACTAAGACCCGGGCGCTGTCTGTTTTCGACTCACGCGGTGCTTCACAGCGGGAACGCGCTTGCTCGCGAAGCTGTCTGACCGGCACCGCCCTTTTCCTTGTACCGGAGACCTCCATGGAATCGCCTGACCACAGTCTGCCATCCCTGTTCAAGCAATTGGGCTTGCCCGATGACCCGGCCGGCATCGACCGATTCATCGCCACCCATTCGCCACTCAAGCCGGAGCTGCACCTGGCGGACGCGTTTTTCTGGAGCAAGAGCCAGGCGGATTTTCTGCGTACCGAGATCCTGGACGATGCCGACTGGGCGGAAGTGGTGGATCAGTTGGATGTGTTGTTGAGGAAGGGGAGAGGGGTGTAAAAAAAAATGTGGAAAATGCCCTAAATGTAAAAAAATCTGGGGAAGAGTAAAAAAATCTGGGCTTTAATCGCGTTAGTCAGTTTTTTCTGTGGATGCCCAGAATGCAATTTGTCGGTTATGCCTATCTGCGTGATGCGCTGAGGTTAAAGGCTTTTGCCTTGAAGCGTTCAGCGATGATCAAGCCTGTGACGCGTATTACGCTGATAGGCGATTGTCTTGCCGTTCCTCATGGGGTTTCACCAGGCGACGGAAGGTATCTCGACCATCTGCTTTTTGCGCTGAAACACGAAGGTATCAACCTTTGCCTGCTGGCACAGGTGCTGGAAGCCATTCCCGCCGAACAGTTATTGCAGGAGTTGGCGAAGGCTCCCAACGGGGTCTTTATCCGAAAAGCCTGTTTCCTTTGGGAGGGGTTGAGCGGGCGTCGACTCGACTATGAGGCACCGGTGAGAGGCAGCGTTGTTCCGCTCTTCGACCCGAAACACTATTTAACGGGCCCTAGCGTGCGTAATGCCCGGTGGCGAGTTGATTTTAACGGCCTGGGCTCTCTGCACTATTGCGCTACGGTAGAGCGTACTCCCGAGCTGGAAGACTTGCTGAGTCTCGATATCCTGGGACGCGCCAAAGCTTTTTTGGTCAGCTTACCCCCGGAGATGATGGATCGCGCCATCAACTGGGCTTACCTCCACGAAACCCGTGACTCCTTCGCCATCGAGAAAGAAGAGCCCAGCGAAGAGAAGTCCCGACGTTTCGTTCAACTGCTGCGCCAGGCCCATGAAGGCCGGCTTTTAAGCGAAGAGTACTTGGTGGAGCTGCAAAACAGTACCGTCTCCAGCCCGTTCGATAAGGCGGCCTTGTTCCGTCATGAGCAAAACCATCTGCACAACGGATTGCGCGGCGCGGCGGGGGTGAGCTATGTGCCGCCTACCCCCGAGTTGTGTCGCGAGCTCATGCAGGAGCTGATGGTGTTTGCAAACGAAGCCCCCCGACAGATCGATCCTTTGGTGGCGGCGGCTGTGACGGCGTTTGGCTTTGTGTTTATCCATCCATTCATGGATGGCAACGGTCGCCTGTCGCGTTTTCTCATTCATCAGGTGTTGTGTCGTTCCGGCGCGTTGGAGCACGGTTTGCTGTTGCCTGTTTCCGTGGCGATGAAGCACGAGGAGCAGAACTACCTGGAGGCGCTCAAGGACTTTTCCCAGCCGACGCGTGATTTCTGGAATGTCACGTGGCTGGACGGGGATCAGATGGCTTTCGAGTTCATCGGTCACCCTTCGATTTACCGCTTTTGGGATGCGACCCGCTGTGTCGAGTTCACCCTGCGTATGGCCCGCCGTGCGCTTGAGGTCGAACTGCGGGAGGAGACGGAGTTTCTGGATCGCTACGACCGCGTGGTCAAAGCCGTGAACCAGCGCTACGACGTGCGCGGTAGCGATTTGTCCCGGTTGGTGATGATGTGTCTGGACAATGGTGGCAAGGTCTCGAAGCACCGGCGCAAGCAGTTTCAATACAGTGTGCCGGAGGCGGTTTTTGATTTTATTGAAGAGCAGGCGGCGCAGGTTTTACCTGAGCAGTAACAACTGTGTTCTACAGCTTTCGTCGTTCCCGGGTTCGGCGACATGCCTGGTAATGTATTGCCTGAGCTTGGGCGTTTTGCCTCCGTTGCGCCCACTGAATCATCAATCCTATAGTTTGCTCCGTCGGCACCTGTCGACAGCGGATTTGGCGATCCGATCAACCGTGTGAGCGCAAACAGCGCCCAGGCTTTGTTGCACGTATTCGAAAATGCGGGTAATAGCGTTATGGCGGCTGTGCGTGGGAGACCTTCGGGTCTGCCGGGTTACATGGTTTCCGGTTCGCCAACCTGCGTACAGCTGCCACCCTTCGTTTGGCGACGGTGGATGACAGCTTCAGGTTTAGAACTTTGGAGCTTTAACCATGACTATGTACCACCCACTAACTACCAACCCCGCCGGCACCCCAGTCCTGCTGATCGACACCCAAGCCCCGCTACGCCTGCTCCACGAAACCGCCTGCGCCCGCATCCGTGCCGGCACCGCGCAACTGGAAACCCTCACCTCGGTCACCGTCAGGAACATCGACGACGCCGATCTGTACCGGCTGACCAACGGGGCTTACCTGCTGCTGCAGGATGGCCTGGATATTCTCGACCTGATCCAGTTCCGTCTCCCCCGGGAAACCCCATTGCAAGCGTGACGCGTGGCTTTCACCCAATCGCTGCTCGTTCCCATTGTGGCGGGCAGCGCCGTCCACGGGCACGGAGCAACGGTGCAAGAACGCTGAAGTTTCCCAAGCCAAAACAGCAGAATTTTTACATCACGCTACGATTCAAGCCCGACGATTCCCCAAGCACCTCATCACCCGTGAACTAGGCTTGAGTTCAGCCGGGCCACCCTGTCCCCAGCCGTTACCCGGTCGAATGAAGTAATTGTTTCAAAACTTGACGAGCCCCCAACTGATGCGAGATATTGATAGTTAGCAAACTAACAATGCGAATCTCCCCGTGTCCAAGCCCCTCGAACAGCTGCACAAGCACATCAGTGCCGGCCTCGTCGTCGCCTCGCGCCATTGGCGCCGGGTGTGCCAGACCACGCTGGTCAACTATGGGATCTCCGAAGCCTGCGCCATGCCGTTGCTGTTGATCGGCCGTATGGGGCCGGGCGTGCGCCAGGTCACCGTGGCCCAGGAAGCCGGGATGGAAAGCCCGTCGCTGGTGCGCCTGCTCGACCAGTTGTGCAATGCCGGCTATGTGCTGCGCAGCGAAGACCCGAGTGACCGCCGGGCCAAATGCCTGAGCCTGACCGAGGCCGGCGAGCACTTGATGCAGGACATCGAAATCCAGTTGATCCGCCTGCGTAGTGAAGTGCTCGACGGCATCGCTCCCGCTGATCTGGAAGCGGCGCTGCGAGTCATCCGCGCCTTCGAAGCGGCCGGGTGGAACCTGGGAGTGGCGAATCCGTGAACGGTTTCTGGACCGGCATGCCCCCCGCCCGCGACTGGTTCTACGGTGTACGTACCTTCGCCGCCTCGATGATCGCGCTGTATATCGCCTTGCTGATGGAAATGCCGCGTCCGTACTGGGCCATGGCCACCGTCTACATCGTTTCCAGCCCCTTTGTCGGTCCCACCAGCTCCAAGGCCCTGTACCGCGCGGTCGGTACTTTTCTCGGCGCCTCGGCGGCGGTGCTGTTCGTCCCGCTGTTCGTGCAGACACCCTATCTGCTGGTGGTGGCGATCGCGCTCTGGACCGGCATCCTGCTATTTCTCTCGCTGCACCTGCGCACCGCCAACAGCTACGCGCTGATGCTCGCCGGCTACACCATGCCGATGATCGCCCTGCCGGTGGTCGACAACCCGCTGGGGGTGTTCGATGTGGCGGTGTCGCGGACCGAGGAGATCTTTCTCGGCATCGCCGTGGCGGCGGTGGTCGGCAGCATGTTCTGGCCCCGGCGCCTGGCCCCGGTGTTTATCGACGCGGCGGGCAAATGGTTCGGCGATGCCTCGACCTACAGCCTGCGTTTCCTTTCGCGTAACGTGCAGGCCGATGAAGTCAGCGCGCTGCGCTCGGCGATGGTGGCGACCTTCAACAGCCTCGAATTGATGATCGGCCAGTTGCCCCACGAAGGTGCCCGGCCGCAGACCGTGCGCAACACCAAGGAGTTGCGCGGGCGGATGATTCACCTGTTGCCGGTGGTCGATGCCCTGGACGATGCTCTGTATGCGATGGAGCGGCGCACGCCGGAGTTGGTGGCGCGTTTCGAACCCTTGCTCGTGGCCACCCGCGAATGGCTGGAAAGCACCACAAAAGGAGCGCCGGTTGAACGCTGGCAAAGCCTGCGGGCCGAGATCGAGAGCCTGCAACCGAGCCCGCTCGAGCTGGATGACCGACGCCAGTTGCTGTTCTCCAACGCCCTCTACCGCCTCGGCGAATGGATTGACCTGTGGCAGGACCTGCGCAGCCTGCAATATGCCATCCAGTGCGAAAGCCAGGACAGCTGGCGCGCGGTCTATCGCCACTGGCGCCTGGGCCGCCTGACGCCGTTTCTCGATCGTGGCCTGATGCTCTATTCGGCGGGCTCGACGGTGCTGGCGATCATCGTCGCTTCGGTGCTGTGGATCCTGCTCGGCTGGACCGACGGGGCCAGCGCGGTGATCCTCGCGGCGGTGGCCTGCAGCTTTTTCGCGGCGATGGACGACCCGGCGCCACAGATCTACCGGTTCTTTTTCTGGACCGCGATGTCGGTGATTTTCGCCAGCCTCTACCTGTTCGTGGTGCTACCCAACCTGCATGATTTCCCGATGCTGGTGCTGGCCTTTGCCGTGCCCTTTATCTGCGTCGGCACCCTCACCGTGCAGCCGCGTTTCTACCTCGGGACCTTGCTGACCATCGTCAACACCTCGTCCTTTATCAGCATTTCAGGGGCCTATGACGCGGACTTCCTGAACTTTTCCAACGCCAACCTGGCCGGCCCCCTGGGCTTGCTGTTCGCGTTTGTCTGGACCCTGGTGGCCCGCCCCTTCGGCGCCGAGCTGGCGGCCAAGCGCCTGACCCGGTTCAGTTGGCACGACATCGTCAAGCTGACCGAGCCGGCGACCCTGGCCGAGCACCGACATATGGGCGCGCAGATGCTCGACCGGCTGATGCAGCACCTGCCGCGCCTGGCCATGACCGGCCAGGACACCGGCGCGGCGCTGCGGGAGTTGCGGGTCGCGCTCAACCTGCTCGACCTGCTGGCCTACACCCCGCGTGTGTTGGGGGTGGCGAATGTGCTGCTCAAACAGGTGGTGGAAGAGGTCGGCGAGTACTTCCGCGCCTGCCTCGAGGCCCGCGAGCGCCTGCCGGCTCCAGCGCCTTTGCTGATGACGATGGACCGCACGCGCCGGGCCTTGAGTTCCCAGGGCCTGGACGATGGCGAAACCCGCCTGCACCTGTTGCACGCCTTGAGTGGCCTGCGCCTGGCGTTGTTGCCCGGCGTCGAGTTTGTCGATAGCGGCGATCAGCCGGAGAGCGTTCCGTATGGGATCAATGGAGTGCCGTTATGATCGGTGAGCTGGATATCAGCGGGGTGTTCCTGCCCACGCTGCTGGTGCTGATGGGCATTACGTATGCGCTGTACCTGGTGGTGCACGGGCTGTTGACGCGCGTCCACTTCTACCGCCTGGTCTGGCACCGGGCCTTGTTCAACGTCGGTCTCTACGCTTTGTTGCTGGGCGTTGTGGATTCGTTCAGTCGATACCTGATGACATGAAAAAACCTCTTTTGACCATTGGCCGTGTAGTCCTGACTTTGCTGGTGGTGATCTTCGCCTGCCTGGTGGTCTGGCGCATGGTGATGTACTACATGTTCGCGCCCTGGACCCGGGACGGGCATATCCGCGCCGATATCGTGCAGATCGCCCCGGACGTGTCCGGCCTGATCCAGCAGGTGCAGGTGCGCGACAACCAGCCGGTGAGCCGCGGCCAGGTGCTGTTCAGCATCGACCAGGATCGCTTCAAGCTGGCGCTGCGCCAGGCCAGGGCCGCCGTCGCCGACCGCCAGGAAACCCTGGCCCAGGCCCAGCGCGAGAACAAACGCAACCGGGGTCTGGGTAACCTGGTGGCCGGCGAGCAACTGGAAGAAAGCCAGTCGCGGGTCGCCCGTGCCGAGCTGGCCCTGGCCGAAGCCCAGGTGGCGGTGGACGCCGCGCAGTTGAACCTCGATCGTTCGGTGATTCGCAGTCCGGTGGACGGCTACGTCAACGACCGCGCGCCCCGCGAGCGGGAGTTTGTCACCGCCGGGCGGCCGGTGCTGGCGGTGGTGGACAGCGGCTCATTCCATATCGACGGTTATTTCGAGGAAACCAAGCTCGACGGCATTCATGTCGGCCAGGCTGTGGACATTCGGGTGATCGGTGACAACGCGCGGTTGCGCGGGCATGTCGAAAGCATCGTCGCCGGGATCGAGGACCGTGACCGCACCAGTGGTACGAACCTGCTGCCCAACGTCAACCCGGCGTTCAGCTGGGTGCGCCTGGCCCAGCGGATTCCGGTGCGCATCGCCTTCGACGACGTGCCGGCGGACTTCCGCATGATCGCCGGACGCACCGCCACGGTGTCGATCATCGATGACGCCAAGGCCGCGTCGAAGAAAGAGGCCGCGCAATGAAACCGCTGGCGCAAGTCGCGACCCTGGGCCTTGGCCTGATGCTGTCGGCGTGCTCGATGGTTGGCCCGGATTATCACCTGCCGGCCGACTCGGCGATGCAACGCAAGGACCTGCAAGGGACGCTCGCCGGTGAAGGCGACAATGTGGTGTCGGCGCCGGTGCCGACCGATTGGTGGCGGCTGTACCAGGACCCGCGCCTGGATGAGCTGGTACGCCAGGCCCTGGCGTCCAACACCGATTTGCGCGTGGCGGCGGCTAGCCTGTCACGGGCCCGGGCCCAGGTGGAAGAGGCCGAGGCGGCCGGCGGTTTCAGTGCCGGGGTGAAAGCCGGGGCCCAGCGCTTGCAGGAGTCCGGCCAGGCCTTCCTGCTACCGGAAAAGGTCCCGGTGGCCAATATAGGTGAAATCGCGCTTTCCGCGTCCTATCAGTTCGACCTGTGGGGCACCTTGCAGCGCGGCATCGAGGCGGCCAAAGCCAATGCCGACGCTACCCAGGCGGCGGGCGATGTGGCCCGTATCACCCTGGTGGCAGATGTGGTGCGCTCCTACACCCAGATCTGCGCGGCCAACGAAGAGCGCGGGATTGCCGAGGAGTCCCTCGCGCTGCAATCCCAGAGCACCGAGCTGACCAAGCGTCTGCGCGATGCCGGGCGCGGCGACGAAACCCAGGTCACCCGTTCCCAGACCCAATTCAAATCCCTGCGCGCCGAACTGCCGCGCTACCAGGCCGCGCGCCAGGCTGGTTTGTATCGCCTGTCGATGCTGTTGGCCAAACCCCTGGACCAACTGCCGGGCGGTGTTGCCGATTGCGCCGCGCTGCCGCATATCACTCAATTGTTGCCGGTGGGCGACGGTGCCGAGTTGCTCAAGCGCCGTCCGGATATCCGCCAGGCCGAACGCCGGCTCGCGGCAGCGACGGCCAGCATCGGCGTGGCCACGGGCGAGCTCTACCCGAACATCAGCATCGGTGCCACGGTGGGGACGGTCGGTATTCTCAAGGATCTGGGCGAACCGTCGACCAACCGTTGGGGCTTCGGCCCGGCCATCAGTTGGACCGTGCCTACCAACGGCGCCCGTGCCCGCATCCGCGAAGCCGAGGCCGGCACCCAGGGTGCCCTGGCGCACTTCGACGGTGTGGTGCTCAATGCCATCCGCGAAACCCAGACCAGCCTGGCCCAGTACACCGCGCAGCTTGATCGCCGCGATGCCCTGGCCGATGCCGAGCAGTCGGCCAGGCTGGCGGCGGACCAGACGCACCGCTTCTTCAAGGCCGGTCGCGCCTCGTTCCTCGCCGACCTGCAGGCGACCCGCACCTACACCGATGTGCGCGCCCAACTGGCCTCGGCCAATACCCAGGTCGCGATGAGCCAGATCGATTTGTTCCTGGCCCTGGGCGGCGGTTGGGAAAGCGGACGAACGCCACCTGTTGAGCACACGAAACCCTGAGTCCATTGCTATGCTTTGAACTATCGGCTGGTCGCCGCTGGTGGGGAGCACTGGGTGAATCCTAACCATCGTGGTCAGCGTGGCCCGATGGGGATTCTAATAATGAAAAACCCTTATGCTCCTGGTTTCTGGTGTGCGGTGGTGGCGCTTGTCCTGCTTTCGGCGACCTACTTCTATGGCGTCATGCTGGCGCACCAGATCGACAAGGCCCTGGCCTTTCTCGACAGCGCCACGGCGTTGATCGCGGTGATGTCCATCGCCGTGGTGGCCTGGGCCAGTTACCAGGCGCAGCAGGTGAAGAAACGCCAGCTCTCCCAGAGCAAGACCCTGGTGCTGGTCTGGGATACCAAAGTCGCCCTGCGCCGGGTCGAAACGGTCTTCGACCGCTATTTCTGGGGCAGCTACTGGCAACCCGGTCGGACCTTCCAGGAAGTCATGGGCGAACTCACCGGTACGCCGCTGGAAAAAAGCCTTGAGATGCTCAAGATTCAATGTCTGAAACTCGACCGCGAAGTGGCCCATGACGAACGCCACTGGTTGACCAATGCCCGCGAATTGTCCGATGTGGCCACGGCCATGGCCCGTGAGCGGCATCAACTGGACGTCTGCGACCCGCGCAATGACTCGGCGGACGGCGTGGTGATCAACCGTGACTTCGAGGTGCTGGTGTACACCTGGACCGCGCGTTTGAAGACCTTCGACCATCAACTGGATGAGATGGAAGTCCAGTATTCCTGAGTCATTGCTGTTCCTGCCCGGCGGTTGTTGATCCGCCGCAAACGTGCGCGGGACGCCAATAGGCGCTGCCGAACGCACGATTCCCGTACTGCGCTGTCAGTCATTTCGCTTTTGTTCGTAGGATGAGGTGGTGGCCAATGGCCTTGCGGGCAAAGCCTTGGGGCCTGCTCCGGCAAATGCTACCCTGCGTCCCTTCGGGCATTGTCGAGCCGGCTCCGGTCAGGGGTCAGGAAGACCAGCATTTCTCCATTTAACGGACATCGATCGGGTCAATTCATGAATAAATCAGCGGGCTTGCTTTTAGGTTTTGTCGTGGTGGTCGGTGCGGTGAGCACCGTCGGCGCGTGGTACACCGGCAATCAGTTGGAAGGGGTGCTGAACACTTCGATCCAGGACGCCAACCAACAGCTGAAGACTGCCCTGGCCAGTGCCGGCGGCAGCGCGCAGATCGAGCTGGTATCGCTTGATCGCCATCTGTTCACCAGCACCGCGCACTACCGCGTCAAGTTCCAGAACCTGCAGGCCGGCGCGGAGAAGAAAGACCTTGAGCTGCTGTTCGTCGACCATATCGAGCACGGGCCGTTGCCGTGGTCGCGTCTCAAGGCGTTCAAGCTGGCGCCGGTGATGGTCAACAGCAACTACGAGCTGGAAAAGAACGACACCACCGCCAAGTGGTTCGACGCCGCCAAGGGCGCCGCGCCGCTCAAGGGCCAGGTTGCCCTGGGCTACAACCGTTCGGTGGACGGCAATGTCGAACTGGTGCCGCTGGACTTCGCGCCGAACGCCACCAGCAGCCTGAAATTCTCCGGGCTGAACCTTGCGGTGACCGCCAGCGACCAGGCGGCCAAGATCAAGCTCAACGGCTATATGGATAACCTCAAGGTCTCCACGGTCACCCCTGAGCAGGGGCCGGTGCAGGTCGAATTGAGCGGCCTGACCCTGGCCAGCGACCTGACCAAGAGCGACCTGGGTTTCTACCTGGGGCAGAACACCCTCGAGTTGAGCGAAACCAAGCTGGGCTTTGGGGTCAAGCCGGCGGTGGTCACCATCAAGGGCTTCGAGCAGAAAGACTCGACGCAAGCGCAGGGCAATGTGCTCGCCGGACGCCTGGCCTATAACATCGCCTCGATCGACTACAACGACAAGCCGGTGGGCAGCGCCCAGATGAGCTGGACGGCGAAGAACCTGGATTTCCCGGCGATGCAATCGCTGATCAAGCTGTACCAGGTCCAGTTGGAAGCCTTGCAAAAGGCCCAGGCGGCAGGGGCTGAAGACCCTGAGGCGGCGGTTCCGGAACTGACCCCGGCCCAGCAGGCCCAGGCCGAAGCGGACATCAAGCAAGTGTTGACCGGCAAGCCGCAGATCGCCCTGGAAAATTTCTCGATCAAGACCGCCAACGGTGAGAGCCGCGCCAGCCTGGTGGTGGACCTGACCAACCCGTCTTCCACCGATCTGCCACCGGTGGAACTGGGCAAGCAACTGGTTTCGCAACTGGATGCCAAGGTGTCGTTGTCCAAGCCGATGATCGCCGACCTGGCGGGCCTGCAAGCGCAGATCCAGGGTCAGACCGACCCCAAGGCGATCACCCAGCAAGCCTCGATGGCCAGTGAAATGGCCGGCACCATGGCCTTGTCCACGGAGATGGCGACGGTGCAAGGCAGCGATATCATCTCGACGCTGCACTACGCCAATGGCCAGGTGGACTTCAACGGGCAGAAAATGCCGGTGGAAGATTTCATCACCTTGCTGCTGACCAAGTTCGGTGGTGCGAGCGGCGGCGAGCAGCCTTAAGCGGCGTTCAGCCAGAGGTGACGCTTTCCAGTCGATACCCATAGCCGTAGATCGTCAGCAATTGCCAGCCGTGTTCGGCGGTCAGGCCCAGCTTGTTGCGCAGGCGATAGATATGGGTATCGAGGGGCCGCGAGGAGAGTATTTCCTCATGGGGCCAGAAGCGCTCATAGAGGTACTCGCGCGACAGCGGCCGCCCGAGGTTGCTGAACAGGCAGCGGGCCAGGCGATACTCACGCTCGGTCAGGTTGACCGGGCGGCCTGAGCGGGTCACGGTCAGTTCGGCATCGTCGAAACTCAAATCATTGAAGATGGCGATTTCGCTGGTATTGCCGCGCTGTCCGGCATGCCGACGCAGTACCGCATTGACCCGCGCCTTGAGTTCATTGGCGCGGAACGGTTTGCTCACGTAATCGTCGGCGCCACTGCCCAGGGCCAGGACGATATCGCTCTCGGCATCGCGGCTGGTGAGCATGATCACCGGCGGCGGTACTTCCATGTGCTCACGGGTCCAGCGCAACAGCGCCAGGCCGCTGAGGTCCGGCACCTGCCAGTCGAGAATCAGCAGGTCGAAGGTTTCCCGGCGCAACTGACGCAACAGGTCCTCGCCGCGCTCGAAACCGTGCAGGGTCCAGGGGGCTTCCCCGACACCGGCCATCTGGCCCAGGGTCTGTTCGACCCGGCGCAGTTCGGCGGGTTCGTCGTCGAGTATGGCGACACGCATATCTGGAGCGTTCTCCTAGCTTAACGGCGGATGTGTCTCTCAAAAGGGGACTCTACAGGCTATTTCCTACGCGAAGGTCTGTAAGTCGGCTGTCAAATCTGAACAATTCTGGCGATTTCCTCAAGGACCGGTGACGGCTGGCTAGGCTGATGTCAAATGGCTTTTACCCGGCGTACCGCGGCCTTTGTGGGGGCAGGCGCAGGGTAACGATTTGCACGGTCAAGGAGAAGGATCCATGGGCAGTCCCTTTCGTTTCAGCGGTTTGCCATCCTGGGCGGTGCTCGGGTTGTTGTCCGGGTTGAGCCTGTGTCTTGGTTTCGGTTTTGTCGTCGGGCTGTTCCATTACGGGGCTGCCCGTCCCTCGCTGGTTGCCGACCGTTTACCCGTGGTGCCCGAGGGCAGCTGGATAGCGCCATTCTCCGCACCGACGCTATGGACCACCGGTGAGGTCATCACCCCACGGGAGCAGCCGCGCTGGGTGTTCTGACCGGCAAGGGCAATTCTGAACAAATCTGACAGATTCGCCGAGCACCGCCGTTTTACCCATAGAGTAGCTTCAGCACTAAAAGGGGCACTTTGGAGCAAGTCCGACCCACGGACGGGTGGCGGTTCGGATCCACACGGACCGCCGCCAAGGGAAGCCAGGATGCCTTCCCTTGGCCATTTTTCCGTCAGGCCCCGGTGTGCATTCATACAAAGCAACACAGTGTGGCCAGGCTGACTGGGGCACTGTGGCATGATGGGCCCGGATGGTTGTGTGCCGTCGTTCCTTTACTTCGATCCTGCTCCCTCCAGAGCCTGAGCGGCCAAGCCCATGAGCGAACGCTTTCTTTCGCACCCGTATTTTCCTGCTCTCCCGTCCCGTCCGAGCCTGCTGCTCGGCATTGTCTTCTGCCTGTTCGGCCACGCTGCCCTGGCGGCCACACCGGCCCTGCGCGCGCCTTACCTTGATCGCGAACAACAGTGCCGTCCGCAGCCTTTTCCGGCGGTGGTGCTGCACCTGGCGGGCGAGGCCTGGAAGCTGGATGCCAAGGGCAAGCCGCTGGCGCTGGAAGAAGGGATGAGCCTGGAGGAACACGAAGGGGTGAGAACCTCGGGCGATGCCTTTGTCAGCCTGGTGCTGGGCGACGGTTCGCGGATCGTCCTGCCGTCCAACTCGCAGGTGCGTTTGCAGCTGGACGACACGCAGTCGATCCCGCAGATACAGCTCGAACAAGGTCAGGTCGAGTCCTATGTGATCAAGCGCATCAGCGAACATGATCGCTTCCAGATTCGCACCTCGGTCGGCGTGCTCGGGGTGCGCGGTACGCACTTTCGCACCCGTAGCGAAGAGGGTCAGTCGCTGGTTGAAGTGCTCGACGGCCAGGTCGCGGTGAGTCGCGCCGAAGCGTCGCCGGCACCCGGCAACAAGGCGCGGGACAAACTGCCCGTTGCGGCTGAGCCCGCGGTCAGGGTCAACGCCCGACAGGGCCTGAAGATCCAGGACCAGGGCGAGCTCAAGCCGGTCGACCTGCTGGCGGCTCCACGCCTGCTCGGGCAGGACGGCCAGCGTGGCGACAAGCCGATCTGGCAACTTTTTCTCCAGCCCCTCGACGGCGCCCGGCGCTATCGCGCGCAGGTCGCCACCGACGCGGCGTTTCTCAATATCAAGCAGGAACGTTTTTCCAGCACCCCGGATATCCGTTTCAGTGGTTTGCAGGCGGCGTTCTACCATGTGCGGCTGTCGGCATTCGACGAGCAGGGACTTGAGGGCCAGACTGGGGTCTACGATATCTACTACTGGCCCAGGACGGTTCATGAGCAATAGCTGCGGTATCCGGCGTCCATGAGGTTGTGGCGACGGCACGAGGGACGCGAGCCGACGCAGGCACAACGGCTGTTTCGTGGTTTGTTGCGCGAATGGCTGCTGGTGGGCCTGTTGTTGCTGCCGCTGACCGCCGTGCTCTCCTTGAGCCAGAACCTGGCGTTCAGCCATTTTCTCTATGACCGGTTGAGCCGCCTGAGCCCCTTGCCGGTCGATCCACGGATCCTCCTGGTGACCATCGATGACCGCAGTCTTGAGGCCCTGGGGCGCTGGCCCTGGCCGCGCAGCGTGCATGCCGAGCTGCTCGAGCGCTTGAGCGCCGTGCAGCCCCGGGGTGTGCTGTTCGATGTGATTTTCAGCGAGTCGGAGGCTGCGGGCAGCGGCGACGAGCGCCTGGCCCAGGCCCTGTGCCGCGCCGGCAATGTGGTCTTGCCGCTGTTGCGCGAAGGCGTGCCGCGCTTTGCCACGGCGCTGGGCGAAGTCGGGCCGATCGAACCGCTGCGACGTTGCGCCAGGGCGGTCGGCCATATCAATGTCGAAGCGGATAACGACGGCGTGGTGCGCGGGGTATTCCTGCGCGAAGGTCCGGTCCACCAGCCCCGTGAGCAGTTGGCCTGGCTGGCCTATCAGATGGCGCTGCCGGAGGCTGAGCGGCAACCGATGCCCGGTGCCGGAAGTGTTTCCGAGCTCCACGGATGGCAACGGCAGAACGCCATCTTGGTGCCCTTTATCGCGGCGGCTGGCGGCTTCCCCAGCGTGCCCTATATCAGCGTGCTGCGCGGTGAAGTGCCAGCGACGCTGTTGCGTGATCGGCTGATCCTGGTGGGCGCGACCGCACCGGGCCTGGGGGATCGCTATGTCACGCCGGTGTCCGAGCAGGCCGGCACCACCGCCGGGGTGGAGATCCAGGCGAACCTGCTCAATGGCCTGTTGCAGCAGCGCAGCATTGTCGAGCTGGCGCCACTGCCGGGCATGCTGTTGTCGGTGTTGGCGGTGGCCCTCCTGCTGGGCGGGCTGTTGTTGCGTGCGCGTTATGCGTTGTGGCTGACGCTCGGCAGCATGGCGGCGGTGCTGCTGGCGGCCTGGGGGTTGTTGCGGTTCGGCCTGTGGTGGTCGCCGGCCGCCAGCCTGAGCGGTTTTTTGCTGGCTTACCTGATCTGGAACTGGCGGCGCCTGAGTGCGGTACTGGCTTACTTCGGCTGGGAATTGGCCCGTCTGAACGACGAGCCCAGGGTGCTGCCCGAACGGCGCCGGGTCGTGGTACCCAAGGGTGATGTGTTGCAAGGTCGCATCGAGGCGTTGGAACAGGCCCTCGGGCGCACCCGCGATACCCGGCGGTTTATGGCCGACGGCCTGGAATGCCTGCCCGTGGCAACGTTGATCACCGACACCCAGGGCCAGGTGCTGCTCGCCAACCGCAGCGCGCGTGACCTGCTGGGACCCATGCTGGTGGGCGAAGATTGGCTCGATTGCCTGGCGGACCTTGGTTTTCCCGGTGTTGGCGGGCCAGTGCGGCCAGCATTGGCCGAACTGCCGAGCCAGGAATTTCGCGACAGTCGCCAGCGCACCCTGCACCTGGACCTGGCACCGCTGCGGTCAACGGAAGATGAAGTCACCGTCGGCTGGCTGTTCAGCCTGGCGGACCTGAGTCTTGCACGTGAGGCCGAGCAGCAACGGGCGACCTTGTTGCGCTTTCTGTCCCATGACCTGCGGGCGCCGCACTCGGCGATCCTGGCACTGCTGGAAGTGCAGCGCGCGCAGCACGACGATGCGCCGCTCTATCGCCAGATCGAACAGCAAGTGCGCCGGGCCCTGGGTCTGACCGAGGCCTTCGTGCAGTTGGCGAAGGCCGAGTCGGAGGCTTACACCTTCGCGCCGGTGCTGTTCGCCATGCTGGTGCTGGATGCCTTCGACCAGGTGGCCCCTTTGGCCCAGCTCAAGGGCATCGAGCTGCGCCATCGGCTCGACGAGGTCGATGAAAGCCTGGTGCGGGCCGATGCCTCGCTGCTGACCCGGGCGCTGTTCAACCTGCTGGAAAACGCCATCAAGTACAGCCCTTCCGACACCATCGTAAGCCTCGATGTAACGGTAGCGGAGCATGAACTGACCTGCAGCATTGGCGATCAGGGGCGAGGCATCAGCGCATCGGCATTGCCGCAGCTTTTTGAGCCGTACAAACGCTTTGCCGGCCCTGACAACACCGAAGGCCTGGGCCTGGGCCTGTCGATGGTCAAGGCGGTGATCGACCGGCATGACGGGCGTATTCACTGTGTCAGCGTCGAGGGCCAGGGCACGACGTTCACGCTGTGCCTGCCACTCTGGCAGGACTGAATACGTGGCGCCCCAGGTCTTTTTGGCTGGCACCGGTCGAATCGATCTTGGCTTTTGTTTTTTGGTCTACCCTTCGAGAACGACAGACGGGCGGCGTGTTCGACTGCTGTCGCTAGGCTCCCCTGTGTGTCTGCATCAGGCAGGAGCATTGGACTCCGGCTGTCACTGGGGAAATGGACGATATGCCGCGTAATGCTCAACTCTGCCTCGAGGGCAGATTGCACACGTTGCTGGGAGTGGCGTTGTGCAGCCAGTTGCTCTGGCCCCTCAATGCCTTCGCCGATGCCGCCTACGACCAGCTTATCCGACAGGCCCGTGACGGCAGCTACACCCCGGCACTGGTGCTCTTGCGCCAACTGCCCGCCCCGCAACAATCCGCCGGCCAGATCAGCGATCACTTGCAGATCGCCAGTTGGGCCGGGTTGGACGCCGAAGTGGTCAGTGTCTATGAAACCCAGGGTGCCCAGCGGGTCTTGCCGACCCAGGCCCTGACCGCCGTCGCCCGCGCCTATCGCAACCTGAAACGCTGGGATGAAGCCGAGCGCCTGTACCGCCAGGCGATGGAGCGCGAACCGCAGAATGCCGACCTGCAACTGGGCCTGGCAATTACCGAGGCCGATGGCGGTGACCCGCAGGATGCGGTGCGCCGGGCGCGGGAACAGGTCGACAAACAACCCAACGACCCGGCCCGCCGCATGGCCCTGGGGTATGCGCTGACCCGCTCGGGCGCTAACAGTGATGCTTTGTTCGAGTACGACCAGGCTTTTATCCGGGCTTCGGATAAACCCGAAGTGATGCGTGAATACCTGTTCGCCCTGGAGCGCGCGCGCCTGCCGGAGCCGGCCCTGCGCCTGGCCCAGCGGCATCCCGGGCTGATCGACGCGGCCGCGACCCGGCGCCTCGAAGGCGAGCTGGCGGCCGAGCGGGTCCGCCTGGCCGAGCTGCCGACCCGAACCGAACAGGAACGTTTTGTCGTCGCCGATCGTGCCCTGGCCGACTACGACCGCTTGCTCGCGGCCTGGTCCGCGGACCCGCAGGCCCATGATGATGTGGTGCACTGGCGCATCGATCGCCTGGGTGCGCTCAAGGCCCGCTCGCGCAATGCCGAGGTGCTGAGCGAGGCGCAAAAACTGATCGATGAAGGGGTGACGATCCCACCCTATGCCCAGCGCTGGATTGCCTCGGCTTACCTCGCGGTGCGCGAACCGGAGAAGGCCGTGGCGTTGTATCGGCAGATTCTCGCGGCACCCAGCGCGGACCCCATCGACCAGGCGGGCGATACCTCGGCGCTGGTCTATGCCCTGGTTGAAAGCGACCAGCCGGAAGAAGCCCGCGCGTTGGCGGATGCCCTGGCGCTCACCGTACCGCCGCGATTGCAGCTCAAGGGCGTGCCGGGCGGTGTTCCCAACGATGCCTGGCTGGACGCCCAGCAGTTGGCGGCGCAGATGGGGCAGCACAACGGCGATCTACCCGCCAGCGAGCAAGGTCTGGAGGCGCTGGTGGCACAGGCGCCAGGCGAGGTCGGCTTGCGGGTGGCCCAGGCCGATATGTACCTGGCCCGTGAGTGGCCACGGCGTGCCGAGGCCTTGAACAAGGAAACCGAAAGTGAGGCGCCGCGCGACCTGGGGTTGGAAGTGGCGCAGGCCAACACCGCCCTGGCGTTGCAGGAGTGGCGCCAGCTCGATGTGCTCACCGACGACGTTGCCGCACGGTTTGCCGAGAGCCTGCAGGTCCAGCGCCTGGAGCGTCTGCGCGAAGTCCATGACATGGCCGAGTTGCGGGTCGAGGCCTATACCGGCAAGAGTTTTGGTGGCGGCGCCGCCGGTGCCGGTGCGGTGACCGGCAGTCGCGACTACGGCATTGAAAGCACGCTCTACAGCCCGCCGATCAATGAGGACTGGCGGCTGTTCGCCGGGGCCGGTTACGCCTTTGGCCGTTTTACCGAAGGAGATGCCCGACGGCGCTGGCAGCGGCTTGGTATCGAAGATCGGACCCGTGACATGACCCTGCAGGCCGAGGTCTCCAACCAGTCCTACGGCTATGGCGACAAACTCGGCGCGCGCCTGGCGGCGGCCTTCGATATCAACGATCACTGGCAATACGGCGGCAGCCTCGAACGGCTGTCGGCGGCGACGCCGTTGCGCGCCTTGAACAGCGACATCAGCGCCAATTCGGCGAGTGCATTCCTGCGTTGGCGCGCCGACGAAAGCCGCGAGTGGAAGCTGGCGGTCACGCCCTCGCATTTCAGCGACGGCAACAATCGTACCGAGGCCCTGCTTACCGGACGCGAAGGTATCTACAGCACGGCCCATGTGCAGGTGGACCTGGGCCTGGAGGTCGGCACCAGCCACAACAGCAAGAGCGAAGACGTGCCGTACTTCAATCCCAAGTCCGACTTCAGCGTGCTGCCGACGGTGAACGTCAATCATGTGCTTTATAGCCGCTACGAAACCCAGTGGAGCCAGCAATTCCAAGTCGGTGCCGGGACCTACAGCCAGCGCGATTATTCGACAGGTGCCGTTGCGCTGCTGGGGTATGGCCAGCGGGTGAGCTGGAACGATGTGCTGGAGGCCGGAGCCAACCTGAGCTGGATCAGTCGGCCCTATGACGGTGACCGCGAACGCGACGTGCGGCTGACCGTCGATCTGACCTACCGTTTCTAGAAGGGGATGATGATGCCTTGGATCACGCGTTGCATCCTGTTGCTGGGAGCCTTGCTGATCGGTGCCTGTGCCCAGAAGCCGGTCGAATTTGTCGCGCCCGCGCAGCGTAGCGTGCCGATCAATGAAGCGCCCTGGCCGAAAAATCATTTTCTCAGCCTGACCTACCATGACATTGAGGACCGCGACCCGGACCAGGCGGTGGTTGCCGTGCGCACCGAACGCTTGCTCGAGCAGCTGGCGTGGCTCAGGGAGAATGGCTATCGGCCGGTGACCGTGGACCAGATCCTGGCGGCGCGCAAGGGTGGGCCCGAGTTACCGCCAAGGGCGATTCTGCTGACCTTCGATGACGGTTACGCGAGTTTCTACACCCGCGTGATGCCGCTGCTCAGGAGCTATCAATGGCCGGCCTTGCTGGCCCCGGTCGGCGTCTGGATGGATACCCCGGCGGATAAACCGGTGGATTTTGCCGGTGACATGCGCCCGCGCTCCATGTTTCTGAACTGGGCGCAGATCAAGGAAGTAGCGTCCTCGGGACTGGTGGAAATCGTCGCGCACACCAACGCCAACCATCACGGCATGCTCGCCAATCCCCAGGGCAACCTGCAACCGGCGGCGGCGACCCGGCGCTACGATTCGGCGACCGGTCGTTATGAAAGCGAGGCCGATTTCGAGGCTCGCACGCGCGCGGATGTGCTGGCCATCTCGGCGAAGATTCGTGCGGCCACCGGTTATTCGCCGCGGGTCTGGATCTGGCCTTACGGCACCGCCGATGGCACTGCATTGAAAGTCATCAAGGAGCAGGGCTACCAGATCGCGCTGACCCTGGACGACGGTATCGACAGCCTCGACCAACTGATGAACAGCCCGCGCCTGCTGGTGGCGGCGGACCCGGATGGGGCGCACTACGCCAGTGCTGTTGTCGCGGTGCAGAACCGTTTGCCAATGCGCGTGGTGCATGTCGACCTGGATAATGTCTACGACCCGAACCCGGCCCAGCAGGAAGCCAACCTCGGCATGCTGGTCCAGCACGTGGCGGATATGGGCGCCAATACCGTGTTCCTGCAAGCGTTCGCCGATCCGGCGGGGGACGGCCTGGCGCGTTCGCTGTACTTCCCCAACCGCCATCTGCCGATGCGCGCCGACCTGTTCAATCGCGTTGCCTGGCAACTGCACACCCGGGCCCACGTCAAGGTCTTCGCCTGGATGCCGGTGCTGAGTTTTGCCCTGGATGAAAAACTGCCCCGGGTGACGCGTTGGGACCCGGCCAGCGGGCAGGCCTCGGTGGACCCGAAACAATACAAGCGCCTGTCGCCGTTCGACCCGAACGTACGGCGGATCATTGGTGAGATCTACGAAGACGTGGCCCGGCTGACCTCGGTCGACGGCATTCTCTACCACGACGATGCCGTGCTGTCCGACTTCGAGGATGCCAGCCCGCAGGCACTACGGACCTACGCCGCCAATGGCCTGCCGGGCACCCTCGGTGCCCTGCGCGGTGATCCGGCGACACTGCAACGCTGGACGCGGTTCAAGAGCCGCTACCTGATCGATTTCACCGCCGAACTCACCGCGAGGGTCCGCGCCATTCGCGGCCCGCAGGTACAGACAGCGCGCAACCTGTTCACAGAGCCGGTGATCGATCCTCAGAGTGAAACCTGGTTCGCCCAGAACCTCGACGACTTCCTCGCCAGCTACGACTGGACCGTGCCCATGGCCATGCCGCTGATGGAAGGGCAGAGCGAGAAACAGGCGGGCGACTGGCTGGAGGGCCTGGTCGGCAAGGTCAAGCAACGCCCGGGAGCGCTTGACCGCACGGTGTTCGAGTTGCAGGCCCGGGACTGGCGGCAGAAGCCGGCGACGGACCTCGACGGTGAACTGCTGGCTGACTGGATGGGACGACTCAAGCGCCAGGGCGCCAGCAGTTTTGGTTATTACCCGGACAACTTCCTGGATGGCCGCCCGGCTGTGCAGGCCGTGCGCCCGGCACTTTCCAACAAGTGGAATCCCTAGATCATGATGGATCGAATCCTGGCTCTGGTCGTCCTGGCGCTCGTCCTGGGGTTTCCCCTCGGCGTGATTTTTCTGGTCACCGGGCAATTCCTGATGGACTTCGTATTTTTCTACCCGTTGTTCATGTCGGGTTTGTGGATGGCCGGCGGTTTGTACTTCTGGCTGCACTGGGAACGCCACTGGCCCTGGGAAGCCGATACCTTGCCCCCGGCGCTGGCGGGTGAGCCGCTGATCTCGATCCTGATCCCTTGCTTCAACGAAGGGGACAACGTTGCCGAGACCATCGAGGCCGCGCTGGCCCAGCATTACCCGAACATCGAAGTGATCGCCATCAATGATGGTTCCAGCGACAACACCGGCCCGTTGCTCGACAGCCTGGCACTGCTCGACCCACGTTTGCGGGTGATTCATCTGGCGCAGAACCAGGGCAAGGCGGTGGCCCTGCGCATGGGCGCCGTGGCGGCCCGCAGCGAGTACCTGGTGTGCATCGACGGCGACGCCTTGCTGGCACCGCACACGGCGGCCTACCTGGTGGCGCCGCTGTTGCAGAACGTGCGCCTCGGCGCCGTCACCGGCAATCCGCGGATCCGCACCCGCTCGACCCTGGTCGGACGGGTCCAGGTCGGTGAATTTTCCTCGATCATCGGTTTGATCAAGCGCACGCAGCGGGTCTTCGGGCGGATTTTCACCATCTCCGGGGTGATCTGCGCCTTTCGCCGTACGGCGCTGGACCGGGTGGGCTACTGGAGCCCGGACATGATCACCGAAGACATCGATATCAGCTGGAAGCTGCAACTGGATCACTGGAGCATTTTCTACGAGCCGCGGGCGCTGTGCTGGATCCTCATGCCGGAGACCCTGCGTGGGCTGTGGAAACAGCGGTTGCGCTGGGCCCGGGGCGGCGCGGAGGTCCTGTTCAAGAACATCCGGGGCATCTGGCAGTGGAACCATCGTTACCTGTGGCCGCTGTTGTTCGAGTACTGTCTGTCGACCGGCTGGGCCTTCACCCTGCTGTTGTCGATTGTCTTCTACTGCATGGGGCTGTTTATCGAAATGCCGGCCTCGATTGCCGTGCACCGCATCGTGCCGCCGGCCTTTACCGGGTTGCTGCTGGCAATGGTCTGCCTGGGGCAGTTCGCGGTCAGCGTGCTGATCGACCGCCGCTACGAAAAAGACCTGTGGAAAATCATGTTCTGGGTGGTCTGGTATCCACTGGTGTTCTGGTTCATCAGCTTCTTCACCACCCTGGTCAGCTTTCCCCAGGTGCTGTTCCGCCAGAGCGGCAAGCGGGCGCGCTGGGTCAGTCCGGACCGGGGGATCAAGCCCGTCGATGACGACAAGCAGAAGGTGCGGTCATGAAAATCATCAGAACCCGCCAGCGGCCGTTCATGGTGCTGGTGGATGTGGTCCTGACCGTGCTGGCCTGGGTCGGGCTGTGGTACCTGTTGATCCAGGGGTTGATACCATTGTTCGACGGGCATACGGGGCCGCGGATCGATATCTCGTTCTTCGACGCCGTCAATACCCTGGAGGTTTATCTGTGGGTCGGCCTCTTGAATGCGGCGGTATTGATTGCCTGGGCGCGTTATCAGCAGCGCAAGAGCCGTGGTTTCAGTCGGCGCCGTTTGCCCGCGCCGGTGGTCGGGGATGAGGGCTTGAGCCGCAGTTTCAAGCTCAGCGAGGACAACTTCGCGCGGATGCGCCAGTCGGCGACGATGATCGTGCATCACGATGAGCATGGTGGGGTGCTTGAAGTGATTACGCCGCTGTATCGCGTTGAGCCGCAGGAACAGCCGCTGGCCGCGCCTGCGATCATCCAGCTGCCATCGGAGGATGACGGCAGTCGCCCGTCGCTGTAGCGCCGGTTCGCGGTGAGGCCCGAACCTTAACTATCTAGTGCACGGGGACGTCGTTTCGCGCTCTACGCTTTTCCCTTTTTCCATGGAACAAGGGAAATCCTATGAAAACCTCCGTAGCGGACCCTCCCGGGGAGGCCGTCGAGCCGGTAGCGGTTTTACCCGATCCCCGTGGCGCCACCCTGGAGCGCCTCGCTGAAAAACTCGGCGAACGTATCGCGACCGCGCAACGCCCCAGCCTGTTGCTCAATCGGCTCCAGGCGGCGCTGGTGCGTGGGCACGATAGCCAGCACCAGCTCTGGAAGCTCTTCGCGCAAGCGCCGCGGATCGGTGCGTTGCTCAAGCAGATCCTGACCGAGGCCTTCGGACACGATCCGCACCAACTGGTGTTCGCCCCGCCGTTGCATTCCGGCGACGGCCAAACGGCGCGGACCCTGGCGCAGGTGGCCATGTCGCTGTTGCGCAATCCGTTCCTGTCCCTGGTACCGGGTCATGCCGTGCGCCTGAGTCTGGCTGACGAACCGGAGAGGCTTTTGGCACTGGACCCGGAGCAGGTGCTGGCACGTCTGAAGCGCTTGGGGTTGTCTTCCCGTTTCGACACGGCCCTGCGCGGCTATTGGCATGAGCCGGCGTGCGATAGCCCTCTGTCACGACGCGAGCGCCTGATCGAGCTGCACAAGCTGCAGTTTCACGACAAGGCCCTGTTGGCCTATGGCACTGATGCCTTGTCCGCTGCCGGATTCAACATGCTGATGGGCCTGCTGGACGCACCGACCCCGCAAGCGCGGGCGCTTGCCGGCGGTCGCTGGGGGCGACTCAGGGTGTCGGAGCTGGTCTGGCCGGGAAAGGGGGCGGCAACGGTGGTCTTGAGCGGCGCTTTGCACCTGCGGGGTTCCGGTAGCGCCGAGCGGGGGAGGCAGCTGATTTTCGTGCCTGGGGTGTTGGAGGAGTTTTTCGAGTTTGCCAGCCACGCCGAGATGCAACACCGGCTCGCGGAGCTGTTCAACGAGCCGGGGAATTATCGGCCCTGGCAGTTGCTTGCGCTGCAAGAGCGCCATCAGTTGTTCCCCCAACCGGATGGCCCAGCCCTGGCTTACCGTTTCCAGGAGGGGGCCGAGCTTGGCGGCGATGCCCTGGCCCACAGCGCCCTGAGCCGGCTGGATACCCAGTTGGCCAACGAGTGGGCCGCCGCGTTGTTGCTCAACAGGGCGTATATGCTGCCCGATGGGGTGGTCGATGTCGGACGCCTGACGCCGCTGCAGGCGGTGGACGCCATGCAGGAGTCGCGCACGGCGCTGACCGGCTTGCCGCCCCTTAGGACGATGCTTGCACAAAGGCTTCGACATGATGAGCGTCGTCGGAGGCTGGAAATCAGCTTCGGCAGCCTGGACGCTGATCTTCCCGTGCGCCTGCGCCAGGGCAAGGTTCGGCAGCAGGAGCTTGGTCTCCTCAAGCTGCTCGATGAACAGGACCCCGGACGCGACACGCTGGCCTATAGCGAGTTGTTGACACGCCACGCCCTTTGGCGACAACAGCTGGTTTATGTCCAGGGCCTGCTTCAGGGCAGGGACCGATACGGCCAGTCCGAATTCTGGAACACCCGGGATCGGGCGGGGGACGATCTTCCAGACAAGTTGCTCAAGGGGCGCTGGCAGGGACTGTTGCACGAGGCGAAGATGCAGCATCAGCTCGGGATGATTGATCAGGAGGAACTGGCGCGGGTGCTTGATGTGCTGCCACAGGCGTTGGCGGACGTGCGTATGGGCAATGAGACAGAAGTCGTCGCGATCAGCCTGGGGCCGCTTGACTCAGGGTGGTCGCTGACGGGCGCTTGCGTCATCAGTACCCGAGCGGCGCTGGCCGATCCGCGCTCGAGCGTATCGGCACTGCTGTTTGTGCCGGGGCGGCTGGGCGGACTGCAACGCTTCCTGACCCTAGACGGCCTTTCGCAACAGTTGGACGTCAGCTTGCGTAGTCCGGAGTGCGAAAGTCTCTGGCCGTTGATTGCCCGGGACCGGCGTGGCGAGGCACGTCGCTGGGTGCGAGGGAGGCCCGGCGGTGAGCGGATTCCCATCCACTATCAAGCGATTGAAAGGGACGCCCTGCAACAGGGACTCCAGCAACAGATCCAGGATCACCTGCGGGTCTGCCGGTTGATCGAGGACGGCTTGCGGCCGTTCTCGGAAATCGGCGACGCCCGCAGTTCCCTGCAACTGCTGGCCCATGAGCTGGAGGAGAATCTGGGCGTGCCGGACCACGATGCCCGCGAGCGCGCGTTGGACAATATTGCGCTGCTGCGGCTCGGTGCGAAGCAGGCGCAAGGCCTTCCCGACTGGCTGCCCACGGCGACCCGCGCGATCCGCCGGCAGTACGCGCGACTGTTGGCCCGCTATCAGAGAAATATGCATGCCCTGGAGCTCAAGCTGAAACGCCAGCTACCGGACCTGGACGACTTTGCCCGGGAGAGCATCATCGAGCAGCTCAAGCGCGATGGTTTTTACCCGGAACTGGATATCGACAAGCCGCTGTTCGATCTTCCCGACAGCGTCGAGCGGGTGTGGGCCGGGCATCCTGAACGCACGGTGGGCGAGGCGGGTCCGAAGACGGTGGTCAGCGAGGGGCGCACGACCTACAGCTTCTTGCGCCTGGCCCTGGAAAACCTCGATCCGCAAGCGCCCGGAACCAAACGTCGGTTGCAGCATGGACGAATACTGGACCGGGCCTGGCAACAGCGACTGACGCCGGATTATCTGATGACGACGATTTCGGCACTCGATCTTGGCGGCCACTACGACACCCTGATCCAGCGGGCTTTTTACGGCGTCGATGATCCCAGGCTCGAACCGCTACGGGCGTTCGATCAGGTGCTGTTGTATCGGCTGGTCAGGCAGCGGGCCCGAATGGAATTGTTCAGCGCTCGGCAACAGGGGCTCAGCAACTGGGCCGCCGAGGTTTTCGAGAGGGCCCTGAATCTGGAGTCTGCCGCCGACCTGCGCACCGAGCAGCTTGAACTCGAATTGCACTTTGTCACCTTCGCCGGCCGGGGTTTTGCCTGGGCCCGGCATGTGGGCAATGCCGTGGCCATCCACGACAAGGTTTCTGCACGAACGCTCATCTATTTGCCGGGCGCTCCCCATGAGCAGGTGCTGACCGAGCACGCCGACCTGGCGACGGCGCAACGGGCACTGGTCAATATCGAGCGGGCGCCGCAGCGGGTGGCGGATATTGTGCAAAGGCTGGCGGCCGGTTGGGAGGCGGAAGTCATCGAGGGTTATCCCGCCGAGCAAGACCCGGAGGCGCTGCGCTCAAGGCTCCTGGCGCCTGCGCGCGATGATCGGCGGCCAATCGGCTTGACGCCTTTGGGGATCGGTCCGATGGCCACGGTCAAACCCACTTCGTTGTTCAAGGCCGTCAAGAGCTGGTGGACGAGCGAGCCGGAGCAACCCGTGCCGGATTCCGCGGCGTTGGAAAAGGAGGTGAGGCGCGAGATCGCGGAAAATCCCGGACGCTGGTTGCGGTTCAGGAAAACCCAACGCTGGGACCTGTCGCTGGTGCTGGCGCATGCCTTTGTCCTGCGGGCGCAGCAACGGGCCCGGACAGTCTCGAACTCGGCTCGACAATTATCCCAGCTGCGCGAGTTGCATGAACGCGAACAGCGCTCGGCCTACTGGCTCAGGGTGTTGTCGGTGGTGCCCGTCGTCAGTATTGGGGTCAATGTCCGGGAGACGGCCGTGGCGTTGCGTCGATTTCACCGCAGCGGTGATCCGCGCGATGCCCTCGAGCTTTTCAAGGCGGCACATATGACGTTGGTCGACGCCGTGCTGACCTTCTACCCGTTGAGCAAGGGCGCCGGCGTGGCTTCCCGGCCGTTACGGGTCGGTCATGGGGGCTGGTCGCGTGCGGCCTTACGGACCCTTGATCGTCGGCAGAGCCTGTCTCACAAAGGCGCGATAGCCCTGAAAACGAAGGTTGCCCCAAAACCCAAACCCTTGCTCCCCGGCTATGACGCGAAGATGACCCCCGACGATGCGGTGGCCCTGCACGGTCCGGCCAATGCCGGCAGCTACGCGAAAAACGGCGTGCAGTTCATCACCGATGGCAGCACCAGCTACGAGGTCTACCGGCCGAAGGGCGAGAGTGTCTTGCGCTTGAAGAAAACCGCCGTACAGGACAATGAGCTGATTCTGTATATCCGCGAGCCGGGCGAACACCTGTTGCGCGCCGATGCGCCCGAGCCGCAGCCGGGTCCCAGTCGCGCGATGTGGCAACCCTGGACGCGGCCTGCGTTGCCGGAGTCCGCCGGTGCGCCCGTGCTGCAACTGGAATGGATGACCCGTCGGCCGGCCTTGTTGCCCGTGGATTGGAAGACCCGGGGATTGGTCCTGGAACGCGACCAGGTCGTGGAGTTGTCGGCGAGCCGGGGGCTGTATGCACGGCGGGGGGCTGAACACGTTCGACTGCTGAAGATCGATGATCGTTATTTCGAACTGCTTCCCGATGGTTCCGGGGTTCACCCCGATATCGTTTTTCTGAAACGTCCCGTTCCGTTGTCTGCCCATGCCGAGGCCGACTTCAACCTTTGGTGGACGCGCCTGGACGAACAGCCGGTACCGGCTACTTTTGATCCGCGCAGCCAGAGCTGGACAGTGCGTTCCGCCTTGTTTGACGAGCCTCTGGAGCAGTCCCTGGCGCAACCCCTGGCGGGCATGACACCGGTGAGCCTGCGCAAGACGGCCCGCCGGCTGATCGAGCGAACCGATATGGAGTATTCGTCGGCCACGGCGACCCGGATGGTCGCGCTCAAGCGCACGCAGGAAGCCTGGAGCTCGCGGGGCGTGCGCATGGATGTGCTGTTGCGCGAACTCGATGCCCGGCCCCTGGGGCAGACTTACCTGCGCATCGGTGGTGCGGCCGATACAGCGGGCTTTTCCCGGTTGGACTTCGATCCGCCCCAGGCCGTTAATCCCCGGCTTTTCGACGCCAGGGGGGCGGCCCGTATTGCCGAGTTGGCCTCGAACAGCGAGAACGCCGTGATCGACATCTTGCATCGTCATGGCTTTGTCGTGACCGAGGTCCCGAAATCCCAGTCCTTCAATACGGTCAACCTGTTCTGTACTCACCCGAACTCGGAGCATCTCTACTACATCATGCTCAAATGGACCGACAAGCGTTCGATACCCATGACCCGCTACCAAGGGGGTCCACGACAGTTGACGGATGGCTGGTTCAACCGACATTTCGATTTGAGGCCGCTGGGTCAGCGCGCGCTGCTCAAGCCGGTCAAGGAGGCCATGGAGCAGGGGCGCCTGGTGAAGCTGATCGCGGGGCTGCAGCGCTCGGGGGATACCGGGCAGGTCACGGTGTACTTTACTCGGGTGGTCTAGGGGGGGCAGAGGGCTGCGGCCATGGTTGTTGCCCTATGACGAATGACCCTGATCTTGACCTTGGGGATGGCGTAGGCGTAGGCTCTGACTCAAGAAAGTACTGATGCGCTGGCTGAGTTACAAGTTATCCAGGCGAGTGTTTTCTTGGTTGCACTCAGGCCGCTTATAGCGGCCTTTATTTTGCCTGTCGTTTAGGTCTGATTCTGTCCTCCTTCGGCACGATGGAGTAAAGCTCCGCTATGGGCTTTGGGGCTGTAAGCTCAAAAACCGTCTTTTGCGGCCGATGAGTTACGGCAGGTTGTTACAACCAGTTATAATCTTCACCCTGGGCGGCTTGCATACCTTGAATTTTGCCCCCTATAGTTCAGCATGTTGCTGCACAAACCAGTGACTGGATTTGGCGATCCGAAACAAGTTAGGCACAGTTGTATCATGTCTTTTCGTGGGTGCTATTGGCCCTGGCGATTGCAGTTCATGGTGACTGTGTGCGGGAGACCTTCAGGTCTGTCGGTTTATTTAATTTGCCGGATCGTCAATTCAGGAGTTATGTAATATGGCGCAATATATTTCGCTGCAAACCAATCTTTCCAACCGCCCTGTCCTGTTGATCGACAGTCACGTCCCCGTAGCTCAGTTGTTGGAATGCGCGCAGCAGCGCATCAAGGCAGGTACCGATCTACTGGAAAGCATCACGTCCGTGAGCATCACCTGTCTTGAAGATAACGACTTGTACCGATTCACCAGTGCTGCGTATCTGCTGCTCCGGGAGGGGGCGGATTTGCTGGAAGTGGTCAGGCGGAGGGTTGACGAATAGCCGGCGTTCACTACCCATTACAAACTTGAGCGCAAGCCCTGGCATTTTGTGCGGGGTTTTTCGTTGACGCCCTTTGTGAGAGCGGAATAGATCAGGGACGTAGATGGATACCATTGTCATCAGATATTACCAGCAAGCTAAGTCCGGGCTCTCTGGTACAGTTTGTCTGACCCCATTAGGTAAAGAGACACTCGAGTCAATCTCTGAGGTTTTGCTCCCAAGTTCTGCTGCCCACAAGGTGTTCTGTATCAAGAAATTCACTGGTGTGGACAACTACCGTTGGCACGTTGAGGGTGTGTGTTTGGTGTCACTTCCAACTGCGTCACCCGTGGTTTACGCAGTGACCCTGAGCAAAATATTTCAAGGGCCCCCAGAGGAGTATCTGCAGAAGACAATGACAAAAAGAGGGTCATCCCTTAGCAAGATCATTCAGAGCGGCACCGTGGTCGAAGTTGACTACTGGTTCATCCAGGCTATCGGTCGGGAAGATGGGTTGCTGAAAACGAATAAACGCTATTCGGATACCTTGCAGAAGGGAGAAATGCACAAGCGGCGTTTGGCTGTGGTCGTTCGTGTTAACCGGAACGTTGTTCAAGTGGCACCGGTTACTTCTGATCCCCAGAGTCCCAACGACAAGACCACTTTCCAGCTTTCTCGTGAGACCCTGGATCAGCTCACCGTATGGGGTTCCAGTGGAAAACAAAGCTGGGTGATTTCGAGCATGATTGAATCCGTATCAGCCAGCAGGATTTTGCCTCCCATCACAGACTATGAGGTGCGAGGAGTGAAACGCAAAGGTCGCAACCTCAACTACGTGCTTCGCCTCACTCCTGATGAAAAGGAACTGCTGAAAGGGTGTCTGACCCACACCATTGGTGTGACCGATTACCAGCAGACCAAAGATAGGCTGGCGGCGGCTCAGCAGCAGATAACCACACTCGCGCCGACGCATGCTGCCCTGGAGGCAGCCAACGCGAAAATTGCGCAGTTGGAGCTTGAAAGGACTGAGCTTGTCTTGGTGAATGAGGTTGCAAATGACTGGGATAAGCGGATGGGGGGAGGTTGCTTGCAGACGGCAGTGGATGAGCTGCGTGAATTGTACTCCGAGATTGAAGGCGAGCCTGCTGGCGGCTAGGCCAATAGCTCCGTTCCGCTTACGTGGGTTACTTATTCAGGCTTGACACGCAAGTGCCCCCCTCGATAGCATTGATCCCATTGGCGGGGATCACTGGAGCAGTACCGGAACCTCGCGACGGCCTATGGGCATATACTGCAAAAGAAAACGTAAACAACAAACCGCCTATAGGGCGGTTTTTTGTTGGGCAAAAAATGTGGTTTTTTATAAATGGCACCTGCCGTTACCACTGAATGAGTGGTCTGTCCCGGCCGACCCAGACCCGAAAACAAAAATGCCCCGAATCAACGATCCGGGGCATTTTATTTGCAGATGGTGCACCAGGCGGGATTCGAACCCACGACCCCTGCCTTCGGAGGGCAGTACTCTATCCAGCTGAGCTACTGGTGCTTATGCGGGCGACATCATACCCATGTCGGCTCGGGGCGTCCATTCAGGTTTTGTCGGGAAATTCTCTTCTTCGGTTTTCCGTGCTCATGGCCCCGGCCCGCCTCGGTTCGAGCCGTCCGCCTGGTAATCGCCGCCTTCGCGATTTCCAGGGACATCGCGAAGGCCCTGACTTCACGTTGATCAGAAAAACCCGGCAAAAGCGCCATTTTCGTTCTTTTTTTCGAACAGACTATTGTCCTTTACCCCCATTGATCCTAGGATTCGTTTGAGATTTCAAACGCTCTTGTCTGGGTGCTGAACCGCACGGCAATCTCATGTGCGCTATTTATGTGCTTCGGCCCGGTGAATGAATTTCCTGACGGCAGCCTCCAAGGCGCCTTTCTACAATCAATAATTCGCTGCGCATCAGCGCGGTGCTGTTAAGGAAAGCCTACATGCAGCTCAAAGACACCCAGTTGTTCCGCCAGCAAGCCTATATCGATGGGGCTTGGGTCGATGCGGACAATGGTCAGACGATCAAGGTCAACAACCCGGCCACGGGCGAAATCCTGGGGACCGTGCCGAAGATGGGCGCCGCCGAAACCCGTCGCGCCATCGAAGCCGCTGACAAGGCCCTGCCGGCCTGGCGTGCCCTGACCGCCAAAGAGCGTGCGAACAAACTGCGTCGCTGGTACGAGCTGATCATCGAGAACCAGGACGACCTGGCCCGCCTGATGACCCTCGAACAAGGCAAGCCATTGGCCGAAGCCAAGGGCGAAATCGTCTACGCCGCTTCCTTCATCGAATGGTTCGCCGAAGAAGCCAAGCGTATCTACGGTGATGTGATTCCCGGCCACCAGCCGGACAAGCGCCTGATCGTGATCAAGCAGCCGATCGGTGTCACCGCCGCCATCACCCCGTGGAACTTCCCGGCCGCGATGATCACCCGTAAAGCCGGCCCGGCCCTGGCCGCCGGTTGCACCATGGTGCTCAAGCCCGCTTCGCAAACCCCGTTCTCGGCCTTCGCCCTGGCCGAACTGGCCCAGCGTGCCGGTATCCCGAAAGGCGTGTTCAGCGTGGTGTCCGGCAGTGCCGGCGATATCGGCAGCGAGCTGACCAGCAACCCGATCGTGCGCAAACTGTCCTTCACCGGCTCGACCGAGATCGGTCGCCAACTGATGGCCGAATGCGCCAAGGACATCAAGAAGGTTTCCCTGGAACTGGGCGGCAACGCGCCATTTATCGTGTTCGACGACGCGGACCTGGATAAGGCCGTCGAAGGCGCGATCATTTCCAAGTACCGCAACAACGGCCAGACCTGCGTCTGCGCCAACCGCTTGTACATCCAGGATTCGGTCTACGACGCGTTCGCCGAGAAGCTGAAAGTGGCGGTCGCCAAACTCAAGATCGGCAACGGTCTGGACGAAGGCACCACCACCGGCCCGCTGATCGACGAGAAGGCGGTGGCCAAGGTCCAGGAACACATCGCCGACGCCCTGAGCAAAGGCGCGACCCTGCTGGCCGGCGGCAAGTCCATCGAAGGCAACTTCTTTGAGCCGACCATCCTGGTCAACGTCTCCAAGGACGCCGCCGTGGCCAAGGAAGAAACCTTCGGTCCATTGGCGCCGCTGTTCCGCTTCAAGGACGAAGCCGAAGTGATCGCGATGTCCAACGACACCGAGTTCGGCCTGGCTTCCTACTTCTACGCCCGTGACCTGGGCCGTGTGTTCCGTGTGGCCGAGGCCCTGGAATACGGCATGGTCGGTGTCAACACCGGGCTGATCTCCAACGAAGTCGCGCCGTTCGGCGGTATCAAGGCGTCGGGCCTGGGCCGTGAAGGCTCCAAGTACGGCATCGAAGACTACCTGGAAATCAAATATCTCTGCCTGGGCATCTAACCCGGTCAGGTGGTTCAGCGAGAGGGGCACGAGAGCGCTGCTCCTGTCGCGTTTCAAACGACACTTCAGTGTGGCCGGAACGCTGTACCAGTCGATCATCGTATGCTGGTGCAGTGCCTCCCTGCCGCGTCATCCTTGAACCACGCCGCCCGATGAGCGGTGAATGAGGACACCATGAGCAAGACCAACGCATCCCTGATGAAACGCCGCGAAGCCGCTGTACCCCGCGGCGTCGGCCAGATCCATCCGATCTTCGCCGACCACGCGAAGAACGCCACCGTGACCGACGTTGAAGGTCGTGAGTTCATCGACTTCGCCGGCGGTATCGCCGTGCTGAACACCGGTCACCTGCACCCGAAAATCATCGCCGCCGTGACCGAGCAGTTGAACAAGCTGACTCACACCTGCTTCCAGGTCCTGGCCTACGAACCCTACGTAGAGCTGTGCGAAAAAATCAACGCCAAGGTCCCGGGTGATTTCGCCAAGAAAACCCTGCTGGTCACCACCGGTTCCGAAGCCGTGGAAAACGCCGTGAAAATCGCCCGTGCCGCCACTGGCCGCGCCGGCGTGATCGCCTTTACCGGTGCCTACCACGGTCGCACCATGATGACCCTGGGCCTGACCGGTAAAGTCGTGCCTTACTCGGCCGGCATGGGCCTGATGCCTGGTGGCATCTTCCGCGCGCTGTACCCGAACGAACTGCATGGCGTGAGCATCGACGACTCCATCGCCAGCATCGAACGCATCTTCAAGAACGACGCCGAGCCCCGTGATATCGCCGCGATCATCATCGAGCCGGTCCAGGGTGAAGGCGGTTTCTACGTCGCGCCCAAAGAATTCATGAAGCGCCTGCGTGCCCTGTGCGACCAGCACGGCATCCTGCTGATCGCCGATGAAGTGCAAACCGGCGCCGGTCGTACCGGTACCTTCTTCGCCATGGAACAGATGGGCATTGCCGCCGACCTGACCACCTTCGCCAAATCCATCGCCGGCGGCTTCCCGCTGGCCGGTGTCTGCGGCAAGGCCGAATACATGGACGCCATCGCTCCCGGCGGCCTGGGCGGCACCTACGCCGGTAGCCCGATTGCTTGCGCCGCGGCCCTGGCCGTGATGGAAGTGTTTGAGGAAGAGCACCTGCTGGATCGCTGCAAAGCGGTCGGCGAGCGCCTGGTGACCGGTCTGAAAGCGATTCAGGCCAAGTACCCGGTGATCGGTGAAGTGCGTGCCCTGGGCGCGATGATCGCGGTCGAGCTGTTCGAAGGCGGCGACAGCCACAAGCCGAACGCAGCGGCTGTGGCCCAGGTCGTGGCCAAGGCCCGTGACAAGGGTCTGATCCTGCTGTCCTGCGGTACCTACGGCAACGTATTGCGCGTACTGGTTCCACTGACCTCGCCGGACGAGCAGCTGGACAAAGGCCTGGCAATCATCGAAGAGTGCTTCGCCGAACTCGCCTGAGTTGTGACGCGATAGACAAAAAGACCCGCTCCGGCGGGTTTTTTTGTTTTATGAGATCGCAAGAGTGGCTTTTGGCTGTATCTGCCTGTGCGTATTGACTAATGTGTCAGGATTGCTCTCGGAGAGTGCTTGATGACCGCTGTGGATCTACCCGCTGTACCCCGTGTGTTGATTGCCGAGGCGGAGCCTTGGTCACGGGACCTGCTCAAGCAGGTGCTGTTGAACGTGCGCTGTGATGCTCGACTGGAAATCTGTGCCGACGGTCACCACGCGCTCGAGTTGCTCAGCGAACGGGCGTTCGACCTGGTGATCGCCGACTGGGAGTTGCCGGGTGTCGATGGCCTGAGCCTGCTGCGCGGTCTGCGCCAGAAAAAGCGCACGCCACTACTGCCGTTCATTCTGGTGGGCTCGCGCAATGACGTGGCCAGCGTGCGGGAAATCCTGCCGCTGCAACCGACGGCCTACCTGACCAAACCCCTGAATATGGAAAGCCTGACCCAGCGCCTGCAGGATCTGCTGCTGGACGCCGGGCAGGCGGTCTCGTGCGAAATTCCGGCCCTGGCGCCGGGCATGACCGTGGCGAAGTTTCTCGAGCGCCGCCGCGAGGAGTCGGACGGCGCGCCGTTGATGGCCGACGTGCAGGTGGCGGTCAATCGCAGCCTCAATCCCGGTGGCCTCGACTTGAAGGTGTTGGAGCAGGAAATTCGCACCGACCCACAAATCACGGCTGTGCTGATTGCCGCCGCCAACAGTGCGGCCCAGCATCACGGCAGCGGGGTGCAGACCCTGGCCCAGGCATTGCAGCGGCTTGGCGCGGCGCAGAGCATGAACCTGATCCTCGGCCTGACCCTCAAGCGCAGCGCCCGGCTCAGTGATGCGGCCCTGGGCGACTACGCCGAACGCTACTGGAATCTGTCGCTGCACACGGCCGAATACGGCCACTCCCTGGCGCGTTTGCTCGATCTGGATCACGAGCGTTGTTACTGCGCGGGTTTGTTGCATCGCCTGGGTGACCTGGCTTTACTGCGTTGTCTGCAGGAATGGTTGAGCGCCGGTGGTGAGCTGGATGATGAACTGATCGGTGAATCGCTCTATGCCTTTGGGGCTGCCTTCGGTTCGGCGCTGCGCACGCGCTGGCGCCTGCCGCTGGAGCTGCGGGAGCTGATTGCGGCGGTCTACCAGCTCGGTGGCGGGGTTTACTCGCGCGAGGCCCTGGTGATGAGCCTGGCGGCGCAGATGGCACGGCTGACGCCCCACGAGGGCGTCGAAGAAATCGCCAAGAGCCGCACGGCGCGTTTGCTCAAGGTCGGCTTGCCGGAGCTGATGCGTTTGCGCAAGAACTGATCGTCTCTACGCCAGTACGATCTGGTTCTTGCCTTGGCGCTTGGCCTGGTACATGGCGCTGTCCGCCCGGGCGAACAGCGGGTCGAGGGTTTCGTCCTGGGGCGTCAGGCTGGTCAGGCCCTGGCTGACGGTGACGCCGAAGCTCTTGCCGTCGTGGTTGAAGCTCAGGCGCTGGATCTCCCGTTGCAAGCGCTCGGCGATCTGCTGGGCCATCTCCGGTGCGCAGCCGGGCAGCAGCGCGGCGAATTCTTCACCGCCAATGCGTCCGAACAGATCACCCATCCGCAGCGCCCCGCGCCCGGTCTCGGCGATCCGTTGCAAGACCACATCGCCTTCGGGATGACCGTAGGTGTCGTTGATCTGCTTGAAGTCATCGATGTCCAGCAGCAGGAACGCCAGGGGCGAATCCTGCAGGCGGGCTTCTTCGAAGGCGCGATGTGCACTGTCGAAGAAGTGCCGGCGGTTGCTGCTGCCGGTCAGCACATCGGTGGTGGCCAGGCGCTGCAACTCGTCTTCCAGGGCTTTCTTCTCGGTGATGTCCTCGGCGATACCGACCACGATCACTCGCTGCCCCGGCTCGGCGTGACGACTGATAAAGCACTTGTCGCTGAGCCAGCGGATCTGCCCGTCGGCGCTGATGATGCGGTACTCGCGGTCTTCCACCGCACCCTTTTCCAGTACCTGGGCCAGGCTGCGTTCGGCGTAGTCAAGATCGTCGGGGTAGATGCTGTTGCGCCATTCGCTGTAGTCGGCCAGCAGCAGGCCGGCCGAGCGGCCAAAGATCCGCTCGTAGGCGGGGCTGACGTAGAGCATCTGCTGGCTGTTCCAGTCCAGGGCCCAGAGCACCGCATTGACGCTGACCAGCAGGGAACTGAAGAGTTGTTCGCGTTCGCTCAGGCGCGCGACTTCGGCCTGGGCGTGCATCAGGGCCAACAGGGTTTCAGCGGCTTTTGGCCACTGTGGGAGGGAAGGCGGTTTTGAGTTCTTGTTGACCATCGGCACTCATCTCACAGGGCGTGCCGACCGTTATGGCGGCACGGCCACGCTACGGCCCGCCGGGATGGCGACGTGCTTTTGAGATAGGGCCAGGGCCGCTAAGTTCCGTTCGGCGCGCCCTGGGGGGAGGGCGCGCCGATCAACGGTGTCAGGCGACCGAGGGACGTAGCGAGTAGGTTTTCAACTGGTCGGCAAAGTCACGCAACGACTGGATGCCGCTGGCTTCGGCTTCGTGGACCCAATCCTTGATCGCGGCGAGCATGTCATGGCCATTTGAGCTGGTCTTGACCCAGATCTGTTGCAGGGCCAGGCGTTTCTCGTAAATTACCTTGAGTGCCTGGCTGTGGGCGAGCATGGTTTCGATGCGCACCTGATGGTTTTCGCTGAGCAGGCTGGTTTCCCGCGACAGCAAGCGCTTGGCGCGGTGGAACTGGTGGCGGACCGAATGATCGACCTTGGCCAGCTCCTGCTGCACCAGCGGTGCGATCACCAGCTTGCGGTACTGGGCCATGATCTGGAAGCGGTTGTTGAGGATCGCCATGGCGGTGTCCATGTCCAGATGACCCTTGCCTTCGACCCGGTGGGCGATGGGGGCGACCCGCTGTACCTTGGCCAGGCCCAGGAAGCTGAAGACCTTGATCCAGGCCCAGCCCAGGTCGAACTCCCACTTCTTGACCGACAGCTTGGCCGAGTTGGGATAGGTATGGTGGTTGTTGTGCAGCTCTTCGCCGCCGATCAGGATGCCCCAGGGCACCAGGTTGGTGGCGGCGTCACGGCATTCGAAGTTGCGGTAGCCGATCGCATGGCCCAGGCCGTTGATCACGCCGGCGGCCCAGAACGGAATCCACATCATCTGGATGGCCCAGACGGTGATGCCGATGGCGCCGAACAGCAGCAGGTCGATCACCGCCATGATGGCGATGCCGAGCAGCTTGTAGCGCGAGTAGAGGTTGTTCTCGAGCCAGTCGTCCGGGCAGTTCTTGCCGTAGATACGCAAAGTCTCGGGATTACTGGCCTCGGCCCGGTACAATTCGGCACCGGTACGCAGGACCGTGGACAGGCCGAGGATCACCGGACTGTGGGGATCGTCGACGGTTTCACATTTTGCGTGATGTTTACGGTGGATAGCCGTCCACTCGCGAGTATTCTGTGCCGTGGTCAGCCACAGCCAGAAACGGAAGAAGTGTTTCAGGCCAGCATTGAGCTCCAGGGAGCGGTGGGCCGAATAGCGGTGCAGATAGACCGTGACGCCGACAATGGTCACGTGGGTCATCAACAGGGTGACCGCCACTGTTTGCCAGGCTGACAGGTCAAGAAAACCGTTGTACCACATAGGCTGTATGGCCCTCGAAAAAGTAAAGAACAGCCCGTGCATTATCACCGAGCCCACAGAGAAAACCAGTCGCTGTTTCAGATAAGAGTGGCGGGATGTTTCTTACTCTATAATTCCGGCCAGTTTGTAGGGCAATTTGGCGTTTCTAGAGGGATTTAGCACTGTTTATGTCGATTTCAACTCGTAATGCTCTGAGGTCAGGCCTGTTGTACCTGTTGCTGTCGGTCCTCTGGATCCAGCTCAGCCAACGCCTGTTGAGCAGCTTTTTCGATGACCCTGAACAGTTGCTGCAGTGGCAGATCGTTCGCGGTTACCTGTGGGTGAGTGTCAGCGCCGTGCTGATTTTCCTGATTCATGCCCGTTACCAGCGTTTCGGCCAGGCCGTCCCGGACTTGAAGCCCGGGTCCGAGGATCGCGAGCGCTTGCGACAGGCGGCCGCGGTGTTCGATTGCACCCGCGAGGGCGTGCTGGTCACCGACAAGGACGGCTTGATCGTCCACGTCAACCGCGCCTTTGTCGCCATTACCGGTTATCAGGAAGCCGAGGTGCTGGGAGAGCGGCCGAACCTGTTCAAGTCCGGTCGGCATTCGGCGGAGTTTTACCAGAAGGTCTATCAGACGCTGGACGCCACCGGCGAGTGGAGCGGCGAGATCTGGAACCGGCGCAAGAGCGGCGAAATCTACCCGCAATGGCAGACGATCCGCGCGATTCGCGACGATTTTGGCCAGCTCAGCCAGTATGTCGCGGTGTTTTCCGATATCAGTGCGATCAAGGACTCGCAGCACGAGTTGGCGCAACTGGCCAACTACGATCCCCTGACCGGCCTGCCCAATCGCCTGCTGTTCACCGACCGCGCCTCCCAGGCACTGGCCTCGGCGCAGGTGCACAAGCGCGGTTGTGCCTTGCTGCTGATCGACCTGGATCACTTCAAGATCATCAACGACAGCCTCGGCCACAATGTTGGCGACCAGTTGCTCAAGGCGGTCGGCGAGCGCCTGCAGCACCTCTTTGGCAGCGGGATCAGCCTGGCCCGCCTGGGCGGTGACGAGTTCGCCGTGCTGGCGGAGAACTGTCCGCAGGTGGTGCAGGCGGCGGCCCTGGCGCAGCGGGTGATCGAGGGTTTGAAGGAGCCGTTCCAGCTCGACGGGCATCAATTGTTCATCAGCGCCAGCATCGGTATCAGCCTGTTCCCCAGTGATTCGCTGAATGCCGAGCAATTGTTGCGCAATGCCGACTCGGCCTTGTTCAAGGCCAAGAGCGCGGGGCGCGAAGGTTATGCGTTGTATACCGAAGAACTGACCGCCCACGCCCAGCATCGGGTGGAAATGGCCGGTGAGTTGCGCCGGGCGCTGGAGCAGGACGAGTTGCGGGTCTATTACCAGCCGGTGCATGACCTGAGCAACAGCCGGCTGATCGGGGTCGAGGCCCTGGTGCGCTGGGAGCATCCGCAGCGTGGGCTGGTGTCGCCTGGCGAATTCATTCCGATTGCCGAGCGCACCGGGCTGATCGCCGAGATCGATGCCTGGGTCATGGAGCAGTCCTGTCGGCAGATGTGCCAGTGGTTGCAGGAGGGGGTGGAGCTGTCGTTTATCGCGGTGAACGTCTCCAGTCGTCTGTTTGCCCGTCGCGAGTTGTACCAGCAGGTGGCGAAGGTGCTGGATGACACCGGGCTGGACCCGGCGCTGCTGGAGCTGGAAGTGACCGAAAGCGCGGTGATGGACGACCCCGAGGTGGCGTTGGAACAACTGCATCGCTTGCGCGAGTTGGGCGTGAGCCTGGCGATCGATGATTTCGGCACCGGGTATTCCTCGCTGCTGCGGCTCAAGCGGCTGCCGGTGCAGAAACTCAAGATCGACCAGGGTTTTGTCGCCGGTTTGCCGTGGGACGAAGACGATGCGGCGATTGTCCGGGTGGTCATCGCCCTGGCGCAAAGCATGGGCATGCAGGTCCAGGCCGAGGGCATCGAGCAGGCCGATCAGGCGCGTTTCCTGCTCGATCAGTCCTGCGACCTGGGGCAGGGCTACTGGTTCGGACGACCGATGCCGGCGGATCAGCTCGATTGGCAACGTGCGCCGGTGATTGCCTGATTATTTCGAGTTTCAGGTTGAACGCGGCCCTGTGGCGAGCGGGCTTGCCCCCTCGCCAAAGTGGCTCGCTCACCCCTTGGAATGCTTCAGCCACCGCTACAACCCGCGCCACTCCTGATAATGGTATTTGGTTATATTAAAATTCTTAAATAGTATTTTTAAGAATAACTTCCCCTGTCTAAGATTGCCCTCACGCCACAAGCAGTGCCCCACTGCCGGGGCAACTCTCATTTCAGGAGCACGACCATGAGCGCATCTCTGCGTAGCGTTGACGGCCAGGACGAAGCAACCATTCTGCGTGAGATCCAGAGCGCCTTGCGCGATCTGCGTTTCGGTGCCGTCGAGATCACGGTTCACAACGCACAAGTGGTCCAGATCGAACGCAAGGAAAAATTCCGTCTGCAAAACCCGGGCACCAAACCCAGCTGAACCCCGCGTCTTCCTCTGTTCAAGCAGAGGCCCGACTGGATAACCGGAGGGCGTCATCTCCCCCCAGTCAAAAACAGAGCGTTCGAGCCCGAATGCGGGCCGCAAGCGCCATAAGAAAAAGCCAATACACCAAAATTTTCGGGAGCTTCACCATGTCGTCGATTCGCCGTTACGCCCTGGCTGCGCTCGCCAGTGCCGTGTTTGCCGGTTCCGCCGTTGCCAAGGATTACGAGCTGCTCAACGTGTCCTACGACCCGACCCGTGAGCTGTACCAGGACTACAACGCCGAATTCACCAGCTTCTGGAAGCAGGCCCACCCCGGCGACAACGTGAAGATCCAGCAATCCCATGGCGGTTCGGGCAAGCAAGGCCGTGCCGTGATCGACGGCCTGCGCGCCGACGTGGTGACCCTGGCCCTGGCCGGCGACATCGACGAAATCGCCAAGCTCGGCAAGACCCTGCCCGAGGACTGGCAAAAACGCCTGCCGGACGCCAGCACCCCCTACACCTCGACCATCGTTTTCCTGGTGCGCAAGGGCAACCCCAAAGGCATCAAGGACTGGGGCGATCTGGTCAAGAAAGACGTCTCGGTGATCACCCCGAACCCGAAAACCAGCGGCGGTGCGCGCTGGAACTTCCTCGCCGCCTGGGCCTACGGCCTGAAAGCCGGCGGCAGCGAAGCCAAGGCCCAGGAATACGTGAAAGAGCTGTTCAAGCACGTGCCGGTCCTCGACACCGGCGCTCGCGGCTCGACCATCACCTTCGTCAACAACGGTCAGGGCGACGTGCTGCTGGCCTGGGAAAACGAAGCCTTCCTGGCCCTGAAGGAAGACGGCGGCGCCGACAAGTTCGATATCGTCGTGCCGTCCCTGTCGATCCTCGCCGAGCCACCCGTGGCCGTGGTCGACAAGAACGCCGAGAAAAAGGGCAACACCGAGATCGCCACCGCCTACCTCAAGCACCTGTACAGCCCGGCCGGCCAGGAGATCGCGGCGAAGAACTTCTATCGTCCACGTGACGAGAAGATCGCCGCCAAATACGCACAGCAGTTCCCGAAACTGGACCTGGTGACTATCGACAAAGACTTCGGCGGCTGGAAAACTGCCCAACCGAAGTTCTTCAATGACGGTGGCGTGTTCGACCAGATCTACACGGCGCAATAAACCGTGAATTAAGCAGCCAGCACAGAGCCCGCATTCACCTGCGGGCTTTGCGTGTCAGTTCCGTTAACCAAGGACTTTTATGTCACGTCGTATCTCCCCCGTCATACCCGGCTTCGGGCTGACGCTGGGCTACACCTTGGTGTACCTCAGCCTGATTGTGCTCATCCCCCTGGCGGCGATGTTCGTGCATGCCGCCCAACTCACCTGGGATCAGTTCTGGGCGATCATCTCGGCACCGCGGGTTGTTGCAGCGCTGAAGCTGAGTTTCGGTACCGCGCTGTACGCCGCGATCATCAATGGCATCATCGGCACGCTGCTGGCCTGGGTGCTGGTGCGTTATACCTTCCCCGGCCGCAAGATCATCGATGCGATGATCGACCTGCCGTTTGCCTTGCCCACCGCCGTGGCCGGTATCGCGCTGACCGCGCTATACACGCCGGCAGGCCTGGTGGGGCAGTTCGCCGCCGACCTCGGTTTCAAGATCGCCTACACCCCCTTGGGCATCACCCTGGCGCTGACCTTCGTCACGCTGCCGTTCGTGGTGCGTACCGTGCAGCCGGTGCTGGCCGATATCCCCCGGGAGATCGAAGAAGCCGCCGCCTGCCTGGGGGCCAAGCCCTTGCAAGTGTTCCGCTACATCCTGGTGCCGGCGTTGCTGCCCGCCTGGCTGACCGGTTTTGCCCTGGCCTTTGCCCGTGGTGTCGGTGAGTACGGCTCGGTGATTTTCATCGCCGGCAACATGCCGATGAAAACCGAGATCCTGCCGCTGCTGATCATGGTCAAGCTCGACCAGTACGACTACACCGGCGCCACCGCCATCGGCGTGATGATGCTGGTGGTTTCCTTTGTCCTGCTGCTGCTGATCAACTTGCTGCAGCGGCGCATCGAACACCCATAAGGAGGCGCGGAACATGTCCCAATCGTCTATTTCCGCCGCGTCCTCGGCCAACGCCGCCCGTCGTGGCAGCGCCGTGTCGCGACATATCCTGATCAGCCTTGGCTGGCTGGTGTTTTTCCTGTTTCTGCTGCTGCCGCTGTTTATCGTGGTGTCCCAGGGCTTGAAGAATGGCCTCGGCGCGTTCTTCAGCGCGATCCTTGAGCCCGATGCGCTGTCGGCGTTGAAGCTCACGGTGATCGCCGTGGTGATTTCGGTGCCACTCAACGTGGTGTTCGGGGTCAGCGCCGCCTGGTGCGTGAGCAAGTACTCGTTTCGCGGCAAAAGCATCCTGGTGACGCTGATCGACCTGCCGTTCTCGGTCTCGCCGGTGATTGCCGGCCTGGTCTACGTGCTGATGTTCGGTGCCCAGGGCTTCTTCGGCCCCTGGCTGGCGGATCACGATATCCAGATTGTCTTTGCTCTTCCGGGCATCGTCCTGGCGACCATCTTCGTCACCGTGCCGTTCGTCGCCCGTGAGCTGATCCCGCTGATGCAGGAGCAGGGCACCCAGGAAGAAGAGGCCGCGCGCCTGCTGGGCGCCAACGGCTGGCAGATGTTCTGGCATGTCACCGTGCCGAACATCAAGTGGGGCCTGATCTACGGCGTGGTGCTCTGTACCGCCCGGGCGATGGGCGAGTTCGGTGCGGTGTCGGTGGTCTCCGGGCACATTCGCGGGGTGACCAATACCCTGCCGCTGCACGTCGAGATCCTCTACAACGAATACAACCACGTGGCCGCGTTCGCCGTGGCGAGCCTGTTGCTGATCCTGGCGCTCTTCATCCTGCTGCTCAAGCAGTGGAGCGAAAACCGAATCAACCGCCTGCGCGCCGCTGCGGCGGAGGAATAAGTCATGTCGATCGAAGTCCGTAATGTCAGCAAGAACTTCAACGCCTTCAAGGCCCTGGACCGCATCAACCTGGATATCCACAGCGGTGAGCTGGTGGCGCTGCTCGGCCCGTCCGGTTGCGGCAAGACCACCCTGTTGCGGATCATCGCCGGGCTGGAAACCCCGGACGAAGGCAGCATCGTGTTCCACGGCGAAGACGTCTCCGGCCATGATGTGCGGGATCGCAACGTCGGTTTCGTGTTCCAGCACTACGCGCTGTTCCGTCATATGACGGTGTTCGACAACGTCGCCTTCGGCCTGCGTATGAAGCCGAAGAACCAGCGTCCGAATGAAAGCCAGATCGCGACCAAGGTCCATGAATTGTTGAACATGGTGCAGTTGGACTGGTTGTCGGATCGTTATCCTGAGCAGCTATCCGGTGGTCAGCGCCAGCGGATTGCCCTGGCCCGGGCCCTGGCGGTGGAGCCCAAGGTGCTGCTGCTGGATGAGCCTTTCGGCGCGCTGGATGCCAAGGTCCGCAAGGAGCTGCGGCGCTGGTTGGCGCGGCTGCACGAAGACATCAACCTGACCTCGGTATTCGTGACCCACGACCAGGAAGAAGCGATGGAAGTCGCCGACCGTATCGTGGTGATGAACAAGGGCGTGATCGAGCAGATCGGCTCACCGGGCGAGGTGTATGAGAATCCGGCCAGCGATTTCGTTTATCACTTCCTCGGTGATTCCAACCGCCTGCACCTGGGGGACGACCAGCATGTGCTGTTCCGGCCCCATGAAGTGTCGCTGTCGCGCCATGAACTGGAGGATCACCATGCGGCCGAGGTACGTGATATCCGTCCGCTGGGCGCGACGACCCGGGTGACCCTGAAAGTTGAAGGCCAGAGCGAACTGATCGAAGCCGAAGTGGTGAAGGATCACGACAGCCTGATCGGCTTGACGAGGGGGGAGACCTTGTTCTTCAAGCCCAAGGTCTGGCAGAAGCAGGCCAGTCTCTAAGGGCACGGCGGACCCCGTAGGCGCCTGGCTTACCAGCGCAGCTTTTGGTGGTCTTGAGGGCCCTTTCGCGGGCAAGCCCTGCTCCTACAGTCTTCTGTCGGTACGACACGATACTGTAGGAGCAGGGCTTGCCCGCGAAGAGGCCTTTACAGGCACCGGCTATTTCAAACGGCCGTCCGCTTCTCCCGCAACCGCACCGCCCCCACCCGCGCCTCGATCTCATGCTTGAGCTCCTGGCGCAGCCCGAGCAAAAACAACAGCTCCGCCACCACGAACAACGGCCCGACGATCAGCCCGCTGAGATCGTCGACAAACGCCGGCTTGCGCCCTTCGTAGTAATGCCCGACAAACTGGATCGCCCAGCCGATCACGAACAGGCCGATTCCGCTCGCCAACCACACCAGCGTGGCCTGCGCCGCAAGGATTTGGCCCACCCAAACGGATAGGCCGAGCAGCACCGTCATCAGCAGTCCGAGGGCCAGTTCCAGGCGCAGATAAAACACCGCCGAGACCACCGCCAGAAGCACTGCGGGACTGATTCCGAGCCCGGCTACCGGCCATTGCGGCCGTGACAGCAACACCGCCACGGCGACCACGATCAGGGGAATGCCGATGAAGTGGCTGGCGATATTGCGCGGGTCACGGTGATAGTCCGCGTATTGACTGAGATGCTCGACGAGGTTTTTCATTGTTATTCCTCCTGTAGGGTGATGGGATCATGCCCTGCGTGAAATTTTTACTCTGTCAGCTACACGACAATTGTCTCGGAGTTCTCATGGATGTATCTGCCTGGCGCTCGCGCCTGCTGACCGGACACTGGTTCAACCATCTGCCCGCTCACTTGCAGGATAGCCTGCTCGCCGCCGCCAAGGGCCGACGCCTGACGCCTGGCCAGCGCCTGTTCCAGCGCGGCGATCCGCCGTGCGGGCTGTACGCGGTGCTGGAGGGGTCGGTCAGGGTCGGTGCCGTCAGCGAGAAGGGCAAGGAAGCCTTGCTCGGGGTGATGGAGCTGCCTTACTGGTTCGGCGAGATTTCCCTGTTCGATGGCCTGCCGCGGACCCACGACGCTTATGCCGTGGGGCACACCATCCTGTTGCAGGTGCCCCAGGACGTGTTGCTCAAGCTGCTTGACGAGCACCCCGAATACTGGCGGCAGTTCGCTTTGCTGATGAGCCAGAAACTGCGCCTGACCTTTATCGGCCTGGAACAGTTGAGCCTGATGCCGGCACCGGCGCGCCTGGCGCATCGGCTGTTATTGATTGCCGAAGGCTATGGGGAATTGAACCGTTCACGGCAATTGCTCGAGGTGTCCCAGGAGCAGTTGGCGGCGATGTTGTCGTTGTCGCGCCAGACCACCAACCAGATCCTCCAGGATTTCCAGCAGCAGGGGATTCTGCGCACCAGCTATGGCGGGATCGAGATCCTCGATCTGGAAGGGCTGCGGGCTACGGCCAGCGCCTGAGTCGCTCTTAGCGCAGCCCGTCGCGAAACTGCCCCGGGGTGATCCCGGTCCAGCGCTTGAATGCCCGGCTGAAGCTGCTGGTGTCGGCAAAGCCGAGCAGATAGCTGACCTCACTCAGAGAACACTGCGGGTCGCGCAGATGCAACAGCGCGAGGTTCTCCCGACACTCGTTGAGCAAGGTGTCGTAGCGCGCGCCTTCATCGGCCAGGTGCCGTTGCAGGCTGCGCAGGCTCAGGTGCAGCGTCTGGGCGATGCGTTCCGCCGACGGTTCGCCTTCCGGCAACTGGGCCTCGATGGCCTCACGCACGCGGCGCTCCCAGGTCAAGGGCTTTAATTGCGCCAGGGTCCGGTTGAGTACCGTCTCGTTGTGCTCGGCCAGTTCCGGGTTGGCGTCGTCCAGGTGACTGTCGAAATCGCTGCAGGCGAACTCCAGCCGGTCCTCCTCGGCGGCGAAGAACACCGGCGCGCGGAATACCGTGTGCCAGGGCGTCGGATCGGCCGGCTCCGGGCGTCGCAGATACACCGCCAACGGCGCGTAGTCGCGGCCCAGGCGGTTGCGGCAGGTGCGTACATAGATCGAAACGAAGGCATCAATGGCTTCGGGGGCCGGTGCCGGGCTGTCCTTGGGTACCCGCAGGCGAAAGCGGTAGCGTTCGCCTTCGCGGCTGAGTTCCAGTTCCAGGGCATCGCTGACCACCTGGTGATACCGCACGATCCGTTCGAACACCTCGCGCAGGCTGCCGCTGGCCACCAGTGCGTAGCCGAGGGCGTGGAAGGTGGTCGGACTGACAAAGCGCGAGACCCGCAAGCCGATGGCCGGGTCGCCGCTACTGGCCACGGCCAACTCCCACAGGCGGGTGGTGGCCGACAGCGGGTAGCGGGCGTTGGGGTCGTCCATCAATTGCGGGTCGAGTCCGGCTTGGTGGCACAGGGCGGCGCTGTCAAGGCCCAGGGCGTCGAGCTGCTTGCGCAGGGCGCGGGTCCAGCTGGAGAGCGAGGTCGGTTCAGGCATGTTGGCGTATCCGGTCAACGGGTTGGCGTTCGCGGCTACGACCTCTGATGCTGCAACGGCGCAGGATACGAACATCAATAACTAGAGGATGGAATCATGGACGGTGTTTGCGCAAGTCCCGAACGCATGAATGCTCAACAACGATCCGCCTATATTCGCGAAAAGGTCATGTCCCGGGGCGTCGAGTTGCGCCGGCGTTACCCGCTTTTGAATCACCAGGACGCCCTGGGCGCGGGTATCCTGGCGTTTGCCCTGGCCGGAATGATCGGTTCGGCGGCGCTTTATGTGGGTGGATACCTGGCTTGGTGGGGGTGTTTGTTACTGAATGCTTTTTTTGCCTCGCTGACCCACGAGCTGGAACACGACCTGATCCACAGCATGTATTTCCGCAAGCAGCGGGTGCCGCACAACCTGATGCTGGCGCTGGTCTGGCTGGCCCGGCCGAGCACCATCAACCCCTGGATTCGGCGCCATCTGCACCTCAATCATCACAAGGTTTCCGGCACCGAGGCGGACATGGAAGAGCGCGCCATCACCAATGGCGAGCCGTGGGGGATTGCCCGCCTGCTGATGGTCGGCGACAACGTCATGTCTTCGCTGATCCGCATGCTGCGGGCCAAGACCTGGACCCACAAGTTCAGCATCCTCAAGCGCACGCTGAGGGTCTATGCGCCACTGGCGTTGCTGCACTGGGGCGCGTGGTACGTGTTTCTCGGGTTCCACGCGGCCAACGGGATCGCCGGTCTGCTGGGCAGCTCCATCGACTGGTCAGCCCATACCCTGGCGGTGATGCAGGTGATCGATATCGCGGTGGTGGTGATCATCGGGCCGAATGTGCTGCGGACCTTCTGCCTGCATTTCGTCAGTTCGAACATGCACTACTACGGGGATCTCGAGGCGGGCAACGTGATCCAGCAGACCCAGGTGCTCAATCCCTGGTGGTTGTGGCCGTTGCAGGCGTTCTGCTTCAACTTCGGCAGCACCCACGGGATTCATCATTTCGTGGTCAAGGAACCGTTCTATATCCGCCAGATGACCGCGCCGGTGGCACATAGGGTGATGGCCGAGATGGGTGTGCGTTTCAATGATTTCGGGACCTTCGGACGGGCCAACCGGTTTGTCCGGCCGGAGCGTGCGGGCGTGCAGGCGGTGCAACCGGCGCGGGGGTAAGAAGGCTCGCGGCGGCTCAGATCTTTTGTGTATCGACCGCGACCAGGGTCTCGATCATCGCCCGCGCCGCCGGTGACAGGCGAAACCCGGTGCGGCTGACGATGCCGCAACGGCTATGCAGGCTTTCGATGTTATGGGGCAGGTTGCGCCAGTGCAGCCGCACCAGCGAGCCCTGTTCCATGTCCTCGATAAAGGCCTCTTCGGTGCCCATGCCAATGGCATCGGACTGGCGAACGATCTTCACCAGCGCCGGGTAATGTTCGGTCTCGATACTCGATGAGAAGTCCTTGCGACCGCTCAGGTTCGCCAGCAACTTACGTACGCCGGGGGCTATCAGGGCACTTGCCAGCGGGTAATCGAACAGGTCGTTGGTCGACAGGCTTTCCTTGGCCAGCAATGGATGCCCAGGGCGGCAGAAAAACACCCCGCGACGGGGTGTCAGCGCCCGGGTCTGGAAATCCGGATCGGCCTCGAAATGGCGGATATCGGCGATAAAGAACTCGATCTCTTCACGACCCAGACTGCGGCTGAGTTTTTCCCAATTCTCCACTTGGAAACCGGTACGCACTTTCGGATAGGCATCGATAAATCGGGCCGTGGCTTCGGGGACCAGTTTCACCGCCGAGGCGGTGTCGCAACCGAAGCGCAGCTCGCCGGCATCGAGCTTGGTCATCTGGATCACTTCGGCACTCAACAGGGCGGCGCCCTGCACCAGGGTCAGGGCATGTTGCAGCACCACCTGGCCTTCGGGCGTCGGGCGCAGGTCCTTGTGGCCACGCTCCACCAGCACACAACCGAACTCCTGCTCCAAGCCCTGGATACTGCGGCTGAAGGCTGGTTGGGTGATGCCCATGGCGTCCGCCGCTCGAACAAAACTGCGGTGTTCGTTGAGGGCGATGAAGTAGCGCAGCTGGCGAAGATCCATAAGCTTTCCCTGCATCCGGAAAATGACCCGTAGGCATTGGCGACGAGTGGGGCTTGAGGTTTTAAATGGCGACTGTTATTCCGTCAATGAATAGTTATTGTGTTTCTTAGATCTATTTAGAATATTCATAGAGCGTTGTTATGCGCCGCTCTATTCTCAACGGTGTGAGCCTTAGCCTGTCTCGAACCTAGGCGAGTTGGTTACATACCCAAAAGAGCGGGTTATAAGGGCAGGGTCAAAAGAGTAAGTTATTCACAATGCTCATGGTTCATATAGCCAATCAATTGAGAAATAACCGGTGGTGCAATTGGACAGGCGTTACAAGTCCAACCATGCTGGGTGTCGTGAGTTTCAGGAGAACCTCACTTTCAGTGGAAGAGTGTATTAACGACATAAGGAGAACGCATCATGTCGAGCATCAATGGAACTTATGTAAACGCCAACTCTGACGCCAGACTGGTCGTGACCGACGGTAACGACTCGAACGGTTCCTTCAGCGGGCAGATCACCCAGGCCGGTGTGAATTACAACGTGACCGGCCACTACCACTTCCAGAACAGCACCGGCCAGCCCACGATCATCGCCTTCACTGGCTACAATGATGGTCACGGCTATGTCACCTTCGCCGCCTTCTCGCCCGACCACAATTACGGGCGACTGAGAGCGAGCGGCTCACGCAGCACCTTTGACGGCCAAGTGGTCGGTCTGGGTGGCGAGTTCGTCAAACAGTAATAAAGGCAACACAATATACTGCCAGGCCAACGAACGGGTGAGTGGCTGAAACTGCTCATCCGCTCGAAGTACTGGCGGTATGTTTTGTCGTGTTTGTTAATGATCAAATACGCATTTTTATTGTTTAAACTTCCCTCTTTCTTACGGTCAAATCCTTCTTCTTGTTGCCGGGTCATCTGCGCAGTTATCAGTGCGCTGATCGCCGCTGCGTGTTTGAAATTCGACAGACAAGTGGCGGTTTCGGGCCTTGAAGGCATGCCCTGAGCGAATATTTTCGATGCCTGAAAGGCATGGCTTTTCGAACGATGGGCTGCAGCCCTTGAAACACGCGGTCTTGAGCGGATCAGCGGAAATCTATATTCATTTTTGTTCTATGTATAACTTTAAAGATTACTTTAAGGCCTAAGCAGCCTCCGTGGATCATCGGCACCTCGACGCCGCCAAGCGCGCCTCGACGATTTTTTGCTGAAGACCGCAGGAGTTATTCAATGGGCAATGTCCAGACCGCTGCCAGTGCACATGAGGTGCGCAGGCACCCGGCACCGGGTGGCGAGTTGGTTGACCTCGGCCGGCCCCATCGCGCGCCGCTGGGGCAGTTGCGTCTGCAGAAAGTGCCCAAGGGCATCCTCAGCCGACGCGAGGCGATCTTGCTCGGTGTGTTCGCGCTGGTGCTGCATGGCGCGGTGATCTACTGGCTGAGCCAGAAGGAAACCCCGGTGCTGCCGGTGGTGCCGCCGGAAATCCCACCGATGACCATCGAGTTCTCCCAACCGGCTCCGCCCGTGGTTGAACCGCCGCCTCCACCCCCTCCGCCTCCGCCGCCCCCACCGGTGGTCGAGCCGCCGCCGCCAGTGGTCGATGAGCTGGCGGCCAAACCGCCGCCGCCCAAGCCGGTGCCCAAACCCAAGGTCAAGCCGGTGCCCAAGCCTGAGCCGAAACCTGCGCCCAAGCCGGTCGAGCAACCGCCCGCGCCGCCAGAGCCAGCGGCTCCGGCAGCGCCACCGGCGCCGCCGACGCCGGCACCGGTGACCCCGGCTTCGGCCAGCGCCGCGTACCTGAAGAACCCGGCGCCGGAATATCCGCAGCTGGCTCAGCGTCGCGGTTGGGAAGGCACGGTCTTGTTGCGGGTGCAGGTCCTGGCCAGCGGCAAACCGGGCGAGATCCAGATTCAGAAAACCAGTGGTCGCCAGCAACTCGACGACGCCGCGCTGGCAGCGGTCAAGCGTTGGAGCTTTGTCCCGGCCAAGCAGGGCGATGTCGCCCAGGTCGGCTGGGTCAGCGTACCCATCGACTTCAAGATCCACTGATCGGCACCCAACGCGCTAAACGCTTCCACAGAGGGAACACATCATGACGTTACTGGCATCTCCACTCCAATCCATCGAAAGCGCGGTGATCTGGCTGCTGGTGGTTTTCTCCGTCGCCACCTGGGGCCTTGCCCTGCTCAAGGGCGTGCAGTTCGGCCGCCTCAAGGCCCAGGATCGCAAGTTCCACAAACAGTTCTGGGCCGCTTCCAGCCTCGACTCGGCCGCCGAGCTCAGCGAAACCCAACCGGGCGCAGCCGCTCGCGTGGCCCAGGCCGGTTATGCCGCGATCCAGGTCGGCGATGCGTCCCACGCGGCGGATCTGAGCCAGGCGATCAATCATCAGGACCGTCTCGAACGTGCCCTGCGCCAACAGATCGTGCGGGAACGACGCTCCCTGGAAACCGGCCTGGCGGTAGTCGCCAGTATCGGCAGCACCTCGCCGTTCATTGGTCTGTTCGGCACCGTGTGGGGGATCATGGAAGCCTTGAAAGGCATCAGCGCCGCCGGGTCCGCGAGCCTGGAAACCGTTGCCGGGCCGATCGGTGCCGCGCTGGTGGCCACCGGTGTCGGGATCGCCGTCGCGGTGCCGGCGGTGCTGGTTTACAACTATTTCCTGCGTCGCCTGAAGCTCACCGCCGCCGACCTCGATGACTTCGCCCATGACTTCTACAGCCTGGCGCAGAAGAGTTCGTTCCGCGTGCTGATCCACCCGACGGCGAACAAAACCGCCGCCCAGGGCGGTGCGCAGAAAGTGAAGGAGGCGTCCTGATATGGCCTTCTCGACCCAGGACAGCGATGAGGTATTGAGCGAGATCAACGTCACGCCGCTGGTGGACGTGATGTTGGTGCTGCTGGTGGTGTTTATCGTCACCGCGCCGCTGCTGACCAATGCGATTCCGATCAACCTGCCGAAGACCGAAGCCGTGGCGCCGGTGGAGCAGAAGGACCCGCTGGTGGTGAGTATTGATGGCAGCGGCAAGCTGTTCCTCAACAAGGATGAAATCAAGCCCGAGCTGCTGGAGTTCAACCTCCAGGCGGCCAAGGCCAAGGATCCGGACCTGCGGGTGCAATTGCAGGCCGACAACGGCGTGAACTACGGCGAAGTGGCGCGGGCCATGGCCTCCATCGAGCGGGCCGGGATCACCAAACTGTCGGTGATTACCGCACGCTGAGGGCAACACATCTTCGATGTTTCTTGGGCCGTCTCCTTGGCAGGGTGCGGCCCTTTTTTATTTTCCACGGAGCAACTGGCAAATGCAGAACCTGTGAGCCGGCTTGCCGGCGATGGCGGCTGGATAGTCGATGCAGGACTTGCGGGCCTCATCGCCGGCAAGCCAGCTCCCACAAGGATTCGCGTCGACAAGGAGTGATTCGCAAGCTCTTATATTTCTTTATCGTCTTAATAAATAGCTTCTTATTCCTTAACGAATATAACTCTCCTCCCTATACTCGATCGGGAACGCAAACGCTGGAGGAGGTGTACCCCATGCGCAACGAGTCGATTCGTTATCTGATCGTGCCGGGCTGGCAAGGATCGCCAGAAGATCATTGGCAAACCCACTGGCAGAACAGCCTGCCCAACAGTGCGCGGGTGGAGCAGGCCGACTGGCTGACGCCGCGCCGCGAAGACTGGGTCGCGGCCCTGGCCGAAGCCATTGCCGCGGACGATACGCCGGTGATCTTGATTGCCCACAGCCTGGGTTGCATCACCGTTGCCCACTGGGCGCAAACAGCGCCGTTGCACCTGCTGCGCCAGGTCCGTGGTGCATTGCTGGTGGCCCCGGCCGATGTCGAGCGTCCCGCCTGCGCCCCGGCCTTGCGTAACTTTGCGCCGATTCCGAGCGACCTGCTGCCGTTTCCGAGCCAGATCGTCGCCTCCGACAACGACGCCGCCGTCAGCGCCCCGCGGACCCTGGAACTGGCCCGCGACTGGGGCGCGCAAGCGAGCATCCTCAGCGGTGCCGGGCATATCAATGTGAAGTCCGGTCACCAGCGTTGGGAACAGGGTTTTGCCTACCTGTACCGCCTGCAGACCCGAATGGAACAGCATTCCCTGCGTCGCGCCTGAATTCTTTCTTTTGCTTGAACGCCCACTGCCATTGGTGGTTTGGGGCGGGAGCCTGCCATGAGCCTGCATGAAACCTTCGGTCAGCCGCTGCTGACCTTTCCCGATTCGGAAAAAAGCCCACTGAGCATTCGCGCCAAGGCGCTGGTGTTCGTCGACCCGCGTTCGCGGCAACTGCGTGAAGAACTCGAAACCCTGGCGCCCAAGTCGGTGCCGGTATTGATCCGTGGCGAGACCGGGACCGGCAAGGAGTTGCTCGCCCGGCATATCCACCGCGCCAGCGACCGCACCGGGTTGTTTGTTTCGGTGAACTGCGGCGCCATCAGCCCGACCTACGCCGATGCCGAACTGTTCGGTTATGCGGCGGGGGCCTACAGCGGTTCGGCCAGCAGTCGCGCCGGCTGGTTCGGCTCGGCCAATGGCGGCACCTTGTACCTGGACGAGATTGGCGACCTGCCGTTGCCGATCCAGGTGAAGTTGCTCGCCGCCCTGGAAAATCATGAAGTCACCCGGGTCGGCGCGCCGCAGCCGAGTCCGGTGGATGTACGCCTGGTGGCGGCCACCAGCATCGACCTGGCCCAGGCGGTGGCGGTCGGTAAATTCCATGAGCGCCTGTATCACTACCTCAGCGAAGGCCGGCTGGAGTTGCCGGCATTGCGCGAGCGGGTCGGCGATATCCTGCCCCTGGCCGAGTATTTTCTCGGTATCTACAGTCAGCGCCTGAGCCTGCCGGTGCCACTGGTCAGCGAAAGTGCCCAGCGTGCTCTGGAGCGTCACAGCTGGCCGGGCAATACCCGCGAGCTGGAGAATGTCATTCACTTTGCCTTGCTGGTGAGCAGCGGCGACGAGATTTTGCCGGAACATTTGAATCTGTCAGCGCCGCTGGCCTTGATCGAGCAATTTATCGGCAGCAGTTCCCCTGAGGAACTGACGGCGCTCAAGCGCCTGCTGGATAACGCGGGCGTCTGAGCTTCTGTAGGAGCCGGCTTGCTGGCGATTCGGGCGACGCGGTGTTTTCAGGTACACCACGTTATCGTTCATCGCCAGCAAGCCGGCTCCTACAAAGGGCAGGGTCTGTATGAACAAAATGGAATATGAAGATGAATAAAAGATATTGTTCTGGAATAAAAAATATCGGTATCTTCTGCCCCACGCCAGCGATATCACTTTACTGGCACCTCTCTCTCAAGGCTGTCGTCGATGACGACCGTGATCTTCGATAAGGACACTGCATGAAAAAGGTTCTGTTGTTTACCGCATTGGCGGCCGCTCTGGCGGCAGGTCTGGCCCAGGCCGGCGAGAAACTGGTCGTGGCGGCAACGCCGATCCCCCATGCCGAGATCCTCGAGCTGATCAAGCCGACCCTGGCCAAAGAAGGCGTGGACCTGGAAATCAAGGTCTTCACCGACTACGTACAACCGAACACCCAGGTGGCCGAGAAACACCTGGACGCCAACTACTTCCAGACCAAGCCGTACCTGGATGGCTTCAATAAAGGCAAGGGCACCAACCTGGTCACCGTGATTGGCGTGCACGTCGAGCCTTTCGGTGGTTACTCGAAGAAAGTCAAAAGCCTGGCTGAGCTGAAAGACGGCGCCACCGTGGCCATTCCGAACGAAGGCAGCAACAGCGGCCGTGCCCTGCTGCTCCTGCAGAAATCCGGTCTGATCACCCTGAAAGACCCGACCAACGCCCTGTCGACGCCCAAAGACATCGTCAAGAACGACAAGCACCTGAAGTTCAAGGAACTGGAATCGGCCCTGCTGCCACGGGTTCTGGACCAGGTCGACCTGGACATGATCAACACCAACTACGCGCTGGAAGCGGGCCTGAACCCGGCTAAAGACGCACTGGTGATCGAAGGTGCCGATTCGCCTTACGTGAATTTCCTGGTAGCTCGTCCGGACAACAAGGACAGCGACGCGATCCAGAAACTGGCCAAGGCCCTGACCAGCCCGGAAGTGAAAGCATTCATCGCCGAGAAGTACAAAGGCGCGGTATTGCCGGCGTTCTGATTCGCGAAGAACCCCTTCCAAGGTTTGAACGCCGACGAGCAACCAGCGTCGGCGTTTTTTATTGCCCGCTCGGTTGTTTTCTCACTGCTCGGCGCAATGCCATCAACAGCTTCACGATGTCTTGTGGATCGAGCTTTTCCGGCGCTTTTGCCTGAACCATATAGTCTTCCTTGTTATGGGCTGGCCATTGAGCGGGCCATGTTCGTCCGTGCTTGGAGCGCCCATTGGGTAAAAAGATCCGTATTGCGGTGCAAAGGAAAGTAGCCGCCCGCTGACTATCCGGCAAATCCGTCGGGCGGGTTTTAACCCAGGGTCAGTCCGGCCAGTTCCAGGCCGGCTCATCGAGCCTGTCCTGGCCGACAACCCCGGTCTGTCCGAGGATTTTTTCCAGGACGATGGCGTTGCACGCCGGGTCCTGCTGCAACGCCGCTATCAGGCGGCTGGCATGGGACACCACCCACAGCTGGCAGTGCTCCGAAGCCTGTACGATCAGGCGCGCCAAGGCCGGCAGCAGGTCCGGGTGCAGGCTGGTTTCCGGTTCGTTCAGCACCATCAGGGTCGGTGGCCGGGGCGTCAGCAACGCCGCCACCAGCAGCAGATAACGCAAGGTCCCGTCCGACAGCTCGGCAGCCGACAGCGGTCGCAGCAACCCTTCCTGATAGAACTCGATGGCAAAGCGCGCACCCTGCAACGGCGCGATCTTCAGTCGTGAGCCAGGAAAGGCATCGCTGATGGCCGCGTGCAGGGCTTCGGCGTCGCCGACTTCGATAATGGTCCGCAACGCCGCCGCCAGGTCGCGACCGTCGTGATGCAGCACCGGCGTGCGTGTACCCAACTGGGGCTGGCGTACAGGCGCGTCGGCATCGCTGCGAAAGTGATCGTAAAAACGCCAGCCGCGAATGCTCTCACGCAGTAACAGTACTTCCGGCGAACCGCGCAGATTGCCGACCTGATCGAACAGGCTGTCGAAGCTCGGCGTGTGTTGCGCCAGCACCTCCCAGCCACGCCCTTCGCGGGCCTTGACCATGGGCCCGGAACGTCCCACCAGCAGGCTGGCCGGGCGATACAGGGCACCGGCCCAGATGCATTCGCGCTTGATCTCCGGGTCCAGGGAAAAATACGAACTGCTCGGCTCCGGCAAGCCGAGGGAAATGGCGTAGCTGAAGTCCTCACCGGCAAACCCCAGGCGCAGGCGCTTCGCCCCCTTGCGGACCTGGCCTTCAATGGCCACTTCACCGTTGCGCATGCGCCGGCTGATGGTTTCCGGCCCCGCCCAGAAGGTCGAATCCAGCCCGCCTTCACGCGCCAGTGCGTTGACCACCCCGCCCTGGGCGGTTTCCGCCAGCAGGCGCAGGGCGCGATAGAGGTTGGATTTGCCGCTGCCATTGGGCCCGGTGATCAGGTTCAGTCGACCCAGCGGCACCACCAGTTGGTTGATCGAGCGGTAGTTGGCGACCGCCAGGGTCTTGAGCATGAAAAGCGTCCTGCGGGGTGAGTTGAGTTGTTGGTGTGCAGTGAGGGAACCCTGTTCTACGCTAACAGTCGTAACCGCACTGGCGAAACTGTATTACGCAAAGGAGCGTGCATGAAGGGGCATCGAACACAGTGGATGGTCGCCCTCGGCCTGGCAGCGCTCTTGAGTGGATGCGGTCATGACAAACCGCCTGAACCCGAGCGGCCGCGGGTCTTCGTCGAGCAGGTGCAACGCAAGGATTTCGGCGCCGCCGTGACCCTGACCGGCGATGTCCAGGCCCGGGTCCAGACCGACCTGTCGTTCCGTGTCGGTGGCAAGATCATCCAGCGCTCTGTCGACGTCGGCGCGCGGATCTCCGCCAAACAGGTGCTCGCCAAGCTCGACCCCAAGGACCTGCAAACCCATGTCGACACCGCCCAGGCCGAGGTCAATGCCCAGCAGGCGCGGGTGCAGCAGACCAGCGCGGCTTTCGTCCGCCAGCAGAAGCTCCTGCCCAAGGGGTATACCAGTCGCAGCGAATACGACTCGGCCCAGGCCGCCTTGCTGAGCAGCAAGAGCGCGCTCGCCGCGGCCCAGGCACAGTTGGCCAATGCCCGTGAACAGCTGAGTTACACCTCGCTGATCGCCGAGGCGCCCGGGGTGATCACCGCCCGCCAGGCCGAGGTCGGGCAGGTGGTGCAGGCGACCATGCCGATCTTCAGCCTGGCCCGTGACGGCGCGCGCGACGCGGTGTTCAACGTCTACGAGTCGCTGCTGGTGGAGCCGCCCGGCGACCAGAGCATTACCGTGACCCTGCTCGACAACCCGGCTATCCAGGCCACCGGCAAGGTCCGTGAAGTGACCCCGGCGGTCTCGGCCCAGAGCGGCACCGTGCAGGTCAAGGTCGCCCTCGGCGCGCTGCCGGCCGGCATGGACCTGGGCTCGGTGGTCAGCGCCACCGTCACCGCTCCCGGCAAAGCCAGTATCGAGCTGCCCTGGTCGGCCCTGACCAAGGACATCAGCGAGCCGGCCGTGTGGCTGGTGGACGATAGTGGGAAGGTCAGCCTGCACCGGGTCAAGGTCGGACGCTACCTGACCGGCCATGTGATCATCAGTGACGGCCTCCAGGGCGGTGAAAAGGTGGTGATCGCCGGTGGGCAGTTGCTCCATCCGGACATGCTGGTGGAGATCGCCGCGCAACCGGCCAAGGGAGCCCAGCCATGAAGCGCCTGTCGCTGGTGTTGCTGAGTGGCGCCTTGCTGGTCGCCTGCTCGAAACAGGAGCCTGCCCCCGAACCGGTACGCCCGGTGCTGTTCGTCGAGGTCACGCCGGCCCTGGAACAGAGCCTCGGGCGTTTCGCCGGGAGCATCCAGGCACGTTATGAAAGCACCCTGGGTTTTCGCGTCTCGGGACGGATCGCCCGGCGTTATGTGGATGTCGGCAGCGAGGTGGCGCAGGGCGCCTTGCTCGCCAGCCTCGATCCCACCGATCAACAGAACCAGTTGCGCGCCGCCGAAGGCGATCTGGCGCGGGTCCAGGCGCAGTGGATCAACGCCCAGGCCAATGCCCGACGCCAGCAGGAGCTGTTCGACCGTGGCGTCGGCGCCCAGGCGCAACTGGACGTTGCCCAGACTGACCTGAAAACCACCGGAGCTTCCCTGGAGCAGGCCAAGGCCTCGGTCAGCCAGGCCCGCGACCAGCTCGGCTACAGCGAACTGCACAGCGACCACGCGGCGGTGGTCACCGCCTGGAAAGCCGAGGCCGGCCAGGTGGTCAGCGCCGGCCAGCAGGTGGTGACCCTGGCGCGTCCCGATATCAAGGAAGCGGTCATCGATCTGCCGGCCGCCTTGGCTGATCAGCTGAGCGAGGGCGTCGAGTTCCTTGTCGCCAGCCAACTTGATCCTTCCGTCAACACCACCGCCCGACTGCGAGAAATCGAGCCCCAGGCCGACAGCGCCACCCGCACCCAACGTGCCCGGCTGACCCTGGCCGAGACCCCGGCGGCATTTCGCCTGGGCAGCTCCATCAGCGTCACCCTCAGCTCGGCCATTGCGCCACGGACCCGCCTGCCCCTTTCGGCACTGCTGGAAAGCGGGGGCCAGACCCGGGTCTGGATCATCGACCCGCAGAGCCAGACAGTCGCATTGCGTGAGGTCCGGGTGCTCAGTCGCGATGCCGACGGCGTGCTGCTGGCTTCCGGCGTCAAACCCGGCGAACGGGTGGTGAGTGCCGGAGTGAACAGCCTGAAACCGGGGCAGAAAGTCAAAGTCGCTGAGGAAAAAGCCCAATGAAAGGGTCCTTCAACCTGTCCGAGTGGGCCCTCAAACACCAGTCGTTCGTCTGGTACCTGATGTTCGTCGCGCTGTTGATGGGGGTGTTTTCCTACATCAACCTGGGGCGCGAGGAAGATCCGTCCTTTACCATCAAGACCATGATCATCCAGACCAAATGGCCCGGCGCCACGGTGGATGACACCCTGGAACAGGTCACCGACCGCATCGAGAAAAAACTCGAAGAACTCGACTCCCTGGACTATGTGAAGAGTTACACCCGGCCGGGCGAGTCGACGGTGTTCGTGTTTCTGCGTGACACCACCAGCGGCAAGGACATCCCGGAGATCTGGTACCAGGTACGCAAGAAGATCGACGATATTCGCGGTGACTTCCCCCAGGGTATCCAGGGACCGGGGTTCAACGACGAGTTCGGCGATGTATTCGGTTCGGTCTACGCCTTTACCAGCGACGGCCTGAGCATGCGTCAGCTGCGCGACTACGTGGAACAGGTGCGGGCGCAGATCCGCGATGTGCCGGGCCTGGGCAAGATCCAGATGATCGGCGCGCAGGACGAAGTCCTCTACCTGAACTTCTCCACCCGCAAGCTGGCCGCCCTGGGCATCGACCAGCGCCAGGTGGTGCAGAGCCTGCAATCGCAGAACGCGGTGACCCCGGCCGGGGTGATCGAGGCCGGGCCGGAGCGGATCTCGGTGCGGGCCTCCGGGCAATACGCCTCGGAGAAAGACCTGGAGGCGGTCAACCTCAAGCTCAATGATCGTTTCTACCGGCTGGCCGATATCGCCGAGATCAGCCGCGGTTATGTCGACCCGCCGACCCCGCTGTTTCGCTACAACGGCCAGACCGCCATCGGTCTGGCCATCGCCATGAAGAAGGGCGGCAATATCCAGGACTTCGGCAAGAGCCTGCATGCGCGCATGGACAGCTTGACCGCCGAACTGCCGGTGGGCGTCGGGGTACACAAGGTCTCCGACCAGGCTGAGGTGGTGGAGAAGGCCGTCGGCGGTTTCACCAGCGCCTTGTTCGAAGCGGTGATCATCGTGCTGGTGGTGAGCTTTATCGCCCTCGGCATGCGTGCCGGGCTGGTGGTGGCCTGCTCGATCCCGCTGGTGCTGGCGATGGTCTTCGTATTTATGGAATACAGCGGCATCACCATGCAGCGGATCTCCCTCGGCGCCTTGATCATCGCCCTCGGCCTGCTGGTGGACGATGCGATGATCACCGTGGAGATGATGGTCACGCGGCTGGAGAAGGGCGACACCAAGCAGCAGGCGGCCACGTTCGCCTACACCTCGACGGCCTTTCCGATGCTCACCGGCACCCTGGTCACCGTGGCCGGCTTCGTGCCCATCGGCCTCAATGCCAGTTCCGCCGGGGAATACACCTTCACCCTGTTCGCGGTGATTGCCGTGGCGATGCTGGTGTCGTGGCTTGTCGCGGTGCTGTTCGCGCCGGTGATCGCCGTGCATATCCTCAGTGAGAACGTGAAGGGCCATGGTGGCGAACCGGGACGTGTTGCCCGGGTGTTCAACGCCGGTTTGCTCTGGTCGATGCGCAATCGCTGGTGGGCCATTGGCCTCACGGTGCTGGTGTTTGCCTTGTCGGTGTTTTGCATGCGATTTGTGCAGAACCAGTTCTTTCCGTCCTCGGACCGTCCGGAAATCCTTGTCGACCTCAACCTGCCGCAAAACGCCTCGATCAACGAAACGCGCAAGGCGGTGGACCGACTTGAGGCGAGCCTCAAGGACGACCCGGATATCCTGCGCTGGAGCAGCTATATCGGCGAGGGCGCGGTCCGTTTCTACCTGCCCCTCGATCAGCAATTGCAGAACCCCTACTACGCGCAGTTGATCATCGTCAGCAAAGGCCTGGAGCAGCGCGCCGCGTTGATCGAGCGGCTGAACAAGCGCTTGCGGGAGGATTTCGTCGGCATCGGCAGCTTTGTCCAGACCCTGGAAATGGGCCCGCCGGTGGGGCGGCCGTTGCAGTACCGGGTCAGTGGCAAGGACATCGACCAGGTGCGCAAGCATGCTATCGAGCTGGCAACCATCCTCGACAAGAACCCCAATGTCGGCGAAACCATCTACGACTGGAACGAGCCGGGCAAGGTGCTGCGCATCGATATCGCCCAGGACAAGGCGCGGCAGTTCGGTTTGTCATCCGAGGATGTGGCGAGGCTGATGAACAGCATTGTCAGCGGTTCGCCGGTGACCCAGGTCAAGGACGATATCTACCTGATCAACGTGGTCGGGCGGGCGGTGGACAGTGAGCGGGGCACGCCGGAAACCTTGCAGAACCTGCAGATCGTCACGCCCAACGGGGTGTCGATTCCGTTGCTGGCGTTCGCCACCGTGCGTTATGAACTGGAGCAGCCGCTGGTCTGGCGCCGTGATCGCTTGCCGACCATCACCCTCAAGGCCGGGGTGCGTGGCAACTTGCAGCCGACCGATCTGGTCAAGCAGTTGAAGCCCGATATCGACCAGTTCGCCGCCGGCTTGCCACCGGGTTACAAGGTGGTCACCGGCGGTACGGTGGAGGAGAGCGGCAAGGCCCAGGGGCCGATTGCCAAGGTGGTACCACTGATGCTGTTCCTGATGGCGACCTTCCTGATGATCCAGTTGCACAGTGTGCAGAAGATGTTCCTGGTGGCCAGTGTCGCGCCGCTGGGGCTGATCGGCGTGGTCCTGGCGCTGGTGCCGACGGGCACGCCGATGGGCTTTGTGGCGATCCTCGGGATTCTCGCGCTGATCGGCATCATCATCCGCAACTCGGTGATCCTGGTGACCCAGATCAACGAGTACGAGAGTAATGGTTATGCGCCGTGGGATGCGGTGGTGGAGGCGACGGAGCATCGACGCCGGCCGATCTTGCTGACGGCGGCGGCGGCGAGCCTGGGGATGATCCCGATTGCCCGGGAAGTGTTCTGGGGCCCGATGGCCTACGCGATGATCGGTGGGATCGTGGTGGCGACGGTGCTGACGCTGATGTTCCTGCCGGCGCTGTATGTGGCGTGGTACAGGATTCGGGAGCCGGAGCAGGAGGTCCGGTAGAAAGGTTTTTTCGGGTATGCCCCGATATCCCTGTAGGAGTCGGCTTGCTGGCGATAAGGCCAGTGGGCCTTGCATCGCCTGACCGGACGCCATCGCCAGCAAGCCGGCTCCCACAGGTTTTGCGCCGTACTCAAGATTTGAGTACGACTCGAACATTGTGGGAGCGGAGCTTGCCCGCGAAGGGGCCAGTGATCACTCCGCCGTCGACGGTTTCTCCCACAAATTGATCCCGCCTTCCTGGGCAAAGCGATCGATCTCCGCCAGTTCTTCCTGGGTGAAACTCAGGTTCTTCAGCGCACCGACGTTCTCGATGATCTGCTCCGGCCGGCTGGCGCCGATCAGGGCCGAGGTCACCCTTGGATCGCGCAAGGTCCAGGCCAAGGCCAATTGCGCCAGGCTCTGGCCACGACGCTGGGCGATCTCGTTCAACGCCCGCACGTGGGCGATATTCGCCTCGGACAAGTGCGAGGCCTGCAACGAACCACCGCCCGGACGGTTGACCCGCGCATCCTTCGGCACGCCATTGAGGTATTTATCGGTCAGCAGACCTTGCGCCAATGGGGTAAAGGCAATCACCCCGGTCCCCAGCTCGTCGACGGTGTCCAGCAGGTCCTTTTCCACCCAGCGATTGAGCAGGTTATAGGCCGGTTGGTGAATCAGCAGCGGGACTTTCCATTCTTTCAGCAGCGCGGTGATCTCGCGGGTTTTCACCCCGGAATACGACGAGATGCCGATATACAGCGCCTTGCCCTGCTGCACGGCGGTAGCCAGGGCGCTGGCGGTTTCTTCCAGCGGGGTGTCCGGGTCGAAGCGGTGCGAATAGAAGATATCCACATAGTCCAGGCCCAGGCGTTGCAAGCTCTGGTCGAGGCTGGCGAGCACGTACTTGCGTGAACCGCCGCCCTGGCCGTAAGGGCCGGGCCACATGTCCCAGCCGGCTTTGCTGGAGATGATCAGCTCGTCGCGGTACTGCTTGAAGTCTTCGCGCAGCAGGCGGCCGAAGTTGATCTCGGCGCTGCCGTAGGGCGGGCCGTAGTTGTTCGCCAGGTCGAAGTGGTTGATGCCCAGGTCGAAGGCGGTGCGCAACAGGGCGCGCTGGGTGTCGATCGGCGTGCTGTCGCCGAAGTTGTGCCACAGTCCCAGGGACAGCGCCGGCAGCACCAGTCCGCTGCGTCCGACGCGGCGGTAGGGAATGGAGTCGTAGCGGTTTTCGGCAGCTTGGTAAGTCATCGAATCCTCTCTCGTTTGGCAGTCAATACAAGTTGTCGCTATAAAAATCGGTTGGCCGGCCGCTCCAGCCCCAGGTGCTCGCGCAGCGTCTTGCCTTGGTACTCTGTTCTGAACAGCCCGCGGCGTTGCAGTTCCGGAACGACGCCAGCGGCAAAGTCTTCCAGCCCGCCCGGCAGATGCGGCACCAGCACGTTGAAGCCGTCCGCCGCCCCGTGTTCGAACCAGGCCTGCAGCTCGTCGGCAATCTGCGTCGGCGTGCCGATCAGGCTGTAGTGCCCACGTCCGCCAGCGATGCGCCGTCCCAGTTGCGCCAGCGTCAGGTTTTCCGCGCCGGCCAGTTCGGTCAACAGTTGCTGACGGCTTTGCTGGCCGCTGTCGGTCAACGGCAGCTCCGGCAGTGGCCCGTCCAGCGGGTATCCAGACAGATCGAAGTTGCCCAGCATACGCCCAAGTAGCGCGACGCCAACTTCGGGTTCGACCCATTGCTGAAACGATTCATATTTTTCCTGGGCCTCGGCCTCGCTCTGGCCGACCACGACAAAGACCCCCGGCATGATTTTCAGTGAGTCGGTCGAACGTCCGAACTTTGCCAGGCGGCCTTTGAGATCGGCATAAAACGCCTGGGCCTTGCTCAACGACGTCTGCGCGGTGAACACCACTTCGGCGGTTTGCGCCGCCAGATCACGGCCGAGCTCCGAGGCACCGGCCTGGATGATCACCGGCTGGCCCTGGGGCGAGCGGGCGACGTTCAGCGGGCCCTTGACCTTGAAGTGTTCGCCGCTGTGATTCAACACATGCAACCGGGCGGGGTCGTAGTACTGGCCGCTGGATTTGTCGCGGGTAAAGGCGTCGTCTTCCCAGCTGTCCCACAGCCCTGTGACCACCTGGTGAAATTCCCGCGCCCGGCTGTAGCGTTCGGCGTGGCCGATATGTTCGGCGCGCCCGAAGTTCAGGGCCTCGGCGGCGTTGTCCGAGGTCACCAGGTTCCAGCCGGCGCGCCCGCCGGACAGATGATCCAGCGAAGCGAACTTGCGGGCCACATGGTACGGCTCGTTGTAGCTGGTGGTGGCGGTGGCGATCAGGCCTATGTGATCGGTCACCGCGCTTAACGCCGACAGCAAGGTCAGCGGTTCGAAGTGTTCCGAGCGGGCCATGCGGCTGGCGATTTCGGCGCTGGGCGCGGCGACGCTGTCAGCGACGAACAGGGCATCGAACTTCGCCGCCTCGGCGACGCGGGCCAGGTGTTTGTAGTGGGCGAAATCCAGCCCGGCATTGGCCGGCACATCCGGGTGGCGCCAGGCTGCGACGTGGTGCCCGGTGGCCATCAGGAAGGCGCCGAGTTTCAGCTGGCGCGGGGTGTGGGTCATGACAGAGTCCTTGGCGATCTATTGAGGGTTGGTGCACGCAACGGCTCAAAAATCCTTGCGCAACTGGATGCCGAAGTAGCGCTGGTCATCCCGTGGCACGGCGCGGTAGATGTAGTTGCCGCCGCTGGCCAGCAAGGGTGAATAGGATTTGTCGGCGAGGTTTTTCCCCAGCAGAGCGACCCGCCAGCCCTGGCTGTAATCGGCCAGGGCAATGCTTGCGTTCCAGATCCCATAGGCGCCTTGCACGGTGTCGGGGTTCTGGCTGATGTCGTACTGCACCTGGCTCTGCCAACTGAAGTCGGTACCCAGTTCGACATCCAGGCCGTTGTCCAGGGGGATGCTGTAGTCGGCGCGCACGTAGCTCTTCCAGTCCGGGCTGAACGGCAGCGGCTTGCCGTTGACGTTGCAGCTGGCCGCCGCTCCCGGCGGGCAGGAGAATTCGTCGATCCGCGCCTTGGTGTAGGCCAGTGCACCGGAGAACTTGAGGTTACGGGTGGCCTGCAAGGCGTAATCGGCTTCCACGCCTTCGGTGCTGACGCTGCCGGCGTTGATCAGGCGCGTCACCACTTGCCCGGCGACGGTGTCGAAGAAGTTCGCCTGGTAGTTGCTGTAGTCGCTGTGGAACACCGCCAGGTTGGTGGTCAGGCGATTGTTCCAACTGGTGGCCTTGATCCCGGCTTCCCAGGTGTTGGAGGTTTCCGGTTTCAGCGCGTCGGTGTCCCGTGGCTGCATATTGAAGAACACGTTGTAGGCCGGGCCTTTGTAGCCGCGCGAATAGGTCAGGTAGGTGGTCACCGCATCGCTCAGGTCGTACTGCACGCCGAGACGCCCGGACCAACCGTCTTCGGCCACCGAACCGCTGCTGCTGGTGGCGGGCTGGATGCCGCTGACGGTGGTGGCGGAGGTGGATACCCGACGATGGTCGTAGGACAGGTCGTCGTGGGTCCAGCGCAGGCCGGCGATGCCGCGAAATGCCGAAGTGAAGTTGAGGGTGGTTTCGCCGAACGCCGAGTAGCTGTCGCTGGTGGTGCCGTAGTGGGCGACGCCACGATTGACGCTGCCGGGCGCGGTCAGGGTGCGTTGATAGGTTTCTTCGTCCTTGCCATGCAGGTAGAACAGGCCGCCGACGTATTCCAGGAATTGGCCCTTGGGCGAGGCCAGGCGCAGTTCCTGGGAGTACTGGTTGAAGTCCAGCGCGCCCTGGTCGGCGGTGCCGGGGAAGGCGGCCGTGATGGTGCTCAGGCGATCGGCGTCCTGGCTCTGGTGGTTGCTCCAGCCGCGCCAGGCGGTGATCGAGGTCAGGGTGTAGTCGCCCAGGTTCCAGTCCAACTGGCCGGACAGGCCCTTGTTGATATCGTCGACCTCGGTGCGGGTATCGGTGTTGATATCGCGGTTGTCGCTGGAGGCCCGGACCGGGTTCAACGCATTGGCGAAGGCCGGGGTCAGGGACTTGCTGACCACGCCGTTGGGCGCGTTGTCGTGGGACTCCATGTAGTCGGCGGCGAAGGTGAATTTCACGTCCTCGTTGGGGGTGAACTCCAGCTTGCCGCGCACGCCCTTGTGGTTGTAGCCGTTGACTTCCTGGCCGCTGGCCTTGTTCTCGACGTTGCCGTCATAGCTGCCGAACAGGGTGGTCAGCGAGCCTTTCAGGGTCTCGGGGATCAGGCTGCCGCCGATGCCGAAACGGGTGCGGCTTTCGTTGCCGCTGTAGTACGACTGGTCGATATAGCCGTGGGTCTCGGCGGTCGGGGCCTTGGTGACGATGTTCAGCACGCCGGCCGAGGCATTCTTGCCGAACAGCGTGCCTTGCGGGCCGCGCAGCACTTCGATGCGGTCGAGGTCGAGCAGGTCGAGGGTGGCTTGGCCTGGACGGCTGTAGACCACGCCGTCGATCACTGTGGCCACGGTGGGCTCGACCCCCGGCGAGGTGGAAATGGTGCCCACGCCACGGATGAACAGCGAGGTGTCCTTGTTCGAGGCGCCGGTGCGGAAGTTCAGCGTCGGCACTTGCTGGACGATGCTGGCGACGCCGTTGCGACTGTCGCGCTCCAGCTGTTCGCCCTCAACCACCGAGACCGCCACCGGGACTTTCTGCAACGATTCCTCGCGCCGCGTGGCGGTGACGGTGACGGGCTTCAGTGTCGGCTCCTGGTCGCTGCCGGTGTCGGCGGCAAACACCGCGGATGGCGGCAGGGCGGCGAGCCCGGCGAGCAGCCAGCCCAGGTGTGGACGACGTGGTGTGGTGGCGCGAATCGACTGCGCCAGTGTGCGTTGAACCCCAAGTGTGTTGTGCATGTGTTGCCCGCTCGAAAAATGGCCCTGAACTGCTGTCGCTCTGCGTCGACGGCGCCTGAAATTTGTCTTGGGGCATTCGCTCGAGCGAGTAGCAGACAAAGCACTTTGTTAGCGCTAACATCGCCAGTATCGGAAAGGTCGACATAGACCGTCCAATACTGAAAAATTACTTTTATATTCCTTTTTGTTTTTTTAGACGGGCCGCACTTTGACTGCTGAAAAATCGCCAGGCCGCAAACGTCGGGGCGCCGGACGCGTCACCCTGAGCACGGTGGCCCAGGAGGCCGGGGTCTCGGCGATCACCGTGTCGCGGTATTTCAACAACCCGGAGCAGGTCTCGCCCGAGCGTCGTGAGCGGATCGCGGCGGTGGTCGCGGCCCTCGGTTATGTACCGAATCTGGTGGCCGGCGGCCTGGCCTCGGCGCGGGGGCGGATCGTGGCGATGGTGATCCCGAATATCTCCGGGCCGATTTTCGCCAATACCATTCAGGGTTTCAGCGACACCCTCAGTCGGCATGGCTATCAGTTGCTGCTGGCGTCGAGCTACTTCTCGGCGGAGCAGGAGGAGAGTGCGGTCCGCGCCTTTCTCGGCTGGTCACCGGCGGCCCTGGTGCTGACCAGTCATTTCCATAGTGCGGGCACGGAAAAAATGCTCGCCGAGGCGGATATCCCGGTGATCGAGACCTGGGATTACCAGCCGCAGCGCGAACCGATGCAGATCGGTTTTTCCCACCATGAGGTCGGCGTGACCGCTGCGCGTTACCTGCATGGCAAGGGTTATCGACGGATCGCCTTTGTGCAGAACAGCGCCCCGGGGGACTTCAGCGCCCTGGAGCGTCGAGACGGTTATGCAGCGACCGTTCGGGAGCTGGGGCTGGAGCCCTGGGTGTTTGCCCCGGATGCTGACCTCGCACCGTTCGAGGCCGGCAAGCAGGCGATGCAGGCGCTGATGAGTGGCGCGTCGAAACCGGATGCGATCATCTTCGCCAATGACAACCTGGCCGCCGGTGGCCTGCTGGCCGGGCAGCGGGCGGGGTTGAAGATCCCCGAGGACTGCGCGGTACTGGGCTTCGGCGACTATCCGTTTGCCGAAATGCTCCTGCCGAGCCTGAGCACCATCAAACCGCCGGCCCTGGAGATTGGCGTGCTGGCGGCGACCCGAGTGTTGGAGAGCCTCGGGGTGTTGCCGGTGGACGAGGTGCAACGCTTGAACCTGCTGACCTGCCAGTTGATCAAGCGGGAAAGTGCCTGACTTCAAACGGCCTTGGCGAAAACCTCGCTGATCCAGTCGACGAATACCCGCACCCGTGGCGACATATGCCGGTTCTGCGGGTAGAGCACCGACACCGGCATGGGCGGCGGCGGATGGTTCGGCAGGACTTCCTTGAGCAGACCCTGGCCGATCTGCTCCGCCACCCGGTAATGCGGCACCTGGATCAGCCCCAGCCCGGAAACCGCCGAAGCGGCATAGATCTCGGCGCCGAACACCGACACCCGGCCCGCCAGGGGCACTTCCCGTAGCTCGCCGGCTTCGGTGAACTCGAACGGGAACAGTTTGCCGGTGACCCTGGAAACATAGTTCACGCCCTGGTGTTGGCTCAGGTCCGAGAGACTTTGCGGTTCACCGTATTTGCGCAGGTAGGCCGGGCTGGCGCAGGTCACCTGGCGCAGGTTGGCAACGCGCCGGCCGACCAGCGAGGAGTCGCCGAGATTGCCCGAACGCAGCACGCAGTCCACGCCCTCGGCGATCAGGTCGATAAAGTGGCTGGCCTCGCTCATCGAGATCTCGATATCCGGGTAGCGCTCGAGAAACGCCGGCAGCGCCGGGACCACGAAGTACCTGGCCAGCGTCCCCTGCAAATCCACCCGCAAACGCCCCTTGGGCGCCACCGAACGGAAGGCCAGTTCGGCTTCTTCCAGCTCCGCCAGCAACTGCACGCAACGGCGGTAATAAGCCTCGCCATCCAGGGTCGGGCGCACGCGCCGGGTACTACGCTCCAACAGCCGGGTGCCGAGCCAGGCCTCGAACTGATTCAGGGTGTGGGTCAGGGTCGCGCGGGGCAGGTTCAGGTCTTCGGCGGCCAGGGTGAAGCTGCTGCGCTCGTAGATCCGTACAAAAGCCTTCATGGCCTTGACCTGGTCCATGGGCGCTCCGTTGCGATTGATTGTTGGCGATTATTGAATAGTAAAGCCAACTATCGAGTATTTATCACCCTGGGTAAACATGTGAAATTGGCGCCACACCCAACCCACGCCCCAGGAGATTCGACATGACTACCCAGACTCGGAAAGTGGCCATCGTTACCGGCGCTTCACGCGGCATCGGCGCGGTTATCGCCCGTCAGCTCGCTTCGGAAGGTTTTGCCGTCGCCATCAACTACGCCAATAGCGCCAACGAGGCTTCGGCACTGGTGGTGGAACTGCGCCAGGCCGGCCACCAGGCCATCGCGATCAAGGCCGATGTCGCCAGCTCCGCCGACGTTGCCCGCCTGTTCGATGAGACCGAGCAGCAACTGGGCAAGGTCGATGTGCTGGTCAATAACGCCGGGATTCTCAAGGTCTTGCCGTTGGCCCAGCACAGCGACGAGCTGTTCGAGCAGACCTTCGCCATCAACACCCGTGGCACCTTCAACACCCTGCGCGAGGCCGCGACGCGGATGAATGGCGGCGGTCGTATCGTCAACTTCTCCAGCAGCACCGTGGGCCTGAACCTGCCGGGTTACGCGGTGTATATCGCCAGCAAGGCGGCGGTGGAGTCCTTGACCCACGTTTTCTCCAAGGAGCTGCGCGGCCGCCAGATCACCGTCAACGCGGTGGCCCCGGGTCCGGTGGCGACTGAACTGTTCCTCCACGGCAAGAGCGAAGAGCAGATCCAGACCTTCGCCAAGATGCCACCGCTGGAGCGTCTCGGTCAGCCGGAAGATATCGCCAGCGTGGTGTCCTTCCTGGTCAGCCCGGCTGCTGGCTGGGTCAACGGCCAGATCCTGCGGGCCAACGGTGGCCTGGTCTGATCAGCGCATCACCCTTTGAATGATCCCCCGGTTCGCGGGCGGTCAGGCGCGTGCGCTTGAATACACCGAGGGGCCCTACGTAGGAGTGGTGCATCAGGCACTGCAAGGCCTTGCGGTGCTGTAGCCGGCGGATGCGGATGTCGCCGAGGTGGTCAATGCCATGGCCGATCGGGGTAGGGGATTTGTTATGGGTCAGTGGTCAGTGAGAGGGCGGGTTTCGATCTACAGTGTTTAGTAAGGGATGAGCGTCTGAATTAAGTCATGTGTGGCGTTCAAAATGGCTTTCGCGGGCAAGCTCCGCTCCCACGGGTTCCGAGTCGTGTCCAAACTTGGCGCACGACAGGGGACCTGTGGGAGCGGAGCTTGTCGGGACGCCGCACCGCCGCGAAGGCGGAATCACAGGCAACACAGCTCCCGGAGGCCAACCCATGCACACCGCCATCATCCTCGCCATCGGCCTGATCCTGCTCGGCTGCACGCTGTTCTTCGGTCAGCGCCTGGGCATCAGCCGGCAGATCCTCGGCGCCGGCTTTCTCGGTATGTGGCTGCTGGCGACCATCGTCAACGGCGCCATCGGCGTGATCACCGCCCACCAGAGCCTCCTTTCGGAGTTGATGATCGGGCTGGCGGTGTTCGGCTTGCCGGCCATCGCCATGGCCTTGTTCATGGTGCTGGACCAGACCTGATCCCAGGCTTCAACGGACCAGATGCAGGAACTGCATATGCCGTTCGTACTGGTCGAGGATGTCGTTGATGATCTGCTCCTTGCTGTAGCCCATCAGGTCATAGTCCTGGCTGCCTTCGCGCAGGTGCACTTCGGCGCGGTAGTAGCGGCGGTTGCGCAGTTCCTTGGGGCCCATGCCGCCACGGGCGAAGGACGGCGTGAAGTAGCCGCGCATTTGCACCTGGTAGATGAACGGATGCTGGTCGTCATGGCCGATTTCCAGGCTGACGCTGTCATTCGCCGGGTCCGGCTGCGTGACCACGTTCAGGCCCTTCTCGACAAAAACCGCACTGACTTCCTCGATGGCCGGACGCACCGTCTGGTCGAGGAAGCGATACACCTCGTCCCGCGACGGAAAGTGCACCGCCTGGCTCAGGCGTTGGCGCCAGCCGCTGCGTCGTGAGCTGGACAGCGGCGCGAGGGAGTGCAATTGGGCGATCTGCTTCTGCGACTCCAGGTAGAACGCCTTGTGCAATCCCCACATCATCAACAGCAGGATCAGCGAGAACGGCAGCGAGGTCAGCACCACCGCCGACTTCAGCGCATCGATGCTGCCGGAGAACAGCAGCGCACTGGTGATCAGCGCGGTCATCGCGCCCCAGAACACCCGCAGCCATTTCGGCCCGTCTTCGTCGGCGCTGCCGCCACGGGCGGACAAGGTCGAGAGCACCACGGTGCCGGAGTCGGCCGAGGTGACGAAGAACACGAAACTGATAAACACCGTGATCGCAATCACGGTCCTGCTCCAGGGATAGGTTTCCAGCAGCAGGTACAGGGTCCGCGACGGGTCGTCGATGGCCGACTGGCCGAGGGCGCTCATGCCGTGGTTGAGCACCTGGTCGATGGCGCTGTTGCCGAAGATCGACATCCACGCCAGGGTGAAACCCAGCGGAATCAGCAGCACGCCGAAGACGAACTCGCGAATGGTCCGGCCGCGGGAAATCCGCGCGATAAACAGGCCCACGAACGGCGACCAGGCAATCCACCAGGCCCAGTAGAACACCGTCCAGCCACCCAGCCAGTCACTCGGTTTGTCATAGGCGTAGAGATCGAAACTCTTGGTCGGCAGCGCCCCGAGGTAGTCGCCGACGTTCTGGATCAGGGTGTTGAGCAGGTGCTGGGTGGGCCCGGCGAACAGCACGAACAGCAGCAGCGCGCAGGCCAGCAGCATGTTGATGTCGGACATCACCCGCACGCCCTTGTCGACACCGGCGACCGCGACGGCGATGGCCGCGCCCATCATCAGGGTGATCAGCCCGACCTGGATCCACTGGGTATGGGGCACGTGGAACAGGTAGTCCAGGCCCGAGTTCAGGTGCAACACGCCAAAGCCCATGTCGGCACCGAGGCCGAACACCGTGGCGATAATGCCGAAGCCATCCACGGCATAACCGATGGGCCCGTTGATGCGTTTGCCGATCAGCGGGTAGAGCGCCGAGCGCAGGGCCAGCGGCAGGTTATGCCGGTAGGCGAAATAGGCCAGGGCCATGCCGACGAAGGCGAACACGCCCCAGCCGTGCAGGCCCCAGTGCAGAAACAGGATCTGCATGGCCTGGCGCGCGGCGGCCTGGGTCCCGGCCTCGCCCTGGGGCGGTTGCAGCAGGTGGGTCAGGGGTTCGGAGACGCAGAAGAAGAACAGCGTGATGCTGATCCCGGCGGCGAACAGCATGCCGGCCCAGGACAGGTAACTGAACTCGGGTTCGTCGTGGTCGGCACCGAGCTTGATCTTGCCGTAGCCGGACAAGGCGGTGACCACCACGAAGACCAGGTACAGGGTCATCGCCAGCATGTAGTACCAGCCGACCGTATTGGCCGCCCAGTTCTGCGCCGCCAGCAGCCATTGGCCGGCCGCTTCGGGCAGGGCCATGACCACCAGGCCGAACAGCAGGATAAAGCTCGCGGCGAAGTAGAACACCGGCGGGTTCATGCGGATCAGGCCGCTGGTGGAGAGGGGGGAGGTGCTCATGAAACGGGCACCTCAATGATATGAAACGTGGCTGGACATCTCGGACTCAGCAAAGGCAAGCCTCCTGTTGTGAGCGGGCAGCGAACCGCCGGTTTAACTTGAACGAACGGTCAAGTTAAACACGGATAAGGCGTTCAGGACTAATCGCAGGGCTCGGTGGTGCTTTTCTTACGTGGGCTTTAGGCGGGATGTATGACGCTTGTTATGAGGAAATCGTTCGGGCCTCTTCGCTGGCAAGCCAAGCTCCTACAGGTTTGTTGTCGTACGCGAAATCTAGGTACGACGCAAAACCTGTAGGAGCTTGGCTTGCCAGCGAAGGCGGCCTGACAGGCGATAAAGTTGTGCCTGGACTCAGCGCTGCGTCCCTTCCTCATGCTGCTGCAGATTCGCCTGGGTCAGGTTGCAGCCCGCCGGCACGCTGCGGGTCAGCCAGACATTGCCGCCGATGGTGGCGCCGCGGCCGATGGTGATCCGCCCGAGGATGGTCGCCCCGGCATAGATCACCACGTCGTCCTCGACAATCGGGTGACGCGGATGACCCTTCTGCAACTGCCCGTCCTCGTCCGCCGGGAAGCGCTTGGCGCCCAGGGTCACCGCCTGGTAGATGCGTACCCGTTCGCCGATGATCGCGGTTTCGCCGATCACCACGCCCGTCCCATGGTCGATAAAGAAACTGCCGCCGATCTGCGCCCCGGGATGAATGTCGATGCCGGTGGCCGAGTGGGCAATCTCCGAGCTGATCCGCGCCAGCAACGGCAACCCGGCGCGGTACAGGTGATGGGCCAGGCGATGGTGGATCACCGCGAGAATCCCCGGGTAGCACAGCAACACTTCGTCGACGCTGCGCGCCGCCGGGTCGCCGTGGTAGGCCGCGAGGACATCGGTGTCGAGCAACCGGCGCAGCTCCGGCAGGGCCATGGCGAAGTCCTGGATCAGTTGCACGGCTTTGCTCTGGACCTCGGCGTCCGACTCGCCGCCATGTCGCGCCACGTAGCGCAACTCCAGGCGGGCCTGGGCCAGCAAGGCATTGAGGGCCGCATCGAGGGTATGGCCGACGTAGAAGTCCTCGCTTTCCTCACGTAGGTCCACCGGCCCCAGGCGCATGGGAAACAGCGCGCCGCAGAGCGATTCGAGAATCTCGGCCATGGCCTGGCGCGACGGCAGCTCGCGACCGCCCTGTTCATCGCTGACCCGGCCATTACGGCTGCGCCACTCATCCCGGGCGCTACGCAACTGGCCGACGATGGTCTGTAGTTGCCAATGGCTGGAACGCTCGCTCACGATCAAATCTCCGACGGGACGACCGGCCCATCGGGTCGCCTTAATGACTTCCACTTTACGGCACCGACACAAACGGTAATTAAGAACGAATGGTGCTTTCCTCAGAACTTTCCGGCATAAGCGAATGACAGTTGCCTGGGGAAAAGCCGCTGCCTATAGTCCAGGCATCTCCTACAGCCAGCTCGGACCCATGATCAAACAACAGCTTGCCCGTTTTAACCGCCTGGAACTCCTGGCCCAGGCCACTCCCCTGGAAAAGCTCGAACGCCTGTCGGCGTGGGTGGGCCGCGATATCTACATCAAGCGCGATGACCTGACGCCCCTGGCCCTGGGCGGCAACAAGCTGCGCAAGCTGGAATACCTGGGCGCCGATGCCCTCGCGGTCGGCGCCGACACGCTGATCACCGCCGGCGCCATCCAATCCAACCATGTGCGCCAGACCGCGGCCCTGGCGGCCCGCCTTGGGTTGGGCTGCGTGGCCTTGCTGGAAAACCCCATCGGTACCGAGGACGCGAACTACCTGGGCAATGGCAATCGCCTGTTGCTCGACCTGTTCGACGCCCGGGTCGAGCTGGTGGACAACCTGGACAATGCCGACGAGCAGTTGCAGGCCCTGGCCGAGCGCCTGCGCAGCAACGGCAAGAAGCCGTATCTGGTGCCGATCGGTGGCTCCAATGCATTGGGCGCGCTGGGTTATGTGCGGGCCGGCTTCGAGCTGGCGGCGCAGATCGAAGACAGCGGACTGGAATTTGCCGCGGTGGTGCTGGCCTCCGGCAGTGCCGGGACCCACAGCGGCCTGGGCCTGGCCTTGAGCGAAGCGTTGCCGGGGTTGCCGGTGGTCGGCGTGACGGTGTCCCGTAGCGACGAGGCGCAGCGGCCGAAGGTGCAGGGTTTGGCTGAACGTACGGCCGAGTTGCTCGGTGTACCGCTGCCGGCCAGTTTCAAGGTCGAGTTGTGGGACGAGTATTTCGCTCCCCGTTATGGCGAGCCGAACGCCGGGACCCTGGCGGCGGTCAAGCTGTTGGCCAGCCAGGAAGGCATCCTGCTCGACCCGGTCTACACCGGCAAGGCCATGGCCGGGCTGCTCGACGGCATCGGCCGCCAGCGTTTCGAGGACGGTCCGATCATCTTCCTGCACACCGGCGGGGCGCCCGCGTTGTTCGCCTACAGCACTGTGCTGTAGCCCGACACCAATTGTGGCATCAATAGGTAATAAAATAGAATATACAAATAGTTTTTTATTATTTTATAGAATATTAAGTGCTCGCTATAGTCGCGGCGCAGGCGATTTGGCGCGAGACGCCGGCGCCGCTTTAAGGCAGGATTGACGCTGCTCTCCAGAGCGTCAGTTTCGCGTTCCTTCCCATAAGAAAACACACGGGGCTCGTCATGAATATTTCCGCATTTCGCAAGCGTCTGCTGGTCGGCAGCCTGGGGTTGGTACTCGGTGCCGGACTGCTCGGCCAGGCCTTTGCCGGTGAGCAACTGGACAAAATCAAGAAAGACGGCGTTATCAACGTCGGCCTGGAAGGCACCTACCCGCCGTTCAGCTTTATCGGTGCCGACGGCAAGCTGGCCGGTTTCGAGGTCGAGTTCTCCGAAGCCCTGGCGAAAAAACTGGGGGTGAAGGTCAAGCTGCAACCGACCAAGTGGGACGGGATTCTCGCCGCCCTGGAGTCCAAGCGCCTGGACGCGGTGATCAACCAGGTGACCATCTCCGAAGAGCGCAAGAAGAAGTATGACTTCTCCGAGCCTTATACCGTTTCCGGTATCCAGGCCCTGGTGCAGAAGAAGGACGCCGACAAGTTCAAGACCGCCCAGGATCTGGCGGGCCACAAGGTCGGTGTCGGCCTGGGCACCAACTATGAACAGTGGCTCAAGGACAATGTGCCGAAAGCCGTCATCAAGACCTACGACGATGATCCGACCAAGTACCAGGACCTGCGCGTAGGCCGTATCGACGCGATTCTGGTGGACCGTCTGGCAGCCTTTGAACTGATCAATAAAACCAACGGCACCCTGGCCGTTTCCGGTGAGCCGTTCTCCCGTCAGGAAGCCGGTATCGCCCTGCGTAAAGGCGAACCCGAGTTGCTGGCCGCGGTAAACAAGGCCATCGACGAACTGCGCGCTGATGGCACCTTGAAAAAGCTGTCGGAAAAATACTTCAACGCTGACGTCACTCAATAATGGAAGCAGCTTTTCAGCTTGCGTTGGACTCCGCGCCCTTTCTGCTCCAGGGCGCGTACTACACGGTCATCCTCAGCCTGGGTGGAATGTTCTTCGGTTTGCTGCTGGGTTTCGGCCTGGCCTTGATGCGTCTGTCGCGCTTCAAGACGGTGAGCTGGATCGCCAGGGTCTATGTGTCGTTCTTTCGCGGCACCCCCCTGCTGGTCCAGCTGTTCGTGATCTATTACGGACTGCCGCAGATGGGCATCGAGCTGGATCCGCTGCCCGCCGCGTTGATCGGCTTCTCGCTGAACATGGCGGCCTACGCCTGTGAAATCCTGCGGGCCGCCATCAGCTCCATCGAGCGCGGCCAGTGGGAAGCGGCGGCGAGCATCGGCATGTCGCGGGCGCAGACCCTGCGCCGGGCGATCCTGCCGCAAGCCGCGCGCACGGCTTTGCCGCCGTTGGGCAACAGTTTCATTTCCCTGGTCAAGGACACGGCATTGGCCGCGACCATCCAGGTGCCGGAACTGTTCCGCCAAGCCCAGCTGATTACCGCCCGGACCTTTGAAATTTTCACCATGTATCTTGCCGCCGCCCTGATCTACTGGGTCCTTGCCAGCCTGCTCGCGCACTTGCAGAACCGTCTGGAAGAGCGGGTCAATCGGCATGACCAGGAGTCTTGACAGCATGATTGTGGTTGAAAAACTGACCAAGCAATTCAAAGGGCAGACCGTGCTCAACGGTATCGACCTGACGGTCGAGGCCGGCGAGGTGATCGCGATCATCGGCCCCAGCGGTTCCGGCAAGACCACCTTCCTGCGTTGCCTGAACTTCCTCGAGGAACCCACCAGCGGCCGGATCAAGGTCGGCGACATCGAAATCGATGGCAGCCGCCCGCTGAACCAGCAATTGGGCCTGGTGCGCAAGCTGCGCCAGCAGGTCGGTTTCGTGTTCCAGAACTTCAACCTGTTTCCCCACCGCACGGCGCTGGAGAACGTTATCGAAGGCCCGCTGGTGGTCAAGAAGATGCCGCGCGACCAGGCCCTCGTCCTGGGCCGCAAGCTGCTGGCCAAGGTTGGTCTGGCGGGCAAGGAAGACGCCTATCCGCGCAGGCTTTCCGGTGGTCAGCAACAACGGGTGGCCATTGCCCGGGCGCTGGCGATGGAGCCGCAGGTGATCCTGTTCGACGAGCCGACTTCGGCCCTCGACCCGGAACTGGTGGGTGAAGTGCTGGCAACCATTCGTGGCCTGGCCGAAGAAAAACGCACCATGGTCATCGTCACCCACGAAATGAGCTTTGCCCGGGATGTGGCCAATCGGGTGATCTTTTTCGACAAGGGCGTGATCGTCGAACAGGGTGAAGCCAAGGCGCTGTTTGCCAATCCCAAGGAAGAACGCACCCGGCAGTTTCTCAGCAAGTTTCTCGGTAATACGTAGGACACTTCTTGACTCAATAAGGCGTACTCAGGGAATGAGTACGACGGTTTCGAAAAGTTGCTTTCCCGCCTATCCGGCAATAATTGTTTACTACCGCCTTTCCCCGGCTTCTTCTTTCACACGAACGACTGCGAAAGTAGGAAGTGTCCGAATTCCCGAGCGATCCCCGCCCTGACGGCTTAATGGCTTGACACCTTCCCGGCAAAACTCTTAGCTGCACTTCACAACCTGCACGACGTTATCAGGACTGTATGCACCTTTCGGCCAACTGTTCGCCGGACTGCGCGTGCGCCTTCCAGAATGTTCGACGGTAAGGACGCCTATTAAGGTTCAAGGACAACGGTTGTTTATGCGGCCCAGGCCTGCGCCTGCACGTTGGACTTTTCGTTACCCTACAAAAAGGATTTTTGCATGACTCATTTTCAGGAAACCCTGCGGCTGGCTCCGCCTGTCGTCCCCCAGGCCCATGGGCGTGGTATTGGCCTGTTGGCCGCCGCGCAGTTGTCGATTGTCATCCGGCCCTATGTCGGCATGGATGAGGGCGACCTGATCGAGTTGTTCTGGGACGATTGTTATGTGACGGCGCGGCAGGTGTCGGCCGATGATGTGGGCCAGTCGCTGAGTTTGCGGGTGCCGGAAAGCTTCGTCCTGGACGGGCTGGCGCGGGTTCACTATCGGGTGCTGCGGGTGGGCAGCGCCGGCGCCTGTTCGCGTCGGCTCGAGGTGCCGGTCAAGCTTGCCTGTCCGGGTGGCCAGCCCTTCGGTGAGGAAAACCAGGGCTTGGCGCCGCTGATCATTCCCGCGCCGATCCAGCGCTACGGGGTCAACCCCAGCCAGATGCGCCGAGGCGTGCCGCTGACCCTGGCGCCGTATCTGAACATGGCCGCCGAGGACGAAATCACCCTGCTCTGGGGCGATGTGCGCCTCGACCTGCCCAAGCTCGCCGGCGAGGACGTCGGCAAGCCGGTCAGGGTCTTCGTGCCGCCGGCGGTGATCCAGGAAGCCGGTGAAGACAGTGGTCTGGACCTCACCTACTGCGTGATCGACCGGGTCGGCAACAACTCCCGTTGGGCACCGGCGCGGCGGCTCAGGGTGGGCAGCGCCCGACATTACATCAGGGCTCCGCACCCGGTTTTCCCCAAACTCGCCCAACCCTGCCGGGGCTGAGAGGCTGACCTTCTATACATATTCCTAAAGGTTAGTTTATTTAATTTTTATACGCGTTTAGGGTATATGTACCGGACCACCGGACTTGTTTGATTTCGCTGGCGTCGCGCTTTCGCGACGCCTCCAAAGAGAGATGAGGACGGTATGGTCAGGAACACAATCACCCTTGTGCGGATCGCCAGGGCATTGCGCACGCCACGGAGTGGCGTTGATGTCTAATTTGCATGAAGCACAGGTCCGGAGCGACCTGGATATTGCCCCGTTGTTGCTCCCGGCCCGGGTGCTGCGCAACGACGCCGAAGCCCTGCAGGCCGCCCGTGAGCTGGCCGAGGCTGCCCGTTTGCAGGCCGCGCGCCGCGACCGTCAGCGCAAGCTGCCCTGGGCCGAGATCGAGCAGTTCACCCGCAGCGGCCTGGGCAGTATCACCATTCCCCGCGAGTACGGCGGCCCGCAGGTTTCATTCGTGACCGTGGCCGAGGTCTTCGCGATCATTTCCGCCGCCGATCCGGCGCTCGGGCAGATCCCGCAGAACCAGTTCGGCATTCTCCAGTTACTGCAGGGCACCGCCACCGAGCGCCAGAAAAAGCAACTGTTCCAGAGCGTGCTGGAAGGCTGGCGCATCGGCAATGCCGGGCCGGAACGCGGCACGAAAAACACCCTGGAACTCAAGACCCGGATCACCGCCGACGGTGACGGTTTTGTCATCAGCGGCCAGAAGTTCTATTCCACCGGCGCCCTGTTTGCCCACTGGGTGGCGGTCAAGGCGATCAACGACGAAGGGCGGCAGGTCATGGCCTTCGTGCGGCGCGGCACGCCGGGCTTGCGCATCGTCGACGACTGGTCGGGCTTCGGCCAGCGCACTACCGCCAGCGGCACCGTGTTGCTGAATCAGGTGCGGGTGGAAGCGGAAGACGTCGTCGACAACTGGCGCCAGGGCGAGGTGCCGAATATCCAGGGCGCGTACTCGCAACTGATCCAGGCCGCCATCGACGCGGGCATCGCCCGTGGGGCCATCGATGACAGCATCGCTTTTGTCCGCGAGCGTTCGCGGCCGTGGGTCGATGCCAAGGTCGAGCGCGCCAGTGACGACCTCTACGTGATTGCCGATATCGGCAAATTGAAAATCGAACTGCACGCCGCCGAGGCGCTGTTGCGCAAGGCCGGGCAGGTGCTCGATCAGGTCGGCGCCAAGCCGGTGGATGCGGCCTCTGCCGCGCGTGCCTCGATTGCGGTGGCCGAGGCCAAGGTCCTCACCACCGAAATCGCCCTGCTGGCCAGCGAGAAACTGTTCGAGCTGGCCGGCAGCCGCGCCACCCTGGCCGAATTCAACCTCGACCGACACTGGCGCAACGCCCGGGTGCACACCCTGCACGACCCGGTGCGCTGGAAATACCACGCCGTGGGCGCCTATCACCTGAACGGCAGTTTGCCGGCCCGGCATTCCTGGATTTGACGACCAGACCTCTGGAGAAGCACATGACTTTTTCCCAACACGTCGCGGTCATCAGCAGCGACGAGCAAGCCCTGATCGTGGCCAGCGACCTGGCCGAAGACTTCAAGCGCGACAGCATCCTGCGCGACCGTGAACGGCGCCTGCCGCTGGCCGAGCTGGAGGTGTTTTCCCGCTCCGGCCTCTGGGGCATCAGCGTGCCGAAAGCCTACGGCGGTGCCGGCGTGTCCAACGTGACCCTGGCCAAGGTCACGCAACTGATCGCCGAGGCGGATGCGTCCCTGGGACAGATTCCACAGAATCATTTCTATGCGCTGGAAGTACTGCGGGTCAACGGCAGCGAGGCACAGAAACAGCGCCTGTATGCCGAGGTGCTCGCGGGGCGGCGCTTTGGCAATGCCCTGGCCGAACTGGGCACCAGAACCGCCCATGACCGTGTCACCAGCCTGCGCCGGGACGGCGACGGTTACCGCATCAACGGTCGCAAGTTCTACGCCACGGGGGCCTTGTATGCCCAGCGCATTCCGACTTCGGTGGTGGATGAACAGGGTGTCCAGCAACTGGCCTTTGTGCCCCGTGACAGCGCCGGCCTGAACGTGATCGATGACTGGAGCGGCTTTGGCCAGCGCACCACGGGCAGCGGTTCAGTGGTGTTCGAGGACGTGTATGTCGCCGCCGAAGATGTGATCCCTTTTCAGACGGCATTCGAACGTCCGACCCCGGTCGGCCCGCTGGCGCAGATTCTCCATGCGGCCATCGACACCGGTATTGCCCGCGCGGCCTATGAAGACACCTTGCACTTTGTCCGCACCCGCACGCGGCCCTGGATCGATGCCGGCAGCGACAAGGCCACTGAAGATCCCTTGACCCTCAAGAGCATCGGCCACCTGAGCATTCGCCTGCACGCCGCCGAGGCCTTGCTGGAGCGGGCCGGTGAATACCTCGACCGGGCCCAGGCCGAGACCAACGCCGAAACCGTGGCGGCGGCTTCGATTGCCGTTGCCGAAGTGCGGGCCATCAGCACCGAAATCTCCCTGGCGGCCGGCAGCAGCCTGTTCGAACTGGCCGGCAGCCAGGCGACCCTGGCCGAACACGGGCTGGATCGCCACTGGCGCAATGCGCGGGTGCACACCCTGCACGACCCGGTGCGCTGGAAGTACCACGCGGTGGGCAACTACTACCTCAATGCGCAAAACCCACCGCTGCGGGGGACGATCTGATGGCGAAGAAAAAGATCCTGCTCAACGCCTTCAACATGAATTGCATCGGGCATATCAACCACGGTTTGTGGACCCATCCGCGGGACAAATCGACCCAGTACAAGACGCTGGAGTACTGGACCGAGCTGGCGCAGCTGCTGGAGCGTGGTTTGTTCGACGGTCTGTTTATCGCCGATATCGTCGGGGTCTACGACGTATATCAGGGATCGGTGGAAGTGCCGCTGCGGGAGTCGATCCAGTTGCCGGTCAACGATCCGCTGCTGCTGGTTTCGGCCATGGCGGCGGTGACGAAGAACCTGGGTTTCGGCCTGACCGCGAACCTCACCTACGAGGCGCCGTATCTGTTTGCCCGGCGTATGTCGACGCTCGATCATCTGAGCCGTGGGCGGGTCGGCTGGAATATCGTCACCGGTTATCTCGACAGCGCCGCCCGGGCCATGGGCCTCAAGGAGCAGGTCGAGCATGACCGACGCTACGACCAGGCCGACGAGTACCTGGAGGTGCTCTACAAACTCTGGGAAGGCAGCTGGGAAAACGACGCGGTGCTCAATGATCCGACCCGGCGGATCTACGCCCAGCCGGAGAAAGTGCACAAGGTGCGACACGCCGGCGAGTTCTATCAGGTGGAGGGCTATCACCTTTGTGAGCCGTCACCGCAGCGTACGCCGGTGCTGTTCCAGGCCGGCAGTTCGGAGCGTGGCCTGGAGTTCGCCGGGCGACATGCCGAGTGCGTGTTTATCAGCGGGCAGAACAAGGCCGCGACCAAGGTCCAGGTGGACAAGGTGCGGGCCAGTGCGGTGGCGGCGGGGCGTGATCCCGATGGCATCAAGGTATTCATGGGCTTGAACGTGATCGTCGGCGAGACCGAGGAAGCGGCCTGGGCCAAGCATGCCGAGTATCTGGGGTATGCCAGCGCGGAGGCTGGGGTGGCGCATTTTTCTGCTTCCACGGCGATTGATTTTTCCGAGTACGAACTGGATGAGCCGATCCAGTATGTGAAGAGCAACGCGATCCAGTCGGCGACCAGGAACCTGCAGAACAACGACTGGACCCGGCGCAAGTTGCTTGAGCAGCACGCGTTGGGTGGGCGCTATTTCACTGTGGTCGGCTCGCCCGGGCAGGTGGCTGATGAGCTGGAATCGTGGATCGCCGAAACCGGGCTGGATGGTTTCAACCTGACACGCATTGTCACTCCGGAAAGCTATGTGGATTTTATCGAGCTGGTGATTCCGGAGTTGCAGCGGCGCGGCTCGTACAAGACCGCTTATGACAGTGGGACATTGCGCGAAAAGCTGTTTCACGGTGAGGCGCATTTGCCGCAGCAACATGCTGGGGCGGGTTATCGCCGGTCCTGAGAGCCTGAGTCACCCTTTGATGTTGCTGTGCCTGTTCCGCCGTCTTCGCGGGCAAGCCCTGCTCCTACAGTTTTATGGTCGTACACAAGATTCGAGTACGACTCGAAACTGTAGGAGCAGGGCTTGCCCGCGAATAGGCCCGCCCAGACACCCCAAAACCTATGGCTGGAAACCCATTATGAAAACAACACGTCTCCCCCAACCAGTCAAAGCACTGGTCCTGGCCCTCGGCCTCTTCAGCGCTATCGCTCACGCCGCCGACGCCCCACTCAAGGTCGGCACCACCGCCGCCTTCGCCATCCCCCTGGAAGCCGCTGTCGAAGAAGCCGGCAAACAGGGCCTGAAAGTCGAGCTGGTGGAATTCACCGACTGGATCGCGCCCAATGTCAGCCTCGCCGCCGGCGATATCGACGTGAACTACTTCCAGCACATTCCCTTTCTGGAAAACGCCAAGGCCGCCGCCGGTTTCGACCTGGTGCCCTTTGCCCCGGGGATCATCAACAACGTCGGCCTCTACTCGAAGAAATACAAAAGCTTCGACGAGCTGCCGCAAGGCGCCACCGTGGCCATCGCCAACGACCCGATCAACAGCGGTCGCGGCCTGCAACTCTTGGCCAAGGCCGGCTTGATCACCCTGAAACCCGGCGTCGGCTACAAGGCCACCGAAGACGACATCGTCAACAACCCGAAAAAGATCAAGATCCTCCAGGTTGAAGCCGTGCAACTGGTGCGCGCCTACGATGACGCCGATCTGGTCCAGGGCTACCCGGCCTATATCCGCCTGGCGAAGACCTTCGATGCCGGCTCCGCGCTGCTGTTCGACGGTCTCGATCACAAGGAATACGTGATCCAGTTCGTGATCCAGCCGAAAGAAAAAACCGACCCGCGGCTGATCAAGTTCGTCGATATCTACCAACACTCACCGGTGGTCCGCGCCGCCCTGGATAAAGCCCACGGCAAGCTGTACCAGGCCGGTTGGGAAGGCTGACATGAGTGTCGTCAACCTCCAGCGCCCGCGTGAGGAAACGCCGCGCAGTGCCGAGCAATCCGAACTGCACCCCGAACTCAATCGTGCCCATGTGCGTTTTATTGGCCTGGGCAAGACCTACGAAGGCCGCCAGGGCCCGGTGCATGCCTTGCAAGGCATCGACCTGGCGATCCAGCGTGGCGAGGTGTACGGCATCATCGGCCGCAGCGGCGCCGGCAAGTCGTCTTTGATCCGCACCATCAATCGCCTGGAACAACCCAGCGCGGGGCGGGTGCTGATCGACCAGGTCGATATCGGTGAGTTCGACGAAAACCGCCTGGTGGAACTGCGTCGGCGCATCGGCATGATTTTCCAGCACTTCAACCTGATGTCGGCCAAGACGGTCTGGCAGAACGTCGAACTGCCGCTGAAGGTGGCCGGGGTGCCGAAGCTGCAACGGGAGCAGAAGGTTCGCGAGCTGCTGGATCTGGTCGGCCTGCGGGACAAATACAAGGCCTACCCGGCGCAGTTGTCCGGCGGGCAGAAACAGCGGGTGGGGATTGCCCGTGCGCTGGTCCATGACCCGGCGATCCTGCTGTGTGACGAGGCCACCTCGGCGCTGGACCCGGAAACCACCCAGTCGATCCTTGGCTTGCTGCGCGAGATCAATCAGCGCCTGGGCCTGACCATTGTCCTGATCACCCACGAGATGGCGGTGATCCGCGAGATCTGTGATCGGGTGGTGGTGCTGGAGCATGGTCGGGTGGTGGAACAGGGGCCGGTCTGGCAGGTGTTCGGTGATCCACAGCACGAGGTCAGCCGGACCTTGTTGGCGCCGTTGCAACACGCCTTGCCGGTGGAGCTGCAGGAGCGTTTGCAGGCGCGGCCCGAGTCAGCGGCATCGGCGGTGGTGTTGCGTCTGCAGTTGACCGGCAGCGCTGCCGACGAACCGGACCTGGCGGCGTTGTTCAGCGCCCTCGGTGGGCGGGTGCGCTTGCTACAGGGCGGTGTCGAACGAATCCAGGGGCATGTGCTGGGGCAGTTGCTGTTGTCGGTGAGCGGTTCGTCCCTGGGAGCCGAGGAACTGCGCCAGCGCGCCGGGCGTTGGGCGCAACAGGTGGAGGTGCTGGGTTATGTGGCTTGATCGGTTATGGCAGGGAGTGATCGACACCTTCCTGATGGTTGGCGTGTCGTCGCTGATCGCCTTGCTGCTGGGCATTCCGCTGGCGGTGATCCTGGTCACCAGCGACAAGGGCGGGATCTATGAAGCGCCGGTGGTGAACCGAGTGCTGGGGGCGTTCGTGAACCTGTTCCGTTCGATCCCGTTCCTGATCCTGATGGTGGCGTTGATTCCCTTTACCCGGCTGATCGTCGGCACCACCTATGGGGTGTGGGCCGCCGTGGTGCCGCTGACCATCGCGGCCACGCCATTCTTTGCGCGGATTGCCGAGGTGAGTCTGCGGGAGGTCGATCATGGGTTGATCGAAGCGGCCCAGGCCATGGGCTGCCGGCGCTGGCATATCGTCTGGCATGTGCTGTTGCCCGAGTCGTTGCCGGGGATTGTCGGCGGTTTCACCATCACCTTGGTGACCATGATCAACTCCTCGGCCATGGCCGGCGCCATTGGCGCGGGCGGGTTGGGGGATATCGCCTATCGGTATGGCTACCAGCGTTTCGACAGCCAGGTGATGCTGACGGTGATCGTGTTGCTGGTGATCCTGGTGGCGGTGATCCAGTTGGGTGGGGATCGGTTGGCGAAGGTGCTCAACAAACGCTGAGCATTAAGTTATTCTCCGCGCCGATTGATCTGCGGCAGTCGGTGCGGATTCACAGGGAATCAAGGAATTAGCCAGTTGGCATGGAGCTTTATTATTCAGATTCTCTGTAATGGATGAAGAGAGAGGCCCATCGCTGGCACACGCCTTTGCCGAAGCCGTTCGTGGGCTGAGAGTACTCGGTCGCAAATCCTTGCTGGCGCTGTTTGGGATTGCCGTAGGCTGTGCCGCGATCATCGCCCTGGTCAACATCGGGCATAACGCGGAAATTGAAGCGATCAGTGCATTCCAGAACATGGGCATTGATACCTTGGTTGCTTCATTTCCGGGTTCCACTTCGCAACAAAGTATCGCTCCCGAAGCGCTTGATTTCGCCAGGCTTCGCCAGAAGCTACCGAATATATCCTACGCCGCGCCCATGGCGATTTATGCGACAGACATCCGCTACAACGGTCGCTCCACCGGTGCCACTGTCGTCGGCAGCACAAGTGATTTGTCGGTGGCGCTGAAGTTCAATGTCCTCAGTGGGAGGCTCTTGTCGGATTTCGACCGACATGCCACCTATGCCGTCGTCGGCAGCCAAGTGGCGCGCGCGCTCAGCCAGCCTTCCGACGAACTGTTGATTGGGCGTCAGTTGCAAATTGAAGGTTATATCTTTCAAGTGGTGGGTGTGCTTGAGGATCAGTTCGATAATCCGCTGATTCCGATACAAATAAATAATTCGATATTTGTTCCGATCGAAGGAATGAAAAGGCTGACCTCCAGCCCGCAGGTCAGTGCGATTGTTATCAAGGAACGGGATGCCGCGGATATGGAGCGCCATGCCAAGTCGCTGCGGGAGTACCTGGTCGGTGTCCTGGGGGAGCGTAATATCCTGATTCAAATACCTCAGCAACTGCTGGACAGTATCAAACAGCAGACGAGGACTTTTTCCAATCTGCTGGCAGGGCTGGGTGCGATTTCGCTGCTGGTGGGCGGTGCGGGCGTGATGAACGTGATGCTTTCAAATGTTACGGAACGCCGTAGAGAGATTGGCATTCGGATGGCCTTGGGCGCGCGCCGTCGAGACATTCTTAATTTATTCTTGATGGAAGCCGTTTGTCTTTCTATCAGCGGTGCGTTGATAGGCGCCGTGCTCGGTCTGGTCGGCACGCTGATTTTTGTATCTTTGTCTGGCTGGACCTTTGCCCTGTCTATTGTTTCTGTGCCGATGGGCATTGGCAGTTCAGTGTTGATCGGCCTTTTCTTTGGCATTTACCCAGCTGTTTCGGCGGCTAGATTGGAGCCGATAAAAGCCTTGCGCGATGATTGAGCGCACAGGCGAGTGGGCAACATAAGCGTGGCCGGCTTGCTTTGGCAGCGTCGGCCTCTTGCTTCCCCATGATTTGGGCTCGCTGCTTTTCGGGTGCCAAGCGTATAGTCGCTGCATCTCAGTCTTGCATGCCGCTGCCATGAAACTTGCTCCCGACGCTCTCGTTACCATCACCGCCACCACGCTCGGCCACTACAACCGCACGGCCGAAGGTTTTCGTGAAGGCACCCGCGATCACGATGTGAGCCAGAACATCGATGCGTTGTTGCGGCATATCCAGGGTGAGGAGCCGTTTACCGTGCTGGATTTCGGTTGCGGACCGGGTCGTGATCTCAAGACCTTCACCCGCATGGGCCATATCGCGGTCGGTCTCGACGGCTCCGAGCGCTTTGCGCAGATGGCTCGCGAGGACAGTGGTTGCGAGGTGCTGCAGCAGAACTTCCTTGAACTTGAGTTGCCGTCTGGGCGCTTCGACGGAATCTTCGCCAATGCCGTGTTGTTCCATATTCCGCGCCAGGAATTGCCGCGAGTGCTGGGGCAATTGCACGGTGCCTTGAAACCCGATGGTGTGTTGTTCAGTTCCAACCCGCGTGGGGAAAACCAGGAGGGTTGGAATGGCGAGCGTTATGGCTCGTACCACGACCTGGAGGCCTGGCGGGAGTTGCTGACGGCGGCGGGTTTTGTCGAGCTGGAACACTATTACCGCCCCACCGGACTGCCGCGAGAGCAACAGCCATGGTTGGCGAGCGTCTGGCGCAAGGTCTGACGCCAGATACCGCCCCCTGTAGGCGCCGGCTTGCTGGCGATGGCGTCTGCATAGGCGGCGCAAGGCTCCGGGGCCTCTTCGCGGGCAAGCCCTGCTCCTACAGTTTTGTGCCCTACACAAAATCGGTGAACGACGGAAGACTGTAGGAGCAGGGCTTGCCCGCGAAGCTTTTGGCGGCCCTCAGGCCTCCAGAAAGGGACCTGTACAGCGCCTCAGTGTTGTTGTGCGAGCAAGTCATCCACCTGGCTCTGCGCCAGCTCGATCAGATGCACCGAGGCCATCGCCAGTTGGCGAGGCGTGCCGCTCAGATGATCGGCGGACTCATACGCCGTCGCGGCGGCCGAACGCAGGATCGAATCGAGATTGTTCAGGGTGTCTTCGGTGTTCGGGAGGGGCGATTTGCGCACAGGCTGATCTGGCAATCCATAGTGAGCGAAGGCACGTTCGGCGGCCTCGGCATCTACAAAAGATGCATTCTGTACGGGCGGATCAGGAACGATTGTTTTCATGGCAACTCCTTGATTGATGGAGCCGACACTGATCGCTACCAAACGATATGGGTGGCGGCTATACGCAGGTTGGTAGACCGGGAATCAAGGAACCCAGCGCACTCGAAAGTGCCCTGCGCAGAGCCGCCATAGACGAAAACCGCGGGCAATAAAAAACGCCAACAGAGAATCGACTTGGTGGCGCTATGCGCCTTGATTGACCTCGGGCTACCAAACCCGATCACTGTGTTTTTGCAGTGACAGGTCCAAGCCTAGGTCCCGAGAATCGCAGGCGCAAGCCGAAAGGATTTTCTAGGAAAGTTCACGCAAGGGAAAGGGAATAGTCCTCGGTCTGTGCCCAGAACACCTCCCTGTAGGAGCATGGCTTGCCAGCGAAGGGGCCGGTGAGACCGCCAAAAGCTTTGCGGGCAAGCCCTGCTCCTACAAGGTTACGCAGTGTTTTCAATACCCCACAAAGAGCATGACTGGCGCTTCAGTGCTGTTGCGCGAGCAAGTCATCCACCTGGCTCTGCGCCAGCTCGATCAGATGCACCGAGGCCATCGCCAGTTGGCGAGGCGTGCCGCTCAGATGATCGGCGGACTCATACGCCGTCGCGGCGGCCGAACGCAGGATCGAGTCGAGATTGTTCAGGGTGTCTTCGGGGGTCGGAAGGGGCGATTTGCGCACTGGATGACGTGGCAATTCATAGTGAGCGAAAGCGCGTTCGGCCGCCGCCTTGAAAGCCGGATCGTTCTTTTCCAGCGATTGAACAGGCGGGTTGGGCGTGACTTTGAACATGGTGATTCTCCTGACATATTGAGAACCCATCACTTTCGTGGCCAAACGAAAGGTGGCGGGCGGTACGCAGGTTGGCCAACCGGGATGTCAGGCACCCGGCGCACCCGAAGGTGCCCCGCGCACAGCCCACCATAAAGCGACAGACACAAAAAAGCGCCTGAGACCGTAGTGGCGCTGGTGCGCCTGACATTGGGCGGGTGACCAAACCCGATCACTGTGTTTTGCAGTGACAGGTCCAAGCCTAGGTCCCGAGAATCGCAGGCGCAAGCCGAAAGGATTTTCTAGGAAAGTTCATGCAAGGGAAAGGGAATAGTCCTCGGACGGTGCGTGGAACACCCTCTTTGTGGCGAGCGGGCTTGCCCGCGCTGGGGTGCGAAGCGCCCCCAAAACCTGCAATCGCGGTGTGCCAGGGATAACGGGGACTATGGTTTAGGGCTGCTCCGCAGCCCAGCGCGGGCAAGTGTGTATTCAGCCGTCGCGGTATGTTGACATCAATCTCGTCTGTGGCACCCTTGGCGGACCACTCAACCCCGTACGCAGCGATTCAGTTCACTGGCCGTTGGGGTAAAAAAAACCGGCCCTGCGCCGGTTTTTTCGATCAAGGGACGGCATCTGTCCCTCTCGCCAAAAAAGAAAATCCCGAAGGGCCAAACCCTTCGGGGCCACAGGTGTCCATCGTTTACAGCTTGGCGATGGACACCTCGGTGGATTTCACAAAGGCAATCACTTCACTGCCGATCTGCAGTTCCAGCTCTTTCACCGAACGGGTGGTGATCACCGAAGTGACGATCCCCGAAGCGGTCTGTACGTCGATTTCCGAGAGCACGTCGCCGGTGACGATTTCCTTGATGGTGCCCTTGAACTGGTTGCGAACGTTGATGGCTTTGATGGTCATGGCATTGATTCCTGTCGTGGATTGAGTAGGCAAGGCATGGGTTACAGCGCCCAACGCAACTGCGTGGGCAAGGGCGATACAGGTTCCGGCTCGGGCGGTACGCCCGGCAGCGACAACACCCGGTTCAACACTTCGGTCTCCAGCGCCGCCAGGCGATGGGAGCCACGCGCCCGTGGACGCGGCAGTTCGACGTGCAAGTCCAGGCCGACCTGGCCGTCTTCGATCAGGATCACCCGATCGGCAATGGCCACGGCTTCACTGACGTCGTGGGTCACCAGCAACACGGTAAAACCATGCTGCTGCCAGAGACGTTCGATCAGCTGCTGCATTTCGATCCGGGTCAGGGCATCCAGGGCCCCCAGCGGCTCGTCCAGCAACAGCAGGCGCGGTTTGTGGATCAGGGCGCGGGCCAGGGCCACGCGCTGCTTCTGGCCGCCGGACAGGGCCGCCGGCCATTCATGGGCGCGGTCCGCCAGGCCGACCGCTTCCAGCGCTTCCAGCGCCTGCGGTCGCCAGTTGCCCTTGAGACCCAGGCCGACGTTGTCGATCACCTTTTTCCAGGGCAGCAAACGCGCTTCCTGGAACATCAGCCGGGTGTCTTCGCGGGCCTCGCTCAGCGCGGCGGAACCGGCCAGCAATTCACCACCGCTAGGTTGGTCGAGACCGGCCAGCAGGCGCAGCAGGGTGCTTTTACCGCACCCGCTACGGCCGACCACGGCGACGAATTGCCCGGCCGGGATATGCAGGTCGATCTCCCGCAGCACCTGGCGTTGGCCGAAAGTCTTTTGCAGGTTGCGCACCGCCAGCGGAATACCCCGCAGCAGGCGTGGAGGTTGTTGAGCCGTCATTGCGCACCGCCCTTGCTCACTTGATAGGCCGGGTGCCAGCGCAGCCAGACCCGCTCCAGGCCGCGGGCCGCGAGGTCCGCCAGTTTGCCGAGGACGGCGTAGAGAACGATGGCCAGCACCACCACGTCGGTCTGCAGGAACTCCCGGGCATTCATCGCCAGGTAGCCGATGCCGGAACTGGCCGAGATGGTTTCCGCGACGATCAGCGTCAGCCACATGAATCCGAGGGCAAAGCGCACACCCATCAGGATCGAGGGCAGGGCGCCTGGCAGGATCACCTGGCGAAACAGGCTGAAACCGGACAAACCGTAGCTGCGGGCCATTTCCACCAGCGCCGGATCGACGTTGCGGATGCCGTGGTAAGTGTTGAGGTAGATCGGGAACAGGGTGCCCAGGGCCACCAGGAAAATCTTCGCCGACTCGTCGATGCCGAACCACAGGATCACCAGCGGGATCAGCGCCAGGTGTGGCACGTTGCGGATCATCTGCACCGAGCTGTCGAGCAGGCGTTCACCCCATTTCGACAGGCCGGTGATAAAGCCCAGGGCCAGGCCGATGCCGCCGCCGATGGCAAAGCCGATCCCGGCGCGCCAGCCACTGATGGCCAGGTGTTTCCAGAGATCGCCGCTCTTCACCAGGGCGATGCCGGCTTCGACCACGGCGCTCGGCGCGGGCAGGATCCGGGTCGACAGCCAACCGGCCGACACCGACAGTTGCCACACCGCCAGCAACAGCACCGGCAGGGCCCAGGGCGCGAGTTTGTGGGTAAGTCTGGTCAAGGTCGTCATGGCCGGCCTCAGCTCTGGGACACGGCTTTGGGCAGGATGTCGTTGGCGACCATCTCACCGAAGGGGCTGACGTAACCGGCGCTTTTCGGCAGTTCCGGACGTTCGATATCCAGGTGCGGGAACAACAGCTCGGCGACCCGGTACGATTCTTCCAGGTGGGGGTAACCGGAGAAGATAAAGGTGTCGATGCCCAGGTCGGCGTATTCCTTGACCCGCGCGGCCACGGTCGGGCCGTCGCCCACCAGCGCCGTGCCGGCACCGCCACGGACCAGACCGACACCGGCCCAGAGGTTGGGGCTGACTTCCAGGTTGTCGCGGCTGCCGCCGTGCAGGGCGGCCATGCGTTGCTGGCCGACGGAATCGAAGCGTGCCAGGGATTTCTGCGCGCGGGCGATGGTCTCGTCGTCCAGATGGGAGATCAGTTTATCCGCCGCTTGCCAGGCCTCGGCATTGGTTTCACGAACGATCACATGCAGGCGAATACCGAAGCGCACGGTGCGCCCCAGCTTGGCGGCCTTGGCCCGGACCTGCTCGATTTTCTCGGCAACGGCGGCAGGCGGTTCGCCCCAGGTCAGGACCATTTCCACCTGTTCGGCGGCGAGGTCCTGGGCGGCCTCCGACGAGCCGCCGAAATACAGCGGCGGACGCGGTTGCTGGATCGGTGGGTAGAGCAGCTTGGCGCCTTTGACGCTGATGTGCTGGCCGTCATAATCGACGGTTTCGCCTTCCAGCACACGACGCCAGATACGGGTGAATTCCACCGAGGCCTGGTAGCGCTCTTCGTGGCTGAGGAACAGGCCGTCGCCGGCCAGTTCGTCCGGGTCGCCGCCGGTCACCAGGTTAAACAGCGCCCGCCCGCCGGACAGCCGGTCGAGGGTTGCGGCCTGGCGCGCCGCCACCGTCGGGGAAATGATTCCGGGGCGCAGGGCGACAAGAAACTTCAGGCGCTGGGTCACCGGGATCAACGAAGCGGCCACCAGCCAGGAGTCCTCGCAGGAACGTCCGGTAGGGATCAGCACGCCACCGAAACCGAGACGGTCGGCAGCCTGGGCCACCTGCTGCAGGTAACCGTGGTCAACGGCGCGAGCGCCTTCGGCGGTGCCAAGGTAATGGCCGTCGCCGTGGGTAGGCAGGAACCAGAAAATATTGAGGCTCATGGAGTGGTCTCCTAAGGAATACGGTTCAAAGTGTTTTGGCAACGGCCGCCGGCGGGGTCCAGATCACGTCCTTGATGCTCAGCGGTTTGGGAATCAATTTGAGCTGGTAGAAGCTGTCGGCGATTTTCTGTTGCGCCGCGATCACTTCCGGGGTGAGGAACTGCGCGCCATAGCCCTGGCGGTTCACCGAGATCCGGGTGATGTCGGCGGGCAGGCCGAGCAGCGGTGCCACCTGGGTGGTGACTTCCTCGGGATTGGCCTTGGACCAGTCGCCTACTGCGCGGACTTCTTCCACCAGGGCCTTGATCACCTCGGGATGTTTTTCGGCATAGGGGCGGGTCGCGAGGTAGAACTGGTTGTTGTCCACCAGGCCGGTACCGTCACGCAGGGTGCGGGCCTTGAGCTGTTGCTCGGCGGCGGCCTGGTAGGGGTCCCAGATGACCCAGGCGTCGACGCTGCCACGCTCGAACGCGGCGCGGGCATCGGCCGGCGCGAGGAACACGGTCTGGATATCGCTGTATTTCAGGCCGGCGTCTTCGAGGGCGCGGACCAGCAGGTAATGGACGTTGGAGCCTTTGTTGAGGACAACCTTCTTGCCCTTGAGCTCTTGCACCGATTTGATCGGCGAGTCCTTGGGCACCAGGATTGCTTCACTGGTGGGCGCCGGCGGTTCCGAGGCGACATAGAGCAGGTCGGCACCGGCGGCCTGGGCGAAGACCGGCGGTGTTTCGCCGGTCACGCCGAAGTCGATGGAACCGACGTTCAGCCCTTCAAGCAGTTGCGGGCCACCGGGGAACTCGGTCCATTGCACTTGCACGCCCTGGGCCGCGAGGCGTTTTTCCAGGGTGCCCTTGGCCTTGAGCAGCACCAGGGTGCCGTATTTCTGATAACCGATCCGAAGCGTCTCGGCTTGAGCTTGAGTGATGGCGCCGAAGGTGACAGCCGCAGCAAACAGAGCGACCAGACCGCGACGCAAAATGACAGTGCGCATGGCGCTCTCCTTTTTGCTGTGAGGGTTTTGGCTGCACCTGCTGGCCCGTTGGCGGGCGAGTAAGGCCAGTACATCGATGTCGGGTAAAACGGCTCAGATACTCCAGCGAGCCGTGAGCAGGCGGTCGTTGAGCAGTGTCGGGTCCAGGGGCTTGGGACGTCGCGCCAGGGCGCTGTGGAACTGTTCCAGGGCCTCGTTCAGGCGTTGTGCCAGGGCCGGGGCCAACTGCGCCTGGGCGCTGCCTTCGCCATAGGCGATCTGGTTGTCTTCGGCGAAGATGCCGTGGAGCATTTCCTGGGCCTTGAGCGCCGACAGCACCGGCTTGAGGGCGTAATCCACCGCGAGCATATGGGCGATGCTGCCGCCGGTGGCCATGGGCAGCACCACCTTGTGGCTCAGGGCGCGTTCGGGCAGCAGGTCGAGCACGGTTTTCAGGGCGCCGGAGAATGAGGCCTTGTACACCGGCGTGGCGATGACCAGGCCGTCGGCCTGTTCGATCTGTTGCAGCAGGTCGACGATCTGCGGGCTGCCGAAGCGTGCGTGCAGCAGGTCTTCGGCCGGGAAGTCGCGGACCTGGTAACTCACCACTTCCACGCCTTGTTCGATCAACCAGCGCCTGGCCTGGTCCAGCAGCACCCCGGAGCGTGATCGCTGGCTGGGGCTTCCTCCAAGTGTGACGACCAGCATGTGGCTAATTCCTTAAGCGTTTGTCGGCGATTCGCGGGCTGCGATCTCACCGGGATGGACAGACCATATCAGCTGATTTATATATCTATAAATCTTATTTTTTCATTTGTTTATTCTTTAAATGAATATGCGGGTGACTTTCTTCCAGGCAAAAAAACAGGCCGTCGAAACGGCCTGAAACCCCTGCATCGTGAGTCGGTAAACAATTCGGTTCAGCGGTTGGGTTGTGGTGTCAGGCGCAGGTACGGCTTCACCGCGCGGTAGCCTTTGGGGAAGCGTTTCTTGATTTCGTCTTCGTCCTTGAGCGATGGCACGATCACCACCTCGTCACCGTCCTGCCAGTTGGCCGGAGTGGCCACCTTGTAGTTGTCGGTGAGCTGCAAGGAGTCGATCACCCGCAGGATCTCGTGGAAATTGCGCCCGGTGCTGGCCGGGTAGGTGATGGTCAGCCGCACCTTCTTGTTCGGATCGATCACGAACAGCGAGCGTACGGTGAGGGTGTCGTTGGCATTCGGGTGGATCAGGTCGTAGAGATCAGACACCTTGCGGTCGGCATCAGCCAGGATCGGGAAGTTGACCACGGTGTGCTGGGTCTCGTTGATGTCCTCGATCCACTTGTGGTGCGAATCCACCGGGTCCACCGACAGGGCGATGGCCTTGACGCCGCGCCGGGCGAATTCGTCCTTGAGCTTGGCGGTAAAGCCAAGTTCGGTGGTGCACACCGGGGTGAAGTCCGCCGGGTGGGAGAACAGCACACCCCAACTGTCGCCGAGCCACTCGTGGAAACGAATCGTGCCGGCGCTGGAATCCTGTTCGAAGTCGGGGGCGATGTCGCCGAGTCTTAGGCTCATGGTGCTGCTCCTGGTGAGTGCGTGATGAGCCTACTGTGCCTGCTGCAGGGTTTATTTAAAAAGAATAAATATCGATTTATCTAGATCGAAATTGAATATTAAAAACTTCTTCATTGGACGCCGGACGGGCGCAGGAGCAACCTTGTCCACAGCTTGTGAGAGGGCTAAGGGGATGTAACTCAGTGGGGTGCCGGGCGCCGTGATGTCGAAGGTTGGCGTTCGAGTCGAAGCTGAGAGGTAGTGTTAAGCGGTACGTGAAGCACTCAGCCCGGCATTGCGCCGGGCTGAGTGTGGATCTCGACTTTAAACGATCACGCTTACAGCAGCGGGATCGAGTAGCTGACGATCAGACGGTTTTCGTCCTGGTCGGGAGTGGCAACGTTGGTACGCCACATAGCGTTTTTCCAGGCGAAACCGAGGTTCTTGAAGGTGCCTTGCGGAATCACGTAGGACAGGCTGATATCGCGCTCCCACTCAGTCTTGTCACCAGTGGTCGACTGGATATTGTCGCCGTGCAGGTAAATCACGCCAGCGGTCAGGCCAGGCACGCCGACCGTGGCGAAGTCATAGGCATAGCGAGCTTGCCAGGTACGTTCGCCAGCGCGGGCGAACTTCTGGATCTGCATATCGGTGATGGTGCTGTTCGAGGAGCCGTCACCCTGGTTCAACCATGGGAAGTCGCTGTCGCCCTTGGTGTACTGATAACCAGCGCCGAAGGTGTGACCGGCCACCGAGTACAGGGCCAGGTAGCTGTACAGGTCGTTGTCGACCTTGCCCTTGACGGTGCTACCGCCGTAGTAACCCGAGGTGAAGTAGGCAGAGGTATCGTCATTGGCACCGTTGTCGCGGCTACGGTAGTAGCGCAGATCGCTTTTCAGCACGCCAGGACCAATGGCCCAGTTGTGCGCGAGCCCCAGGAAGTTCTGCGAGTAAAAGTCCTTCAGCTCGCCGTAGTAGTACGAAGCAACCAGATCCTTGGTGATCTTGTAGTCGGCACCACCGTAGTAGAATTTGTTACTGCGACGACCGATCGAAGTCGGGTTGTTGGCACCAGCGATCGATAGACCTTCATCGTTGGTGGAGTTACGGCCCTTGACGGCTTCAATCTGACCGCCGGTCAGTGTCAGGTCCTTGATCTCGTTCGAGGTGATTTCACCACCGGTAAAGGTCTGCGTCACCAAACGACTGTCGTTGGTCTTGATCACCGGGTTAGTCGGCGTCAGAGTGCCGATTTTCAGCACGGTCTGCGAAATCCGGGCCTTGCCAGTCAGGCCCAGGCTGGAGAAGTCGTTGACGGCTTTGCTGTTGCCGTTAGTGGACTCAGTCGGGAACATGTTGCTGCCATAACTCGTGGTGGTGGCGCCGTTGCTGCCACGACCGGAGTCCAGCTTGATCCCCAACAGGCCAATGGCGTCAACGCCAAAACCTACGGTACCTTGGGTGAAACCGGAGTTGAAGCGCAGATCGAAGCCTTGACCCCATTCCGTGCTCAGGCTCTGGGCAGGTTTCCCGCTACGGTTATCGTTGTTGATGTAGTAGTTACGGATACCCAAGGTCGATGTAGCGCCTTCGATAAAACCTTTGGCTTCGGCTTGCGTTTCTGCGTGAGCCTGTTGCGCCAAAACGCCTACGGCCACTGCTAGGGCCAAGGTGGACTTCTTCATGGTACAGCTCCTCTCATTTCTAATTTTTGTGTGTCCTGGCCGGGGATCTAGCGTCCCTTTGTAGCCACAGATGCGCGATTAGCACCAGATCGTGACTGGCAAGTCAATCGTAACAAACCACGTCTAGACTTTGGTCTAACTCGCCGTAAATTTGGTCCCTGCAGGGTAATGAAATTCTTCATAAACCCAAAAAGAACTGTTTCGTCCTTTTTAAGACGATTCAGGAATAAGCTGCCTGAGAATTTACCCGGCCCTGAGGTCTTTGTCGGCCTCCAGACTTATTTCTGAAAAGTATTTGTAGCAGCCTTTTTCGAACAATCCGTATTTGAGAGCGGTTCTCAGGGACAGGAAAGTTCATAAAAGCGACGCAATCATGGCTAAACGCTGCCACTCCCGTCAATTTATTACAGCATTTGGCTGATTAAGCCGGACCGCTGACATGTTGCTGTGCCAAGAACCATAGAAGAAAAAACGCGGAACGCACCTTCATTCGTCGGGTTTAGTTATTTTGCGGATTTTCCGCTGAGCGTCTGACGGTATGGCCTCCCGCAGACACGAGCTGGCGCTGCAAGCGCTGGCCGTCGGCTGTCGCGTGTCATATTTTGACTCATAAGCTAATGCAAATAAGTTATTTATTTTAAGATTCTTAGATCATTTAGTCTCTCGACATGCCGATTCCCGGTCGCCTGTCGAGGAACTTGTCCCATGAAACTCCCTGCTCCGCTCCGCCTTCTGGCGGCCTTGTCCCTGGCCGGGGCCAGCTGGTTTGCCCAGGCCGCCGATGTGACCGTGGCCTACCAGACCACCGTCGATCCGGCGAAAGTCGCCCAGGCTGATGGCGCTTATGAAAGAGCCACGCATGCAAAGATCGACTGGCGCAAATTCGATAACGGCGCCGATATCATCGCCGCCATCGCTTCGGGTGATGTGCAGATCGGTTACCTCGGTTCCAGCCCACTGACGGCGGCCATCACCCGCAAGGTGCCGGTGGAAACCTTCCTGATCGCCACCCAGATCGGCGGTGCCGAAGCCCTGGTGGCCCGTGACGGCTCCGGGATCAAATCGCCCCAGGATCTGATCGGCAAGAAAGTCGCCGTGCCCTTCGTCTCTACCGGGCACTACAGCCTGCTGGCCGCGCTGAAGCACTGGAACATCGACCCTTCGAAAGTACAGATTCTCAACCTCGCGCCACCGGCCATCATCGCCGCCTGGAAACGCGGTGATATCGACGCCACCTACGTCTGGGATCCGGCCCTGGGCGTGGCCAAGGAAAACGGCAAGGTGCTGATCACGTCCGGCGAGCTGGCCAAGTTCGGTGCGCCGACCTTCGATGCCTGGATCGTGCGCAAGGACTTCGCCGAGAAGCACCCGGAAATCGTCAAGGCCTTCGCGAAGGTCACCCTGGATGCCTACGCCCAGTACCGCAAGGACCCGCAAGCCTGGCTGGCGACCCAGGGCAATGTCGACAAGCTGGTGAAGCTCTCTGGCGCCAAGGCGTCTGATATTCCCCTGCTGCTGCAAGGCAACGTCTACCCGTTGGCGGCTGACCAGGTCACCGTTCTCGGCAAGCCGACCGCCCAGGCCATCACCGACACCGCCGCGTTCCTGAAAGAACAGGGCAAGGTCGATGCGGTGCTGCCGGACTACGCCCCTTATGTCAGCGCCAAGTTCATCACCAACTGATTCCGCCGAGGAGCCGCCGTCATGGCCTTGTTACAGCTGGAGCGCATCAGCGCACAGTACCCCGGCGCGGCCGAGCCGGTGCTGGCGGACATCTCCCTCAGCCTCGGCCCCCGGCAACTGCTGGTGGCCCTCGGGCCTTCGGGGAGTGGCAAGACCTCGCTGTTGAACCTGATCGCCGGCTTCGTCGAGCCGAGCGCCGGGCGCATCACCCTCGACGGCGTGCCCGTCAAAGGCCCGAGTGCCGAGCGTGGCGTGGTGTTCCAGGATGACGCGCTATTGCCCTGGCAGGATGTACTGGCCAATGTCGGCTTCGGTCTGGAGCTGGCGGGTGTGCCCCGGCCGCAACGTGAAAGCCGCGCCCGGGAGATGCTCGCCCTGGTGGACCTGGCCGGTTTCGACACGCGTCGGATCTGGCAACTGTCCGGTGGTCAGAAACAGCGTGTCGGCCTGGCCCGTGCCCTGGCGGCGGACCCTCGGGTGTTGCTGATGGACGAGCCCTTCGGCGCCCTCGATGCCTTTACCCGCGAACAGATGCAGGAGCTGTTGCTGCAAGTCTGGCGCCGCACCGCCAAGCCGGTGTTCCTGATTACCCACGATATAGAAGAGGCGGTTTTTCTCGCCACCGACCTGATCCTGCTGGCGCCGAATCCGGGGCAGATCGTCGAACGCCTGAGCCTGGATTTCGGCCAGCGCTACAGCGCCGGTGAATCGGCCCGGGCGATCAAGTCCGACCCGCGTTTTATCGAAACCCGCGAGCACGTGCTGGCCCGTGTGTTCTCCCAACGCAGCGCCGCCCAGCGGCAGGAGTTCGTATGAGCAGCTATGAATTGCCGGTGGCGCTGGCGGGCAAACCGAAAGTCATACCGGTTCGCCGCAGCCTGAGCACGCGCTGGATCAGTGTGCTGACTCTGTTGACCTTGGTCCTGCTCTGGTGGGCAGTGACCGCTGCCGGCCTCATCGAACCGTTGTTTCTGCCGCCGCCGGGCGCGGTGCTGGAAAAAGGCTGGTTGCTGGCGACCAAGGGCTACATGGATTCGACGCTGTGGCAGCACCTGGGCGCGAGCCTGGGACGCATCGGCCTGGGCCTCGGCTTTGCGGTGTTGACCGCGATTCCCGTGGGCATCGCCATCGGCCATAACCGCATCGCCCGGGGCATTTTCGATCCGCTGATCGAGTTCTACCGACCCATTCCGCCGCTGGCCTATCTGCCCCTGATCGTGATCTGGTGCGGGATCGGTGAGCTGTCGAAAGTGCTGCTGATCTACCTGGCGATTTTCGCCCCGATCGCCATCTCCACCGCCACCGGCGTACGCACCGTCGACCCGGCCAAGCTGCGGGCCGCGCAATCGCTGGGGGCCACCCGTGCCCAACTGATTCGCCATGTGATCCTGCCCAGCGCCTTGCCGGACATTCTCACCGGTGTGCGCATCGGCCTCGGTGTCGGCTGGTCGACCCTGGTGGCCGCCGAACTGATCGCCGCCACCAGCGGCCTGGGCTTCATGGTGCAGTCGGCGGCGCAGTTCCTGGTGACTGATGTGGTGGTGCTGGGGATCCTGGTGATCGCCTTCATCGCCTTTGCCATGGAGATGGGCCTGCGCGCCCTGCAGCGCAAGCTGGTGCCGTGGCACGGCCAGGCCCACTGACAGCCCGCAGCCTATTGACCACGCCGACAGCCCGGCGCGTATTTGAAGAGATCGATCATGAGCCTGACCATTACTCCTCTGAGCGCCGCCCTGGGCGCGCAGATCGACGGCGTTACCTTGAACCGGCCGTTGACCGTCGAACATCGCGACGCCATCCAGCAGGCCCTGCTCAAGTATCAGGTGCTGTTCTTCCGTAACCAGCCGTTGAACCCGGTGCAGCAGGCGACCTTTGCGGCGTATTTCGGCGACCTGCATATTCATCCGATCTACCCGAACGTGCCGGAGCAGCCCGAAGTGCTGATCCTCGACACGGCGGTGACTGACGTGCGCGACAACGCGGTCTGGCACACCGACGTGACCTTCCTGCCGACCCCGGCGCTGGGCGCGGTGCTCAGCGCCAAGCAGCTGCCAGCGTTTGGTGGCGACACCCTGTGGGCCAGTGGCATCGCGGCGTTCGAAGCCTTGTCGGCGCCGTTGCGGCAGTTGCTGGACGGGCTGACGGCGACGCACAACTTCATCAAGTCGTTTCCTGTCGAGCGTTTCGGCAATACGCCCGAGGACCTGGCGCGCTGGGAGGAGACCCGCAGGAAGAACCCGCCGCTGTCGCATCCGGTGATCCGCACGCACCCGGTGAGCGGACGCAAGGCGTTGTTCGTCAACGAGGGGTTCACCACCCGGATCAACGAGCTGGAGGAGGCCGAGAGCGAGGCGATTCTCAAGTTGCTGTTCGCCCATGGGACGCGTCCGGAGTTCACCATTCGTTGGCGCTGGCAGGAGCATGACGTGGCATTCTGGGACAACCGCGTGACCCAGCATTACGCGGTGGACGATTACCGGCCGAATCGGCGGGTGATGCACCGGGCGACCATTCTGGGTGATGCGCCGTTCTGAGTGCTTGTATGAGTGAGGCCAGGCTCAAGGGCCTCTTCGCGGCGGTGCGGCGTCCCGACAAGCCCTGCTCCTACAGGTTTGTGTCGTGCACAAAATCCGTGATCGACACCGTACTGTAGGAGCAGGGCTTGCCCGCGAAGAGGCCGGATCAAGCGACGCAGGGTTCGCGACAGCCTTCAGAGCGGGCTTTCGCGCCGGGGCAGATACGGTGGCAAATACAGCCCCAGGTAGGCATCGAACACCCGCATTCCTTCCTCCGCCATGCGCGGCGTGATCTGGTCGTGCAACTGCACCGAGCGTGCATAGACCCGATCCCCCAGCTCCATCGCCAGGGCGAATACATCGACTTCCGCGGGTAGCGCCGGCAATTCGAAATGCCGGATAAACAGCTTGTGCATCAGGTCGCCGAGTTCGATGTCGTGCTGGCGGTCAGCCTGGGTCACTTCGGTCAGGCCGTGCTGCGCAAGGATCAACTGGCGCGCCGCCGCATCCTCCTCGTAGATATTCAGCATCCGCTGCTCCACCAACCGTGACAGGTCGCGCCAACTGGTGAGGGCCTGGTGGTCGATGGGCGCCTGCAGGGTGGCGCGGAAGGCTGCGTGGACATCGTTGGTCAGGGCTTCGAGCAGGGCCGGGACGCTGGCGAAGAAGTGATAGACCGAGGACGGCGGGATCTCGGCCCGTTCCGCCACGCTGTAGATCGACAGACTGGCCACGCCTTCGGCGGCAAGCAAGGTGCGCGCGGCGTCGAGGATCGAGTCGATCCGGGCCTGGCTGCGTGCGCGGGGTTTGCGAGCGGTGGCGGGGCGGGTCATGGGGTTCTCCGGCAAGGGCAGCGGGCATTGTACGCGAGGACGCTGGTGTGGTGTCTGTGAGTCCGCATCGCTGGCAGGCGGGCATAAAAAAACGCCGCAGGCCCAAGGCCGGCGGCGTTCTTTTTTATTGCTTCAAGCGCTTACACGGTATGCAGGTACCAGTTGTACTCGAGGTCGGAGATGGAGTGTTCGAACTCCTCCAGCTCGCTCTCTTTACAGGCCACGAAGATATCGATGTATTTCGGGTCGATGTACTTGGCCATGATCTCGCTGTCGTCCAACTCGCGCAGGGCATCACGCAGGTTGTTCGGCAGGCTCTGCTCGTTCTGCTCGTAGCTGTTGCCTTCCACCGGAGCGCCCGGCTCGACCTTGTTGGTCAGGCCGTGGTGAATACCGGCCAGAACGGAAGCCATCAACAGATACGGGTTGGCATCGGCACCGGCGACCCGGTGTTCGATACGTACCGCGTCGGACGAGCCGGTCGGTACGCGAATCGCCACCGTCCGGTTGTCCAGGCCCCAGCACGGCGAGTTCGGCACGTAGAACTGTGCGCCGAAACGCCGGTAGGAGTTGACGTTCGGGCAGAGGAAGGCCATCTGTGCCGGTAGGGTCTCGAGCACACCGCCGATCGCGTGACGCAGCGCGGCGTTCTGCTCGGGATCCTCACTGGCAAAGATGTTCTTGCCTTCCTTGTCGAGAATCGAGATATGGACGTGCAGTCCGTTGCCCGCCTGGCCCGGGTAAGGCTTGGCCATGAAGGTGGTGTCCATCTCATGGTCGTAGGCGATGTTCTTGATCAGGCGCTTGAGCAATACCGCATAGTCGCAGGCCTTGATCGGGTCGGCCACGTGGTGCAGGTTCACTTCGAACTGCGCCGGGGCACTTTCCTTGACGATGGCGTCGGCCGGGATGCCTTGCTCTTTCGCACCTTCCAGGATGTCCTGAAGGCAGTCGACGTATTCGTCGAGGTCGTCGATCAGGTAGACCTGTGTCGAGTGCGGGCGTTTGCCGGAGATCGGCGAGCGGGGCGGTTGTGGGCGACCGTTCACGTTCTCCTGGTCGATCAGGTAGAACTCCAGCTCGAACGCGGCGCAGATGGTCAGGCCGAGTTCGTCGAACTTGCTCACGACTTGCCGCAGGACTTCGCGAGGGTCGGCGAAGAAAGGTTCACCTTCGAGTTCGTGCATGGTCATCAGCAGCTGCGCGGTCGGGCGCTTTTGCCAAGGTTCATTGCACAGGGTGTCGGGGATCGGATAACAGATTCGGTCAGCATCACCGATATCCAGACCCAGGCCGGTGCTTTCCACCGTCGAGCCGTTGATATCCAGGGCAAATAGAGAGGCAGGCAGGTTGATGCCTTTCTCGTAAACCTTGTGGAGGCTGGTGCGTTCGATGCGCTTGCCGCGCACCACACCATTCATATCCGCAATTAGAAGGTCTACGTACAGAACCTCAGGATGATCCTTAAGGAACGCGTTCGCTTCGTTAAGCTGAACGGCACGCGGGGGTACCGACATGATGCAACACCTTTGTTGTTAAAAATATCAATCATTGATCTTTTCTGGTTTCAGTCAACCCGAACGGCATGCCGAAGTCAAGCGAGGCCTTTTTTGCCCTGAAAAAGCGCTCAAGGGGCTTTTTTGCGGCCTTTTGGGGCAATTTTTTGCACCGGACGCTCTCCGGCACCGCGGGCTTGAGCGGGCCGTGTTGTATTTTTTACGGGGGTGTTGTGTAAAAAAATGAACAAGGCTAAGCTCGATTGAAACCCATAACAGCAATAATACCGGGGTGCTACATGTCTCGCCTGCCGTTGATCGGCGTTACCGCATGCTCCAAACAGATCGGTTTGCATGCTTATCACATCAGTGGCGACAAGTATGTCCGTGCTGTCGCCGTCGCAGCCAAAGGGCTGCCGCTGATTCTTCCGGCCCTGGCCGAGCTGTTCGAGCCGTCCGATATTCTCGACGGCCTGGATGGAATCCTGTTTACCGGCTCTCCGTCCAACGTCGAACCGCATTTGTACGGCGGTCCGGCGAGCGCGCCGGGCACTGCTCATGATTCTGCACGCGACCGCACCACCCTCCCGCTGATCCGTGCCGCCGTCGCCGCGGGCATTCCGGTGCTCGGTATTTGCCGGGGCTTCCAGGAAATGAACGTGGCCTTCGGCGGCAGCCTGCATCAAAAGGTTCATGAGGTTGGAACCTTCCTGGATCATCGTGAAGACGAGTCCCAGCCACTGGACGTACAGTACGGTCCGGCCCATGCCATGCAGGTTCAACCCGGCGGCGTACTGGCGGGTCTCGGGCTGCCGACGCAATTTCAGGTCAACTCGATTCACAGCCAGGGCGTGGACCGCCTGGCACCGGGGTTGCGCGTCGAAGCCACGGCGCCGGACGGCCTGATCGAGGCGGTCTCGGTGGTCGAAGGCAAGGCTTTTGCTTTAGGGGTGCAATGGCACCCGGAATGGCAGGTCACGAGCAACCCGGTCTACCTGGCGATCTTCCAGGCTTTCGGCGATGCCTGTCGAAAGCGGGTTTTACAGCGCGAAGTCGATACGTCCAGGAACGCCTGACCGATAATAGACGTCAGGAACCCCAACCCAGAGGCACTTATGAGTAACAACCTCGACCAGCTCACCGATTGGTTGAAAGACCACAAGATCACAGAAGTCGAATGCATGATTGCCGACCTTACCGGCATCACCCGGGGCAAGATCTCGCCGACCAACAAGTTCATCGCCGAAAAAGGCATGCGTCTGCCTGAGAGTGTGCTGTTGCAGACGGTGACCGGCGACTACGTCGAAGACGACATCTATTACGAACTGCTCGACCCGGCCGACATCGACATGATCTGCCGCCCCGACAGCAATGCGGTGTATGTGGTGCCCTGGGCCATCGAGCCCACCGCCCAGGTGATCCACGACACCTACGACAAGCAGGGCAACCCCATCGAGCTGTCGCCGCGCAACGTGCTCAAGAAGGTCCTGGCGCTTTATGCCGAAAAAGGCTGGCAGCCGATCGTGGCGCCGGAAATGGAGTTCTACCTGACCAAACGCAGCGACGACCCGGACTATCCGTTGCAGCCGCCGGTCGGCCGTTCCGGCCGCCCGGAAACCGGTCGCCAGTCCTTCTCCATTGAAGCGGCCAACGAATTCGACCCGTTGTTCGAAGACGTCTACGACTGGTGCGAACTGCAGGAGCTGGACCTCGATACGCTGATCCATGAGGACGGCACGGCGCAGATGGAGATCAACTTCCGGCATGGCGACGCGTTGTCCCTGGCGGACCAGATCCTGGTGTTCAAGCGCACCATGCGCGAAGCGGCGCTCAAGCACGACGTGGCGGCGACCTTCATGGCCAAACCCATGACCGGCGAGCCGGGCAGTGCCATGCACCTGCACCAGAGCATCATCGACATCGCCACCGGCAAGAACGTCTTCTCCAATGAAGACGGGACCATGAGCGAGCTGTTCCTGCATCACATCGGCGGCCTGCAGAAGCTGATTCCCGAGCTGTTGCCGCTGTTCGCGCCGAACGTCAACTCGTTCCGCCGCTTCCTGCCGGACACCTCGGCCCCGGTGAACGTTGAATGGGGCGAAGAGAACCGCACCGTCGGCCTGCGGGTCCCGGATGCCGGCCCGCAGAACCGCCGTGTGGAAAACCGCCTGCCGGGCGCCGACGCCAACCCTTACCTGGCGATTGCGGCAAGCCTGCTGTGTGGCTACATCGGTATGGTCGAAGGCCTCAACCCGAGCGCGCCGGTGGTCGGTCGTGGTTATGAACGCCGCAACCTGCGCCTGCCGCTGACCATCGAAGACGCCCTGGAGCGGATGGAAAACAGCAAGACCATCGAGAAATACCTGGGCAAGAAATTCATCACAGGCTACGTCGCGGTCAAGCGGGCCGAGCATGAAAACTTCAAGCGCGTCATCAGTTCGTGGGAGCGGGAATTCCTGCTCTTCGCCGTCTGATGCGCCGGGCGCGGTAGATAAAGACCGCGCCCTTACTGGAACTAGGAGATCCGTATGACCAGCAACAACCCGCAAACCCGTGAGTGGCAAGCCCTCAGCAGTGATCACCACCTGGCCCCTTTCAGCGACTTCAAGCAGCTGAAAGAGAAAGGCCCGCGCATCATCACCCACGCCAAGGGCGTCTACCTCTGGGACAGCGAGGGCCATCAGATCCTCGACGGCATGGCCGGCCTCTGGTGCGTGGCCATCGGCTACGGTCGCGATGAGCTGGCCGACGCCGCCAGCAAACAGATGCGCGAGCTGCCTTATTACAACCTGTTCTTCCAGACTGCCCACCCACCGGTGCTGGAACTGGCCAAGGCCATTTCCGAGATCGCGCCGGAAGGCATGAACCACGTGTTCTTCACCGGTTCCGGCTCCGAAGGCAACGACACCATGCTGCGCATGGTCCGCCACTACTGGGCGATCAAGGGCCAGCCGAACAAGAAGGTCATCATCAGCCGCAAGAACGGTTATCACGGTTCCACCGTGGCCGGTGCGAGTCTGGGCGGCATGACCTATATGCACGAGCAGGGCGACTTGCCGATCCCGGGCATCGTCCATATCCCGCAGCCTTACTGGTTCGCCGAAGGCGGCGACATGAGCCCTGAAGAGTTCGGGGTCTGGGCCGCGAATCAACTGGAAGAGAAGATCCTCGAGCTGGGCGTGGATAATGTCGGCGCCTTTATCGCCGAGCCGATCCAGGGCGCGGGCGGTGTGATCGTGCCGCCGGACAGCTACTGGCCGCGCATCAAGGAAATCCTCGCCAAGTACGACATCCTCTTCGTCGCCGACGAAGTGATCTGTGGTTTCGGTCGCACCGGTGAGTGGTTCGGCAGCGATTTCTACGGCCTCAAGCCCGACATGATGACCATCGCCAAGGGCCTGACCTCCGGCTATATCCCCATGGGTGGCCTGATCGTGCGGGACGAAGTGGTCGCGGTGCTCAACGAAGGCGGCGATTTCAACCACGGTTTCACCTATTCCGGCCATCCGGTGGCCGCGGCCGTTGCCCTGGAAAACATCCGTATCCTGCGCGAAGAAAAAATTATCGAGCGCGTCCAGAGTGAAACGGCACCCTATTTGCAGAAACGTCTGCGGGAACTGAACGATCATCCGTTGGTGGGTGAAGTTCGCGGTGTGGGCCTGTTGGGCGCCATCGAACTGGTCAAGGACAAGGCCACCCGTGCGCGGTATGAAGGTAAGGGCGTCGGCATGATCTGCCGGCAGTTCTGCTTCGATAATGGACTGATCATGCGTGCCGTTGGCGACACCATGATCATTGCGCCGCCACTGGTGATCAGCAAAACCGAGATCGACGAGTTGGTGGCCAAGGCACGCAAGTGCCTGGATCTGACCCTGAGTGCGTTGCAGGGCTAAGTGCTAGGCTCTGAGCCGGAAGTACGGTGTAGGTGCTTTCGCTCAGAGCAATCAGAAAGGGTGGTCTTTCCTTGAAAGGCTACCTTGGATCTTGCCAGACTACCCCCACTGTTTCGAGTTGCCCGGGAATCGGCCGCCGAACAGCGGGTTAAAAAGAATAAATTGGAGCATGACGCATGAAGGCATTAGGTAAGAACGTAGCCGGCAAGACTCTCCTCGCCCTGTCCCTGGCAGGTGCATTGGCCGGTGCCGCTCACGCGGACGACAAGGTGCTGCACGTTTACAACTGGTCCGACTACATCGCGCCGGACACCGTTGCCAACTTTGAAAAAGAGTCTGGCATCAAGGTGGTTTACGACGTCTTCGACAGTAACGAAACCCTGGAAGCCAAGTTGCTGGCCGGTAAGTCCGGTTACGATATTGTTGTGCCATCCAACAACTTCCTGGCCAAGCAGATCAAGGCCGGTGTCTACCAGGAACTGGACAAGTCGAAACTGTCCAACTACGGCAACCTGAACCAGTCGCTGCTCAAGGCCGTCTCGGTCAGCGACCCGGGCAACAAGCACGCCTTCCCGTACATGTGGGGTTCGATCGGCATCGGCTACAACCCGGAGAAGGTCAAGGCCGCGCTGGGCGTGGACAAGATCGATTCCTGGGACGCGGTGCTCAAGCCCGAGAACCTCGCCAAGCTGAAGAGCTGCGGCGTGAGCTTCCTCGATTCGCCGACCGAAATGCTGCCGGTGGCCCTGCACTACCTGGGTCTGCCGACCGACACCCAGAAGAAGGAAGATCTGAAGAAAGCCGAAGACCTGTTCCTCAAACTGCGTCCTTCGATTTCCTACTTCCACTCGTCCAAGTACATCTCTGACCTGGCCAACGGCAACATCTGTGTCGCCATCGGTTACTCGGGTGATGTTCAGCAGGCCAAGTCCCGTGCCGCCGAAGCCGGTGACAAGGTCAAAGTCGCCTACAGCATTCCGAAAGAAGGGGCTGGCAGCTTCTACGACATGGTGTCTATCCCTAAAGATGCGGAAAACACCGAAGCGGCCTACAAGTTCATGAACTACCTGCTCAAGCCGGAAGTCATGGCGGCGATCACCGACAGCGTGCGTTTCCCTAACGGTAACGACAAGGCGACCGCACTGGTTGACAAGAGCATCACCAGCGACCCGGGCATCTACCCGCCAGCGGATGTGCAGGCCAAGCTGTATGCCATCGCCGACTTGCCGGCGGCGACCCAGCGCGAAATGACCCGCAGCTGGACCAAGATCAAATCGGGTAAATAAGCCGATTTGAGACAACCTGCGGGAGTTGCGCAGCCTTTGGCAGCTCCCGCGGATTTCCAGAGGACCTCCACTTGTCTATTTCTTTCTTTCGCAAAGCCATGCTGGCGGGCGCGTGCCTGACCTTGGCGGTCAGTGTGCAAGCAGCACCGACCGTGCATGTTTATAACTGGTCGGATTATATCGGGCAGACCACCCTGGCGGACTTCCAGAAAGCCACCGGTATTGTGCCGGTCTATGACGTCTTCGATTCCAATGAAACCCTGGAAGGCAAGTTGCTGGCCGGCCACACCGGTTATGACGTGGTGGTGCCGTCCAACCATTTCCTCGGCAAGCAGATCAAGGCGGGCGCGTTCCAGAAACTCGACAAGGCGCAATTGCCCAACTACGCGAACCTCGACCCGGCGTTGATGAAGCGCCTGGAAAAGAACGACCCGGGCAACCAGTACGCCGTGCCTTATCTGTGGGGTACCAACGGCATCGGCTACAACGTCGAGAAGGTCAAGGCGGCGCTGGGCGTCGACAAGATCGACTCCTGGGCGGTGCTGTTCGAGCCGGAGAACCTGAAGAAACTCTCCAGCTGCGGCGTGGCGTTCCTCGACTCCGCCGATGAAATGCTTCCGGCGGTGCTCAACTACATGGGCCTGAGCCCCAACAGCACCAATGAAAAAGACTACAAGTTGGCCGAAGAGAAGCTGCTGAAGGTCCGTCCTTACGTCACCTACTTCAACTCGTCCAAGTACATTTCCGATCTGGCCAACGGCGAAATCTGCGTGGCGGCCGGGTTCTCCGGCGATATCTTCCAAGCGAAGAAGCGCGCCGCAGAAGCCAAGAAAGGCGTGAACATCGCCTATGTGATTCCCAAGGAAGGCGGCAACCTCTGGTTCGACATGCTGGCGATCCCCAGGGACGCCGGCAACGTCAAGGAAGCGCACGCCTTTATCAATTATCTGCTGCAGCCTGAAGCGATTGCCCAGGTCAGCGATTATGTCGGTTATGCCAACCCGAACCCAAAGGCTGGCGCTCTGATGGATCAGTCCGTGCGTACCGATGAAGCGGTTTACCCACCGCAGGCAGTCTTGGACAAGTTGTATGTCAATTCTGAACTACCCCCGAAAATCCAACGTTTGATGACCCGCAGCTGGACCAAGGTCAAGTCGGGCAAATAGTGCCCGTGGGTCGAACCATCCAAAGCCGGGTCACCCAGGCCCGGCGGCTAAATCTTGTTGGGAGTTTTACAAATGGCAGTTGCCTCCGGCGCCTATAAGAAAGCCCTCGAGGGCGACCAGACACCTAAACAGGTGCTGGTCAAAATCGACAGGGTCACGAAGAAGTTCGATGAGACGATTGCCGTGGACGATGTGTCCCTGGAAATCAAGAAGGGCGAGATCTTCGCCCTGCTCGGCGGATCGGGTTCGGGTAAATCCACCTTGCTGCGCATGCTTGCCGGCTTCGAGCGCCCGACCGAAGGTCGGATTTACCTCGACGGTGTCGATATCACCGACCTGCCGCCCTATGAGCGGCCGATCAACATGATGTTCCAGTCCTACGCCTTGTTCCCGCACATGACCGTGGCGCAGAACATTGCTTTCGGCCTGCAACAGGACAAGATCCCCAAGGCCGAGATCGACGCCCGGGTGGCCGAGATGCTCAAGCTGGTGCAGATGAGCCAGTACGCCAAGCGCAAGCCGCACCAGCTCTCCGGCGGTCAGCGCCAGCGCGTGGCCTTGGCCCGTTCCCTGGCCAAGCGGCCGAAGCTGTTGTTGCTCGACGAGCCCATGGGTGCTCTGGACAAGAAGCTGCGCTCGCAAATGCAGCTTGAGCTTGTCGAGATCATCGAGCGCGTCGGCGTGACCTGCGTCATGGTGACCCACGACCAGGAAGAGGCCATGACCATGGCCGAACGGATCGCCATCATGCACCTGGGCTGGATCGCCCAGATCGGCAGCCCGATCGACATCTATGAAACCCCGACCAGCCGCCTGGTCTGCGAGTTCATCGGCAACGTCAATATCTTCGAAGGTGAAGTGGTGGACGACGCCGAAGGTTACGCGCGGATCGCCAGCCCGGAACTGGAGCGCGACATCTACGTGGGCCACGGCGTCACCACCTCGGTCCAGGACAAGCGTGTCACCTACGCGATTCGTCCGGAAAAACTGCTGGTGACCCCGGTGCCGCCGACCTGCGAATACAACTGGTCGCGGGGCAAGGTCCACGACATCGCCTACCTGGGCGGCCACTCGGTGTTCTACGTCGAGCTGCCGTGCGGCAAGCTGGTGCAGTCGTTTGTCGCCAACGCCGAGCGCCAGGGCCAGCGTCCGACCTGGGGCGATGAAGTCTACGTCTGGTGGGAAGACGACAGCGGCGTGGTACTGCGCTCATGAACCTCAAATCCCTGGTGCGGCGAATAACCCCCAGTGGCCGCCATGCGGTCATCGGGATTCCTTTCCTCTGGCTGTTCCTGTTCTTCATGCTGCCGTTCTTCATCGTCCTGAAGATCAGCTTTGCCGAAGCGGACGTGGCGATTCCGCCATACACCCAGATCTACACCTTCGTTGAACAGAAGCTGCAGATCATCCTCAACCTCGGCAACTACACGATGCTGGGGGACGACGACCTGTACCTGGCGGCCTACCTCGGCTCGTTGAAGATGGCGTTCTTCAGCACGCTGCTGTGCCTGTTGATCGGCTACCCGATGGCCTACGCCATTGCCAGCGCGCGCAAGGAATTGCAGACCGTGCTGGTGCTGTTGATCATGATGCCGACCTGGACCGCGATCCTGATCCGCGTCTACGCCTGGATGGGGATCCTCAGCAACAACGGGTTGTTGAATGGGTTCCTGCTGTGGACCGGACTGATCAGCGAGCCGTTGCAGATCCTCAATACCAACCTCGCGGTGTATATCGGGGTGGTCTATTCGTATCTGCCGTTCATGATCCTGCCGCTCTACGCCAACCTGGTGAAGCACGACCAGAGCCTGCTGGAAGCCGCCTCGGACCTGGGTTCGAGCACCTTCAACAGCTTCTGGAAGATCACCGTGCCGCTGTCGAAGAACGGCATCATTGCCGGCTGCATGCTGGTGTTTATCCCGGTGGTGGGCGAGTTCGTGATCCCCGAGCTGCTCGGCGGCCCGGAAACCCTGATGATCGGTAAAGTGCTGTGGCAAGAGTTCTTCAACAACCGTGACTGGCCGGTGGCGTCCGCGCTGGCGGTGGTGATGCTGGCGATCCTGATTGTGCCGATCATTCTGTTCAACCGTAGTCAGGCCAAAGAAATGGAGGGCAAGGAATGAAGCGCTTCAGTTTTTCCAACCTGATGCTGGTGCTGGGTCTGCTGTTCATCTACCTGCCGATGCTGATCCTGGTGATCTACTCGTTCAACGCCTCCAAGCTGGTGACGGTGTGGGGCGGCTGGTCGGTGAAGTGGTACGTGGGCCTGCTGGACAACACCCAACTGATGGGCTCGGTGGCCCGCTCGCTGGAAATCGCCTGCTACACCGCGGTGGCCGCGGTGGCGCTGGGGACCCTGGCGGCGTTCGTCCTGACCCGTGTCACCCGTTTCAAGGGCCGCACACTGTTCGGCGGCCTGGTGACAGCGCCGTTGGTGATGCCGGAAGTGATCACCGGCCTGTCGCTGTTGCTGCTGTTCGTGGCCATGGCGCAGTTGATCGGCTGGCCCCAGGAGCGTGGCATCGTCACCATCTGGATCGCCCACACGACGTTCTGCGCGGCCTATGTGGCGGTGGTGGTGTCGGCGCGTCTGCGTGAGCTGGACCTGTCCATCGAAGAGGCGGCCATGGACCTGGGCGCCAAGCCGTGGAAGGTGTTCTTCCTGATCACCATCCCGATGATCGCGCCGTCGCTGGCGGCGGGGGGCATGATGTCCTTCGCGTTGTCCCTGGATGACCTGGTATTGGCCAGCTTCGTGTCGGGGCCGGGTTCGACCACCTTGCCGATGGAAGTGTTCTCGGCGGTGCGCCTGGGCGTGAAGCCGGAGATCAACGCGGTGGCGAGCCTGATTCTGCTGGCGGTGTCGTTGGTGACCTTCCTCGTCTGGTACTTCAGTCGCCAGGCTGAAGAGCGCCGCAAGAAAGCCATTCAGTTGGCCATCGATGAAAGCGCGGCGGACTCCTGGAAACAGCCGGACGTGCGTCGGGCGAAGGTGGCGGAGACCGCGTAGGTCTCAAAAAGCTTCGCGGGCAAGCCCTGCTCCTACAGGTACGACGTCGTTCACAAATTTTGTGTACGACCCAAACCTGTAGGAGCAGGGCTTGCCCGCGAAGAGTCCCTCAAGACCGCCGACTACTCCGTGCGCTAGCCACGATGTTCCCGGGGTTTATTCAGCCCAAGGCGAACGCCGAATCACCTCGACAAAATTCATCGGCTTGAACGTTGCATCCTTGTCCTTCAGCACATCGGTCTTCACGTTGCCGAAAGTGGTCAACGGACGATGGCGCAGCCCCTCGGCGAACGCGCAGATGATGCACTCCTTGAACCCTTCCCCCCGTGGATGCGCATGCACCACCGCTTCGCGCTGGGCGCTCGGAAACGCCGCGTAGTCCATCCCCAGCACATCCATTTCCACCCCGGCCGTGACCAGTGCCACCGTCGGCCGCAGATGTTGCGGCACCCCCGGTGTGGTATGCAGGGCAATCGACAGCCAGACCTGCTCGATATCGTCATCCGACAGCCCGTAAGGCTTCATGAACACCTTGGCCGCATTGGCGCCGTCGACTTCGAAACGTTCGTCATCGCTGCGGTGACCTTCCACCAGGCCGAGGTCGTGGAACATTGCGCCGACGTACAGCAACTCCGGATCGTAGGCCAGTTGCTTGCGTTCACCGCTCAGGGCACCGAACAGGAAGACCCGGCGCGAGTGGTGGTAGAGCAGATCGCTTTCCACGTCGCGAATGTATTCGGTGGTGGCCTTGGCCAGGGCGCTGTCGGGGATCTTGATGCCGGCAATGGTGTTGCTCATGTCGAGACTTCCTCTGGGGGAGCGCCCGGTTGGCGCCGATGGGTTCAGTCTGGCGCCGGGGCGAGATGGCAACAATCGACACAAGGTGGTGAATCCAGCCATTCGGGGCGGGTTCCGTGCCAGCGTGTGCGTGTGATAGAAGCGGCTGTCGCATCGGCCGGAGGCATGCGTTACCGTAACGCTGACTTGCATCGAGACCCGCCCATGACTCGAACCCTTGCCATTGTGGTGTTCCCCGGCGTCCAGTCCCTGGACGTTACCGGGCCCATGGACGTTTTCGCCGAAGCCAACAGCTTCCTGCCCCCTGACGCCCAGTACCGGCTGGAAGTGATCGGTGTCGAGCGCGGTTGGCTGGCCTGTTCCAACAGCCTGGCGATCCAGGCGCATCGGCATTTCAGCGAGGCCGTGGAGCGTTACGATCTGCTGCTGTGTGCCGGCGGGCCGAGCTTGCCGGGGCTGGATTTCGGTGAGGCCTTCCATGCCTGGTTGCACGGGGCCAGCGCCCGTGCCGGGCGCTTCGGTTCGATCTGCAACGGCGCCTTCATGCTGGCCCGGGCCGGATTGCTCGACGGGCGCACGGTGACCACCCACTGGAGTGATGCGTCGGCATTGGCGGCGTTGTGCCCGGCCGCGCGGGTCGAGGCCGATCGTTTGTATGTGCAGGACGATCGGCTGTTCACCTCGGCGGGGGTGACGGCGGGGATCGATTTGTCGTTGTACCTGCTGTCACAGGATCACGGTGCGCAGGTGGCGCTGAAGGTCGCCAAGCGGCTGGTGGTGTTCACCCAGCGTTCGGGCGGGCAGTCGCAGTTCAGCCCGTACCTGGCGCCCCACGCCGAGGCCTCGTCGCCGGTGGCCCAGGTGCAGCAATATGTGCTGGCGCACCTCACCGGGGACTTGAGTATTGCCGAGTTGGCGCGGGCGGCGAATATGAGTGCGCGGAATTTTTCCCGGGTTTTTGCCCGCGAGACCCAGGTGACCCCGGCGGAGTTTGTCGAACGGGCCAGGGTGGATGCGGCGCGGGTGATGCTGGAAAGCGCCGGGGCGCCGTTGAAGACCGTGGCGTATGAGTGCGGTTTTCGTGATGCGCACCATATGCGCAGTGTGTTTCAGCGACGGTTGGGGGTGACGCCGCAGCAGTTTCGGCGGCATTTTGCGGGGTTGCTTTGAAGCTGGTGTTGTCTGGGAGTACGCATTCGCGGCGGTGCGGCGATCCGGCAAGCCCTGCTCCTACAAGTTCAGGTCGTACGCAAAATCTGTATACGACACCGCACTGTAGGAGCAGGGCTTGCCGGATCGCCGCACCGCCGCGAAGAGGCCAGTCGCCTTTGCGCAAATCGAAAGCCTCAGGACTTCAGGCTGTCGTAAGCCTCCAGCGCATGCAGCGAGTAGATGTACGCCGCACCGGCATTCAACGAAATCGCGGTAGCCAGGGCCGCAGCCACTTCTTCGCGAGTCGCCCCGGCCTTGATCGCCGCATCGGTATGGGCGCCGATGCAACCGTCGCAACGGGTGGAAATCGCCACGGCAATGGAAATCAGCTCGCGGGTCTTGGCATCCAGCACATTGTTTTCCGCGGCGGCCTCGCCCAATTTCATATAGGCCTGGACCATCTTCGGATTGGATTTGCCCAGGGCACCAAAGGCATTCTTGATGGTTGGCAGCAGTTCGGACCAATTGAGAAACATAGTAGTAACTCCTGAAAGGGTAAGCGTAGAGTGGCTTGGCAACGAGCTCAGTCTCCTTTGTCCGGTGTCATCACTCTTGTTCGATTCACTCAAGGTTTTGTCCGAAACGCGCAAATGAATTCGATCGATAAACTCATCACCCTTGCCGGCGTCCGCGGCTGTCTCGACCTGCGTTGCCAGTTGCAGGGCGACTGGGCCATGGATCACGGGCAGGAAAGCGTCGGGGTCGCGCCTTATCATCTGGTGCTGTCCGGCGATTGCCTGGCCGAGTTGCCGGACGGTCGCTCCTTGCGCCTGCACGCCGGCGATATCCTGGTGCTGCCCGGTGGCGGCGGTCATCTGTTGCGCAGCCCGGGGCAACGGGTGGCGCCGACGGCGGCGCGGATCAGTCATGGCGGTCTGTTGCCGGTGCACCGGTTCGGCGTTGAAACGGCGGACCTGGACCTTCTCTGTGGCCGCTTCCACTACCAGCGCGAGTCGATGCTGTTCGCCGCGTTGCCCGGGTATTTGCTGATTTCTGGCCGCGAGCTGCAAGCCAACGGCCAATTGGCGGCGCTGGTGAGCTTGCTACGGCTGGAGGCTGATGGTGACCAGGCCGGGGCACGGTTTCTGGTGGATGCGCTGTCGTCGGCGTTGTTCACCTTGATCCTGCGGGCCTATCTGCAACAGCAGACGCCCGCCAGCGGGACCCTGGCGTTACTGGCCGACAAGCGCCTGAGCCGGGCCTGGCAGGCGATGCTCGAGGAACCGGCCCATGAGTGGACCATCGAGGCCCTGGCGGCGTTGGCGAATATGTCGCGGGCGACCTTTATGCGCGTGTTCGCCGCAGTGGCCGGAGCGTCGCCCTGGGTGTTGCTGACGCAGGTGCGGATGGAGCTGGCGTACAGCTTGCTGAGCCATTCGCACCTGGGCTTGAGCGATATCGCCGTCCAGGTCGGGTACCAATCCCAGGCGGCGTTCAGCAAGAAATTCAAGGAGATCTATGGCGAGGCGCCAGGGCGCCTCCGCCGGGCTGCACGTTGATCGATCACTTCCCGGGCAGCAGCTTCAGCACACTGCGAGTATTGGCCGACACCTCCACCTCATCCAGGCGCACCTGCTCATAGCCGCCTTCGATATAGGTCTCGGCCTGGTCGTCGTAATACTTGTCGAACAGCACCCCGCTTTGTCCCACTGGGTTGATGGTCAGGCTGTGCTCCGGATCGGCGAAGTCGATAAGACGGCGGGTCGAAGGCCCGTTGCTCACCGCCCAGGGCGCCGGGCCGATCTTCGCCGACAGGTTGTTCGGTACTTCATGGCTGCCCGGCGCATCGAACGGCCCGACATTGAACAACCGGTCCAGTGGCTTCTGCCGGCCCAGCGGATGCTCGTGGGTCAGGGTATGGGCCTTGCCCCAGACCCAACTGGCCGGGTCGTCGCCATAGAGCCCCTTGAGGTGGGCGATGCTCGCTTGCCAGGCGGTTTTCACCGTCTCGGCGCGGCCCTTGCCCCACCACGGCGAGTGCTCGTCGGCGGCCAGGCGTGGCAGGGCGGCGTCGACCACGCGAGTGCTCAGCAGCGCCTTGAAATAGTCGTCGCCCAGCTTGTCGTGCATCGCGGTATAGGTCAGGTCATAGAGGAACTGGTTGAACAGCGTGGCGCCGGTGGAACTCATCGGGTAGTCACCCTTCCACTGTGCCAACTGCTCCACCAGCTTCAGTTCCAACGGGTCTTTCACCACTTCGCGCAACACCGGCAGCAGCGGCTTGAGCAGGCGCGGGCCGTAATCGGTGGTGGTGCCCAGTTGCAGCTTCTGGCTGTTTTCCAGGCTCCAGCGCACGCTGCTGTCGCTCAGTTGCCGATTCAACTGCTGGCCGCGATCGGGCAGGTTGTAGTAACCGGGAATCTCAATCCCGGTGGGTGACACCGGCTGGGCGTTGGCCGAGACGATATAGCCGCGTGCCGGGTTCTCTTCCTGGGGGTTGGCGCTGAACGGGTAGAAGCCGTCCTTGTCGGCATCGCCGGTGCTGCCGTCGAGGATAAAGCCCGGGTTGACCCCGGCCTGGCGCTTGGGCAGCAGCGCCGCCGCCCACCAGCCGATATCGCCCTTGGCATTGGCCCAGACCACGTTGAGGCCCGGGGCCTGGATTTTCGACGAGGCCGTGCGAGCCTTCTCCAGGGTGTCGGCGCGGTTGAGCTCGTAGAAGGCATCGAGGATCGGGTCCGGGGTCTCGAGAAAGGCCCACCACATGGCGATCGGCTTGGTCCCACCGTTGGCGCCCACGGCGTCATTGACGATCGGACCGTGGGGCGAGCGACGCAGGGTAACGGTGACCGGCGCCTCGCCCTTGACGGCGATCTGCTGCTGGGTGCTGGTCATCTCGACCCATTGGCCGTGGTACCAGACCTGGTTGGGGTTGTCCGGGTTGACCTTCTCGGCGACCAGATCGAGGTCGTCGTTCTGGAACATGGTCAGGCTCCAGCCGAACGCCTGGTTATTGCCCAGGAAGGCGAAGGGCACCAGCGCCTGGTGATAGCCGTACAGTTCGAAGTTCGGCGCCGAGAGGTGCGCCTCGTACCAGACCGAGGGCGTCGAAAAGTGGATATGCGGGTCGCCCGCCAGCAGCGGTTTGCCGCTCTTGGTCCGGCTGCCGGACACCACCCAGGCATTACTGCCTTCGAACTGCGGCAGGCCGGCGTGTTCCAGGGCCTGGTCGCTCAGTTGGGCGAGGGCGCCGAGGCTCTTCCAGTCGGCATCCGCCAAGGGCGCCGGGGTGCCGAATGCGCCCTGGGGGCGCCATTGCAGGTCGAAGACCTTCAGGTAATCGGCGCCGAGTTTGTCGCGCACGTAGGTCAGCAGCGGCTCGGTACGAAAGGCGGCGGCGAAGCTGTAGGCCAGGTAGCCGGCGATGCTGATGGTGTCTTCGGCGGTGAACGGCCGCTTGTCGATGCCCAGCAGGTCGAACTCCACGGGGCTGGCGTGGCTCGCCTGATACTGGTTGATGCCGTCCAGATAGGCTTGCAGGGCCTTCCAGCTGGGGGACTGTTTGTCGAGCTGGGCGACGTACTGGTCGGCTCGTTCGCGGATGCGCAGGCCACGGAACAGCTTGTCGGTGTCCACCAGTTTGGGCCCGAGCACCTCTGCCAGTTCGCCGCGGGCCAGGCGGCGCATGATTTCCATCTGGAACAGCCGGTCCTGGGCTTGCACGTAACCCAGGGCGCGATAGAGATCGGCGTCGTTTTCGGCACGGATATGCGGCACGCCACGGTCGTCGTAGCGCACCGTGACCGGCCCTTGCAGGTTCTGCAGCGTGACCTGGCCCTGACGCATCGGCTGCTTGCTCTGGACGTACCACAGGCCACCCCCGGCAATGGCGGCGATCAGGACGGCGAGAACGGTCAGGCTGCGTTTCATGCATGAATCCTTGTGGCTACCGGGACTGGGCCGGGAAGGTTTAGCACAGGAGAGTATGGGGATGCATCGGCCGAATGGGCGATTACTGTAAAAAGTCCGGTTCGCCCTACGGGGACGACAGCCACGGGCAATAGCAGCCCACCGCCATGTTGTGGGTGGCATTCACCGCGCGTCCTTCGCTCAGCGCCTGGAGGATCGGCTCGATAAAGCTGTTGCTGGAATTACAAGTGGCGCCCTGGCTGTAGGGGCCAAAGTAAGCCAGCTTGCCGTCGCGGTCCCAGATCGCCACCGCCGGGCTGACCGTCAGATGCTCGGCCCCCGGCAAGCCGGGCAGCGCCTTGATCGCACTCAAGGTGGCCGGCAACTGGCCGTGGGTCCCGGGCTTCTGCACCGAGTAGAACTGCACCCCCAGCGGTCCGAACCGTTCGATCAACTCCCCCAGGTGCTGCTGGTTGCCGACATTGCACGGGCAGGCCGGGTCCCAGAAGTGCACCAGGCGGATCGGCCCCGGCCCGGCCAGTTCCGCCGGCAGGCTCAGGCTGTCGCCGGCGAACAGCGCGGTCTGCTCGCTGAAGGCGCGGATATAACGACCCTGGAACCAGTCATAGGCGAACCACAGCCCCATCGCGCAGATCAAGGCGAGCAACCCGGCGAGTAATGTATCGTGACGTATCTGGGGCATGACGATTGTGTCCTCGAAGGTCGCGTAGCTTGCCATGCCTGTCCTGACAGATGAATATCGCAGGTCTGTAAAACGCCCTTGGCGTTGCCGTGCCTTTATCTGGAAAGCCTATGTCCGCCACCTTTGCCGCCGATTCCCTGCGTTCCAGCCTGCGACCCCTGGCCGCGGCGCAGCCGTTGTCGGAGGAGACACGAGCCTACCAGCGTTTCTATGGCCTCGACTTGCCCCAGCGCAAGTCGCCTGTCGTGCGTCGCCTGGGCCGCTTCAGCAGCGGCACTTTCGAGCTGGCGAGCCAGCTCTGGCTGCCACCCGATCCGCTGGCCACGCTATTCCTGTTCCACGGCTTCTACGATCATATGGGCCTGTTCCGCCATGTCGTGGACTGGGCGCTGGACCAGGGCTTCGCGGTGATTGCCTGCGACCTGCCGGGGCACGGCCTGTCCAGCGGCGAGCGGGCCAGCATCGATGACTTCGGCCAGTACCAGCAGGCGTTGCAAGGCCTGTTCAACGAGGCCCGCACCCTCGGCTTGCCGCAACCCTGGCACCTGTTCGGCCAGAGCACCGGCGGCGCGATTATCATTGACCACCTGCTCAAACACGGCAGCGACAGCCCGGCCCAGGGCCAGACGGTCCTGCTTTCGCCGCTGGTGCGGCCACGGGCCTGGGGCTGGTCGAAGTTCAGTTATTACCTGCTCAAGCCTTTCGTCAAAGGCATCGCCCGGCGTTTCAGCGAGAACACCAATGACCCGGCGTTCATGCCGTTCCTCCAGGCCGACCCCTTGCAGCCGCAGCGCCTGCCGACCGCCTGGGTCGGTGCCCTGGCCCGCTGGATCCCCGGTATCGAGTCCGCGGTGAAAAGTCCGCGCCGACCGCTGATCGTACAAGGCGAGGCCGACATGACCGTCGACTGGACGCATAACCTCGACGTGCTGCGCAGTAAGTTCGACCATCCCGAAGTGCTGATGCTGCCCGGCGCCCGGCACCACCTGGCCAATGAAATCCCGGCCTATCGCGAACGCTATTTCCGCTTTATCAGCGAGCACCTGCAGCCATGACCCAAGAGTCCGCCATGACCGACCGCCTGCCGCAACGCGCCGACTATCGCCACTTCCAGCCGATCATCACGCGCTGGCACGACAACGATGTCTACGGCCACGTGAACAACGTCACCTACTACAGCTTTTTCGACACGGCGGTGAACACCTACCTGATCGAAGAGGGTGGCCTGGATATCCATGATGGCGAAGTCGTTGGTTTCGTGGTCAGTTCGGCCTGTGATTATTTCGCCTCGATCGCCTTCCCCGAGCGCATCGAGATCGGCCTGCGGGTCGGCAAGCTGGGCAACAGCTCGGTGCAATACGAACTGGCGGTGTTCAAGGCCGGTGAAGACGACGCCTGTGCGGCCGGACGCTTTGTCCATGTGTTCGTCGATCGCGTCTCGAACCAGCCGGTGAGCATCCCTGCTGTCTTGCGCGAGGCCCTTCAGTCGTTGAGCTGAATGATCCCTTCACGCACCGCGAACAGCACCAGTCCGGCAATATCGTGAATCCGCAGCCGGTGCATGATCTGCGAGCGGTGCGCCTCCACGGTCTTGACGCTCAGGCCAAGCCCCACCGCGATGGAGCGGGTGGTCTCGCCCCGGGCGATCAGCCTGAGGATTTCCAGTTGCCGCGCCGTCAGCGCGACCTGGCTGGCCTTGATCGGCTGGCTGTGGGTCTGGCGCACCGCCTGGTCGACCACCAGCGGCACCACCGCCGAGGACAGGTACTGGCCTCCGTGGCGCAAGGCCTTTAGCGCCAGCTCCAGTTCCAGCACCGTGGCGTTTTTCAGCAGGTAGCCGTGGGCGCCGAGTTGCAGGCACTTCATCACGAAGTGGCTGTCGGTGTGCATCGACAGCATCAGCACCTTGCTGCGCGGCGCGCGCAACGACAGCTCCTTGAGCGCCGCCACGCTGTTCATCCGCTCCATGGACATGTCCAACAACACGATATCCGGCTTGAGCCTTGAGGCCAGCTCGATCGCCGCCTGGCCATCGCCTGCTTCGCCGACGATTTCGTACTCTTGTTGTTTTTCCAGCAGTGCCTTCATACCCGCGCGAAACAGCGGGTAGTCGTCGGCAAGCAGTATTCGACAAAGCATAAGCTCAAGCCCAATGACGCAAAAGGAAGGGCGCAGTCGCCGCGGCGGGCTGCGGTGTTTATGTCGGGTTCAAGGGCCGGATACCTTGTTCTGTTCAGTCGTGGCGGGCGCTGTCACCGAACTGCTGGATCATTTTCGGCAGCTTCGCCAGGGGCTCGACCCACTGTGCCGCACCCAGGCGGATGGCCTCTTTCGGCATCCCGAAAACCACGCAACTGGCTTCGTCCTGGGCCACCGTACAGGCGCCGTTTTCACGCATGGCCAACAGCCCGCGCGCGCCGTCGTCGCCCATGCCGGTCATGATAATGCCCAAGGTGTTGGCGCCCGCCTGTCTGGCCACTGAACGAAACAATACATCCACCGACGGCTTGTGCCGGTTGACCGGCGGCCCGTCGAGTACCTCGACCTGATAGTGCGCGCCGCTGCGTTTGAGCTGCATGTGCAGGCCGCCCGGTGCCAGCAACGCCAGCCCGCTGTGGACGCGGTCCAGGTGCCTGGCCTCGCGTACTTCTATCTGGCAGAGCTTGTCCAGGCGCCTGGCAAAATCGGCGGTGAACTTCTCCGGCATGTGTTGAACGATGACAATCCCCGGGCAGTCACGTGGCAATTGCCGCAGGATGAATTCCAGGGCCTGGGTGCCGCCGGTGGAACAGCCCAGGGCGACCACCCGGTCGGTGGTCCTGAGCGAGCTGATCGTGGCTGTGACGACGGATTCTGCGGCAGGCACGCTGTGGCGAAGGGCCACTGGTCGCGTCCGGGCGCTTTCCTCGACCTTGCGGATCAGCTCTCCGGACAGTTGCTCCAGGCTTTGCTTGAGCCCCAGCCGGGCCTTGGTGAACACCCCGACCGCGCCGGCGGCCAGGGCTTCGACACCGACCGCCGAACCTTGCTCGGTGAGGGTCGAGCAGATCAGGGTCGGCGTCGGTCGTTCGGCCATGATCTGGCGCAGGAAGGTCAGGCCGTCCATGCGCGGCATTTCGATGTCGAGGATCAGCACGTCCGGCCAGTCGCGGCGCATCTTGTCGATGGCATACAGTGGGTCGGCGGCCTGGCCGATCACCTGGATATTCGGGTGGCTGTCCAGGCACTGGGTAAGGACCTGGCGTACCAGGGCCGAGTCGTCGACGATAAAGACCCGGATCATCGTGGACGCATCCCCAGGCGCATGGGTTGCACGCTGTTGCGCTGGAGCTCGATTCGACCGCTGGTGCCGTCGATGCGCAGGCGCCGGTAGTGCTGGCCGTTGAGGTCGCAGTGGTCCACGGGCCAGTTGCGCAGGCTGAACTGTTCCCTGGCGAAGGCGCTGTTGTTGTGCCCGACCCGCTGCGCTGGCGGGCCGTCGGCGCGGACCAGGCTGCCGCCGCCGAAAATGCTTTTGCGGTATTCGTGGGGATGGGTGCCGTGGCGGCGCATGTCGGCCAGCATGCGCTGGAACACCCCTTCGCCATAGCGGGTGTCGAGGGCGTTGCGCGCGGTTGGATCGTTGGGCAGCAGATAGTGCGACACCGCCAGCAGTTGCCAGCGGGGATGCCAGAGCACGATCGACACGCAACTGCCGAGCAGGGTGGTGACACTGCCTTGATGGCGACCGAAGAAATAGTCGCCAGGGCGCAGGAACAGCGGCGGATTCATAAGCGTTCGTAGACCGAGGGATTGAGCAGTCGCACCGGCACGTCGAAGCCGTGGATGCTTTCCGCATGACCGATGAACAGCAGCCCGCCCGGACGCAACTGGCTGACCAGGCGTTGCACGATGCGCTGTTTTTCGTCGTTGTTGAAATAGATCAGGACATTGCGCAGGAAAATCACATCGAATCGCCCCAGGCCATCGGGCAGCGGCTGGACGATATTGATCTCGCGCAGGCTGACCCGCTCGCGCAGCGCGGCCTGGACCCGGAAGCGTCCGCTCATCTCGCCGATGCCGCTGAGGCAGTGGCGATGCAGCCAGCCCTGGGGGAAGTTCTTCGCCTGGGCCATGTCGTAGATGCCGTCTCTGGCCTTCTCGAGCATGCTCTGGCTCAGGTCGCTGGCGAGGATCGACCAGTCACCGCCGCGCAGATGCTCCTGGACGACCATGGCCAGGCTATAGGGTTCTTCGCCGGACGAGCAGGCCGCGCTCCAGAGCTTCAGCGGGCCGCGCTGACGACCGAGCCACTGGCCGAGGTAGTCGAAGTGCGCCGGCTCGCGGAAGAAGTAGGTTTCGTTGGTGGTCAGCAGATCCACCACCAGCCGCCGTTCCTTGAGATGTGTCTGCTGTTCGAGCAGGCGCAGGTAGTCGCTGTAGCTGTCGAGCCGGTAATGGCGCAGGCGCTTCATCAAGCGCCCGGCCACCAGCGGCCGTTTGTTCGGCGCGAGGATGATCCCCGAGGCCTCGGCCATGAGCTTTTGCAGGCTACGGAATTCGCTGTCGCCGAGGCTGGGCAGCGTGGGCTGGCTCGACATCAGTTGCCCTGGGCCACGGCCAGGCTGAGCTGGCGGATATCGTCCAGGGACAGGACCTGGGGAATATTCAGGATGATGGTGAAGCCCTGTTCGTGGCGAGCCATGCCGGCGATAAAGTCGGTGCGGATCCCGGAACCGAATGGCGGCGCCTGGACCACCTGATGTGGGTCGATATCCAGCACCGCGTCCACCGCATCCACCACCAGGCCGATGCGCTGGGCGCTGCCGTCGAGCTGCGGCTCGATGATCACGATGCAGGTGCGTTTGCCGGCGGCGGTCAGCTCGAAGCCGAAGCGCGCCGCCAGGTCGAGCACCGGCACCACGTTGCCGCGCAGGTTGATCACTCCGTGGATAAACGCCGGCATCATCGGCACGGCGGTGACGTCGCCGTACTCGATGATCTCGCGCACGCCGTCGATCGGCACCGCATAGGCGGCCTGGCGTACCCGGAACGACAGGTGCTGGATGCTCGGTGCCGGCGGCACTTCGTGCAGGGCCTGGAGCCCGTGGCGCAGATTGGCAGTCATGATCCGGCCCTCAAGTGAAACTGACAAACTGGCCTTCATCCACCGGCGCGCGGCCTTTGAAGCCGTCCTGGGGCCCGCTGGTGTAGCTGTCGAAGCTGCGGGGTTGTGGTTTGTACGCGGGCGCCGCTTCGCCGTCGAAACGGAAGAAGCCGATCAGCTCCTGCAACTGCCCGGCCTGGGCATTCATTTCTTCGGCTGTGGCCGCCAGTTCTTCGGAGGCCGAGGCGTTCTGCTGGGTGATCTGGTTCATCTGGCCCATGGCGATATTGATCTGCCCGGCGGCGCCACTCTGTTCCAGGGAGGCAGCGGTGATTTCCTGGACCAGATCCGAGGTCTTCTGGATATTCGGCACGATTTCATTGAGCAATTGACCGGCCTGTTCGGCCAGGCGCACGCTGCTGGAGGCCACCTGGCCGATTTCCTGGGCCGCGACCTGGCTGCGTTCGGCCAGCTTGCGCACTTCGGCGGCGACCACCGCGAAGCCCTTGCCATGGTCGCCGGCGCGGGCGGCCTCGATGGCGGCGTTAAGGGCCAGCAGGTTGGTCTGATAGGCGATGTCGTCGATGATGCTGATCTTGTCGGCGATCTGTTTCATCGCCAGCACCGTGTCGCTCACCGCGCCGCCACCCTGCACGGCGTCATTGGCGGCCTTGCCGGCAATGCCGTCGGTGATCTTCGCGCTTTCGGTGTTCTGGGCGATGGAGGCGGACATCTGCTCCACCGAGGCGCTGGTCTGTTCGACGCTGGCGGCCTGTTCGTTGGCTGCCTGGCTCAACGACTGCGAGGTCGAGCTGACCTGTTCGGAAGCCGAGGACAGCGAGTCGGCGGCGCTGCGCACGTCACCGAGGATGCTGCGCAGGCGCAAGGTCATGTTCTGCATGGCGGTCAGCAGCTGGCCGGTCTCATCCTTGCCGGAGGTCGGCAAGTCCTGGCCCAGGTCGCCGGCGGCCATGCGGTTGGCGGCTTCCACGGCACCGTTGAGCGGACGGGTGATGCTGCGGGTCACCAGCACGCCGACCAGAATGCCGAGCAGGGTGGCGGCGATGATCAGGGCGATCATCTGGGTCTGGGAGCGGGTGGCGATATCGTTGATCTGCTGGTTGGCCTCGGCGGCGCGGTCCTGTTTGCCGCGGGTGACCTGGCCCATCAGTTTGTCCACCACGTCGCCGCTGACCACGGCCTTGGGCAGCAATTCGGTGACGTCGCTGGTTTCCTGCAACAGCCCGGACTGCTGGTGGGTGGCGAGCACCTGCTGGACCAGGTTCTCGTAGTCCTTGAGCGGTGCGTCCAGTTGATCGAGCTGGGCCAGGCCGTCCTTGGTGATAAAGGATTTACGCGCCTCGGCGATCAGCTTGCGGGTCTGCTCCATGGCGGCGCGGGCCTGGCCGGCGGATTGTTCGCGCCCGGCCTGGCTGGTGGCGAGCAGGGTGTGACGCATCGAGCGGCCGACGACGATCAGCTGGATATTGGCTTCCTGCATCAGGCTCATGCCGGTGACGTCGAGGTCGTACATGCGGTCCGAGAGGCTGTTGACCTGGGACAGGTTGCGGATGCCGATCACGCCGATGCTCGCGGTCAGCAGCACCACCAGCAGGAACCCCGCGGTCAGGCGGATGCCTATCTTCATGTTCCTGATGAATTGCATGATCAATCTCCTGAAAGGCTGGACAAGGGGGTGTGGAGCGAAGCCGGCGACGCGGGCTCGGCGGCGCTCTGCAAATGGCGGAACAGGCTGGCGATATCGAGGATCAGCGCGACCTGGCCGGAGCCGAGGATGGTCGAGCCGCTGATGCCGCGCAGGTGCTGGAACATCTGGCCGAGGGGCTTGATCACGGTCTGCAGTTCGCCGAGCAAATGATCGACGATCAGGCCGGCCTGCTGGCGGCCCTGGCTGACCACGACTATGTTGCGCCGGCGCGCGCGGCTCGGGCTCAGGCCGAAATGGCTGTCCAGTGCGATGCACGGCAGTGGCTTGCCGCGCAGGTTGAGGTAGCCCTGGCCGAGTTGGCCGGGGCTGGCCTCCATGCATTCGGTGACCATGTCCAGGGGGATGACAAAACTGTCCTGGCCGACACTGACCTGGAAACCGTCGATGATCGCCAGGGTCAGTGGCAGGCGGATACGGAAGGTGCAGCCCTGGCCGGCCTGGGAGTCGATCTCGATGACCCCGCGTAACTGGTCGATGGCGCTGCGCACCACGTCCATGCCGACGCCGCGTCCGGAGAGGTTGGAAACCTGCTCGGCGGTGGAAAACCCGGCCTCGAAGATCAGCCCGTGGATGTCCGCATCGGCCAGTTGCGCATCCGGATCCACCAGGCCCTTGTCGATGGCTTTTTCGAGAATGCGCGCGGTGTTCAGGCCACGGCCGTCGTCCTGTACTTCCAGCACGATCATGCCGGAGTCGTGGTAGGCGTTGAGGCTCAGGTTACCCTCGGCGGGCTTGCCCACGGCCAGGCGCTCGGCGGCGGACTCAATGCCGTGGTCGATGGCATTGCGCACCAGGTGGGTCAGCGGGTCGGCGATCTTGTCGATCACCGATTTATCCAGTTCGGTTTCGCCACCGCGCAGGCTCAGCTGAATCTGCTTGCCCAGCTCCTGGCTGACATCGCGGACCACCCGGTGGAAACGGTTGAAGGTTTCGCCGACTTCCACCATGCGCAGTTTCAAGGCGGTTTCGCGGATCTGTTCGACGTGCTGGTGCACCGCCTGGATGCTTTCCAGGCAGCCGCTGTCGCCGTTGCGCCGGGCGTGCATCTGGGCCCCGGCGGTGCTGATCACCAACTCGCCGACCAGGTTGATCAACTCGTCGAGCTTGTGCGCGGCAACCTTGACCAGGCTGGTGTCCTGCGGCCGGCGGTCGCGGCTGACCGGGGTTCTTTCCGGCGCCGGCTCGAGCATTGCCTGGGCCCCCAGCAGCGCTTCCGCCGCCGGTACCGGCAGACGATCTTCCGGGACCAGGCGCAAGGTGCAGAAGTCCTGGATAAACTCGAACACATCCTCGATCTCGCCCTGGCTGGCGGCGCTGCGCAGGTTGAACTCAAAGCCCAGGTGGCAGGTTTCCGGGTTGAGCCGCTCCAGTGCCGGCAGGGCCTTGCTGACGGTCTGCAACTGGCTGATGTCGCCCAGGCGCTTGAGGTAGCGCAGGAACGCCGCCGGGTCGAAGCCGTTGCGAAACAGCTCTTCGGAAAAACGAATCGAGACCTGCCAATTTATGAGCGCTGCCTTGGCGGCTGGCGCGGTAGCGGTCTCAGGTTCCGGCGCCTGTTCAGCGACATGGCCCTGGGCTTCGAACAGCGCGGCGAGCAAGGGCCCCTGGCGGGCTTCGTCGGCGTCCAGCAGGCCGCTGTCGGGGTCGACCCGTTCGATCATCGCGCTCAGTTCGTCCATGCAGTTGAGCATCAATGAGGTCAGCGCCGGGGTGAGCAGGCGCTGACCGTCGCGCACCGACATCAGCAGGCTTTCCAGATGGTGGGTGAGGTTGACCAGCGGCGTCAGCGAGAAGATCCCGGCGGAGCCCTTGAGGGTATGCACGGCGCGGAACAACTGGTTGACCGCGTCCTGGTCGGCGGGGCTGGCTTCCAGGCGCAGCAGGCTGTCCTCGGCCTCCTTGAGCAGGTCGCGGCCTTCACTGAGAAAGCCCAGCAGGAGCTGGTTCCATTGTTCGCCACTGAGCATCGGTCAATCCTCGTTCGGGGCGGCGGGGTACAGCGATTCCAGGTTCAGCAGGGTCAGCAGTTCATGCACCGGCGGCGAGACCTGCGACACGGTGGTCGGTTGGTCGATGGACGACAGCGCCCGCTGGATCGCCAGGAGCAATTGCGCGCCGGCGCTGTCGAGTTCGTTCAGGCCACTCAGGTCCAGTTGCCAGGGCCCCGCCGGCAGCGGCAGCAGGCCGAGCAACTGGTCGCGGGCCATGCTGACCTCGTACAGGGTCAGGTCGCCCTTCAGGTGCAGTTGTGCGGGGGTGTCATCCCTGGCGGGGGTCAGTGAAAACATGGCGTGGTCATCCCAGCAATTTTTCCACGGCCGCCAGCAATTGCTGGGGCTGGAACGGTTTGACGATCCAGGCCCTGGCACCGGCGGCCTGGCCTTCGGCTTTCTTCGATTGCTCGCTTTCGGTGGTGAGCATGATGATCGGCGTGAAGCGGTATTCGTTGCGCGCCTTGACCTCTTTCACCAGGCCGATGCCATCGAGGTTGGGCATGTTCACGTCGCTGATGATCAGGTTGATTTTCTGGCCGTTGAGCTTGGTCAAGGCATCGCGGCCGTCGCAGGCCTCGATGACCTGGTGACCGGCAGCGGTCAGGCTCATCTTCACCAGTTGGCGCATGGACAGGGAGTCGTCGACGATCAGGATGGTCTTGGCCATGTTCATCACTCTTGCAAAGGGGAAAGCGGGAAAACTAGAAAAAGGTCACTTCGCTGGCGGCGTTCATGTGCGTCTGGCCTTGGCGTTCTTCATCGGTGGTGAAGCGTTGGCGCTGGCGTTCGAGCCAGGCCGCCGGATCCTTGAGGCTGCTGTCCTGGCGGGCAATCGCGTCGATCAGGTTCGCGAGATCGATCTGCACGTGATCGAGCATCTGGTCGGTGCGGTCCTGGAACTGCAGGTTGACCATGATTGCCTGGATGTCGGCCTGGGTCGCGCGGGCATCCTGTTGCAGGGCGCGGGAGGCGCCGGTCAGTTCGTCGAGGTTGTCCCCCAGGCGGGTCATGACCTGGGTCACCGAGCGGTTGAGGAAGTCCAGGTTGGCCTGTTCGCTGGTGCCCAGCTCCGCGGCTTCGGCGATGGTGGTCTCGATCGCCAGGTTGATTTCGCCGACCTTGGCGTCCATGCCCTGGCCGGTTTCGGCGGACAGGGTGGAGAGTTTACGTACTTCGTCGGCGACCACCGAGAAGCCGCGTCCGTATTCGCCGGCGCGGGCCGCTTCGATGGCGGCGTTGAGGGCGAGCAGGTTGGTCTGGCTGGCGATTTCCTGGACCCGTTTGGCCATGTGCTGCAACTGGCTGGCGTAGTCGCCCAGGTGGCTGATGGTGTCCAGCAGGTCGTGCTGGCGCTGGCTGCTGGCTTCGAAGGATTGGGTGACTTCATGCAGGCGCTGGTTGGCATCGCGCAGGCTTGCACCGACACCGCCGCTGCCGAGGATGCCTTCGGAGTTATGCAGGCCGCCTTCCAGGCGTGTGGCGATGCTGGCAAAACGCTGGAACAGCTCGCTGATATTGGCTTGCAACAGGTCGCGGCTCTGGCCGATGCCGGCACTCCAGCCCGGGGCGACTATCGGCAGGAGTTTATGCAGGTCGAGATCGGTCTCGTCAGTATCGGGCGGTGGCGTAAGGGTGGGGGCGGCGGTAGCCGTCGAAAGCTGTGTGGCGCGCAGGGTGAGGGAGGCCACCGCGATCATGACCAGGCCGGCGCCGATAAGCAGGGACTGACTGAAGAACAACCCGATGGTACTGAGCCCGATGCCTAGCCAAACTCCAAAATAGATCCGCATCTCCTGCTTCCATTGCATAGCTCAAGGACGGCGGATCATATCGGTAGCATATTGATATCAATATCGGGATAACCCTTAATCCGAAGGGGCGAAAGGCCCTGTTTTCGGGGACGTGGCTGGGGTTTGAAACGGTCTGTCGGGTTAGGTATTTGAACCATCATTCAACAGCGACGCCGGCTGCTGAGGAAATGGTGCAAAGGCTCTAATCGGCGGCTTCTAGGAATTAGGCTTAAGGTTTGGTAACAGAAAAGATGTAATGGAATGTAACTCCTTCAAGCACACCACCGACCCTGTAGGAGCCTGGCTTGCCAGCGATGAGGCCCGTAAGACTTGCAGCGAATTTGCGAACGCCTTCGCTGGCAAGCCAGGCTCCTACAGGATTGCGTGTTGTCAGGCGGCTTAGGTGGCCGCCTTATAACGCGTGTTGTCAGTGCACAAACAACGCAATCAGGATGATGACCGGGATCGGCACGCCTAGAAAAAACAGCAGTAATGAGCGCATTTTTGTTCTCCTTGGGTTAACTCAGCGTCGTTGTGTGGGCTGGGTAGTCGGCGCTTTCGACAAAGTGCACACCATCGCGCCGGCGTCCGCCGAAGGTGGCGGCCAGGCTGGCGAAGAAGGCGCCGATCAGCAGGGCGATAAAGAGCCACAGGGTCGACCAGGCGGCCACTTTCGCGGCGCTGTCGGCCGCCTGCTTGGCCTTGTTGGTGGCGGCGTCGACGTCCTGGCGGGCTTCGCCGTAGACCTGGTCGACCCGCTGTTCCGCCTGGGTGCGCGAGAGGTCGGTGCGCTGGGTCACCAGTTGCGCCAGGTAGGCATGGTCTTCGACGCTCAATGGGCCAACACTCAGGTTGCGGGCAAGGATGCGTGTGGCCACGCCATGGGCGGCGTCTTCACTGACGGCCACGGGGCGACCATCACGAAACAGCTTGTCGATGTAGTAGTCGCCGCTGTCCGTCACCGTGTTCAGCAGGACGCTGCTGCCGGCCGTTGCCGCCCCGGCCTTGATCCCGCCGCCCATCAGGCCGCTGACGGAGCCGGCGACCAGGGTGACCGTCACCAGGGTCGCGACGGCCCAGGCGAGCAGGCCATGGGCGGTATCGCGGAAGTAGACTTCGTCGTCATGCAAGTTGACCCATTTCACCCGCAGTCGACCGGCCAGGTAGCCGCCCATGCCGGAGGCGAGGATCTGGGTCACGGCCAGCCAGATAATCGCCGACACGCCGAGGCCCTTGGCGCCGAGGCCTTCGCCGGCCCAGGGGGACATCGTCGAGAAGCCCAGCCCGGCACCGAGCATGAGTAGCAACAGGGACAGTGCCGCGGCCGCGGCGGCGCCTGCGAAGATCGCCGCCCAGGACACCCCTGAGTGAGTCGACGCATCGTGGCGTATGGCAGATGGGTATTGAGTGTGCTCGATCATTGTTGTTCTGCTCCATGAATGAAAGACGTGCAGCCTTCATGCAGGACTGAGCAGAGCGCGTGCCAACCTGTTTTATTGCTGAATTATCAGTTTTATCAACAGGTTGGCTTTTCGAGAGGGTCTGAAGCCCATGCAAACTGCATGATTGGACGCAGGGTGACGGGCTTTATGCATTGGCCGGGCGATCAGTCATCCCAATGTCGGCGATGCTTGCGATGGCCGTAGCCGTGACCGCGGTGTTCGCCGTGGTAGTCGCGGCGATCGCCACGGTAATGGCGACCTTCGCGTTCGCTGGAGTTGCCCATGTAGTTGCCCAGTGCGCCACCCGCGCCACCGCCGGCCGCCGCGCCGAGCAAGGCGCCATTGGTACCGCCCATGTTGCGACCGACAACGTTGCCACCGGCTGCGCCCAGGGCACCGCCGATGGCGGCTTCGCCACGGCTGTGTTTATTCGCGCCGACTGCGCTGCCACCGGCGCCGCCGAGGGCCGCGCCGATGGTCGAGCCGGTGTTGCCGCCCAGGGACTGACCGACGGCCGAACCGAGTACCCCGCCCAATGCGCCACCGATACCGGCTTCGGCGGTACCACCGGCTGATGCGAAGCCACTGGCCAGGCTCAGGGACAACAAGAGAATCGACGAGAACTTCATGTGAGAGGAGCCTCCAAGGGATGACGGCGCGATCCTGAGGCTTGTGTAGGAATAGTTACAATTGAAATCCGACGAATAACATGGGTTGTATACAAAATCATAACTTACTGTTTTTACTGGGGAACTTAGTCGATTTTAGTCAGTCTCACGTCGCTTGAACTCGCCTGTTTTGCACGTCCTGCGCCGCTGAAAAGAGCTTTTCCGGACCTAGCGCCGGTTCCAGAAAATTGATTCGCTCCAGCGTTTTTCCATCCCATAGAACTGTTGCCGGTTGCCCAGGTAAGCGGCGTAGATCCGTGTCAGCAGATCGGCATAACCGGGCAATGCCTCGGGGTCGCCTTGCAGCGCGGCATGCACGGCCTGGGCGCAGTGTTGGCCGCAGTAAAGGGCGGTGGCGATGCCTTGCGAGGACAACGGATCGAAGGACAAGGCCGCATCCCCGACCGCCGCCCAGCGTTCACCGTGGAACAGCGAAAGCCGCCCGCTGCTGGCGTCCATGCCGTGGACCGAGGTGCCTGGTCGGTAGCCGTGGGTTTGGCACAGTCCCCATAGCAGGCGAGTCTGTGCCAACTGCTGCCACAGACCTTCGCTGCTCAGCAGTTGCTGGCGATCCAGCAGGTCGAGATCGCTGAGGTAGGTCACCAGCCGTTCCCCCGACGGCAGCAGCACGCTGTACCACCAACCTTGCTCGACCGCCTCGACCAGGGTCCGACCGTCCTGGTCGCTGCCTTGTGAACTGTGCAGCAACAGATAGAACGCCACCAGTCGATCATCCGTCAGGCGTTGCGCGCCCTGCTGGCGTGCGAATACGGCCGGGCGACCGCCGGCGTCGATCAGCCAGCGGCTGTGGGCCAGGTGTTCGTGGCCGTCGCGGCTCAGTTGCAGCTGGAAACCGTCTTCGGCGGCGCTCTGGCTCAGTCGTGTGGAGGCGTGCACCGATACCCCGGCTTGTCGCGCCGCCGCACGCAGTTGCTGGTCGAAAGCCGCACGGTCCAGTTGATAGCCCTGGCCGTGGGTGTGAAAGATGAAGTCATCCGCGTGTGGCTCGTCCGAGCCCCACACGGAGACATTGCCGTAGCTGGTGCGATGCCTGGCGTCGAGGAAGCCCTCGAGCACTCCCAGATCACTGAGCAGCGAGCGCGCCGAAGGCGGAAAACCTTCGCCCACCCGAAAGCGCCCGGCGGGCGCCGAGTCGGCCAGCAGCACCCGCCAGCCCAGGCGAGCGAGGGTAATCGCGGTCGCCGAGCCGGCCGGGCCGCCACCGATAATGGCGACGTCGTAGTGCTCCATCTAGACCGGACGGCTTCCGGGTTTGACGGCGCGAGGGGCCTGCAACGCTTCTTCCGGGCTGCTGAAGTTGGCGCCTTTGGGCGGACGTGGGCCCGCGCTCGACGGACTGCCCGCCGCGGCGAAATCGGCGGCCAATTGCGGGCTGGCAAAGGTCTGCGCCTGGGTGATGGCCGGCCCATAGCTGGCGACCATCATCGTGTCGGGATACACCGGGTTACCGGGGATCCCCTGGCGCACTTCCAGCAAACCCATGGAGCCGAAGATATCGACCATGGTCTGCATCTGGACGGCGGTCGGGGTCTTTTTCGGATAGTTGATGTCCAGCGGTGAGTTCCAGTTGCTGCGATCGGCAAAGGCGTCGCGACGTTGCTCCGGTGCCACCGAGGGATCGATGACCAGGGCGTAATCGGCATCGCTGAGGACCTGGTTGGGTACGCGGGCCGGCCAGAAGGTCGAGGTGAACGGGTTGTAGGCCTGGTCGTAGCCGCCACGGCAATATGCGGTGTCGGCCTGCCAGGGCAGCCCCATCCAGCGGTTCAGGTCGCCGGGGGCTTGTCCGTAAAGCGGACCGCCGACGGCCAGCGCCTGGGTCTGGTCCAGGGTCGCCCCGTAGTCGGGCTGCGGGCTGCCCGCCGCGCGTTGGCGGATGCGCCAGGGCTTGGCGTACAGCGGCAGGTGGCGCATCGGCCAGGTCAGTTCGCAGCCGGGGTGGAAGGCATCGGCCAGGCAGAAGTCGAGGGCTGCGCGGTCGAGCATCGCCGGCTGTTCGGCCAGGGGCACCGAGTCGAGGTGACCCGGCGGCGGCTCGCTGGTCCAGTCGGCTTCAAAGGTTCCAGCGGCCCAGCTGGAGAGGACCAGGTACTGGGTCTGGGTAATCGCCGAATTCTGCCGTGGGCTCTGGTTGGGCACCGAGCTCATGAAGTCGCCATAGATCCATGGCCAGGGCAGCACGTTGCCATCGGTCGGCTCGGGCTGGCGGAAACTGTTGAAGATCTGCCGGCGGGTTTCGGCGAAGAGGTCATAGTTACCCGGTGCCGGTTTGCTCGCCAGCTGGGCGATAAAGGCCGGGTCTTCGAAGTTGTAGCGGCCGTTGTGGCCGAACTGGGTGGCAAAGCCCTGGTTGACCCATTGCAGGCCCGACAGGCGTTGCAGGATCGGATAGACGTCATGGCGGAACGAGACCGAGGTGTTCGGCGTCAGCCAGCCGGCCTGGATAAACAGGTCGTAGGTCAGGTCATACAGGGTGCGCACGGCCTTGACCTGCGGCGCGTAGTTCGGTGGCGCGGTGACGACCCAGGCCGACTCCACCGGGATCGAGCGCCCGCCGATGCTGACCTGGGCGCTGATCGGGCCATCGGAGGTGTCGTCGAACCAGCCGTCGGCGTTGATGAAGCTGTTGCCGTCGGCGGGATTGAAGATCGGCGTGCCGGCGGGCGAGGCCGAGACACCGCGCCCGCCGAGGAACAGCAGCCGACCCTGGGCATCGGTGCGCAGTTCGCCGAGGTTGACCGGGGTGTCTTCGTACTGCCCGTTGAATTCGACGCCGCTCTGGTTCGGCCCGCTGATGCTTTGCAGGCCGCCGTCGATGGTCAGGGCCGCGCGGGCCTTGGGGTCGGTGATCTTCGCGTTGCGCAGGGGCAGCACCACGGTGGCGGCTTCGGGGATGTCCATCGCCAGTTGCCACTGGTACCACTGCGCCTTGCTGTTGGCGACATGGGCCGACCAGACGATATCGGCGTTTTCCACGGTCAGCTCGGCGACCACTTCTCCGGCCAGGTTGTAGCCATACAGCCGGAACTCGGCGGCCTGGCGCTTCAGCGCCCTGGGCATCGCGGTAGAAGCCCAGGGGCTCGGGTCGCGGTGAGGTCACCAGGGGGCCGACAAAGTATTCCGCCTCGCTGTTGCCGACCCGCGCCACGCCGATGGCGGGGTGGATCGCGGCGCTGACGATGCGATTGTCTTTGTTGGGGGAGGAAGGGGTGTCGCCGTGGTAGTGCGTGGTATGACCGGGCGTGATAGACATAAATGCGCTCCGCAATCCGTGCTGGGAGGACGGGCCCGACGGGCGGGCAGGGTCCCTGGGCGGGTGCCGGACATCACATTCGCAGCACCGTCCGCAGACTCTAGTAAAGGGCCCGCGGTTTGTCGAATGGCCTTTTGCTATTGCCCTGGCGGCTATCCGACGCCCTGGTTATAGAGCGCCTCGCGGGGTGTCGATCAGCTCGCCTTGGCCATGATCAGACCGGTTTCGCTGGCCTGCTCCAGGACAATGGCGACGAACTTGGAGGTCGGGGTGTGGCTGCCGTCGCCGATGCTTTCCAGCGGCACCAGCGGGTTCACTTCCGGGTAGTAGGCGGCGGCCTGTCCGGCGGGGATGTCGAACGCCAGCAGGGTGAAGCCCTTGACCCGGCGCTCGCGGCCGTCTTCCCAGAGCGAGACGATATCGGCCTTCTGGCCCGGCTTGAAGCCCAGGCGGATGATGTCCGCCTCATTGACGAACAGCACGTCGCGCTGGCCCTTGACCCCACGGTAGCGGTCATCGAGGCCGTAGATGGTGGTGTTGTACTGATCGTGGGAACGCATCGATTGCATGATCAGATGCGGCACCTTGCCGGTGGCATGGATGCGCTCGTGGATCAGGTCGGCCGGCAGGATATTCGAGCGGAAGTTCGCCCGGCCCGACGGGGTGTGCCAGCGGCGTGTGCCGGCGGCGTTGCCCAGATGGAAACCACCCGGGTGCGCGAGGCGCTGGTTGAAGTCCTTGAAGCCGGGAATGGTGTCGGCGATCAGGTCGCGGATGCGCCCGTAGTCGGCCACCAGCCAGTGCCAGTCCACCGGCTGGGTACCCAGGGTCGCGGCGGCAATGCCGGCAATGATCGCCGGTTCCGAGCGCATCTGCTTCGACAGTGGCTGCAACTGGCCATTGGAGGCGTGGACCATGCTGAACGAGTCTTCGACGGTGACGGCCTGCGGACCCTCGCTCTGGATGTCGATGTCGGTACGGCCCAGGCACGGTAGGATCAGCGCTTCCTTGCCGTGGGTCAGGTGGCTGCGGTTGAGCTTGGTGCTGATCTGCACGGTCAGCTCGCAATTGCGCAGGGCTTCGAAGGTCCTTGGGCTGTCCGGGGTCGCCTGGGCAAAGTTGCCGCCCAGGCCGATAAACACCTTGGCCCGGCCGTCGAGCATGGCGTGGATGGCTTCGACCACGTTATGGCCGTTGCTGCGCGGTACCTTGAACTGGAAGCGTCGCTCCAGGGCGTCGAGGAACGCCACCGGTGGACGCTCGTTGATGCCCATGGTGCGGTCGCCCTGCACGTTGCTGTGGCCACGCACCGGGCACAGGCCCGCGCCCGGGCGGCCGATATTGCCGCGCAGCAGCATCAGGTTGGCGATTTCCTGGATGGTCGGCACGGAGTGCCGGTGCTGGGTGATGCCCATGGCCCAGCACATGATGACGTTCTTGCCTTTGACGTACATCCGCGCCGCTTGCTCGATCTCCACCAGGGGCAGGCCCGATTGCGAAACGATCTGCTCCCACGGGGTGTCATCAATGGCGGCCAGGTAGTCGAGGACATTGGCGGTGTGTTCGTTGAGGAAGTCGTGGTCGAACACCGACGGCTCATTCGCCGCCTGGGCCTCGCGCTCCCATTGCAGCAGGAACTTGGCCATGCCGCGCAGCACGGCCATGTCGCCGCCCAGGGCCGGGCGGAAATAGGCGGTGTTGGTCGGCTTGTCGCCATTGGTGAGCATTTCCAGCGGGTGCTGCGGATGCTGGAAACGTTCCAGGCCGCGCTCCTTGAGCGGGTTGATGCAGACCACCTGGCCACCGCGCTTCACCGCTTCACGCAGCGGTTCGAGCATCCGTGGATGGTTGGTGCCGGGGTTCTGGCCCCAGACGAAAATCGCGTCGGCGTGTTCGAAATCGTCGAAGGTCACGGTGCCCTTGCCGACCCCGACACTCTGGACCAGGGCCACGCCGCTGGCCTCGTGGCACATGTTCGAGCAGTCGGGGAAGTTATTGGTGCCGAAGGCCCGCACGAACAGTTGATACAGGTACGCCGCTTCGTTGCTGGCGCGGCCCGAGGTGTAGAACTCGGCCTGGTCGGGGCTGGTCAGGTTGAGCAGGTGTTTGGCCACCTTGGCGTAGGCGGCTTCCCAACTGATGGGCTTGTAGCGGTCGGTGAGCGGGTCGTAGCTCATCGGTTCGGTCAGGCGGCCCTGGTATTCCAGCCAATAGTCGCTCTGCTCGAGCAGCGCAGTGACGCTGTGCTTGGCAAAGAACGCCGCGTCCACCTGCCGTTTGGTGGCTTCCCAGTTGACCGCCTTGGCGCCGTTCTCGCAGAACTTGACCATGCCGCTTTCCGGCGAATCGCCCCAGGCGCAGCCCGGGCAGTCGAAGCCGCCGTTCTGGTTGGTCTTGAGCATCATGCGCAGGTTCTTCAGCGCGTTATCGCTGGTCAGCCAGGCCTGGGCCACGCTGATCAGCGCGCCCCAACCACCGGCCGCGCCCTTGTAGGGCTTGTAGCGCGGGGTGGGGGTCTGATCGGCTTGTTGATGATTGCTCACGCGGGTTTCTCCATCGCAGGGCTGTAGACCCGCGGCGCATTCTTTTGCGGCAGGTGGATGAGATTGAGGTTGTGCCGGCGCGCCCACTGCAGGGCCAGGCCGGTAGGCGACGACAGGCTGACCAGGGTCTGGATGCCGGCGCGCAGGACTTTCTGGATCAGTTCGAGACTGCAACGGCTGGTGACAATGGCCAGGCCGCCAGTGGTCGGGATGTTCTGCCGGATCAGCGCGCCGATCAGCTTGTCCAGGGCGTTGTGCCGGCCGATGTCTTCACGGCCCAGCAGCAATTCGCCCTGGTCGTTCATGAACAGGGCAGCATGCACGGCCCCGGAATATTGCCCCAGGGGCTGGAAGGCGCCGATGCGTTGGCGCAGGCCGTCGAGCCAGGCGGCCGGCGGCAAGGGCGCGCCGGGCAGCACCTGGAGTTCGGGCAGTGCCTGTTCCAGCGCTTCCACGCCGCACAGGCCGCAGCCGCTGGTGCCGGCCAGCTGGCGGCGTTGCTGCTTGAGGTTCCAGAACGCGCGACTGGCGATTTCCACCTGGGCGTACTGGGCCGAGCCGCTGCCGCTGAGTTTCAGGTCGTAGATTTCAGAGGCGTCGGCAATGATGCCGCTGCCGATGCTGAAGCCGACGATAAAGTCTTCGAGGTCCGTGGGGGTGACCAGCATGACCGCCTGGCTGATGCCGTTGTAGGCAATCGCCAGGGCCACTTCTTCGGCAAGGGCCGTCTCAGCGGTTTCGCTGCGATCGAGGTCGCTGTACTGGTAGCTCTGGCTGGCGGCGGGCACGGCTGTCGAGGCGGCAGGGAGCGCGCAGGTGGGATCCTTGGCGTTCATGGGGGCATTACCGGCGGAATATCCAGTGTCAAGATTAGGCGCGACAAAGGGTCGCGTCTAATCGCTAGTACTGATCTGCCGATAGAGCCCGTCGATCAAGCCTTGTTCGATGATCGTTGGTGGAGGGCGAAACAGGCTTCCGCCAAGGCCGAGCGTGGTGCTCCCCGGCGCATGATCAGGCCGAGGCGGGCCAGGGTCCGGGCTTCGGCGATGGGTTGCAGGCGCAGGGTACCGACCAGATTGCCGCGACAGGCGGCGGCTTCGGCCTGCAGGCCGTCGTAGGCCGCCAGCACGGTACGAGCCCAGGCCAGGACCCGTTCGCCAGGGGCGGTGAAACCTTCGAAACGCTGGCCGCGGTTGACCAGTTGCAGGTCGAGTTCTTCTTCCAGGCTGCGCAGGCGCATGGACAGCGTCGGCTGAGTGATGTGGCAGTGGCTGAAGTGTCGGGTCTCGTCCAGGGCAATCAGGAATTTCAGCTGTTTGATGTCCATCGTCGCTCCGCAGGCTGTACAGCCGGGGATTCTAGCGCGCCTGGCTTCGAACTTGCTTATTCCAGGCCTTCGATCAAGGTCCGGTAATCACCTACGGCGTTGAATTCCTCGGTGTCCTTGGGGCCCTTACGGCTGTCCGGCTCGCTGACCGCGAGCAAGTGCGCCACGCCGAAGCGCCGGGCGCTGCGCAGGATCGGCAAGGTGTCGTCGATAAACAGGCTGCGGGCCGGGTCGAAGTCGATATCGGCCTGCAAGGCGTCCCAGAACTGCGGGTCTTCCTTGGCGAAACCGTAGTCATGGGAACTGATCAAACGCTCGAAATACGGCGCCAGTTCGATGCGCTCCAGCTTCAATGACAAGGAATCGCGGTGGGCGTTGGTAATCAGGATGACCCGCTTGCCAGCCTGACGGATGGCTGCCAGGAAGGTATCGGCATCCGGGCGCAGCGCAATCAGATGGGCCGTCTCCAGCTTCAACTCACGCACCGGCAGCTTCAACTCGGCGCTCCAGAAGTCCAGGCAGTACCACTTCAACTGGCCGGCATGGTCCCTGAACAACGGCGTCAGCTCCTGCTCGGCCAGTTCCCGGCTGACACCATGCAGATCGGCATACCGCTGGGGCAGGTGCTCCATCCAGAAATGGTTGTCGTAGTGCAGGTCCAGCAGGGTGCCGTCCATATCCAGCAGAACGGTGTCGATGTCGCGCCAGGGCAATGAGGGCATGGGAAACTTCTCGAACGGTAAAGGATATCCGACACAGACAATCGGAAAAGCCACGGTATAGTAACCCGTTCACGCCCAGGAGCCGCCCCATGCGCCAGAAACCCACCGTCCTCGCCCGCGAAATCATCGCCAGCAGCCGTTTGTTCCGTGTCGAAGAAGTGCAACTGCGCTTTTCCAATGGCGTTGAGCGGACCTATGAGCGCCTGGTCGGCCGAGGCGCCGGTTACGGGGCGGTGATGATCGTGGCGATGATCGATGCCGAGCATGCCCTGCTGGTGGAGGAGTATTGCGGCGGCACCGACGAGTACGAGCTGTCCCTGCCCAAGGGCCTGATCGAGCCGGGCGAGGACGTGCTGGCGGCGGCCGAGCGTGAACTCAAGGAAGAAGCCGGTTATGGCGCGCGGCAACTGGAGCACCTGACCGAGCTGTCCTTGTCGCCCGGTTATATGAGCCAGAAGATCCAGGTGGTCCTGGCCACCGACCTGTATGAAGAGCGCCTGGAAGGCGACGAGCCGGAGCCGATGCGGGTCGAGCGCGTCAATCTGCGTGAGTTGTCCGCCCTGGTGCAGAACCCGCAGTTCAGCGAGGGGCGGGCCCTGGCGGCGTTGTACCTGGCGCGAGACCTGTTGACCCAGCGTGGAGTTTTTCAATCGTGAGTGAGTTTTTTTCGAATCTGCCGCACCCCTACCTGGCCCCGGTGATCGACCTGGCGCGCCGCGCCGGCGAGGTGATCCTGCCGTTCTGGCGGGCGAATGTGCAGGTCATGGACAAGGCCGATGCTTCGCCGGTGACCGCCGCCGATATCGCTGCCCATCACCTGATTCTCGATGGGTTGACGGCGCTGGACCCAAGCATCCCGGTGCTGTCCGAAGAGGACGCCGATATCGCCCTGGCCGTACGGGCCGGCTGGCAGCGCTGGTGGCTGGTGGACCCGTTGGACGGCACCAAGGAGTTTATCGCCGGTAGCGAAGAGTTCACGGTGAACATTGCCCTGATCGAGCAGGGCCGGGTGGTGTTTGGCGTGGTGTCGATGCCGACCAATGGTCGCTGCTATTTCGGCGGTGCCGGCCTGGGCGCCTGGCGTGCGGATGTCGACGCGGCGCCGCTGCCGATCCGGGTACGTGACGTGCCGGCGGCGGGCGAGGCGTTTACCGTGGTTGCCAGTCGCCGGCATTCGAGCCCGGAGCAGGAAAAATTGTTGGCGGGGCTGAGCAGTAGCTTGGGGGAACTGGCGTTGGCGAATATCGGCAGTTCGTTGAAGTTCTGCCTGCTGGCTGAAGGCGCGGCGGACTTTTATCCGCGCCTGGCGCCGACTTCGCAGTGGGATACGGCGGCGGCCCAGGGCGTGCTGGAAGGCGCGGGCGGCGAGGTGCTGGAGTTGAGTGGCGAACGCTTCAGCTATCCGCCGCGCGAATCATTGCTCAATCCGTTTTTCCTGGCGTTGCCGGCCAAGGCGCAGTGGCGTGGGCAGTTGCCGGACTTGTTGCGTAGCTGAAAGCAGCGCCGAACCCTGTGGGAGCAGGCTTGCCCGCGAAGAGGCCTCGCAGCCTTGCGCCGTCTACACGGACACCGCCGCACTCCTCAGCGGTGCAGCACGTACTGCCCGCTGAAACGCACCGCCGCGTCCTCACTGCCCTCATTCACCACCCGCGTCTCCAGGGTCAACCGCGCCCGTCCATAACGCTGGTAAGTGGCCAGGAATTTCTTCCAGACCTTTTCCTGCGGCGCATCACAGATCGCCTGGGCATCCCCCGTCACCGGCAGTGGATAACCGATCTGCCCCTCCTGGATCACGATATGCCCATCCTCGATGCCGGCCTCGCGCAGGCTCAGGTGCAACCAGCCCCAGCCGGCCAGCACCGCGCCGCAATAGAGACTGCCGCCGAACATGGTGCTCTTGTGGTTGACGTTGGGTTCCAGCGGCAGGTGCAGGCGCAACTGCCCGGCCTGCCAATCCAGGACCTTCAGCTTCATGTCGCGGGTAAGCGGAATATCGTGATGGAGAACGGATTCCAGGTAACGACTGTCGCGGTTCATGCACTGACCTCTTGGCGGTGATTCATTCGAGTTCGTCGCTGGCGGCGGTGCCGACGCTGTCGAAGCTCAAACCGTGTTTGCGCAGCTTGTCGTGCAGGGTCTTGCGCGGAATACCCAAGGCTTCGGCTAGGCTGCGCAGCGAGCCGTGAGCGCGCGCCAGTTCGGCGGCGATCAGGGATTTCTCGAAGTGCTCCACCTGCTCGCTCAAGTTGCCGCCCGGGTGCCCGGCAATGTTCGTATCGAGATTTTCCGGCGTGTTGTCCAGGGCCAGTTCCAGGCCCAGGGCGAAGCGCTCCGCGGCATTTTGCAGTTCGCGGACATTGCCCGGCCAGGTATGCCGCAACAGCAGGCCGCGTTGCGCCGGTTGCAGGGTATGGGGCGGCAGGCCGTGGCGCGCGCTGGCTTCGTCGGCAAAGTGCTGGAACAGTATCAGCGCGTCTTCACCGCGTTCGCGCAAGGGCGGAATCCGCAGCGGCGCGACATTCAGGCGGTAATACAGGTCAGCCCGGAAGCGCCCCTGGTCTGCCGCCTGGCGCAGGTCTTCCTTGGTGGCGGCGATCACGCGGATATCCAGGGGGATCTGCTGGTTGCCGCCGAGGCGTTCGACCACCCGCTCCTGCAGCAGCCGCAGCAGCTTGACCTGCACGTCCAGGCTCATGCTTTCGATTTCATCGAGGAACAGGGTGCCGCCATTGGCGAATTCGAACTTGCCGATCCGGCGCTTCTGCGCACCGGTAAAGGCCCCCGGTTCATGGCCGAAGAGCTCGCTTTCCACCACCGACTCGGCCAGGGCCCCGGCGTTGATCGCCACAAAGGGACCGTTGCGGCGGTTTGACAGGTCGTGCAGTGCCCGCGCCACGACCTCCTTGCCGGCGCCGGTCTCGCCGAGGATCAACACATCGGCGCGGGTCGCCGCCAGGGCGCCGATCTGTTCGCGCAGGCGCAGCATCAGCGGCGAGTGCCCGACCAGTCGCGCACTGAGTTCCTGGCGGTCACTCAACGCCAGGCGCAGGCTGCGGTTGTCCAGTACCAGGCGGCGCCAGGCCAGGGCCCGGCGTACGCTGTCGAGCAAAGCGTCGCTGGCGAAGGGCTTCTCGAGGAAGTCATAGGCGCCGGCCCGCATGGCCTCTACGGCCAGGGGCACATCGCCGTGACCGGTGATCAGCAGCACCGGCAGTTCCGGGTCCTTGTCATGCAGCTCCTTGAGCAGCTCCAGGCCATCCATGCCCGGCATGCGGATGTCGCTGACGATCACGCCTGGCCAGTCGCGCTCGATCTGCGCGGCCAGGCCCTGGGCTTCGGCCAGCGGCAGGATCTTCAGGCCGGCCAGGTCCAGGGTCTGGCTCAGGGCCTGGCGCAGGTGGGGATCGTCGTCGATCAGCACCACCTGGATCTGGTGGTCGATTTTCATACACTCGAGTCCTCGGGTGGTTGCAAGCTGACCCCGGGCGCGCCGGCGCGCATCCGCAGGGTGATCAAGGCGCCGCCGTCGCGGTGGTTGGCAAACAGTAACTCGCCACCGAAGGCGCGCATCAGCGAATCGCAGATCGCCAGCCCCAGGCCCAGGCCTTGGGTCCGCGTCTTGGTGGTGTAGAACGGCTCGCCGGCGCGGCCCAGGGCTTCCAGGCAGAAGCCCGGGCCATTGTCGCGAATCGTCAGGCTGACGCCCTGTTCGGAAGATTGCGCACTCAGCCAGAGCTTACGCGGCGGGCCCTTCTCAGTCAGGGCATCGAGGGCGTTGGCCAGCAGATTACCGAGCACCTGGCGTAGCCGGGTTTCGCCGGCCTGGACCCACAGGGCCGCCGCCGGCAGGTCGCGGATCAGTTCGACCTCCATGGCCCGCCGGCGCTTGGCCAGCAAGGCCAGGGCGTCGTCCAGGGCCGGCTGCAGGGCCACGCTTTCCGGGGCATGTCGGTCGCGGCGGGCGAAGGCGCGCAGGTGGGCGATGATCGAGGCCATGCGCCCGGTCAGTTCGCTGATCAGCTTGAGGTTGCCGCGGGCGTCGTCGGTGCGTTGGTGGTCGAGCAGCACTTCGGCGTTTTCCGCGTAGCTGCGGATCGCCGCCAGCGGCTGGTTGAGTTCGTGGCTGATACTCGCTGACATGGTGCCCAGGGCCGAAAGCTTGCCCGCCTGGACCAGATCATCCTGGGCGCGCACCAGTTCCTGCTGGGCGTGTTCGCGCTCCAGCACTTCCTGTTTGAGACGGCGGTTGAGTCCTTCCAGGTCGCTGGTCCGTTCGGCCACGCGCATTTCCAGCTCGCGCCGGGCCTTGGCCTCGAAGGCGATCCGCTCCAGGTAATGACGGCGCCGTTGCATCATCAGGCCGAGCAGCAGCATCAGCACCAGCAGGGTTGCGCCGCCGACCGCGACGACGGTGCGCACCGGACGGTCGACCAGGGTCCGCGGCGCGAGAATGCTCACGTTCCAGCCGGTTTCCTCGATCTGCTGGGTCTGGGTCAGCCAGGCATCGGGGTTGATGTTCAAGGGCTGGGGATTGCGGGTCGGGTAAGGTTGCACGGCGGTGATCGCATCGCGTTCCTGTTCGCTGAGCACGCGGGTCGAGCGGAAGCGCCATTCGGAGTGCGAGGTGAGAATGACCACGCCGTTATGGTCGGTCATCATCAACTGCTCCGGGGTCCTGCCCCAGAGGCTTTCGGTGCGGTCCAGATCAACCTTGACCACCAGCACGCCGATGATCTTTTGCCCTTCATGCACGGCCGCGGCAAAGAAGTAGCCGCGTTTGCCCGACGTGGTGCCGAGACCGAAGAAACGCCCCAGGCGCCCGGCCATGGCTTCGGTGAAGTAGGGGCGGAAGGCGAAGTTGCGATTGACGAAGCTGTCGTGTTTGTCCCAGTTGGAGGCCGCCAGGGTCTTGCCGTTGGTGTCCATCAGGTACATCACTTCGGCGCCGGTCTGGGCGCAGATACTCTCCAACAGGTTGTTGGCATTGGTCAGGCGCAGGCTCTGGTCCGGCTCTGCCAGGGCGTCGCGCAGGGCCGGCAGGTCGCCGAGGATTTGCGGCAGGACCTCATAGCGATGCAGGGTGCCCAGCAGGTTGGCGACATAGAGGTCGAGGGTCTGGCGATTCTGGCTGACCAGTTCGTTGCGGTAGTAGCGCTCGGCCAGGTGTTCCAGCGGCCACAGCAGCGGCGCCAGGCACAGGAACAGCAGGGCGAGGCTGCGCCAGCGGGGTCTGCGGGGAAGGGTGGGGCTCGTGATCATGAAGAGAATGCGCCGGTAGAGTCCGACGCATTATGTCTCAGCCCTGCTCTGCAAGACACTCGCGTAATGCGGTGTGCCAGTCGGGCTGGGCAACCTGCCATTCGCGCAACAGGCGGCTGCAATCCAGGCGCGAGTTCAGCGGCCGGCGGGCAGGCGTCGGGTAGGCGCTGGAGGGGATGGCTTCGATCAGGGCGCAGGGCTTGTTCAGGGCCAGCAGTTGCTCGCCGATGGCCTGGGCAAAACCGAACCAGGAGGTTTCACCGCTGGCGGTCAGGTGATAGGTGCCCCAGGCCCCGGCGTGGCCGGCCTGCCAGCGTTCGATCAGGGCCCGGGTGCTGTTGGCGATGGTGCCGGCCCAGGTCGGCGCGCCGATCTGGTCGGCGACGATGCGCAGCTCCGGCTTTTCCTGCAACAACCGTTGCATGGTCAACAGGAAATTGCGCCCGTGATTGGAGTAGACCCAACTGGTGCGCAGGATCAGGTGCTGGCCCCGGGCCGCGGCGATGGCCCGCTCGCCGGTCAGCTTGCTGTCGCCGTAGACGCTCAACGGGTGGGTCGGGTCGTCTTCGGTGTAGGGTTCTTCCTTGCTGCCGTCGAACACATAGTCGGTGGAATAATGGATCAGCGGCACGCCCAGGTGGGCGGCTTCCTGGGCGAAGATGCCCGGCGCCGTGGCGTTGATGGCGAATGCCAGGTCGGGTTCGCTTTCGGCCTGGTCGACGGCGGTGTAGGCCGCCGCGTTGATGATCAGGTCGGGGCGCAGGGCGCGGACCTGTTGGCGAATCTGCTCCGGGTGCGCCAGGTCGAGCTGGTCGCGGCCCAGGACAATCAGTTCGCCCAGATCGGCGAGCCTCTGTTGCAGTGCGCGGGAGACTTGGCCGTGCTGGCCGCTGATAAGGATTTTCAGGGCTGAAGTACTCATTCGAACAAGTCGGCCTCGTGCAGGGTTTTACCGTTCAGGTCCTTGGCCGACAGCTGGGGGACACCGGCGAACTCCCAGTCGATGGCCAGGCTTGGATCGTCCCAGCGAATGCAGCGTTCGGCGCTGGGAGTGTAGTAGTCAGTGGTCTTGTAGAGGAACTCGGCGGACTCGCTGAGGACCACGAAGCCGTGGGCGAACCCCTCGGGTATCCACAGTTGGCGGTTGTTTTCGGCGGACAGGCGCACCGCCACCCACTGGCCAAAATGGGCTGAGCTGCGGCGAATGTCCACGGCCACATCCAGTACTTCGCCGGCAATCACCCGCACCAGCTTGCCCTGGGTGTTTTCCAACTGGTAATGCAGGCCGCGCAGGACCCCTTGCTGCGAGCGCGAATGGTTGTCCTGGACGAACGAAACGTCGAGTCCCGTCGCGTCCTGGAACGCCCGGGCATTGAAGCTTTCATAGAAAAAACCGCGCTCGTCACCAAAGACCTTGGGTTCGAGGATCAGCACCCCCGGCAGACGGGTCGGCGTTGCTTTCATCGGTGTTCTCCCGCGACGGTATACAGGTATTGCCCATAACCGGTCTTGCCGAAGTATTTGGCCCGCTCCAGCAGATACTCACGGTCGATCCAGCCGTTCTGGTAGGCGATCTCTTCCAGGCAGGCGACTTTCAGGCCCTGGCGATGCTCGATGGTCTGCACGTACTGCGAGGCTTCCAGCAGGCTGTCGTGGGTGCCGGTATCGAGCCAGGCAAAGCCGCGCCCGAAGCGTTCGACATGCAGATCGCCGCGCTTGAGGTAGGCGTTGTTGACGTCGGTGATTTCCAGCTCGCCGCGAGGCGAAGGCTTGACCGCCTTGGCCACCTTGATGACGTCGTTGTCATAGAAATACAGGCCGGTGACCGCATAGCTGGACTTCGGCTTGGCCGGTTTTTCCTCGATGGAAAGGGCACGACCTTCGCTGTCGAAATCGATCACACCGAAGCGTTCCGGGTCCTTGACCCAGTAGCCGAAGACCGTCGCACCGCTCGGCCGCCGTGCGGCGTGTTTCAACTGGTCGCCAAAATGCTGGCCGTGAAAGATGTTGTCGCCCAGGATCAGGCACACCGGATCGTCGCCGATAAAGTCTTCACCGATCAGGAACGCCTGGGCCAGACCGTCCGGGGACGGCTGTTCGGCGTAGCTCAGGTGCACCCCGAACTGGCTGCCGTCGCCCAGCAGGTTGCGGTATTGCGGCAGGTCCTGGGGCGTGGATATCACCAGGATTTCGCGGATGCCGGCCAGCATCAACACCGAGATCGGGTAATAAATCATCGGTTTGTCGTAGATCGGTAGCAGTTGCTTGGAAACGCCGAGGGTAATCGGGTGCAGCCGGGTACCCGAGCCGCCCGCGAGGACAATGCCTTTCATCATGCCAAGAGTTCCTTATGGTCAAGCGCGCCGAGGCGCTCTCCTTGATAGCTACCATCCTGGACGCGACGGCACCATTCCAGGTTCTCCAGATACCACTGCACGGTCTTGCGTAGACCGCTTTCGAAGGTTTCCTCAGGGGTCCAGCCCAGCTCGCGCTCGATCTTGCCGGCGTCGATGGCATAGCGCAGGTCGTGGCCCGGGCGATCCTTGACGAAGGTGATCAGGTCGGCGAATTTTTCCACGCCGGCCGGGCGCGTCGGCGCCAGCTCTTCCAGCAGGCCGCAGATCCCGCGTACCACATCGATATTCTTCTGCTCGTTATGGCCGCCGATATTGTAGGTCTCGCCCACCACGCCGTCGGTCACTACCTTGAACAGGGCGCGGGCGTGGTCTTCGACATACAGCCAGTCGCGCACTTGCAGACCGTCGCCATATACCGGCAGCGGCTTGCCGGCCAGGGCGTTGAGGATCACCAGCGGGATCAGCTTTTCCGGGAAGTGGAACGGGCCGTAGTTGTTCGAGCAGTTGGTCAGCAGCACCGGCAGGCCATAGGTGCGGTGCCAGGCGCGGACCAGGTGATCGGACGCCGCCTTGCTCGCGGAGTACGGCGAGCTGGGGGCGTACGGGGTGTTTTCGGTGAACAGGTCATCGACGCCGTGCAGGTCGCCATACACTTCGTCGGTGGAAATATGGTGGAAGCGGAACGCGCTTTTTTCGGGTTCGGGCAGTTTCGACCAGTAGCCACGGGCGGCTTCCAGCAGGCTGTAGGTGCCGACGATATTGGTCTGGATAAAGTCCGACGGGCCGTCGATGGAGCGGTCGACGTGGGATTCGGCTGCCAGGTGCATGATGGCATGGGGTTCGAAGCGCGCCAGCACCGCGCTGACGGTGGCCTGGTCGACGATATCGGCCTGGACGAACTCATAGCGGCTGTCCGTGGCGATGCTGCTCAGTGATTCCAGGTTGCCGGCGTAGGTGAGCTTGTCCAGGTTAAGGACCTCGTGCTCGGTATGGCGGATCAGGTGCCGGATCAGGGCCGAGCCAATAAAACCGGCACCGCCGGTGACTAGAATTCGCATATCGGTGTGCCTTCTTTCTTAAGCAGACTCAAGCTGGATGGAGCATAGCTTGTGGGTAGGCGTTCGGCGGTGCAAGTGCGATGGCGATGTATCCATTTTCAGACGGCTGACTTTAGTGCCGTACTTGCGTCTTGGCGGCACCAATGGCGATATAGGCAGCCAATAAAAACTTCAGGGAGTCGTTCCATGTTGCTCACCACGTTGATTCACCGCGCCAGCCTGCCCAGCCCGAATGTCTCGGCGCAGCAGGCGCTGAACCTGCTTGAGGAGCACTATGGCCTCTCTGGAACGCTGCAGGCACTGGGTAGCCAACAGGACGTCAATTACCGCGTCGACAGCGACCAAGGCCGTTTTGTCCTGAAAATCTGCCATGGCGACTACGCCACGCTGGAATTACAGGCCCAGCATGTCGGCCTGGCTCACCTGGAGGGCCGCGCCGGCTTGCGGGTGCCGCGGGTGATTGCCGCGCGCAACGGCCAGGACCTGCTGTCCCTGGTGCTGGACGGCCAGCCTGTGCACGTGCGATTGCTGGAGTATATCGAAGGCCAGTCGCTGACCCATCTCAAGCATCTGGGCCGTGACCTGGTGGTGGGCCTGGGGCAACTCTGCGGGCAAATGGACCTGGCCCTGGCCGACTTCCAGCACCCGGGCCTGACGCGCACCCTGCAATGGGATCCCCAGCATGCTGCCGCATTGATCGAGCACCTGCTGCCGGTGCTTAAGGATACGGATCAGCAAACGCGGGTTCGTGACGCCGCCGCACAGGCCCGGCACCGCCTGCAGCCTCTGGTCGAGGCCTTGCCGGTCCAGGCCATTCATCTGGATATCACTGACGACAACGTGGTCTGGCGCCGTGATGCCGAGCGCCACTGGCAACTGCAGGGCGTGATCGACTTCGGCGATCTGGTCCGGACCTGGCGCATCGCCGACCTGTCGGTGACCTGCGCGGCGCTGCTGCACCATGCCGAAGGCGACCCCTTTGTGATTCTGCCGGCGCTCCAGGCCTATCACGCGGTCAACCCATTGCAACGCGAAGAACTGCTCGCACTCTGGCCGTTGATCGTGGCGCGGGCGGCGGTGCTGGTGCTCAGCGGCGAACAGCAGGTCGGCATCGACCCGGGCAACACCTACAGTCGCGATAACCTGGCCCACGAGTGGGAAATCTTCCAGGTGGCGACCTCGGTGCCATTTGAACTGATGGAGGCCGCGATCCTGACGGCCGTCGAAGAGCGCCTGGCGCCGGTCGCCGGCGAGGGTTTCGCGCCCTTGCTGCCCGGGCTGGTGGGCCGCGAGTTCGCCTTGATCGACCTGGGCGTGCTCAGCCCGCATTTCGAGGCGGGAAACTGGGAGCAGAGCGGCATCGACGAACGCTTGCTGGCCGAGGCGGCTGCGGCCCATGGCCTGGCGGCCAGTCGCTACGGACAATATCGCCTGTCGCGCACCCGGCCCGACAGCGCCAGCGAGCCGGACACCTTTCCCTTGCATGTGGACTTGCAGGTACCGGGCGGCACCACCGTGGAGTCGCCATTTGCCGGGACCCTGCGGATCATGGCCGATGGCGCCCTGCTATTGGCCAGCGCGCAATTGAGCGTGCGGCTCTGGGGAGTCAAGGCGTCCCTCAGGTCCGGTGCCGCCGTGGTCAAGGGCCAGGTGCTGGGCGAGGCCGGCGGTGCTCTGCGGGTGCAACTGTGCCGCCACGCCGATCTCACCCCACCGTTGTTTTGTACACCGTCGCGGGCCGCCGCCTGGCAGGCGTTGTGCCCGTCGCCGGCGACCTTGCTGGGACTGGCCTGCGATGCCGAGCTCGAGCTGGACTCGGCGGACCTGCTGGCCCGCCGGGACGCCAGCTTCGCCCGCACACAAAAGCACTACTACGTCGACCCGCCGCGCATCGAGCGCGGCTGGCGCAACCACCTGATCGATATGCAGGGCCGTTCCTACCTGGACATGCTCAACAACGTCGCCGTGCTGGGCCACGGTCATCCGCGCATGGCCGCCGAGGCGGCGCGGCAGTGGTCGCTGCTCAATACCAACTCGCGCTTCCACTACGCCGCCGTGACCGAGTTCTCCGAACGACTGCTGGCCCTGGCGCCGGACTCCATGGACCGGGTGTTCCTGGTCAACAGCGGCACCGAGGCCAACGACCTGGCGATTCGCCTGGCCTGGGCCTACAGCGGCGGACGCGACATGCTCAGCGTGCTGGAGGCCTACCACGGCTGGTCGGTGGCGGCGGATGCGGTGTCCACTTCCATCGCCGACAATCCCAAGGCCCTGAGCAGCCGCCCGGACTGGGTGCATCCGGTGACCGCGCCCAACACCTATCGTGGGGCGTTCCGCGGCAGCGCCAGTGCGCCGGACTACGTACGCAGCGTGGAACACAACCTGGCCAGGCTGGCGGAAGAAAATCGCCAGTTGGCGGGCTTTATCTGCGAGCCAGTGTATGGCAATGCCGGCGGTATCTCGTTGCCGCCGGGTTACTTGCAGCAGGTCTATGCGCTGGTCCGGGCCCAGGGCGGCGTGTGTATCGCCGATGAGGTGCAGGTCGGCTACGGACGCATGGGCAAGTTCTTCTGGGGTTTCGAGGAGCAGGGCGTGGTGCCGGATATCATCACCATGGCCAAGGGCATGGGCAACGGCCAGCCCCTGGGCGCGGTGATCACCCGCCGGGAGATCGCCGAGGCGCTGGAGGCCGAGGGTTATTTCTTCTCGTCTTCCGGCGGCAGCCCGGTCAGTTGCCGGATCGGCATCGCCGTGCTCGACGTGATGGCCGAGGAAAAACTCTGGGAAAACGCCCAGGTGGTGGGCGGCTATTTCAAGGAGCGCCTGGAAGCACTGATCGACCGTTATCCACTGGTGGGCGCGGTGCACGGTTCCGGTTTCTACCTCGGCGCGGAGCTGATCCGCAACCGCGAAACCCTGGAGCCGGCGACCGAAGAGACTGCGCTGTTGTGCGATCGCCTGCGTGAACTGGGGATCTTTATGCAACCCACCGGCGACTACCTCAACATCCTCAAGATCAAGCCGCCGATGTGTACCAGTCGTCGTAGCGTGGATTTCTTTGTCGACATGCTGTCCAAGGTGCTCGACGAAGGCCTGTAAAAAGCATCGCCGGCTTGCCGGCGATAGCGATAGATCAGTCAAGGTAAATCTCGATTCTTATCGGTAAAAATAACATCCGATACATATATTTTTAATTTTTTATCTTTAAAGGCCGATTTTTATCGGCTATAAAGTCGCCATCACCTAGGCCGGACCCATCACGCCCGGCTATTCTCAATCTGTCATCGGTCGATGCCTAGAATCGCCCACCGCATTCGCCCAGGAGATGATCCATGAGTCGTATCGTTACCGTTGCCGCCACCCAGATGGCCTGTTCCTGGGATCTCGAAGCCAATCTCGAAACCGCCGAGAAACTGGTGCGCGAAGCGGCCGCCAAGGGTGCGCAGATCATCCTGATCCAGGAACTGTTCGAAACCCCGTACTTCTGCCAGAAGCCGAACCCGGACTACCTGCAACTGGCGACCCCGGTGGAAGACAACATCGCCATCAAGCACTTCCAGAAGGTCGCCAAAGAACTGCAAGTGGTGCTGCCCATCAGCTTCTTCGAACTGGCCGGCCGCGCGCGCTTCAACAGTATCGCGATCATCGACGCCGACGGCAGCAACCTCGGGATTTATCGGAAAAGCCATATCCCGGACGGCCCTGGCTACCACGAGAAGTACTACTTCAATCCGGGCGACACCGGTTTCAAAGTGTGGAGCACCCGATACGCGAAGATCGGCGTGGGCATCTGCTGGGACCAGTGGTTCCCCGAGTGCGCCCGCAGCATGGCCCTGCAAGGCGCGGAGATCCTCTTCTACCCGACCGCCATCGGCAGCGAGCCGCACGACAAGAGCATCTCTTCGCGTGACCACTGGCAGCGCGTGCAACAAGGCCATGCAGGCGCCAACCTGATGCCGCTGATCGCCAGCAACCGCATCGGCAACGAAGAGCAGGACGGCTACGACATCACCTTCTACGGCTCCTCATTCATTGCCAATCAATTCGGCGAGAAGGTCGAGGAACTCAACGAAACCGAAGAAGGCATCCTGGTCCACAGCTTCGACCTTGATGAACTGGAACACACACGCAGTGCCTGGGGCTCGTTCCGCGACCGCCGACCGAACCTGTACGGCGCACTGAAAACCCTCGACGGATCCCTGGAGTCCTGATCGCCATGACCACTTTGAACAGCACACCACGCGCCGACGGCTTCCATATGCCCGCCGAATGGGCGCCACAAACCCAGGCCTGGATGATCTGGCCCGAGCGCCCGGACAACTGGCGCCTGGGCGGCAAGCCGGCGCAGGCCGCCCATGCCGCCGTGGCCCGGGCCATTGCGCGTTTCGAACCGGTAACGGTGGCGGTGTCCGCCGCTCAGTATGAAAACGCCCGGGCGCGCCTCGACGTGCCGAATATCCGTCTGGTGGAAATGTCCAGCGACGACGCCTGGGTCCGCGACAGCGGCCCGACCTTTGTCATCAACGACCAGGGTGAAGTGCGCGGCGTCAACTGGGGCTTCAATGCCTGGGGCGGCTTCGACGGCGGCCTCTATGCGCCGTGGAACCGCGACGAACAGGTAGCCGGCAAGATCCTCGAAATCGAGCGTTGCCCGCGTTACCAGACCGAAGGCTTCGTGCTCGAAGGCGGCTCGATCCATGTCGACGGCGAAGGCACGGTGATCACCACCGAGGAATGCCTGCTCAATCGCAACCGCAACCCGCACCTGACCCGCGAAGCCATCGAGCAGGTGCTTGCCGAGCACCTGGCGGTGGACAAGGTGATCTGGCTGCCGGACGGCCTGTTCAACGATGAAACCGACGGCCATGTGGATAACTTCTGCTGCTACGTGCGCCCGGGTGAGGTGTTGCTGGCCTGGAGCGACGATCCGCAAAACCCCAACTACCCACGCTGCCAGGCGGCCATGAAGGTGCTGGAAAGCAGCCGTGATGCCAAGGGTCGCCCCTTTACAGTGCACAAAATGCCGATTCCGGGGCCGCTGTATGCCACTGAAGAGGAATGCGCCGGAGTGGACGCGGTGGCGGGCAGCCAGGAGCGTAACCCCTCGGTACGCCTGGCCGGCTCCTACGTGAACTTCCTGATCGTCAACGGCGGCATCATCGCGCCGAGCTTCGATGACCCGCAGGACCGCGTGGCCAAGGAAATCCTGCAGAACCTGTTTCCACAACACGAGGTGGTGATGGTGCCAGGGCGTGAGTTGTTACTGGGGGGCGGAAATATCCATTGCCTTACACAACAACAACCTGCGCCACACAAAGGTTGAGTGAAGTTGTAACAAAAGAGGCATTGCTACAAATGATGGCACTTTTCAATCACCGTTAAGCGACCCCCTGTCAAACCCGCAGCCCTTACAGACTGCGGGTTTTTTTTGGTTTTCCGACTGCTGAACTGGCACTTTGGCATAGCTCTTGTATCAGCTTGGTTTATATGACGGAGCGTTTTCTACAATTCAACGTTCTGTCATAAACCTTAAGTAAGTTAGCCGCTCATGAACCAGGAGAGCGCTGAGATGAACGTAGCCAGTGAGCGGGTTTCGCACCCTCTGTCGGTGACGAGCGAGTCGCTTCAAGTCCTGGCTCAGTGGTTGAAAAGCAATGGAACGCGTACCACCCGTGCTCAGGATCCTCGTCGGATGATTACCGACCGTTACCCCGCAGGCTTGTTCAGCGATGCTGAATTGGAGGTCTTGCTCGGGGTTTTACAGGGTTAAAAGGACTTTGCAGAAAAACGCCGCTGGCCGGAGCGATCCGGGCAGCGGCGTTTTTTTATGGCTGTTCCCTGGGGGGCGGGTCGGTTGATTCGACCGGTTTGCGCAATAAACCAGGAGTCATTCCGGCGTTTTTCGATTGGCTACCAGCGACTAGTCTGGAGGTATCGAACTCATTGATACCTTCGGGAGATCTCCATGGCTGCCACGAGCGTCCTTCACTACATCTACGATCCCTTGTGCGGCTGGTGCTACGGCGCCAAACCGCTGATCCAGGCCGCCAGTCAGGTGTTGCCGGTGGCCTTGCATGGCGGCGGCATGATGGCCGGTAACAACCGCCAGTTCGTCTCCTCTAACCTGCGCGACTACGTCATGCCCCACGACCGGCGGATTGCCGAGTACACCGGCCAACCGTTTGGCCAGGGCTATTTCGAGGGGTTGCTGCGTGACTCGTCGGCGATCTTCGATTCCACGCCGCCGACCCGTGCGGTCCTCGCGGCTGAACAACTGCAAGGGCGCGGGCTGGAGATGCTGGGCCGCCAGCAGACCGCGCACTACGTCGAGGGGCAGCGCCTGGCCGATGTGGAGGTCCTGCTGGCGTTGGCCGCCGAACTGGGCTTTGAAGCGCAAGCGTTCAAGGCCGCTTTTGAGCGGAACAGCGATGCGGTGGCGGCGGAACATTTCAAGCAAAGCCGTGCCTTGTTGTCCCGGGTCGGCGGCCAGGGTTTTCCGACCCTGGCGCTGGAGCAGGAGGGGCGTTTCAGCCTGATCGATATCGGTCCTTACCTGGGCAAACCCGACGCGTTCGTCGCCTGGCTCAGTCAATCGCTGGCGCCCGCCACCCCGGCCTCCACGGGGCCATCCTGTGGCCTGGAGGGTTGTTCGTCCTGAAACAGGCGAGGTCATGAGGGGAAAGCGACGTCGCCCGGAGATAAAGGACGGTCGGTAGCGGATATGCCTTTTTTCGAGGTTGCCTCGCTAATCCCTTCTATTCTCAGGTGTTTCACGAAATTGACACAATACTCGTGTCGCGGATAGGATTCGCCCTACGCCTGTGGCTATACGCCATACACTTAAAATAATAAAAGGCCCGCTGCATCCATTGCAGGCGGGTCTTTTTGTTTTTGCGTGAAGCATCAACACAACATTTCAGCTCGAAGCCGCAGGGCGTTTCATCCAGAGATTAAGGAATAAAACATGTTGAACAAACGGATCGGCCTGCTCGCATTGGGCATCCTCGGCGCTACCCAGGCCATGGCCAGTGACCAATCAGACTCCAAGGGTTTCGTTGACGACAGCCACCTGAATGTCCTGCTGCGTAACGCCTACATCAACCGCGATTACAAAAGCGGCGCCGACGACAAGATCGAATGGGGCCAAGCGGCCATCGCTACCTTCAAGTCCGGCTTCACCCAAGGCACCGTAGGTGTGGGTGTTGATGCTTTCGGCCAGTACGCTGTGCGTCTGGACGGCGGTCGCGGTGAGACCGGTGCGCAAGGTATCGACTTCTTCAAGCAGGACAACAACCGCAACCCGGCCAAAGACCTGGCTCAGGGCGGCGCCGCGGTGAAATTCCGCCTGTCCAACACCGTGCTGACCTACGGTGACCAGATGCCGGCTCTGCCGCTGCTGAACTACGACAACTCCCGCCTGCTGTCGGAAAGCTACACCGGTACCTTGATCACCTCCAAAGAGATCAAAGGCCTGGAACTGAACGCCGGTCACTTCACCGCCGAATCGCGCAAGAGCGCCGAAGGTCGTGACAGCGGTGGCCTGAAAGGCATCGACATCCTGGGTGGTAGCTACCAGTTCACCGATCAGTTCAAGGCCGCCTTGTACGCTTCCGACGTCGACGAAGTGCTGAAGAAGCAGTACCTGAACCTGAACTACGTGTTCCCGATTGCGTCCGACCAGTCCCTGACCCTGGACTTCAACGGCTACCGCACCCAGCTGGACCGTGGCTACGCCGCAGAGCAGAACGCTCAAGGTCGCGACAACAAGATCTGGAGCCTGGCCGCTACCTACGCCCTCGGCGCTCACTCGTTCACCATCGCCCACCAGAGCAGCACCGGTTCGAGCGTGCTGGGCTACCCGTACGGCGGTTACCAGCAAGGTCAGGGTCGCGTTGGCGACGGTGGCAACACCATCAACCTGGCGAACTCCTACTGGTCGGACTTCAACGCTGCTGACGAGCGTTCCTGGCAGGTGGGCTACGGTCTGGACTTCGCCACCTTCGGCGTTCCTGGCCTGACCTACAACGTGGCCTACGTCCGTGGCGACAACATCACCACCTCCACCAGCACCGGTGGTACCGAGCGCGAGTTCTTCAACCAGGTCAAATACGTGGTCCAGAGTGGCCCGGCGAAAGACCTGAGCGTGAAGCTGCGTAGCTCGATCCTGCGTGTCTCGGAGAAATCCAGCGAGTACAACGTGGGCGGTAACGAAGTACGTGTGTTCGTCGACTACCCGATCAACGTGTTCTGATCGAGCGACATGGCTGTAGCGACCTGATCCCAGGTTGAAAAAAACGCCCCGACTGGTTCGGGGCGTTTTTGTTTGTGCGCGCGCTTGCGAGTAATCTGTCGGCTTTGTGAGCCAATGCATTCCTTGCAAGCGAGATCCGGGCGCCATGACCCTCAGAACCTTTATCGCCCGTCGCCGCTGGTTGTCCCTGGGATTGCTGGCGGTTTTTCTTGCCGTCGGGCTGCCTTATGGGTGTTCGCGGCTGGCTTATAAAGAGCGCGAGCTGCTGTTCAATGTCCAGCCAGGCACGGCGAGCTGGTTCAGCGGCGTACCGGCGGGGGTCAGGGAGCTGCGGATTCCCATCAGCGACGGGCTGGCCGGTTCCGACTATCTGCATGCCTGGTGGTGGCCGTCGAGCCGGGCGAATGCGCCGGCCATCCTCTACCTGCACGGCACCCGCTGGAACCTGACGGCGCAGGTCGGACGGATCACCCAACTGCGCGACCTGGGTTTCTCGGTACTGGCCATCGACTATCGCGGCTTTGGCGACAGCCCCGGCAGCCTGCCTTCCGAACGCAGCGTCTACCAGGACGCGGACAATGCCTGGAAGCGCCTGGTGCAACTGCAACCCGATGTCCACAAACGTTATATCTACGGCCACTCCCTGGGCGGCGCGGTGGCGGTGGACCTCGCCGAACGTCTGGCCGGCGACAAGGCGGCGCCCAAGGCCACGGGCTTGATCATCGAGTCGACCTTTACCGACCTGGGCGATGCGGCCCGGGCGGCGATCCCGACCTCGCTGCCGGTCAGCTGGATTCTCTCGGAGAAATTCGACTCCATCGACAAGATCAACCAGATCGATATCCCGGTGCTGATCGTCCATGGCACCGACGATCCCTATGTCCCCTCGCGCTTCAGCCAGGCCCTGTATGAAGCTGCCGTGCAGCCCAAACAATTGCTGCTGATAAAGGGCGGTAACCATATCAACAGCATGACCCTTGGCAGCCGCGAATATGCCAAGGCCTTGCGGCAGGCATTCGAAGGTTTTGCGTCGCCCGTGGCGCGATAACGTTTCGGGCAAAAAAAACGCGCAAACCCCAATAGACATTGCGTTCCGTGGATAAGGTACTAGCTTTATGCCTGCACGGATTGCAGCTGTTGGATGCTTATGCCATTGCGCCTGCTCCCCGCCTCTTTCCTGTGCCAAAACCACGAAGTTCACGGTTGCTCCGCAGGAGAAACACCATGACAGGAATGCGCAAGGACAGGCCCCTTTATCCGTACGCTCTGGGGCTGCTGGCCCTGGGAGTGATGGGGGCCGCCACCACGGCACAGGCAGTGGAAGCCTCCCGGCTGTTCAACAACCCGCCGACCCTGGAGCAGCAGGCACCGACGGCCAAGGTGGTGGAGGGCACGTTGATGCTCAAGTCCACTCCCACGCCCTTGGCACCCCAACCCCATGTCGGGCGTGAGCGGCAGTTGGACCTGATCATCAAGTACACCAAGAACGAGATATTCGATCCGGCCACGGGCGCGCAAGTGCCGGTGATGTTGCGTAGCTACGTCGGCACCGGTGTCGACCCCAAGGCACCCTTTATCGCCCCCACCATCGACGTGACGCCGGGCGACACCGTCCGCATCAGCCTCAACAACCAGTTGCCCCCCGACCCCAGCTGCACCGCCCACGACAGCAGGCCGGACGTGCCGCACTGCTTCAACGGCACCAACCTGCATTCCCACGGGTTGTGGGTCAGCCCCACCGGTAACAGCGACAACGTGCTGCTGTCGATCAACCCCGGGGTCAGCTTCCAGTACGAATACAACATCCCGGCCGACCACCCGGCGGGCACCTTCTGGTATCACCCGCATCGCCATGGTTCCACCGCGATCCAGGTCGCCAGCGGCATGGCCGGTGCGCTGATCATCCACGGCGATCGCAAGCCGACGGCCGACACCAACGGCGATATCGACACCCTGCTCAAGGGCGCTGATGGCAAGTCTTTCAAGGAACGCTTGCTGGTGTTCCAGCAAATCCCCTATGCATGCCGGGACACGGCCGACAAATTCCGCTACAAGCCGGTGAGGGACAAGGACGGCAATATCGTCAAGGACAAGGATGGCAAGGACAAGATGACCCTGGACTGGACCTGCAAACCGGGCGAGGTGGGGGTTGTCGAGTCGTTCGACCAGTTGCAGCCTTCCAGTTGGCCCGACTCGGGGCGCTACACCAGCGTCAACGGCCTGGTCCAGCCGATCTTCGACGATGCACGGCCCGGTGAGGTAGAACGCTGGCGCCTGGTCCACGCGGGGATTCGCGACACCATCCGGCCGCTGTTCCGCAAACTCAAGGACAGCGCCAAGCCGGCCAGTGACAAGGGCATCGCGGCCCTGGCGTCGGCCAATTTTATCGAAGAGCAATGCACCGGCCAGCCGGTCGAATACCAGGTGATCGCCTCCGACGGCCTGACCATGGAACAGGCCCAGAGCCGTCAGGTCATCACCCTGCAGCCGGGGTATCGCAACGATCTGCTGATCGTCTTTCCCGAGCCTGGGCGTTACTGCGTGACGGATGAACCTTCCACGGCTTCAGGCGGGGTCAGCCAGCAGGCCAACGGTCGTCAATTGCTCGGCTTTGTCGATGTGGGCGCGGGTCCGAAAGTGGCGAACACCAAGGCCCGCTTGACTGAGGAACTGTTGGCGGCGGCGGAACGCAACATGCCGGCGGACATCAAGGCCACCGTGGTAGCGGATCTGAAAAAGGACCTGCGCTTTGACAAGTTCATTCCGCACCCGAGCATTGTCGACAGCGAAATCAAGGGTGAACAGAAACTGGTGTTCCTGATCGATTTCAAGGATCCGGACCACACCAAGTTCGCCGTGGGCACTACGGCGGAAAATGCCGTGCCTTATCAGCCGGGGGTGATCGATCGTCATCTGAAACTGGGGGATGCGCAAACCTGGATCCTGCAATCGGCGTTTGCCAGTCATCCGTTCCATATTCATGTGAACCCGTTCCAGATCGAGAAAATCATTGGCCCGGATGGCGTGGATCTCAGTGAGCCGGGTGCGGTGGACAAGACGGACAAGAACGACGCGCAATATGCCGGTATGAAAGGGGTGTGGAAAGACACGCTGTTCGTCAAAGGCAAGACCGATGGCAGCGGGATGTACACCCTGTATGTGCGGACTCGATACCAGCGCTATATCGGTGAGTTCGTGCTGCACTGCCACATTCTTGATCATGAGGATCAGGGGATGATGCAGAACGTGAGCATCGAGCTGCCGGATGGGGTGGGGGGGACAACGATGGGGGCGCATCACTGAGGAGGAGGTCAGTTTTTTCTGATGGCTGAGGTATGACGTGATGGTTGATATCGACCCTTCTCGCGGTGGCGTGAGGAGGGCCGTGTCATTGCTGGGCTTGCAATATGTGGAATTATGCCAATAATCATAATTATGTTTTTTCACATAATTAGGCATAACCATGACACCTGACCGTCTCTACTTCCCTCGCGCGGTCCTTGCCCAGCAGGTATTGATGGGCTTTGAGAACCAGCTCCAGCAAGCGACGACGCTATTTGCCCCGCGTCGTAAGGGTAAAACGCAATTTCTGCTGCGCGACCTTGTGCCCATGGCCGAAGCGCAAGGTTTTGTGGTGGCCTACGCGGATCTCTGGTCCAACAAGGATGATCCTGAACGGGTGATCTGTGCCGCACTCGCCAAGGCGCTGCATGAAACCAGCCTGCTGACCCGGATTGAAACCTGGTGGACCAGGCCAAAGCGTTCGCTCAAGGGTTTGAAGGTCGGTTTGGGAATGGACTCGGCTTCTGCCGAAGCCGAACTGGCAGAGGTGGGGATTCCTTCCATCCATGAGTTATTCGAGCGTTTCAACGTCGCGGGCAAGGGCAAGGCACTGCTGATCGTCGACGAGGTGCAGCATCTGGCTACCCGCCCGGCTTTCGAGAATTTCACCGCCACACTCCGCTCCTTGCTGACGACCAGTCAAGGCAGCGTTTTCGCGGTGTTCACCGGCTCTTCCCAGGATGGCCTGACGAACATGTTCCGGCGTAGCAAGGCGCCGTTCTATCAGTTTGGCTCGCAGCTGAATTTCCCCGATCTTGGGCGAGAGTTCTCGGAGCATTTCGGCCGGTTGTACCGGGAAACCACGGGTAAACCCTGGGAAGTGGAGCAGGCCTATCGTTTGTACGTCGCCCGGGGCATGACGCCGCATTATCTGCGCACTCTGTTTACCACGAGCCTGACCCAAGGGATTCCGGTCAAGGAAGCCGACAAGATTGTCTGGGCGGGGATGGTGGATGAGGGGCAATTCACGACATTGCTGCAAGACCTGCCGCCGCTGGATCAATTGCTGCTCAGGGGCATTGTCACTGGGGCGTCGCTGTACGCCGATGAGTATCGACGGTCCCTGGCCGATGAACTGCCGAGTGGACTGGTGCCGACGACGCAACAGGTACAGGCCGGGTTGGAGCGGATGCGCAAGCGGGATCTGATTGCGAATCTGGGGCATGGGCAATGGACGGTTGAAGAGCAGGCGCTGGAGAGTTTTCTGCGCGGGGTTTATAGCGGTGGGGACGGGGGGTGAGCGGAGTCTGTGGGGCTTTTGGTATCACTGGCTCCATCTGAATTTTTCCTGTCGTAGGTAATGGGCGGCTTCTTGTACGCGCTCCCCTGCGATGGAAAGCCGGATGGCCGAGCTAGCGGGGTAGTTTCTTGTGCTGCACGCGCAGATCAGTAGGGTTCAGCCTGGATGAGAAATGACCTGCTGGAAAAACTCTTATTTCCCACGCGATTCGGGCATTGAGGCGTATTGCAGGTGCTAAAGGCCAGGACTATTGTCCAAGAGTCGCTGTCAGTTCAGCGATACGGGCTTGGACACCCGGTGCAAAACAGGCGCACAGCACCGCGAAAGCGGTTTAAGGAGCGTCATCATGACAAAGCAAATTAACCCTGATCTGCAGTCAACTCGCAAAGCCACCAGTACTGCCGACAAAGAGGTATACCTGCGTAAAGTTTCTTCCGATCTTTTGAAGCAAACTGAGTTGGAGCCTGCAATCACGTCCCGCTTACTTGATACCCTCGAGTTCACTTCCTCCAAACCGGTCATTCCCGAAGATCCGTTCAAACCCGCGTTGTTTGCCATTCAAGCGGGAGTGACTGCACAGGATGCACTGATCTACGTTTCGCGTTTGCTCGAAACGGCGGAACTCAATGGCGACGAGATCAGCCTGCATACCAATCCCGTCGAGCGGGCATTGTTCTGGGGCATGCTGCATTCGGTAGAGGTGGCGCGTGCGGTGGTGGATGCTCTGCTTGAGGGGGCGTCTCCGTCTCATCAGGCGTAGACCGGGTTGGACCGCCATCCGATTTATAGGAGATACAGGTTGTGGCTCTGATCAGTAGGTCGGAAGGCTCACGACAAGCATGAAGTGCAATCTATATCAGCAGTCACCGCTTTTGATGGCTGCTGAGTTTCCCAATACAGGAGTCCCCGTGATGGTAGTCGCCGAGAAAGCCAGTCAGTCCCTGTCCACTTGGATAGACGAAGAAGAGCTCCGTCGGATGACCTACGAAGCTTTGGCCGATGTTGATGCCGGTCGTTTTATTGAGCACCAGACGGTCCAGACCTGGGTCAGCGGTCTCAGTATCGATATCCGCAACTGCGGGCCTTACAATGGCGTACTCCCTTCAAGGTGATCTGTGAAACCTGGACTCAAATCCAGACCGTTTCACAATTAATCCTCACCCTCTCATTTCGGGACCGAACACCTAGGTACTTTCCGTGCTGGGGATGTAGCATTCGGGGGAGGTGACGTGAGAAATAGGATCTGCGCTTAGGCAAGCATCGCCGCCAGAAATAAATCTCTTCTCTTTGACTGGTATTGTTGGATTTTATTGTTGCTCGAGTTTAGCGGAAATGCTCGACTCGTTTGAGTTTTGGTGTGGGCGAGGTAGCTTGGTTGAGTTGAGAGTAAGTTTGCTATTGTTTTTGTGTGTTTTTTGTAAATAGGTTGTTCCACTCCTGGATCAGGAATATGTCGTGATAATTTCTCTCGCATAAAGATTGAAGCGTGTTGAGCTTTTCTTGGTCTTTTTCAGACAGGTTTGTGATTTCAACAGTGGGGCATTTGTCTCTTTTTTCTAGCGCGGGGGTTAGAAGTTTGTTTGAGTTCAGCATTCTAAATGCAGGGGCGCTCAATTGGTCACCGGCCTTTGAGGTGAAGTGAATCGGGGCACTGACGTCAATGATTTCGACAGCCCACTTCCTAATATCATCATCTCCGCCCGTGCGGGGTTCTTGTAGGATTTTTAGAGCCATTTGGACGTAATCCTTACGTATTCCGGTTTCTGAAATAGAGCGCTGTGCACTCCAGCCAGCAACTGCAATTATTAAGGGTATTACTATTAAGGCAAAGGTTTGTGCTAGCTTATAACTCTTGTCAAGTGCTGATTCGGAAAGCGCTTTTTTTAATGGGTTTTTATAATTTCTTTTTAGGGGGTCGTGGTTTTGCAACGGTATGTTCCTTTTTGTAGGAAGCTAATATTTTTTGCCTTTGCCGAATCCATCGATCTCAGCGATAGTCCACTTCACCCAACTCTATCAGCTCATGTCCGAAAGCTAACTATAGGCCTTGCCTTACTCTGCACTTGGGAAATTTCGAACAGCCCCAGAATTGCTGTCCTGCCTTCGTGCCAGAATTCACGGTGCGGATCACCAGCTTGTTGCCGCATTTCGGGCATTGCCGCTCGGCGTTTGGGTCGCTACGGCGTTTCAGGTTTTGTACATGTTCGCGGTGGGTCGCGAGGGATGGGGCGCGCCGGCTGGTTTGCAGGGCCAGCATGAGGGCGTCGACTTCGGCCTCACTGAATACCCTCTGCTGGAATGATTTGATGTAGCGGATAAAGCCAATGCCCTGGGTGACGTTGGCCGGCATCTGAGTCTTGAAGGTGCTGCCGCCGATGAAGGTGATGACCGAGTGCAGGTGCGCGGCGCTAACACCAAGGGTGGCTTCCAGAGCTTTGAGATGTTTGTAGTTCTGTCGCAGTGGGTTCTGGAACTTGAACGTGCGTTTGTAGAGCTTTTGCGTCCACTGTGGCTGGTTCTCGCTGCCAAAAATCCAGCCCCTCATGTTCTTCGTTTCCAGCACGAAGATACCGTAAGGCGAGAGGAAGACATGGTCGATCTGCGTGGTGCCGTCAGGTGTGCTCAAGGTGACGTTGTGCAGACGGCGGTAGGTCTGCTTATCCAGTTGCCAATGGGCGAACAGACGCACCAGGAGTTCGCCGATCTGACCCTTGACCCAAGGCAACTTGAGCAAGCCGATCAGCAGAATCAGCGGGATCAGCCAGCCAAACGTGCTCCAGAGCTGCGCGATGATGGGGGTGAAGTCCATTTCTTAACCTTCAGCAATTCAAAGAGTCCTTCAGCGCTGAGCGGCTGTAGCGCCGCTGGTAGCTGTTTTGGCGATGGTGATGCAGGTGCTACAGGTAGCGAATCCAACGACCAAAGAAGCCTGAGCCATCATATTGGCATTATCGACGTTTAGAAAGTCGGAATTAACCAAGTGCTTTCAGTGGGGCTCGCGCAAAGGGTAACGCCGTGGCTTGTCCCCGCCACGGTTGATAACCCGAGGTACCTAGCGGTGCGTCATTGCGCCAAAAAAATCTAAACCCATCTTGTTGTTTCTACGATGTTTAAACGTTTATTGCCGGAGCCATCCTGCCGCCGGCTTGGGCCTGGCCGCCAGCGAACTAAACTGGATGTACCTCTGAAGCAGATGTCTCCAGAGAGGTCAGGAGGTGTCAGATGGCCATTTATGATACTTATCGGGAAATTGAAGAGGCCCTCGGTGTGGTACCGGAGTGGATCAAGCAGATGCCGGAAGGCGGAGCGAACGGATTCTGGGGAGTGGCCCGGGACTTTTGGCTGGCAGATACCAAAATCCCGAATAAGTACAAGGAGTTGATTGGTCTGGCGGTGTCCGGGGCGACCCGTTGCAAGTACTGCACCCTGTTCCATACCGAAGCCGCGCGCTTGTTTGGCGCGAGCGACGAGGAAATTGCCGAAGCCAGCTTGATGGGCGCGGTGACCATGATGGGCAGCACTTTTATTAACGCCCAGCAGATCGACTACGAGCAGTTCCGCCAGGAAACACTGAGTATCGTCCGCTATGTCAAAGATCACTCGCAACCCAAGGCCGCTTGAGCCGTTGCGGGAACCAGCCCTTCGCCAACTGACGAAGGATCACTTGATTGCAATCACCGGCGATGGTCCGAGGACCACCGCCCGGTGGCAAGCGGCGGTGCTGCGCGCCATCAGTGAACTGATGCGATACAGCGATACCGCCCGCGAAGATAACCAGGACCTGCGCATTCCGTTCGCCAAAGCACTCCATGACCTCTATGCGGGACGCAAGTCCGACGCCGAGTTGACGGAAATGGTGTTGCTGATGCTGGAAGTGGAAAGCGCGCCCTTGCTCGGCAACGGCCCCGAGGCGGGAACGGCATCTGGGAACAGTGATCGCTGAGAAGTGGACCGGGCCAAAGGAGAGTCTGAAGAGGAGCGATGGGACACCCTCCAGCCCTTCTGCCCGTCACAAAAGTGTGTAGCGCTCCTCAAAAATCACGAGAGCCCGCGAGCCACTGCATCCCCCAACAAACCCTCCCTCGCATCCCGAGTCTTCGACGTCAACAGCATCCGATACTGCCCCGGTGTCATGCCAAACCACTGGTGGCAGGCACGATAAAAGCTACTCAGTTCCCGAAACCCTACCCGATACGCCGCTTCCTGCAAGGTGCAGCACAGATTACCCAGATGAAACTCAGCCTGGCCCCGGCGCGTTTCATTGGCCAACTCCTTATACGGCTGACCGGCCTTCTGCAGCAGCCGTTGCAAGGTACGCTTGCTCATGCACAGCTTCCTGGCCATGTCTTCGATATGCGGGACGCCCTCGCTCAGCGACTCCAGAATCATCTTGCGTACTTCCCCCGGTACCGAGAAATAACGGCGGGTCGACAGGTGCATCTCGGCAACCAGTTCATGCAAGGTTGCCAACTCCTTGTTCGCCGAAGAAAGCGGTTTTTCCAGATCGCTGTTGGCCAACACAATCGAATAGCAGCTTGCGCCGTACTTCACCGGGCAATGGAATGTGTGCTCATACACCGAAACATCCGCCGGAATCGAATGCATCACGCCGACTCCGCGCAACTGAAGCGCCGGGCCGACCAGCATTCGACACAGCCCGAACATCGTGGCAATGCCGGCATCGCCGTATTGGCGCGGGACCTGGTTCGCGTCCAGAAAGTGACAGGAGAACCGATGCTGCCCGCCCTCCTTGTGCAAGGACATGGCGATAGAGGTGTCGAGCAGGGCCACGAAGTGCACCAGCCGTTCCAGCGCCGCGTGCAACGTGGCGCTGGACATCATCACATAACCCACCACATCGAAGATGCCAGGGCCGGTCTGCGAGGTGGCGCGCAGGCCGATGTCGGGGTCGTGGGACAGTTCGGCGGCCAGCGTATAGAGGCGGTAGAGCTTGACCCGCGGAATCCATGACTCGTCGAAGCTCAAGGCCTGCACGTCCAGGTCCACGGTCTGGCAAAAACTGTCGATGTCCAGCCCCGTCGACCGCAAGGCGTCGATCATGAAATGCGCTAATGAGGGGATGACCTCAGGCATGGATGTTCCTTGATGGTTGCTGTGAAGCACAGCGCGCGCTGGCGATAGACCATCGAACGCTGCCGTCGTTCAGGTCACGGCGCTGTCCCTCTCAAATGAAGCAGATGGCGCCAGATGCCAAGGCCATGGCGCCGTAGGCGATTGCCGGCCAGTGCGGCGAGGGTCAGATTGAGCCCCGGGCCGAGCCCAAGCACGCCCTACTGTTTGCCTGGCTCCGTTGCCGATTATGGAGTTACTTCATGGCTTTGCACCAGACCGTAGAAACGCGCGACCCCTCCATTGAAGACGTCTACTCAAGCGGTGCCTCAGAGCGCCGCCTGCCCAAATACCGACTGCCCGACCACTCCACCGCACCCTCGACGGCCTATAACCTGGTGCGCGATGAGTTGCTGCTCGATGGTAATTCCCGGCAGAACCTGGCGACCTTTTGCACCACCTGGGTCGAGCCGGAAGTCCAACAGTTGATGGCCGACTCCATCGACAAGAACATGATCGACAAGGATGAATACCCGCAGACGGCTGAAATTGAAAACCGCTGCGTGCATATCATCGCCGATCTCTGGCACGCGCCGAAGTCGTGGCAAACCGTGGGCTGCTCGACCACGGGCTCCAGTGAGGCGGCCATGTTGGGCGGCCTGGCCCTGAAGTGGAGCTGGAAGAAACGTCGCGAAGCCGCGGGCCTGCCGACCGATAAACCCAACTTCGTGTGCGGCCCGGTGCAGATCTGCTGGAAGAAGTTCGCGCGTTACTTCGACGTAGAGATTCGCGAAGTGCCCCTGCGGGACGGCGCGCTAGGTCTACGGCCCGAAGACTTGCGTGAGTTCTGTGACGAAAACACCATTGGTGTGGTGGCGACGCTGGGGGTCACCTTTACCGGTATTTACGAACCCGTGGCGGCACTGGCCCATGAACTTGACAGCCTCCAAAGTGAACTGGGACTGGATATTCCCATCCATGTCGATGCGGCAAGCGGCGGCTTTATCGCGCCCTTCATCCAGCAAGAACTCAGCTGGGATTTCAGCATCGAGCGGGTCAAGTCGATCAACGCCTCGGGCCACAAGTATGGCCTGGCGCCCCTGGGCGTCGGCTGGATTATCTGGCGAGCCAAGGCCGACTTGCCGGAAGAGCTGATCTTCTACGTGGATTACCTGGGCGGCAATATGGCCACGTTCGCCTTGAACTTCAGTCGCCCGGGTGGCGAGATCATCGCCCAGTACTACAACTTCCTGCGTTTGGGCCGCGAGGGTTATACCCGTATCCAGCAAGCCTGTTCGGACACCGCCCAATGGCTGGCGTCGGAGATCGCCAAGATCGAGCCGCTGGAATTGGTCTACGACGGCAACGGTGGTCTGCCGGCGGTGTGCTACAAGCTCAAGGACGGTATCGAGCACGGCTTCACCCTCTATGACCTTTCCGAACGCGTACGCATGCGCGGTTGGCAGATTGCCTCGTACCCACTCCCGTCCGATCGCCAGGACATCGTGGTTCAGCGAGTCCTCGTACGCCACGGTGTCAGCCGGGATTTGATCGCGATGCTGCTGGATGACCTGCACAAGGCCATCGCCTTCCTGCAGAAAAATCCGGTCCCGCATTCCGAGGCCGGGCCTACGTTCAACCATGGTGCCCTGTCGGCCGCCGATACCACGGCCAACCTTTAGCCCCGCCTGACTCCGACCACCCGGGGCGCGCCTTCCATTGCGCCCCGGGTGGTCGTGCCCTTTATTGCAAATAGCTTAAGGAAAGCAATGTGAATTGGCTCCAAAGCACTCTGCGTGCCTACCCGGAGATGGCGATTTTCCTGTCCCTGGGTTTGGGATTCTGGTTTGGCGGCAAGTCATTCAGGGGGTTCAGCCTCGGCGCGGTGACCTCCACCTTGATTGCCTCACTGATCATCGGCCAGGCGGGGATTGTCATCTCGCCCAACGTCAAGAGCACCTTCTTCCTGATGTTCCTGTTCGCCGTCGGTTATGGCGTGGGCCCGCAGTTTGTCCGTGGCATCGCCAAGGATGGTTTGCCACAGGCGTTGTTTGCCGTGGTCATGTGCGTCCTGTGCCTGGCGGCACCGTTACTGGCCACCTGGATCGCCGGTTATGGCCTCGGCTCGACGGCCGGGATGTTCGCCGGCTCGCAGACGATCTCCGCCTCCATGGGGCTGGCAACCGATGCGATCAATCGGCTGGGCCTGGACGCCGAGCAGGCCCGCCAGCAACTCGATGCCATGCCCGTGGCTTACGCGGTCACCTACATTTTCGGTACCGTCGGTTCGGCGCTGATTCTGGCGTTGCTGGGGCCCAAGCTGCTGCGCATCGACCTGGTCAAGGCCTGCAAGGATTACGAGCTGAGCATGGGCGGGCATCAGGACATCGCCAGCGAAGGCACGGCCTGGCACCGCTACGTGCTGCGGGCCTACAAGGTGCCGGAGCACAGTGCATTTATCGGCCTCAGTGTCGTCCAGGCCGAAGCGCATTCCCATGGCAAGCGAGTGTTTATCGAGCGGCTGCGACGCGGGGGCAAGATCGAGACCTTCACTTCCGCCACCACCCTTATGGCCGGGGACATCCTGGCGGTGGGTGGCCTGAACGCCGACATCCTGGAACTGCTCGGCCATTCCGAAGCCGAGGTGGACGACCCGGAGTTGCTGGCGGTGCCGGTCGAAGGGGTCGATATCTTTGTCACCAATAAACAATACGATGGCCAGACGCTGGAGCAACTCTCCCACCTGCCGGGGGCCCACGGGGTGTTTATTCGCCGGATCAAGCGCGGCGCAATCGCCGCCGAGTTGCCGGTATTGCCCAAGACGGTCATTCACCGTGGCGACATCATCACCCTGGCCGGGCTGACCTCGGACACCTCCGCGGCTGCCAAGGAGTTGGGCCAACCCGACCGCAAGAGCGACATGGCGGATGTGGCGTTCATAGGCCTGGCGATCTTTATCGGCGCGCTGATCGGCGCTGTGGTGTTCACCGTCCATGGCGTGCCGATCACGCTCTCCACCGCCGGTGGCGCGTTGATCGCCGGTCTGGTCTTCGGCTGGTTGCGCTCGATTCACCCGACCTTCGGCAGAATCCCCGAGCCCACCGTCTGGTTCATGAACTCGGTGGGCTTGAACGTCTTCATTGCTGTGGTCGGCATCAATGCCGCGCCGGGCTTCGTCCATGGCCTGCAGACCCTGGGTGTGAGCCTCTTCCTCTGGGGCATCTTCGCCACCTCGGTGCCGCTGATCCTCGGGATGTTTATCGCGCGCTACGTCTTTCGTTTCCATCCCGCCCTGGTGTTGGGTTGCTGCGCCGGTGCGCGAACCACCACCGCCGCGCTGGGGATGATCTGCGAGACCGCTAAAAGCAACGTCCCGGCCCTGGGTTACACCGTGACCTATGCCGTCGGCAACACATTGCTGACCATCTGGGGAATGGTGCTGATCGTCATTCTTTCCTGAGATTGCCCTTCCGTATTCCCGCGCGGCCACTGGGTCGCACGTCAGACAAGGCCCCGTTCATGACCCATGATTACAGCCAATACGCAGCGCTGAGCCCCTTTGAACTCAAGGATGAACTGATCAAGGTGGCGAGCAGCCGAGAAAATCGCCTGATGCTCAACGCCGGTCGCGGCAACCCGAACTTTCTTGCCACGCTGCCGCGCCAGGCGTTTTGCCAACTGGGGTTGTTTGCCAACCACGAGGCCGAGCTGTCGTTTTCATTCCTGGGCAATGGCATCGGCGGCTTGCCGAAAGTCGAGGGCATCGAAGCGCGCATGGACCGCTTTCTGGCCGACAACGCCAGCCAGCCAGGTGTTGATCTGCTGATGAAAATCACCAGTTACGTGCGCGACCAACTGGGCCTGGACGGCCCGGCGTTCCTCCATGAAATGGTCGAAGGCATCCTGGGCTGCAACTATCCGGTACCGCCGCGCATGCTGAGCATCAGCGAGAAAGTGGTGCGTGAGTATCTGGTCAAGGAAATGATCGGCGGCACCGTCTCGCGGGACGACTTCGATATTTTCGCGGTCGAAGGCGGCACGGCGGCCATGACCTACATTTTCAACAGCCTCAAGGAAAACAAGATCATCCGCGCGGGCGATAAGGTGGCGATCGGCATGCCGACGTTCACGCCTTATTTCGAGATTCCGGTGCTGGAAGATTACGGTCTGGAGGTCGTGCATATCGACGCTTCACCGGAGCTGGACTGGCAGTATCCGCAGGCCGAACTGGACAAGCTGCTGGACCCGGCGATCAAGGTGTTCTTCGTGGTCAACCCGAGCAACCCGGCGTCGGTGCGCATCGATGACCGCAGCCTGGCTTATATCGCCGAGTTGGTGGAAAAGCAGCGCCCGGATCTGTTCATCATCACCGATGACGTGTACGGCACCTTTGCCGACAACTTCACCTCGCTCTTTGCCACCTGCCCACGCAATACGGCCCTGGTGTACTCGTTCTCCAAGTACTTCGGTTGCACCGGTTGGCGCCTGGGGGTGATTGCGCTGCACAAGGACAATATCCTCGACCAGCAAATCGCCGCGTATGACGAGGATAAGCACGCCGCGCTCAACCTGCGTTACCAGACGCTGGTGCCCGATACCTCGAAATTGAAGTTTATCGACCGGCTGGTGGCGGATAGTCGCTCAGTGGCGCTGAACCACACCGCCGGCCTGTCGACGCCTCAGCAAGTGCAGATGGTGTTGTTCTCGTTGTTTGCCCTGATCGACAGTACCGACAGCTACAAGCAGGTTCTGAAAAAACTGATTCGTCAGCGTCACCACGCCCTTTACCGTGAGCTTGGGGTGGCTATTCCGGTGGACGCGTTCGAGGTGGAGTACTACACGCTGCTGGACTTCGAGCAGATCACCGAAGAGCTGTACGGTGAGGCGTTTGCGCGTTGGGTTCATGACAATGTTGACCCGAATACGCTGTTGTTCCGGATCGCTGATGAGACGGGGATCGTTATGCTCCCGGCCACGGGGTTCGGCACCAAGAAGCCGGGCGGGCGTTTGTCCCTGGCCAATCTCAATGAGTATGACTACGCCAATATCGGCAAGGCTTTGCGCAAGCTGGCGGATGGTGCTTACGAGCACTACAGGGCGTCGTTGGAAAAGTGAGAGGCATCTGAAGGGGGGGCTCAATCGGCGCGGAGTTGAGTTTGTATGGTGCGGTACCAAGGGGGCGAGCCCAGGACGTGGTTGACCATCCATGTCTACACCTCCCTGGATTTGCTCGGTAAGAGGAAAATCATCGAGCCCTCTGCGGCCGCGCTCTTCATAAAGCTGCCCGACCAGATCTTCCTGGGCGGGTGCCCTACTTTCGTAGTGGACTGTGTTTTGATGCATATCAGTCATGACTGAGGGCCCGGTGTATGCGTCCGGCCAACACACCTTCCTGACCCCGACACCAAAGGCGATGGTATCCACCTGATTTATGATCTGACCCCGCAATGTTGGACATCAACTGAAGGACGCCCTCACGCGCCTGTTGACGCAGCGCGCAAGTGAGATTGCGGAGCTGCTGCCGCATCAGTGGGCGCCCCGATAACCAGGCAAGGTGTTTGAGCAAATAGTGGTGAGCTAGAATGCCGAATGCATAGACCTCAAGGACGCGCGATGATATTGCAACACAGGCCAGTGAAGGCTGATGACATCAAAACTATCTGTAGCTTTCCCCTTAACGCTCAGGAACTGTTTTATATGTTCCCGAAAGCTCAATACCCTCTGACTGAAGCTCAGCTGTCTAACGCTATTACTCAACGATTCGACTCGACGATTGTCGAGGCCGGGAATAGCGTCGTCGGCTTTGCTAACTTTTATCGGGTTGAAACGGGTGGGGTTTGCTGTATCGGCAATGTCATCGTTGCCCAAGAGGCAAGAGGCAAGAGGTAGAGGTGTGGCGACCTTCATCGTGGAGACGATGACTGCCCTGGCGTTCGACCGCTATGACGCCACAGAGGTGCAGATCTCGTGCTTCAACGAAAATACAGCAGGCTTGCTGCTTTATCCAAAACTGGGCTTCTTGCCCTTTGCTGTCGAAGAGAGATCTTCTCTGGATAGTCGTAGGTCAGCACTCATCCATATGACCCGCAGCAGAGCAGGCCGACCATAACCTCACCTTGAAAGTCCGGTTAATACAGCTGCTTTTAGGTATTCAGTCAACTGCGTTGTTTCTGGTGTGTCAGTGCTGAGTGGGCATCACTGTACAGCCTAAGGATCAAGGGATGGGATTACTGGACGATTACGGCCCGGTTCAAAAGATCGAGTTATACCAGCCTCCCAAAGCTTTATGAGAATGCCGATTGCAAAAAACGGCAGCCACCGAGAACGGTGGCTGCAAATGGAGATAGCACTTCCTGCGTGCGGCGGGCCGTACCTGCTGATCAGGGACCCAACCACCGCGTGTGCCAGCTCGATCAAACGAGCGGTTGCCTACGGTGATGCGTGATGGTGTGAGGTCGACCCTTCAAGCAGCGCATCAATATTGTCCCGGCTACCTTTTCGGCGATTGGTCAGAATGCCTTCTTCCAGTTCATTCTCATCGGTCAGGGTAATGACCTCTATGCCGCGCAGCCGACACAGGTAGGCCAGCTCCATGACGTAACCGAGGTATTCAGGGCAGCCGCCTTTTTCATTGCGCGTGAGCAACCCGTCGATGTCGAGAGCCTGGTGAAAAGCCTGTACCACGGACAAGTGCCGATCTACCGGGCCAGCCCGGCCCGTGAAAAGCAGGCCCGGTTACAGCTCGGCGTGACCTCGGCTTTTCACATCTACCACGCCAGCCATGTGCTGGAGGTCTACACGGCGTTCGGCGTGTTCCAGGTGCAACTGCCCCGACATGAGTTCCTGGTGGGCATGGTCGATGCCCTGAGCACCCGGCGGCTCGGCATGGTGAGGTTCGAAGGCATATCGGATAAAGACGGTTGGTAGAACGTCAAAAACGCTGAACCAAGGCAGGGGGCGTTGACTGATTAGGCATTTAATCTCGAAGAAAATAACAAACAGGATGTAGGATTTTATCCGCCAATCATATGGAAGAAGCGAAAGCTAAATGCCGCGACGGCCAACACGAAGGAAATCAAGAAGATCACCATCAGATTCCCCTGACAAATTTTCAATAATGAATAACCGGACCACATAAAAAAGAGAGTTATTTGTCAGAGCAATATCTAAAGAAAAAAACACTTACAAAATCAAATTACACTTAAAAAACAATCAGTTAAAAGAAAAGGCGTCGCATCGAAATATACTCACACATCCACAGCCCCCTTCAGCTACAGCCTTGACTGTTTATTTTATTCGTCCGTAAAGTATGCCGGAGTCTTCCGACTATTAAAGGAGAAATAAGTTTGGCAAGCTTGGACTGCAAAGTAATAATAGAAGCATTGGACACCATCGGCGAAGTCTCGCGTGTTGTGACCTGTATGGGCGTGACGGTCGCCGCCAGGTCCCTGGATGAATACGAAAGCAGCGGTGTCACCGCCGTGCTCAATTGGTCGACTCAACGGCTCGATAACTGCTTGAACGTGCTGAAGGGAGCCATGCTTCAGGAAGGTAAAGCGCCCAACTGATCGAACAGCTCTCGCTGCTTGGCCGCCGGCAGCTCACGCAGGCGGTCAAACAGCAACTGATCGCCACTTCCGGCCGGCGGTCGCAGGCTATGGGAGTAGGTCAGGTTCATGACGAACGTATGACCACAGACAGGGTCCAGACATTGGCAATACAGCTTGGTGAACGCAGACGAAAGCTGCTCCCGCGAAGCGATACGGCCCTTGGCCCCGCAACTGCCACAATAGATACGCAATGACCTGTCCCCCGACGTATGGCGTAACACACTGAAAACATAATATATGGGGGACTTTAACATCTCGGACACCAAATCTAGGCGCCGAGCTAACATCTTGAATAGGTTTAGCCCTTTACGCTGTTACGCTTTTGGCTATATTTTCAGTACATGTACCCATTCAATGTTTTAAACGCAGAAGAATGGACTTGTCCTACAAAACCGCAGGGCAAGCACGACGAGGCACCGCAGACATGGCGAAGTACAAACTGGATTTCGACGCATTTTCCTCCGTTCTAAACCTGTATCCCGACGGCGACCCCTATGAGGAAGCCGACCAACTGGCCAAGAAGGTCAGTGAAGGTTCACCGGTCACTCAAGACCCCCGGACAGTGTCCGCATTGAAATCAATCGTTGATATTGATCGCTATAGCAGCGCCCGTAGTTTGGGAAGTGATATCAAAAGGTTGACTGACGACTATCAAGCCGCCTCCAAACAATTTTTTGCAACGGTGCGCAACGCCAGGCGAACTCAAGCCTAAGGATCGATCCTTAACCGATGATCAAACAGACAGAACCTAAAGCATCGGGTGAAAAAGAAACAACACTCGAATTAGACCCCACCGCTGACTCCGGCGAAATCGTAGAAGAAGTCTCCGCCGCGCTGCAAGCGTTGGGGGAATACGATCCCGCCATCAGTGCACTGCTCAACAGTAGCCAAAGCAAAGCCACTCTCGACGCAATCTCAATGGTCGCCATTTCGATTGCCGAAGAGCGACACCTTGCAGGTACTCTGTCAGCACGACAACTAAGAGAATACGAGTCCGTTGTAGAAGGCGGCGCCCACCTCATGTTCGAGTTGATGAAGAATGAGCAAACTCATCGGCACAAAATGGAAATGGGCATGCTTGAAGTTCGTAAAGAAGAACTCACAGCAACATTAAACAATCAAGCTACCGATCTGACAGTTAGGTCTAACTCATTGCACCTGATTGAGCAACGTGAGCGGCGAGGCCAAAACATCGGTGGCGCTTTGGCTTTCGGGGTGCTGCTGCTAGGCGGGTATCTCATCCACCTAGGGCATCCTGAAATCGGTGCTGGCATGATCGGCTCCACGATGGTGGCCATCGCCGCCGTATTCGTGACGCGCAGACGCCCTAAAAAGCCCGGCCAATAATCGCCCCAAAACACCGGCATGGAGGCGCATGATCCTCACGCGCGATGCGTGGGCAAGCTTGCGTTTCTCAGCACTCAGCTACACTGAGTGCTCGGGTATTATGTGTCAGCCAGTTGTTGGCAAGCGCTCTACTCTTTGCCATTGCTGTATCCATTGTTGTTACCTCACCAGTAAACAAAGGAGAACTGCAATGAGCAAGAGTACCGATACCCCCGATTCTACAACGTCAGATCAGGCACATACATATGGCTCGAACCGGGCGGTAACCATTCCAACGGGGCCAGTGAAAATATGTACAGCTTTAAACGAAGCTTTTTTCTCGAGTTTAAAAGTGCCGAGGATAATGCCATAAAAATTATTAGCACGGCCACTTCGTTATTCCCGCTCTGGGTGTTTAAACCTAGCTCGATAGTAGGTGCATACGAAATTCAATCCTTCACGGCGCCTAGCATGTATATAGCTACAGGACAGTCTGGACAAGATGTCGTCGCTAATACTTGGGGGAGCTCTTGGGATATTTGGGATGCGGGAGACGGCCTTGTATATATCCAACAGATTGGTTACGGTAGGGTTCTAAGTGTTTGGGGGGGAGGCGCCTTTGAGGGTAACCGCATCGTCCTCAATGAGAGAGGCGGGATCACAGCTCAAAAATTCAGGTTAAAGGCCTAGCCCAGCATGATTCCATCCGACGGCAGAGGAAAATACGATTGCGACCCTCGATACTTTCTTAGTGAACTGCGCCCGATGTCTATCGGCACTACTGAGAGTCCGGAAAATTAAGTCATATCAAGTACGAGTTTTTTTTGAGCAAGCTTCTGCAAGAATGGGGACGTAAAAGCCCCATTCTTGCAGCCGTTCTCACGTCCGAGAATATCCAAGGATGTCTCTAGGTCACTTTATCTCTAGCCACTCGACCCGTTGCTCACTCCTCAAACACCCATTCACTTGTAAAAACAGCTGCCTAATCGGTCGTATTTCATTATTCATATAAACCCGGTCGATCTTTTCAATGTCCCCAAAACCTGCCGCATTTTCCGGCATCACCCCGGCCAACGCTGGGTTCATCCTCCACGCGGCGATCACGTCGTTGCGCGTGATGTTCTTCACCCGCTCGAATTCGTCTTTCGTCGCAATATCCCCCACCGGGATGATCTGAATCGCCTTGTCGCTCCCCCCCGGAATGTTCACGAACAACGAACGAAAATTCCCGACGCCCTTGCTCCCGGCAATCTGGTGTTTCAGCCGTTTCTCGTCCTCCTCCGACAGGTCGGGGTCGTTGGTATAAAACACATACCCTGCATGGGCCCCGTTGTTGTAATAGCGGCGCCGAAACAGGGTCGCTGACTCGTTCAGCAGTAACGCATGCATGCCCCCCAGATAATCCGGCACGCCGTAGATGTCCTGCTCAACGTCGTACTCCTTCACGTGCTCCACCTCGTCTGCGTCAAAGTGCAGCTCCTTCCCATGGGGCAACAGCATCACAAATCCGCCGCCGACCTTGCAGCGCATATTGATCGCCGGCAGATGACGCAGCTCCAGCACCTGCCCAATCACATTGCGCAGCCGCTGAAAGTACGCCTCCCCGAACACCATGAAGTCCAGTGCAGCGCGCCCCATCGTCTCTGCACTGCACCCCGCCGAGGGCTGGAAGTCACGCAGCAAAAGATTGCGCTTGAAGCGCGGGATCGTGCCGTGATGCGCGTTGGCGCGTAGCAACCGGGCCAACCCGGTGCGAGACACTGGCGGCGTATACAGCCGACCGTCGTGGCTGGCGAACACGCCGAGATATCCGCCCAATTCGTTGGACAGCACCGGCTCCGGCTCGCCAAAACTGAACACCTGCACCGGGCGCTTCTCTTGAGGTTGCTGCTTGAGTACGGTCATCACGGCCTCCTCACAGCAAAAGACTAAGTTCGCACCTTGAATTTTGCGCCACCTCCGTGAGGTGGGGAGGCCGGCCAGATGATTCTCAGATTTATTTTTTCGGTGTGTTTAGGAGTACGTGTCTTCCATGATCGGCAGACCAATGCAGCGGTCAAATATCTGGATCAGTTGGTCATCATCACCATGAAATGACTGATGATTCGCTTCAATCCATTCTTGTTTGTCGACTTCCCACCAATTGATCTCGTAGCCCGCGTTGACGATGATCCATTCGAACAGCATTCGCTGGGCTCGCCCGTTACCTTCTCGGAAAGGGTGTGCGACGTTCAACGTACCGTAGGACTCGGCGACGGCTGTGACCAGCAAGTCGCGTGAATAGCCTTCAAACCAGCCGTTGGACTCGATTTTTCGGAATTCTCTGGCGGCTTCCGGCTCTATGCGATCAGGGACGCAGAACTGATTTCCACCTTTGCTGATCTTCACCGTCCGGATCTCGCCGGCCCAACTATAGATAGATGAGAATAGGGTGCGATGAATTTGTTTCAGAGTATCCAGGCTGTAGGGTGGCTCTATGAACTCAAGTCGCTCTGCGGCAGTTTCAGTGAGATAGCGTTCGGCCTCGTTGAGGTCGTCCTCTTCATGCAAATCAAGTAGATTTTTGAGGATGCCTGTTCCCGGGTAACAGTAGGGGTCCTGATCGACCCCGTATTTGTCGTTACTCAAGCTTTGATTTGCCGAACGGCCATGAGCGCAGCTTCGCGAGTGGGAAGCTTGTGATCGTCATTCGGGGAGGTCGTAAACCCCTCGAGGCGCAAGCTGGCCGCGAAGTTGGATTTACGGTGTTTGGCGAAGTAGGCTTTTTTGGCTTGAAAACTCAGCTTTTCCACGTCTGCTCTCCACGGATGGGTGCCCGAGAGTATAGCTTATTCAACTACCTGTTTGGCTCCGCATCAGCGGCACTCGTCGCCTTGGGAGGCGTGCCCCCCGAAAGCCAAGCTGGCAGGACATTTCGTCAGGCAAAAAAAAGCCTCGCATCGCTGCGAGGCTTTTTAATATGGTGCGGCACCAGGAGTCGAACTAATCCCTTTGTTATTGAAAAATAAAGGGAAATATCGTTGGCATGGTTTTTCATACCCCTATCTGTATCCTCAGCGTAGGTAATCGGGTGAGGCTGTGCTCGGAAAAATCCCTGCCGAAGTGCTGAAAGATGGACTGGCGTGGTGCCGATGGTCCTTGACGATGCACGATTATTAATTATGATTAATTATTAATCGAAACTCATCACAATGGCTGATCGCGATACCCGAAGCGACCATCCATCTAGCGAGAGCCTGCTGATTCTCGCAACACAGGAGTCACCCACCATGGCAGCTAGCGCGAAAACCCGATCCGTCACGGCTCACGTCCCGGTGCAACTGGCCGAGAGAATCGATTTGATGGCTGAGCGGCTGGAGCGCTCCAAGAACTGGATCCTCAAGCAGGCTTTGTCCGCCTGGATAGACCAGGAAGAAGAGCGCAGTCGCCTGACTCGCGAGGCTCTGGCCGATGTTGATGCCGGTCGTGTGATTGACCACCAAGCGGTCCAGGCCTGGGCCGACAGCCTTAGTACCGATACGCCGCTGCCGGTACCGCGCTGATGGAGTTGAAGTGGACCAGCAAGGCGCTTTCAGACATTGCTCGGCTGTACGAGTTTCTGGCTACAGTGAACTGGCCCGCCGCCGCGCATACGGTTCAACAGCTCACGGCGGCCCCAAGCATACTGCTGACCAATCCGCGTATTGGCGAACGGCTGGAAGAGTTCGAACCACGAGATGTGCGCCGAATCCTGATCGGCCATTATGAGATGCGCTACGAGATTCATGAATCCACCGTCTATTTGCTGCGACTGTGGCATACGCGTGAAGATCGATAGGTAGCCCTCGATTGATTGAGGTTACGGCGGAAAGCGGGCGGATTTATTTTTCTTTTACCACTGAAAAATAAAGAGAAATCTCATGGGCATGGTTTTTATACCTCTACCGGCACCCTCAGCGTGCGTAACTGGTGAGGCCGTGCTTGGTAAAGCCTCAGCTGTTGCAGCAATGGCTGTGGCGTTGTCCCGCATTACCTGGGGCTGGAATGCCTTGGCTACGAAGGGATTCATCGGAAAAGACCTACGAAATAACAAGACACATACCTTTGTTGCGTGGGCATGGTCTGGCTACTAGATTTGCAACCCTGCCGCTAGCCTAGTCTCGCCACAGTCAATCCTGTGGCCGGGTGTGACAACTCTAAAGTGTTCGAGGCGCGGTATCGCGTCATGGCTGTTTAGCTGCCGCATTTTTGCGTTCGGCTAGTGCACCTATGGCGGACCGTGTGGGGCAGGCTTCGGTCTGGCCGGTTCCCTCGGACGCCGGTTTGTCACCCTCGCACGGTCTGCCTCCCTAATCCGCGTGACAACGGCGGGAGTCAGTTCCTTAACTGTCCGAGGAGGCAAGGAGAATGACTTATCCCCCTTTTACGCACGGGCACCGCCCGTTACGTCCGACCTCGCTGCACCTCGATCACGGAGACCCCTTCCATGATTGATCGCTCCCTACTGTCCCGTCTTCCACCGTCCGACCTGATCAGACTGGCGTCTCTCAAGCCTCATGAGGCCGCAGCTCATTTCCGTGTTGCCGCGAGGCTCTGTCTGGACGGTGCCCGGTGCGTGGCCTTCCGTGATCAGGAACAGGAACGACTGGCTCATCGATTGATCGCCGACGGCATAGCACTTTACACCCTGGCTTTTCAGCGACTCGGTTCACCATCATCCCGACCCATCAGGATCTCCTCGACGTGGCTGGCCGCGAATGACTCAAGAGAAGATCCAGTACCATGAGACAAAGATTTTGCCCATGAAATTGCCAAGGGTGACCGAGAGGCTTTCGACGTAGGTTTTCTGCGTCGAATTCAACAGTATCTGCACAAGAGCTAGATTCGAAGACAAAAATAGCTCCCAAAACGACATCGTCTTCTCAGATGCGGCATAAAGCCATCGTATCGTCGACCAATCGGTTGCGGTTCTCGAAATCGTGCTATACCCCTATCAAGGATCGCGGCAGAGCGCCGATATCTGATAGGTCAGGAAGCGCGACCACTCGTCTGCTTCCTTGGAATGCTCGCCTGATATTATTGACTAAGGGATACATGCGCCCATAATTTCGCGCCCGCGAACCGCAGTGCCCATGGATGGCGCAAGAGAGGTGACTCTTGATTTTTTCCGAACAAAAAGTAGCCCAGATGGCGGCTTTCTTTTTGGCTCGCCGCGAAGCTCCGATGGCTCACATCAAGCTGATGAAGCTGCTCTATCTGGCTGATCGCTTGAGTATGGAACGCTACGACGTTCCAATGTCTGACGATTCCCAATGCAACATGAAAAACGGCCCGATTCTTTCAGCAACCTTGGATCTGATGAATGGCACTCGTCGAAGTGATGCGTGGAGTGCGCTCATTTCCCCAATCCAACACAACAAAGTGGCACTCCAGCGAAATTTTGCATGGGATGAGCTTGATGAGCTTTCTCGAGCAGACTTGGCGATTCTTGACGAAGTGTTTGCGAAATTTGGCCACATGAAGCGCTGGGACTTAGTGGATTATGTCCATACGCTGCCGGAATGGGAGAACCCCGGCATTTCCAGCAAGCCAATTGACGCCGAGCTGACCTTCAAATCCTTTGGATTCACCAAAGTTCAAGCTCATGAGAAGGTCGAAATGCTTCAAACCCGAAGGCTGCTAGGTCAGAAACTCGCCGAGATGTCGTGATGCCGCCATGGACTGTATTTCAGCAAGGAACGCTGTTCATCCTCACTGGGCCTGTCCCGCATCTCCACGTGGTAATGAACGATCCTGTTCATTGTGGCGAAATCAACGAGATGAGCGTGCTGGTAGTAAATTTTTCATCTATCCAGCCCGGGACGTTTCATGATTCTGCATGTGTCCTGCAGCCTGGTTGCCATCCATTCATAAACCGTGAGAGTTGGGTCGTTTACAGAGGCGCTACGGTGCTAAAGGTACCCCGACTGGAGGCTCAAATTACAGCCGGGGATGTTCGACCGGACGCCCCAGTCAGCCGCCTCATCTATGACCAAGTAAGGGCAGGCTTCGATTTGTCAGATCTAGTCGCTCCGAAAATCTCCCGCTACCTCCGTAGGCACGGTCTCTAGGCATTCCGCACAATCTGGAGCGAATAGTTCGAAGCGGCAGCCCCTAGCCACGTCAGTGCTTGTCCAGCGTCGATGCCCAGGCAGCGCCGATGCGGCAGGCGGCTATCGGCCGATTCTGTTGAAAAAGTCGACCCGGGCTAGCGATCCATGCATTGAGCAGTGAAAACGTCATTTTTGCACGCTGCTACGTGAAATCTGAGCCCTGCACCCTCTGCTCAAAACACGGATTTCAATCTCAGACGCGTACTTTTCTGTCATGAAAAGCGAGACCGACTTTTTCAACAGAATCGGCCGATTGCTGACTCTCACTGAACGCAAAAACTGCCAAGGCTTCCCTAAGCGATGAGTGAGTAATCGCATGGTCAACAGGTAGTAATAGCGTGTCGATTCAGCGTACTGATTCACATGATGATTTAGAAACCATACGAGATGTTTTTGCTGCCAGGTCCATGGATTCTCTCGGTGCCAGCGGCTAGAGATTGCTGCCTGGATTGCATTCGCTTGGCGAAGGTGACGCTGACGAGTGGCGTGCGATCCGGTCAGAACGCCCCTCAGGAACAGTTCCATATCGAATGGTTTGCTCATGCTCTACCTCCAATGTAGGCCGATACCACGTCTACACGACCATGCCCGAGCTCATAGCTGATCTGCAGTCGAGCCTCCTGATCGAGACATCGGTCGAGCCTGTAGCAATAGCCGCCGTTGATCGGCGCGGGCTGATGGGTGATTTGTTCATACCGTTCGCATGCATAGGCCGCCCGCAAGTTGTGAAAACCTTTGAGCCTGTGCCTATGGAGCAGGTTTCTAGCGGAGCGGACTGGCCCTCGTATGAAGTCCAGGTAGCTTTCGTGCGGGGCCAACAGGTTGTGGCTACCATCAGGCGAGACATAAAGGGCGAATGCCAGTGCGTCGCGGATGTGATCATTCAACATGATCCAGCGAGGTGCTGTGGCGCCTGAACGGCCACCCTTGGTGCCTTCCTGAATATTGATTCTGCCGAATTGCTCAGCTTCACGCTGTAGGCGCGGAAGATCGGCCAAAATAGCCTCGCGCAAGCGCATCCCCGTTGATCGCGCCAACTGCACGATGGCAGCGGCACGCGGTTGCTGATGTTCGCAGAGCACATCGACAATCCGCATGACCTGGTCACGATCCTGACCCTGTGGAACCGTTGTGCGGACAGTGGTGCGCCGCAGTCCAAGCGCCTTGCTCGGACTCGGCACCGATACATACCGATCACCACGAAGCGCCGCCAGGGTTCGGTTTACGCTGGACAATCGGTTTTGCGCGGTCGCGATGACTATCTCACCGTGCTCAACTTGGCTTCGCAGGTACCTGGCGTAATCCAACAACGTCTGCCGATCTATCTGGCGGGCATCGTTGAATCCTGGTCCATCATCCGACCGGCACCACCGTACAAATGCTTGCCAGCGATCACTGTGCGCCTTGACCGTACCGTAATGCCCGCCGCCAAACATGTCCCGCAATGCCTGCAGCCCGGCATAGCTCAGTTGCCGCCCATAACCAAAATTGCGCCCGTCACGTCGACCGACCAGAGCCATGATCAAACTCCTCTCCAATCCAAACCGTTAAACCCATCCCCCACCTCACCCCGCCAAGAATGCTGAGTGTTATCAGGGATCAAGGCCCCTGCGACCTGTGAGGGTTGTCCACTGACGCGGGACTGGCGGCTCCTTACGGCCGGGAGCGTGGGCATCTCATGATCTGGCCTCCTGAACACCGAGATCGGTGGGCGGGTGGAGGCTGCACTGGCTGACGAGACCGGTGCCGCAAGATCCAGAGTCGGATAAAGGCAGCAGTGCGATGACCGGGGCATGCCTGACTGTCAGTCAGGTGCAGTCCATTCCGTGGACTGCGGCACCATCATCTGCATCGCTGTGGCAGCTGACGTTTCGGTGTTTGTCACGCCGATTGTCATGGGACGAGTTGTCGCAAAGCCCTGTACGGCTTGGGCTGCGGCAGAGGGGATTGCGCCCGTCTCTTTCCGGGAGAAAGAGACGGGCGCAGGTTGGCGCAATGAAATGGCCAATGAGATAGCAAGGCTGAGACAGCTATGACGAAGTGTGAGTTGCCGCAACGGCACTCTGGGAGAAGTAGGCATCCATCACATGGGTAGTGACCGTGCGAGCCGCCGGATGCTAATCGCACTGGGGATGAACCACCACGGAAGTGGCGTAGCCTCAAAGGTTCTGGCTACCTGGGCTGCTGTCGACGACAGCGCTTTGCCCGATCTTTTTTACGCCTGTGGATAATTTGGGTCAAGGCCCTGACTTTTGGAAATTCCAGGGCTGTGGATGAAATTATCCACCAGTGGAAATCTATGGTTTTCCACAGACTGTGGGGCGGGCTTTAGATTTTTAAGTGAGGTCCATCCAGGCGGGGCGGCTTTGCAGTCCTGCCTGGATGGACCCGTGTGGACAAGCGGATCACTGAAATCCTGCCGGTAAGCGCTTACTTTATTGCGCCCAATTTACCTTTGGCTAAGCGACGTTCTCGCTAGTCCGGTCCGAGAGTTTGTGAGCGATGACGCTGCCCTATGGGAGATCGAGGTGCGCGTGAATTATTTTATTACAAATTACCCATAAGTTATGCACAGGTAATGGGCTTGCATAACTTTTGATGGCACATTATCTTGTGTTCTTGGCGTAGAAAAACACTACATGTTGTGTTCTTCGCCAACAATCTGTCGTTGGGTTAAGCGTCAAAAATCTGCGAGTGATGGCACGAAGTTGTCGAGACCAGAATGCCATCACTCGCACCGCCCAAAGCCAGAAAACTATGCGTAGCCCAAGGGGGCTTGCATTGAGCCAAATCGTGACTTAACCGTCAATGACTCTCTGCTCGGCGTCCCCCCGATGGCTTGTTTAACTCAAAATCGGGAGGGCCCCCCATGGGACCTAACACCAAAGCTACATCGAATAAGGTTGCTCAACTCGCGTCCGAGACGCTTCGCAACCCAAATGCCTCAGCCATTGCCAAGAGCTTGGCGGCTTCAGCGCTTGCTCAGACGCACACGGATAAGCAAACCGGTGCTGATATGGAGCATAAAGCTGGGCAGGTACTTCAGAGTGAGAAATACAGCGAAGCGACGAAGACACTCGCCGGGTCGTTGGTTTCTCAAGCTAACAAAGAACGCTGAGGGACGAACCATGAAAATTGATATGGCCCATGTAAGAACCCGTTCGACTACAGGTGGATGGATTGACTACGCATTGTTTAATGCGAAGTCTACCAACGGCGATAACGACGGTCTCTTGGCCCGGTTAACCGGCAATGCAAGAAACGCAGGTCTAAAAGTCGATCAGTCTGCACTTGTCTATTCCTCGGGAGGGCGTAACCGCTTTTATGGCTCGCGGCATTTGGTCGACCACTTAGCCCGTCATGGCGTGCCAAATTGGACCCATGAAATCGATCTCTGAGATCACAAAGCTGCCCCCAGTAAGGGACTTGAGAACCTCAAGGCTCTTACTGGGCAGGGGAAGGTAAGAGTACTGACTTTCCACCTGTCGCTTCTTGGGCGGTATGGCTGTTTGCAAAGCTGCATTTTGCCTAGGTGGTCAGTTCTTGCCCGGTAGGTAGGGGCGGTTTCGCATCGGTACTGACACTTAGGCTGAGAGACCCCGTAATCGATGGGTGAGTAGTGAGCTACACGCTACCTGCTCGCACGTTCTTTCGACTTGAGTCGAGTTACATTCTTGCCGGTCTGGTTTGCGAATTCGTGCGGAGTGACATGTTCCTGCCGATTGGCCTCCAGGTACCGGCTCCACCAGTTCATGATCAGCCTGCGTTCCTCGATGAACTCGGCTTTGTGGATATAAGCGGCTCGGACGTTATTGCGTTCCTTGTGGCTCATCTGCCTTTCAATCGCGGTCTCGGACCAGAGTCCTGACTCAATCAACGCGCTACAGGCCATCGAGCGAAAGCCATGGCCGCAGATTTCGGTTTTGGTGTCGTAACCCATCTTCCGAAGCGCGCTGTTCACCGTATTTTCAGACATGGGTTTCCACGGCTTGGCATCGCCAGCAAATACCAGGTCAAATTCACCGGTGAGGATACGGATCTGTTCCAGCAGAGCCACCGCTTGTGGCGATAAGGGTACAAGGTGAATGTCCCCGGGCATTTTTGTACCCCTTGTGGAAAAGGGTACACCGTCCAACGCCGGCCGAGTGTCCGGTATCTCCCAGGTGCCGCGCTTGAGGTCGAATTCACTCCAGCGGGCGAAGCGCAGTTCGCTGGAGCGCACGAAGACGTGAAGCGACAGCAGTACGGTAAGGCGGGTCAGTGCTCGCCCTTGGTAGTTGTCGATGAGAGCGAGCAATTCCGGCAGGCGGGAAAGGGGGAGGGCAGGCCGGTGAACGACTCGTGAGGCCTTGATCGAGCCTTCGAGGTCGTGCGCCGGATTTGCAGTAATCAGTCGGCAGCGTTTGGCCTCGCGCATGATGCTCTGCAGGTAGTTTTGTACCCTTAACGCGACGTCAATCGTTCCCCGCTGCTTGATCGCTTCCAATGGCTGGAGAAGATCGAACGTGTCCAGCTCTGCAATGCTGCGAGCGCCGATCACTGGAAAAACGTGGGTCTTGAGGCGGCTCATCACCGTTTTGGAATGCCCCGGCGCCCATTTGGCGGACATCTGTTTGTGCCACGCTGTCGCGACACTTTCGAAGCTGCGACCTTTGAGTTCGGCGTCGGCTTTGGCTTCCTGTTTCTGCTGGACCGGATCAATCCCCTGGGCCAAGAGGCGCTTGGTTTCCAGGCGTTTGCGGCGAGCCTCTACGAGGGTAATGACGGGGTAGTTGCCAAACGAGGTGAGTCCTTCCCGGCCATCAGGTTTTACATACCTGAGACGCCAGCCTTTACGGCCATTGGGTTGGACTAGAAGGTAGAGGCCGTCGCCGTCGAAAAGCTTGTAGGCGCGGTCAGTGGGCTTTGCCGAACGGCAGGCTGCATCGCTGAGTGGGGCAGTGGTGCGCGACATAAGGGTACTCCCCTTTATCGAACTGGCTGGTTACCCTTAAATTTACCCCTAAAACGACTGGATTCCAGCAGATTTTGACGGAACCCGACGGAACGCCAAAACGAAAAAACCCGCCAGAAGGCGGGTTTTTCGGGGGTTCCAGAGATTTTGTAAGCCTTCTATGGAACCTTGAATGGTGCCGGCACCAGGAGTCGAACCCGGGACCTACTGATTACAAGTCAGTTGCTCTACCAACTGAGCTATACCGGCGTGTTAGGGCGACGATTATAGCGATTGGCGAGGTTCTGTAAACCCCTGATATCTGACTATTTTTGCGAAGGTGGCGTTCTTGTGATCCGCCCATGCCGGCAACCCTGGGCTTTGTCCTGATCCGCCGACCGCGCCGCCTCGATCGCCATCAGCAACCGGTCCGCTATTTCAGCCGCCTGCTCGGCCGACGCGACGTTGGTAAAGGTCATCAACAACCCGCCTTCCTGCCCGGCCACCACCTGCCAGCGCGACAATGGCTCAATCGATAATCCCGCCGCCCGCGCCTGCTTGGCTATGCGGACATCCGGCACATCAATCAACACCCGCACCAGCAGATTGATCCCCCCAGCCTGCGGGTCGACCTTCAATATCCCGCGGCCCACCTCTTCCAACGCCTTGACCAGCAATGCCCGACGCATGCTGTACAGCTGGCGCATCTTCTTCAGGTGCCGGGTAAAGTGACCCTGACTCAGAAAGTCGCTGACCGTCGCTTGCAACAGTTCCGGGCAGCGATTGCGCCACAGTCGGGCGACCTGTTCAAAACGCTCAACCTGTTCCCTCGGAACCACCAGATACGCCAACCGCAACCCCGGAAACAGCATCTTGCTGAAGGTCCCGGCGTATAACACGCGATCATGCACATCCTGGCTCTTCAGCGCGGGAAGTGGGCGGCCTCGATAGCGAAACTCGCTGTCATAGTCGTCTTCCAGTACCCAGCTCGACTGCACCTGCGCCCAATCCAGCAGCGTCTTGCGCCGCTCCGGACTCAACGCCACGCCCAACGGGCTCTGATGGGCCGGGGTGACCACTGCCAGTCGCGCCGTCGGATTCAGGCGGATACCGTGCTCCACCCGCAGACCGTCGGCATCCACCGGCACCGGCACCAGTTGCACACCGCGATTGAGCAACATCTGCCGCGCATGCACATAACCAGGTTCCTCAAACCAGCAACCCTGGCCCGTCATCTCCAGGCTTTCGCAAACCAGTTCGAGCACGGCGTTGTAACCGGTGCAGATAAACACCTGGTCCGGCGTGCACTGCACGCCTCGATACAACCCCAGGTACGTGGCAACGGCCGAGCGCAGCGGCGCGTAGCCTCTCGGGTCGCTGAAGCCCAGGCCGGCAATATCGGTTTGTCGGACACGCTGGGTGATCAGCCGGCTCCAGAGTTTTCGCGGGAAGGCATCCAGCGCTGGAAGTCCCATTTGCAGGAGCAGCGGTTGATCCTGTTCCGTCGGCGCGGCACTTTCCGCTGATGGGCTCGGAGCCACCTTCACCGGCAGATCGAGGGCAATGACCGTCCCGGCCTGACCACGCGCCGTCAGGTAACCCTCGCTGATCAGCAGCTCATAAGCCGCCTCGACGGTGCCCCGCGCCAGATTGAGTTCTGCCGCCAGGGCGCGCACCGAAGGCACGCGATCGCCGGGCCGCAATTGGCCTTCATCGATAGCGCTACGAATGCGTCGATAGACCACCAGGTATTTGGGCAACCCCGGTTCAGTGGCGGCTTTGGAAATGGGCATGGGGTTTCCGTGGTCATGCAGAACGGACGCAGTTTAACCCCATGGCTGGCCCGATTCAGTAGCGCTCATGTCCCAAACGGCTTGCGCGATCTTGGCCCTGTCGGCCGGTTTCAACGCACCGCAGACTGCAACCCATGATTTCACCCACCTCAAACGGGAGCCAACCATGACTCAACGTCTCAATTACCTCGACGCCGCACCCCTGGGCTACAAAGCGCTGTTCGGCGTTAAAAGCTATCTGCAAAGCTGCGGGCTTGAACCGCACCTGATTGACCTGGTGTACCTGCGGGTTTCGCAGATCAATGGCTGCGCCTTCTGCATCAGCCAGCATTCCCGGGATCTGATCAAGCTGGGCGTGAGCCTCGACAAGGTACTGCTGGTGCCGGTCTGGCGCGAAGGCGGTGCATTGTTCGACCGCCGTGAATGCGCCGCCCTGGCCTGGGCCGAAAGCGTGACCCGGGTGCACGCAACCGATGTGCCGGACGAAGACTTCCAGGCCGTTTCCGCGGTGTTCGGCGAAAAGGAAGTGGCCGACCTGACCCTGGCAATCGCCCTGATGAACGCCCTTAACCGCGTCGGTGTCAGTTTCCGGCTGGTGCCGGCCAGCGTGCGCCAGCATGGGGAAACGTCCCATGGGCAATGATCTCGAATACGCGCTGGTCGAAAGCAAAGCCCAGTGCCGCGAATGTTTTGCGGTGATGCAGGAGCTGCGGCCGCATCTGACCGATGCGGATTCCTTTGTTGAGCAGGTTTTCCGTCAGGGCGAGCAGGGCTTTCGCCTGTTGGCGCTGCGCGAGCACGGGCAGGTGATCGGCCTGGCCGGCTTTCGGGTGACGGAGAACACCCTGTATGGGCGCTTCGTCTATGTCGATGATCTGGTGGTGACGGCTTCGCAACAGCGTCGCGAGCTGGGCGCCGGGCTGTTGGAGGAGGTGCGCCGTCACACGCGGGCCTTGGGTTATCGCTATCTGGTGCTCGACACAGGGATGCATATGCCGTTGGCGCAACGTTTCTATTTTCGTCAGGGGTTGTTGGCTAAAGGTATGCACTTTTCCCAGGATCTCAGTACGGGGAGAGCGGTATGAGCCGCGCCCTGTTGTTGAATTTCAGCCCCCATGGCAAGGCGGCTCGGGTTTATCGTTTGGCCGCTGACGTGCTGGGCGACTGGCCGGGCATCAGCACGCTCATGGATCGCCAACTGGGCGGTGAACCGCTGCCCGCCCTGACCAGCGACTATGCGTCGGCCGTGACCTCGGTAGCTGGCATGGACAACGTGGCCATCCATGCGTCCGAGCGGCAGATCGTCGAGCTCGAGACCAGCGATCTGCTGGTGCTGTGCACACCACTCCACAACTTCACGCTGCCCGCCGCCATGAAGCTGTGGATTGATCATGTGGTACGTATTCAACGCAGTTTCGGGGTGAACGGTGCGGGGGAGAAGTTTGGTCTGCTCAAGGATCGCCCGACCTTTGTGCTGGTCAGTTCCGGGGGCTTGATTCAGGGCGAACAGGCTCGTCAGCCGGACTTTCTCACGCCTTATTTAAAGGCGATCCTCAATTCCATCGGCATTCATCAGCTGACGTTTATCTATCTGGAGGGCACTGTCCATGGTGGTGAGGCGGTTGAGCAAGCTGTGTTGGCCGCTCGGGAGGCATTGCTGAGGGGGCTTCAGGCTAATACGAGAACCTGTTGGAGCCCGCTTGCCGGCGATGAGGCCAGTGAGTCTTGCATCGCCTGAGCGGACGCTATCGCCGGCAAGCCAGCTCCTACAGGGGGTTGTGGCGTTTTCAGAATGTGGAAAAAAGCGCGTTATATCTGTTGACTAAAACGCTTATGCACAAGTGACTGGTGGTTGGCGCGCTGAGAATGCAATTTTGTGGACGCGTTCTCATCACGCTGCAACTATCTGTTTTTCCGGTGCTTTATTTTGTGAACAAAAAATGATCAGTCAGCTTTTTGCTCTGTAGGCGGCGTTTTCAGGGCGTCTTCGGGAAAAGCATCAACAGACTTATCCACAGGCTGCGTCGTGCGCCAGGGCGGTCAATGGCGCTCTGCCAGTAGCATAAGATTGCGCGGCGTCAACGGGCTTTCGCAAAATAAGCCCAGGCGTACCGCATAGCCTTGCTCTTCGAGGAACAGCGCGCGGTCCAGCACCAGCCAGAGTTCCAGCGGGCGGCGGAACAGTCCGCGTAGCAGTTCCAGGTTGCGCACTTGCGCCAGTCGTTGCCAGCCTGCCGTTTCCAATTCCGCCCAATTCTGCTCGCCGACTGTGGATAACTCCTTGAGCGCGGCCAGGTCGCGGCAGTAATCGGCGAAGGGTTTATCGAGCCAGGCGCTGGGTAGCGAGGGGGTGGGCAAGTAGTCGTCGGTTTGCCGCAGACGGCGTTGCAGCAGGTCGAAGGCCAGGCGCCGGGCCATGGAGGTGTCACGCTGGCGGCGGACCCGGGCACCGGCGGTGACGGTTTCGCTCAGGGGCAGGGCGAGGTCGTCCAGGGATAGATGCAGGGTCGAGGCCTGGGCTGCGGCGGATAAAGGCTGGTAGTTCGCGGCGCTGATGCGGTTGTAGCAGCAAGGGGCGATCGCCAGTTGGCGGCAGCCGGCGTGGCTGGCGAGTTGCATCAGGCGTACGTGGAGGTCGCCGCAGGCGTGGAGGGCGACCGGGGTGTGCTCGGCGTTCAGGCGGGCGGCGGCATCAGGCGCTAGGACGTCTTGTTGCAGGTGTTGGGCCGGTAGGTGGTGGTGCTGGCTGAGTTGCTGGCCGCTGGCGATCAGGGCCGGGTCGTATTCCAGGCAGGTCAGGTGTTGGCCGGGTTGTAGTAGACGGCGGCCCAGGTGGCCTTTGCCGGAGCACCAATCTAGCCAGTGGGTGGGCGATTGGGCGAAGTCCAGGCGGCTGGCGAAGGCTTCGATTTGTTGCCATTTGCGCCCGGGGACGTCGACGTTCAGGCGGTGATTGGCAGGGGGCAGGGCGCTGTCGGGGAGTGTTCCGACAGTAGCCAGTGCCTGGGATTCGGCAGCTAACGCGGGAAACGGCGCGGGGGCGGCGAGGTGTTCCGGGTGGTTGTGGCTGGCTTCGGCATCGTCGAGGCTGCGTTGGCGTAGCCAGGTGGCGAGTTCCGGGTGTTGGCTTTCCCACGGCAGATGCAGGTGGGTGAAGGGGCGTGGGCGCCACAGGTGCTGGTGCGCCGAGAGGAATGCGTCCAGGGCCTTGAAGCGGGTTTGCAGGGTGGGGCCTTGGAGGAGGGTGGGCATGCTGGGGTTCCGGGGTGGTTGGGCTGACGTCTTCGCGGCGGTGCGGCGATCCGACAAGCCCTGCTCCTACAGGTTTGTGTCGTACGCAGAACTTGTGCACGACATCAGACTGTAGGAGCAGGGCTTGCCCGCGAAAGGGCCCTTGAGACCACCAAAAATCCCATGGCTGGGCGCAGGGGATTTTAAGTCCCTCGCGCCCTTCAAGTCACCGCCCCTGGCAGGCATCCACCCGCATCCAGCGCTCCACCTGCTTGAACGCCTGCACCAGCAGGAACGAGATCACCAGGTAGAACACCCCCGCGGTGAAGAACATATCCACCGTCAGGTAGTTGCGCGCAATGATGGTCCGGGTCATGCCGGTCAGTTCCAGCAGCGTCACGGTGCTCGCCAGCGAGCTGGCCTTGAGCATCAGGATCACTTCGTTGCTATAAGCCGGCAAGCCGATCCGCGCCGCGCGCGGCAGGATGATGTAGACCATCGCCTTGGCCCGCGACATCCCCAGCGCCCGCGCCGCTTCGATCTCCCCCGGCGGAATGGCCTGGATCGCACCGCGCAGGATCTCAGCGATATACGCGGTGGTGTGCAGCGTCATGGTCGCCGTCGCACACCAGAACGGGTTGCGCAGGTAAGGCCACATAAAGCTCTCGCGAATCGCGTCGAACTGCGCCAGGCCGTAATACACCAGGAACAGTTGCACCAGCAGCGGCGTCCCGCGGAAAAAGAAGATGTAGGCGTAGGGCAGGGATCGCACATACCAGAGCTTCGACGCCCGGGCGATACCCAGCGGCACCGCCAGGATCAACCCCAGCACCACGGCGATGCCCACCAGTTCCAGGGTCAGTACCGCGCCCTGGAAGAACTTCGGCAGCCATTTGAAGATGACTTCCCATTCCATTATGTGGTCCTCACAAAACCGCGAGCGGCACGTTTTTCCAGGAAATGCATGCCGGTCATGGCCAGGACGGTCAGCCCCAGGTACATAAAGGCCGCCACCAGGTAGAAGGTGAACGGTAACTTGCTGAACAGCACCGCGTTCTGCGCCTGGCGCATGATTTCTTCCAGGCTGATCACCGACACCAGCGCGGTGTCCTTCATCAGGATCATGAACAGGTTACCCAGGCCCGGCAGGGCGATGCGCCACATCTGCGGCATGATCAGCCGGGTGAAGATCCGCACCTTGGACATGCCCAGTGCGACCCCCGCTTCCCGATGCCCCTTGGGGATCGCCAAAATCGCGCCACGAAACACTTCCGTGGCGTAGGCGCCAAAGCACAGGCCCAGGGCGATCACCCCGGCGGCGAACGGGTTCAAGGCCAGTTCGGGATTACCGAACACCTCGCCCAATGCGCTCATCAATGTGACGGTGCCGTAGTACATCAGCAGCACCCAGAGCAGTTCCGGTATGCCGCGAACCAGGGTCGAATAGGCGCCCCCCAGCCATTGCAGCGGTTTGTACGGTGAAGTCTTGGCCAAGGCGCCGAGCAGCCCGAGCACCAGTCCCAGGCACAGGGCACAGAGCGCAAGCTTGACGGTCATCAGCGCGCCGGCGGCGAGCGCCGGGCCGAATCCATAGAGGTCGATATTCATGGGCAGAGGCAGGCTTTACCAGGGACAGCCGACACCTTGCGTTGAGGTGCCGGCCATCGGGGCAGGTCAGAGGATGCTGAACGGGAAGTACTTGTCGTTGATCTTCTTGTAAGTACCGTCGGCGATGATTTCTTTCAGCGCAGCGTTCAGCTTCTCACGCAGTTCGTCGTCCTTCTTGCGCACGGCGATGCCGATCTTGTCGCTCTCTTCCACCGGGTTGCCCTTGAACTCGTAAGGCTTGCCGGCTTCGCTCTTCAGCCATTCATAGTTGACGTATTTGTCCGCCAGGATGGCATCCAGGCGCCCGGCCTGCAGGTCGAGGTAGGCGTTTTCCTGGGTGTCGTAGAGCTTGATGGTGACGTCGTCGCCCAGGTGGTCATCCAGCCAACTACCGGCCAGGGTCGCGCGCTGGGCACCGATGATCTTGCCCTTGAGCGAATCCTTGTCGGTCTTGAAATCGGCGTCTTTCTTGGCCGCGATGAATTGCAGCTTGTTGGAGTAGTAGGGGTCGGTGAAGTCGACCGCCTGCTTGCGTTCTTCGGTGATCGACATCGAGGAGATCAGGAAGTCGAACTTCTTGGTCTGCAGGGCCGGAATGATCCCGTCCCAGTCTGAGGTCACGACCGTGCACTCGACCTTCATCTTGGCGCACAGGGCGTCGCCGATGTCCTTGTCGAAGCCCACGACCTGGCCACTGGCATCCTTGTTGTTGAACGGCGGGTAGGCGGCCTCGATACCCATTTTCAGGGTTTCGGCAAAGGCACTGGCGCTGAAGGCCATGGAGACGGCAGCGGCCAGGAGGAATTTTTTGTAGGTCTGCATACGTGTTGCTCCGTTAGCGGTTGCTGGACATGAATTGTTTGCAGCGCGCCGACAGCGGGTTGTCGAAAACCTGCTGCGGGGTTCCTTGTTCTTCCACCAGGCCCTGGTGCAGGAACACCACTTCACTGGACACCTGGCGGGCAAAGCCCATTTCGTGGGTGACCAGCAGCATGGTGCGGCCTTCTTCGGCCAGGGCACGGATTACAGCGAGGACTTCCTGGACCATTTCCGGGTCGAGGGCCGAGGTCGGCTCGTCGAACAGGATGACCTTGGGCTGCATCGCCAGGGTGCGGGCGATGGCCGCGCGCTGTTGCTGGCCGCCGGACAGTTGCGAGGGGTAGGCGTGGCGCTTGTCGGCGATGCCGACCTTGGCCAGCAGCGCTTCGGCCACGTCGATGGCCTCGGCCTTGCTCTGGCCGAGCACCCGGCGCGGGGCTTCGATGATGTTGTCGAGGATGCTCATGTGCGGCCAGAGGTTGAAGTTCTGGAACACAAAGCCGATTTCGCTGCGCAGGCGGTTGATCTGCTTGCCGTCGGCGGCCACCAGTTCACCGTTTTTCGCGGCCTTGAGCTTGAGTTCCTCGCCATTGACCAGGATCTGGCCCTGGTGCGGGTTCTCCAGCAGGTTGATGCAGCGCAGGAAGGTCGACTTGCCGGAACCGGAGGAACCCAGGATCGAGATCACATCACCGTCGCGGGCGGTCAGCGAGATACCTTTGAGTACCTCCAGCTCACCGTAGCGTTTGTGCAAGTTGCGGATTTCAAGCGCGGGCGTGGCCTCAGCCATGTGCGGTCCTCATTGTGTTCTGTCGTGCTCCTGCTATTGGCGGCCTTCCTGGCGAGCGCCAAGCTAGCATAGGGAAAAGCCGGTGCAGGACGGATGGGTGACAGGTTGTCGCATCGGCACAGCAGTCTGTCGCCACGGCAACAACCAAGCAGCCTTTGATCCGTCTTCCTGACTCGGCAGTCGCTTAAAAAAGGGCGCGATGGTGCCAGCTTTGGCCAAGGGTGGGAAGGGTAAACCCGCTGAGTGGGCATAGGTTCGCCCTGAAATGGGGCGTTACGCTATTTTTTGAGTGTTTCTGGTGCGACCGGCAGGTCTGAATTTGGGTGCCTCGGTAACGTCTTGGCAAATAGCCATTAATCTCAACAGGTTACGGATGTCCTTCGGTCGGGCGTGCAGGCCACGGAAACCGGAGTCCTGTAACATTTTGGCGCAAATCTTGCGTAAAAAATAAAATACGCCCCCGTTGGATTCCTTCAACAAGGTCTTCCGATGTGTAGGGCGAGCTCTTCATTGCAAAGGTAGCCTCAATGAGCAGTACGCATAATTCCAATAACCTGGAGCAAGGGCTCAAGTCGCGGCATGTGACCATGCTGTCGATTGCCGGGGTGATCGGGGCCGGTCTGTTTGTCGGTTCCGGGCACGCGATCGCCGAAGCCGGTCCTGCCGTACTGATGGCTTACGCCGCGGCCGGGACCCTGGTGGTGCTGGTGATGCGCATGCTCGCCGAAATGGCCGTGGCCTCGCCGGATACCGGTTCCTTTTCGACCTACGCCGACCGTGCCATCGGGCACTGGGCCGGTTTCACCATTGGCTGGTTGTACTGGTGGTTCTGGGTGTTGGTGATCCCGCTGGAGGCCAACGCCGCCGCGACCATCCTCCATGCCTGGTTCCCCAATGTGGCGATCTGGGCCTTTACCCTGATCATTACCTTGTTGCTGACCGCGACCAACCTGTTCAGCGTGAAGAACTACGGTGAGTTCGAGTTCTGGTTCGCGCTGATCAAGGTGATTGCGATCATCGCGTTCATCGTGCTGGGTGTGCTGGCGATCTTTGGCTTGCTGCCGACCAGCCAGGTCAGCGGTGTATCGCATCTGGTGGATACCGTGGGCTTTATGCCCAATGGCCTGGGCGCGGTATTGGCGGCCATGCTGACCACCATGTTCTCGTTCATGGGCACGGAAATCGTCACCATTGCCGCGGCTGAATCGAAAGACCCGGGCAAGCAGATCTCCAAGGCCACCAACTCGGTGATCTGGCGGATCGGCCTGTTCTACCTGGTGTCGATCTTTATCGTGGTCGCGCTGGTGCCGTGGAATGACCCGAGCCTGGCGGCGGTCGGTTCCTATCAGGTGGTGCTGGATCGCATGGGCATCCCGAATGCCAAGCTCATCGTTGACCTGGTGGTGCTGGTGGCGGTGACCAGTTGCCTGAACTCGGCGCTGTATACCGCGTCGCGGATGCTCTTTTCCCTTGGCAAGCGCGGTGATGCGCCGGCCGTGTCCAAGCGCACCAATGCCAGCGGCACGCCTTATTGGGCGGTGATGCTGTCGACGGCGGCGGCCTTCCTGGCGGTGTTCGCCAACTATGTCGCGCCGGCAGCGGTGTTCGAGTTCCTGTTGGCCAGTTCCGGTGCGATTGCGTTGCTGGTGTACCTGGTGATTGCGGTGTCGCAGCTGCGCATGCGCCGTCAGCGCATGGCCAAGGGCGAGAAGATCGACTTCAAGATGTGGCTGTTCCCGGGGCTGACCTGGGCGGTGATTGTGTTCATCGTGGCGGTATTGGCGGTGATGTTGTGCCAGGAAGCCCATCGCGTCGAGATTCTCGCCACGGGCTTGCTCAGTGTGCTGGTGGTGGCCGCCGGGCTGCTGGTGGCACGCCGTCGTCGGCATGAGAAAGCCGGGCGGGTGGTGTTGAGCTGATGGATTGACGGTGGTTTGTCTGCGGGGCTTTGGGTGATAGTGACGGCCTCTTCGCGGGCAAGCCCTGCTCCTACAGTTCGGTGTCGTGCGCAGGTTTGGCGCATGGCGTGCGGTTCGGTGTCGTACACAGGGGGTGTGTACGACGCGAACCTGTAGGAGCAGGGCTTGCCCGCGAAGGTCGTGAACGATTACGCGAAGAATCAGAGACGCCGCCGTATGGTTAGCCGGCGGCTTTCTGTAGCGCCTGCGAAGCCGCCACATAGTCGGCCTGGAAGGCCGGGCTTTCGATCCAGGCCAGGGCCGCTTCCTCGGTGGCCTCGGTGGACCACTGGCGGTATTCGATCAGTGCCGAAAGGATAAAGTCCGTCGCTTCTTCCTCACCTTCCTGCTCCAATACCAGCTCCAGTAGCGGGTCCTCCAGGAACACGCTGCACATGGCCAACTGGCCGCCGTGCTCGGCGTCACGCATTCTCTTGAACAGATCCGTCAGGTCGACGGAAGCGAAGTCGATCCGGTCGTCATCCACCGGCAGCGTCTCGACCGGCTCGCTGGCGCGGCGGGTGCGGTTCTGCTTGGCCTTGGCTTTCGCCCGTTGCGCGCGTTTGTCTTGCTTGTTCTGGGATGCCATGGACTCGGGTGCTTTCACAAAGAGGTAAGCAGGCAATTATCCTCCGTGAGCCGCCGCAATTCCAATCTTCCCCGGCGCTCCCGCCTGCAACTCCCCCTTCTCCAGCCAGTTCAACGCAATCGGCCAGAGCTTTTCCTGGTACTGGCTGCGGAAAAAAGCGAAATGCCCCACCTCTGATTCATCGATATCTTCCGGTGCAATGCGCAGGTGAGTCCGGCTGCTGGCGCTGAAATACGCCAGCAGCCGTTCGATGGCGGCGACGGTGCCGAACGGGTCGTCGGTCAGGCTGATCGCGAGGATCTGCGCCTTGACCCGGGCAAAGGGCAGCGCCGCCAGCTTGCGTCCGCTGGGGCGCTTTTCGTAGCGGGCGGTCGGCGTACTCCAGTCCCGCACCACCCCGGCCGGGGTATCTTCCAGCCAGCCGAGGCGCTTGCCGGGGAAGTAGCCGTAGAGGCCGGTCAGGAGCGGCATGACCAGGTGCCATTTGCCGAACATCTTCCAGCGGGTGGCGGGCGCATAGTCGCGCCAGTAGGCGAATTGCGCGCCGACGGTGACCACCCGGCGAATCAACTGGCCCGAGGCTGCCAGCCCGACCGCGCAGCCGCCGAAGCTGTGGGCGACCACATCGATGGGCTGGCCGGGATATTCGCGCGCCGCCCGTTGCAGCATGGCTTCGAAATCCAGCGCGCCCCAGTCGGTCCAGGAAGCCTTGAGCCCGCGCAGGGTCGCCGGCCGCGATTCGCCGATGCCGCGATAGTCGTAGGTGATGACATCCATGCCGTTGGCAAACAGGTAGTCGGCAAAGCGCGAGTAATGGCGGCAGCGCACCGAGGTCGCGGCATTGATGATCACCACGGGACGGACGAGAGCGCTGTCACCGTGATGCCAGGCGAAACCGCCCAATGCGAAGCCATCGGCGGCCCGCTCAATAAAGGGCTCGGCGCACAAGGCGTCGGGAGAGAGACAGGGTCGGCAGTTGATCGAAGTCATTGAACGGCTTCCAGGCATGGAATGTGTCTGTTCTTGAACGCTATTGGTGCCCCAATACAGTGCTTGCAGCTGGGCAAATTGATGGCTGATACTGCGGCTTCTATCGGTGCACGAGGCGCTGGCCTGCTGGCTGCGGCTGTTTCAACAAGGGAATGCCATGTTCCAGATAGACCGTAACAGCAAGACGCTGTTGGTGGACCAGATCAGAAACGCGATCATTGCCCGTATTGAATCCTTCCAGTGGGTCCAGGGCGGGCGACTCCCGTCTGTGCGTGCGCTGGCCAAGCAATTGGGCGTCAGCATCTTCACGGTGAGCAGTGCCTACGAAGACCTGGTGGCGCAGCACATCATCGAGTCGCGTCCGGGGGCGGGCTATTTCATCCTGGCCTGCCATTCGGTCGGTCCGCTCAAGGACGTTGACACGCTGGTGCCACCTTCCAGTGAGCACTCGAGTTTTCTCTTTCGTGCACTGGATCCGACGCAATACGATATTCCCGTCAGCTCAGGCTACCTGCCACCGGCCTGGCTGGCCGACGCGGTCCCGGCTTCCGTGACCGGACGGCTGATTCGTAACACACTTTCCTGCAGCACTCCAGCGCCCGCGGCCGGCAGCCAGGACCTGCGGGCAGTGATTGCGCGCAAATTGCGCGAGGTCCATATCAACGCCTCCAGCAGCCAGATCGTGGTCACCATGGGCGCCACCCATGCGTTTTCCCTGCTGCGCAGTATTCTCCTGAAACCCGGGGATTACCTGCTGGTGGAAGACCCCAGCTACCTGCTGCTGCAACTCAAACTGATCAAGGATCGCGACTTCAAGATCATCACCGTGCCGCGCCTGGATGACGGGCCGGACCTGGCGGCGATGGAAGCGATGCTGATCAAGTATCGACCGAAGCTGTTCCTGACCCAGTCCCTGGTGCACAACCCCACCGGCGGCAGTACGTCTCCGGAGAAAGGGTTCAAGCTGCTGTCGCTGGCTCGCCAGTATGATTTCCATATCATCGAGGACGATATTTTCGGTGTACTGTCGTCCCGACAGACGCTTCGGCTCGCCAGCCTGGATGGCTGCGAAAGGACTTTCTATATCAGTGGTTTCAGCAAGATGCTGAGCCCGGCGCTACGCCTGGGGTATGTGGCGGCGCCACCGGCTTTTGTCGAGCGGCTGGTCGAGCAGAAAATGTACAACCTGCTCTGCGGCTCGGCTATCGACGAAACCATCGTCACCTACACCCTGGAGTCCGGTCGCTATCAGCATCATCTGGATGCGCTGGGTCAGCGGGTCATGCAGGAGCGCTCAAGGGCGCGGGAGTGGTTGGGGGCTTGTGGGGTGGTGTTTGACGAGCACGGCGCCGATGGCCTGTTTCTCTGGGGGCGTCTGCCGGGGTATGTGAATATCTCGAACCTGGTCGAACAGGCCCATCACGCCGGCATCCTGCTGGCGCCAGGTTCCTTGTTCAGCAATACCGGCGATTATGATCAGTACATCCGCTTCAATGTCAGCCACTGCAATCATCCTGGATTCAAGCGTTTTCTCCAGGCGCATATCAGGTCGGTGCTGTCCATCGAACACCGTGCCTGAGAGCGTGGCGCGCGAACTCAGGCGTTGGTCGTGCTGCGTAGTATCTGTCCGCCTGCCGCTTCGATTATCGAGCTGAGCTTTTCATATTGGGCTTGGGGGATGAAGGCGCCGAGGAAGACCGAGCCGAGGCTGCGCTGCCAGAGTTTGAAGTAGCGCTCCAGGCTCATGACTTCGCTCAGGTTCTGATAGGAGAAGATGGTGCCTTCAAGGATGATGACCTCATCACTGTCCTGCAGATTCTGAATGCACAGCTCGTCATCCACTTCCGAGTTGTTGATGGTCAGTCTGATGTTCTCTATCCAGTGCAGTGGCCTGCCGTCATGGCTCAGCCACACGGCGGGTTCGGCATAAAAGGATTTCAGTGCAGATCCAGTGGTTTTCGTCGACATGGACAGCTCCTGTTCACTTTTTCTCGGCTTTGAACCGTAGGCACGTGCAGTCCAGTGTCCATTGGCCATTGCTGTCCAGCAAATCGGCAGCCAACTCTTCGGTCACTTCATTCAAAAACGCATCTTGCGATTCGACGGGTAGCAAGGCCAGGTAGCGGGCACCGAACTTTTGCAGCCATTGGGTAATCGAACTATCCAGGGGCACCGGGCGTTCGAACCAATGAATGGAATTGACATGGAATCCCGCGTTTTCCAGCACCCGCTGATAAGCCCCGGCGGTAGGCAGATAAAGCTGATCGGCGACTTCGAAGTCAAGGGATCTGCGCGCCAGTGAGTCGCGTAGCGCGCGCCGCAGAATTTTCTGGTGTCCGGCCCCGGCGAATTCGCCGACAAAACGTCCCCCTGGTTTCAGGGCTTCATAGATCCCGATGGCCACCTGGTCCGAGCGCTGCATCCAGTGCAGTGCGTCATAGCTCAGGACCGCGTCGAACTCCTGATAGAAGTACAACTGTTCGGCATTGCCATGGCGTACCTCCAGCCCTCTGGACCGGGCTGCCGAGACCAGTCCTGGGTCGTTGTCGAACCCCACCACTTGATGCCCATCGCGTTGGAGTTGTTCGCTCAGGTAGCCGTCGCCGCAGCCGATATCGAGGAGCAGTTCGCCGGGCTTGGGTGCCAGCAGTTCAAGGATTGCCCTGGCAGTATGGTCTGTAAAATGGATGTCACGTTCATCCCGCGCTGCCCCCCTTTGCTGCGATTCACCGCTCTGACAAAAAGATGTCGAAGAAGTCATGCTCAAGATTCCATTCTAGGGCGAGGGCGGCGCGGCCACCGGGCGAGGAGTCAGGTACGTTTGGACAACCAGACCAAGATGATGACAATAGCGCAGACTAATGGTGTCAGCCAGTTCCAGGTTTCCCCCATCAGCCAGATCGAGAAACCGAAGGTGAAGAACGGTTGCAGCAGTTGCAGCTGGCTGATCCGCTGGATACCACCGAGTGCGAGGGCACGGTTCCAGGAAAAGAAGCTCAGCAGCGAGTTGACCAACGCCAGGAACAGCAGGGCGGCGACGCCGGTGCCCGGCAGGTGGGCGATGGTGTTGCTGTCGTACAGCCACAGACTGGCCGGCAGCAGCACCGGCAGGCTGATGACCAGGGTCCAGCACATGACCTGCCAGCCCGGCAGTTCCTTGGACAGCGCGCCGCCCTGGGCATAGCCGAAGCCGGCCAGGGCAACGGCGCCGAGCAAGGCGAGGTCACCGATGTAGATGTCGGAAACATTCGACTTCATCACCGTGTACGACATGACCACCAGGAAGCCCAGGCTGGAGACTGCCCAGAACGCCTTGGACGGCCGTGTGCCGGTGATCAGGGTGCCGAAGATCGCGGTCGACAGCGGCAACGCGGCCAGGACCACGCCGCCGTGGCTGACGGGCACATACTGCATGCCCAGTGCCGTGAGGATCGGGAAGCCGTAGACGATCCCGGTGGAGGTCAGCAGCATGCGCTTGATCTGCGAGCGGTCTGGAAGCCTGGCGCGACCAATGAGCAAAAAGGGAATCGCGGCGAGGGCCGCGATCACCGAGCGAAAGATCCCGACCTGGACGGCGCTCAGATCGCCCGCGAGCATCTTGGCCGCGGGCAGGGTCATGGCAAAGGCTGCTACTGAGATCAGACCCAGGAAGTAGGCTTGCAGGTCTTGACTCTTGGTCTCTGGAAAACTGGCTGCGTTGGCTTGCGTCATGCTGACGGCTCCTTTTGGTGGTGGGAGGGATCCGGGGCGGCCGGGTCTCCGTGAACATATTCTTCAGGGCGTGGAGGGGTCATTTGCACTGGCCTTCAACCACAGGCGCAGCTCCGTCTTGAGGAGTTCGCCGTAGTTGTTCCTGAGCACTACGTTGCGCAGGTCTGTCGGGTAGATGGGCGCGTCGCCGTAGATGATGGTCCTGATGCCGTTGCCGTCGTAGCCTTGGAGGCGAGCCTGCTCGACCATATACGTGAACATGGTGGGGGCCATGAATAGCGAGATATTGCCGAACCCGCTCGCCAGTTCGAACAGTTCATCGGCCTTGAAGTCGCGGGACTGCGGGACGACATGGCGGGCGGCCCGACGCACATGGATCAGGTTGTAGAGCCCGGCGCAGTGAGACATCGGCGCGGCATAGACCACGGCCTCATCGGCGTCGATCGGATCGAGATCGGGCGAACAGTCCTGCGACATGGCCGTCAAGTTGCCGTGGCTGAGCATCACCGCCTGTGCGTCGCCTGTGCTGCTGGGGGTGTAGAACAGCCAGGCCAGGTCGTCGGCATGCCGCGGATAAGGTGTGTCCGGCGGCGAAGTGATCGAGGTGAGTGCGCCCATGTCCTCCCGGTCCAGTTCGTGGCACCCCAGGGGGAGTCTCTCGGGGGCGAATACCTGGCCGCCGTCGGTGAAAATCAGCCGGGCGTCGGCGTTGCCGACGATCCAGCCGGCCTCGACGGGGTGCAGCTTGCAGTTGATCGGCACTGCCACGGCACCGGCCCACCAGATGGCATAGAGCAGTTCGAGGTATTCGCAACAGTTCTTCATGAACAGCACGACCCGATCGCCGGGGGCGATGCCGTGCTCGTCGATCAGATAAGCGGCCCGGTGTCGGACCAGGGCGACAAAGGCTCCGTAGTTGGCGACTAGCTGCTGCCCTTCGAACAAGGCCGGACGCTTCGGGTATCGAAGGCCGGCTTCATCCAGCCAGTTGGCGATATTCATGCTCGGCTCCTGCGTGCCTGAAGGACAGGTGCACACTAGTCAGCCAGGCGGGCCCAGTACCGGTACGGTTGGGAGTGAGCGCAACGAACTGTATTGTTTGCCGACCATGACAGTTGTCGTTGGCGTCTGTCAGCCGATAGCGCGTGGCTATACGGATGGCGGTATCCGGAGAGGCAAGCGGCGTATTTTTCGCAGGGGCCAATCACGCTATTGCCGCTTCTGGCGCAGCAGCTTTTGCGTGGCCACTGCACGTTCGCGATTTAGCTCCGCTCTCAGTTCTTCTTCCGTTGGCAGCACAAGTTTGTACTTGCTGGCGAACAGTTGTTCATGGCCGTGGAGGACTGAGTAGCGCACCAGTGATTCATCTTTTTTCGAGCAAAGGATGATACCGACCGTTGGTCCGTCGTCCGGGCCGCGTTTGAGGTCGTCATACATGCGCACATACATGTCCATCTGGCCTATGTCCTGATGACTCAGTTCTCCCCGTTTCAAATCAAAGATCACGAAGCATTTGAGCAAGTAGTTATAGAACACCAGGTCGATGTAGAAGTCCTTGCTGTCCGTGCTCAGGCGTTGTTGGCGCGCCACGAAGGCAAAGCCTTTGCCCAGTTCCAGAAAGAAGTCCTGCAATTGATCGATCAGAGCTTGTTCCAGGTCGCTCTCCAGCAGAATGCCGCCGTTCGGCAAGCCAAGAAATTCAAGTAGCACCGGATCCCGGACAAACTCTCTCGGGTTGGTTTCGTGGGTGTCGATATGGGCAGTTGCTTCGTCCTGCACGGCATCACGGTCGCGACTGGCCAAAAGGCGCTCGTAATACAGAGTACCTATCTGCCGTTCCAGGGAGCGCGTTGTCCAGTTCTGGTTGGCGGTTTCATGCATGTACCAATGGCGGGCAATTTCGCTTTCTACGCGCAGCAGGGTGCGATAGTGGGTCCAACTCAATTCGGTACGCACTGCGTTCCAAATTGGAAAGTACTGATAAAAGCCTCGCATGTGGCGCAGATTGCGCTCATCGAATCCCCTGCCGAACTCACGAGTCAGCGTTTTGGCCAGGGCTGGCAGTAATCGCTTTCCGTAGGCGGCCCTTATCGCTCCTGCCTGTTCAAACTCGACGATATGTCGGCCAATTTGCCAGCAGGTTTGTACCTGAATCGTGTCCACGGCCCGCAGAGCCCGCTGTCGGGCCTGGCGAATCAGTTCACCAAGATTGTCGAGCAAGGGCGCAAGCTGTGTGTCGTGGTCGATGGAAGCAATTGTTTTGCTCATGAGATGTCCTCTTCGTTGGGAGCGGGTGAAGAGGGTGGCAGCAATCGAGCTGTCTGGCGGTTGCTATGAAAAGGCCATGCTTTCCTTGTTCTGTAGGGAGTTTCTATTTCGGTTGACGTCTGTTTTCAGTGCGCGACCGCCCGCCCTAGTGTTTCCGCGACCAGTTTTCTTTTCCTTAGCCGCTTGAGCGCAATCGGCTAAAGCCTTTCCTGATGCTGGCTATGAATTAATGCGAAATACCCTACCTCGGTTTCGGCGAGCTCTTTAGGGGGGAGTTGCAGGAGGAGGAGACGTTAGCTGTGCGCCGAGATTTTTCAGGCAACAAAAAACCCGTACTAGGCGGGTTTCTTGTGGGCTTTCAGATGATGTTGACACCACCTAAAACTAATTAGTGGTGCCCAGAGACGGAATCGAACCGCCGACACGGGGATTTTCAATCCCCTGCTCTACCGACTGAGCTATCTGGGCAACGGGGCGCATTAAACTGGTTTTTCGAGGGGTCGTCAAGCGCGATTTCAAAAAATATTTAATTATTACCGTCGCTTACGACCCAAAGCTGTTCCAGCCCTGATTATTCGGCCGGCGGAACGTAGCCTTCGGCCTGGGCGTATTCCTCGCCGGAAAAGAACTTGTCCATCTCGCCCTGGATGTATTTGCGGTCTTCGCCGTTCATCATGTTCAGGCGTTTTTCGTTGATCAGCAGGGTCTGGTGCTTCAACCAGTCGCCCCAGGCTTTCTGCGAAATATGTTCGAAAATATCCTGGCCCTTGGCGCCCGGGTACGGAGGGCGCTCAAGGCCGGGCAGTTCTTCGTGGTACTTGCGGCACATTACGGTGCGGGTCATGACGACTCTCCTGCATTCAAAACGTCGGCTGCCCGTTTGAGCAGCTTTTTCACCGGGGCGGCAAGGCCCAGGCGCGGCGGGGTGGCGAGGTTATACCAGAGCCAGTCGGCCTCGGCCACGTGATGGGCGCTCTCCTCGACCTGCACCAGCCACGGTTCGATGGCCAGCTGGAAGTGGCTGAAGGTGTGGGTCAGGTTCGGCAGCGCCTGTTGCGCGCCCAGTTCCAGCGAGTGCTGCGCCGCCAGGTGTTGCAGGTCGTCGAGGTCGTCCAGCTCCGGCAAGCTCCATAAGCCGCCCCAGAGGCCGCTGGAAGGGCGCCTGTAAAGCAGAATGGCGCCCTCGCGGTTGGCGAGCATTGGCATCAGGGTGCGCTTCTGCGGCACGCTCTTGCGCGGCTTGGGAATCGGGTAGCGGGTCTCCAGGCCGAGCATGTGGGCTTCACAGCCGACTTTCAGCGGGCAGAGCAGGCAACTGGGCTTGCTGCGGGTGCACAAGGTCGCGCCCAGGTCCATCATCGCCTGGGTGTAGTGGTTCACCCGGGTGTCGGGGGTAAAGCGCTCGGCGTTGGCCCAGAGCTGCTTGGCCACCTTGGGCTCGCCCGGGTAACCCTCCTGGGCGGTGTAGCGCGCCAGCACGCGCTTGACGTTGCCGTCGAGGATCGCCGCGCGCAGGCCCATGCTGATGCTGGCGATGGCGCCGGCGGTGGACAGGCCGATGCCCGGCAGCTCGGTGAGTTTCTCGACGTCGCGGGGAAACTCGCCGCCATGCTCGGCAACGACGATCTTCGCGGTCTTCTGCAGGTTGCGCGCCCGGGTGTAGTAGCCCAGGCCCGTCCACAGGTGCAGCACTTCATCTTCCGGCGCGGCGGCCAGGGCCTCGACCGTCGGCAGCGAGGCCATGAAGCGGTCGAAGTAGTTCAGCACGGTGCTGACCTGGGTCTGCTGCAACATGATCTCCGACACCCACACCCGATAGGGCGTGATGCCCTGTTGCCAGGGCAGGTCGTGGCGGCCGTGACGGTCATACCAGTCCAGCACGGCGCTGGAAAACTGCTCGGCTCTCATCGCTTGAACAGCCCCTTGAGTGCGTCCTTGAGTTCGGGACTGACCTTGTCGCCGAGCTTTTCTTCAACTTTCTCGCTCAGTTTGTTGCCGGCCAGCCGCGCGGCGACCTGGCCGAGGCCGTCCTTGTCGATGCGGCAGGCCTTGGCACCCAGCTCCAGCGGGCCACGGCAACGCAGCGGCCATTCGATCCCGGCGAAACGTTCGCTGACCTGGCAGGCCGGGTCCGGCATGTCGCTCTTGTCGCCTTCGACGATGATGCCGATGCGGTAGTCCATGCCCAGCACGCGCAGGTCGATATCGCCGTTGCCGTTGACGCTCAGGCCCGGGATGTTGACTTTCAGGTCCGGGTTGCTGGCCACGCCGTTGTGCAGGTTCAGGCTGCCCTTGAGGTCCTGGAACGGTGTGTCCTTGCCCCGCGGTTCGCCGCTCAGGGTCTTGCGGTTGAGGGTGGCGATGCCGGTGCACAGTTGCTGTTCGAGGTTGGCGTTGAGCAGCAGGCCGTCGTTGAGGACAAAGCTGGCGGTGCCGTTGAGGCTGTCGATCAGGGCTTTCTGGCTGTTGCCGCTGGCAGTGAAGTCGCTGTTGAGGGTCAGGGCGCCCTTGACCGGCGGTTTCTGTCCCTGGGCTTGCAGGACGCGTTCGAGCGGCACCCGGTTCAGCCGCGTTTGCAGGGTCAGGCGCGGCACGTCGGGGCGCACATCGAGGCTGCCCTTGGCGCTGAAGCTGCCGCTGTAGAGCTCGCCGCGTAGGTCGCCGAGGGTCAGCACGCCACCCAGGCCGGTGGCCTTGAGGGCGGCGTTGTTGATCGGCAGCTTCTTCAGGGTCAGTTGGTCGAAACTCAGGTCGGCGTCCACATCAGCGCTGCGCAGGCGTTCGATGGGCAGCAACTTGTCGCTGCTCCAGGCACCCTTGGTCGGGGATTCCGGCAATGGCGAGCTACTGGCGATGGCGTTGGCCTCGCTGTTCAGCACATCGGCCTGGCGGACCTTCGAGGCGCTGTTGGCGTCGGCCGATTTCGGCGGCAGGTAGCGATCGGCGTCAAATTTGTCGCCCTTGAGCTGTACGCGCAGGGATTGCTTGGCGAAATCCTCGATGGCGATGCGACCGGTGAAGTTGCTGTCATCGAGTTTCAGGTTGAGGCCATCCAGCGCCAGGCTGGTGGGCGTGCCGGTGAGGTGGGTGACCAGCTCGACCTTGCTCAGGCTGCCGTCGGCGACGGTCGGCAGGGGCTGGCCGATACTGTCGAGAAACTTCATCAGGTCCAGTTGGGCAATCGACAGCGTGCCGTTGAGTTGCGGGGTCTTGTTCAGGTCGTTGGCCTTCAGCTCGCCGAGGGCGCGCAGTTGGTTGGCCGACAATTTCAGGCTGGTCCATTCGGCGACGTTCGCCTGCATATCCACCAGCAATTGGCCCTGGGCCGAGAACGTCAGCGGCTTGCCTTGCAGCGGATCGCCCGTCAGTTCGCCGCCGAGGCGCATGTCTTCGAACTGGTAGCGCTTGAGTACGCGGTCGAAACGCAGGTTGCCGCTGAGTTCGGTACGGGCCCGCAGGACCGGCTGGTTGGTGCCGAAGAAGGCGGTCAACTTGACCGGGATTTCCTTGCCGTCATGCACCGCGCCGGTGCTCAGCTGGATGCTTTCCGAGGTGATCTGGCGGCCGGTCTTTTCATCGTTGAATTCGATCCGGGCGTTGTTCACGGTCAGGCTGTCGATATCCAGGCGGATCGGCTGCGAGGGTTTTTCTTCCGCCTCGGCGCCGGCCGGTTCGGCGACCTTGTCGGCCTGCGCGGTGATGCTGGCGCCGGGGGCCGGGCGACCGATGTCCTGCCAGTTGCCGTGGCCGTCCTTGTCGCGATTGAGCCGCAGGTTCAGGCCTTCGACGCGGACATCGCTCATCTGCACTTCACGACGCAGAAGCGGCAGGACGCGCACCGACAGGCCGAGCATCTGCAGGTCGGCAAACGGCTGGGTCGGGGTGACCAGGGTCGCCACGCTGGCATCGTGCAGCTCCAGGCCCAGCCAGGGGAAAAGGCTCCAACCGATGTCGCCATTGAGGGTCAGCTCAATGTGGGCCTTGTCGCGGGCAATCTGGCGAATCTCGTTTTTATAGTCGTTGGGATTGAACAGGTGGGTCAGGGCAAAGCCTGCCGCCACGATGATCAGCAACAACCCGAGAAGCCCCAGACCCAGGATTTTGCCGAACGCTTTCATGGGCGAGTCCTTGTAGTCAGTGGAATTTGAAATTCAGCCCGCGAGTATAGCGTCACGGGGCTGGCGACAGGGCAGGGATGATCCCTAGAGCGGATCCAGGGGAATCCGCAGCTTGGCCGCCAGCGCCTGGGCTTCGAGATGTCCGGCGGGGGCCAGGAGCCGCAGTTCCGCGCCGGCCAGCCTGGCCATCCGTGCGGCTTCCGCCACCAGTCGTTCGGCTACCCCACGGCGCCTGGTGATTTTTCTGACGCAAAGTTGGGATAAAAGCCAGAGATCCGCCCGCCGTTCCAGGCGCGCCGCGCCCAGCAGGCGGTCATTGAAGCGCCCGGCGATCAGGCTGCCGTCGGCCAGGGCGGTCTCGATCAGTTGCTGGCCGTCGGCTTGCGGTGCGAAAAGCCAGGCGGGGGCGTCCAGATAGATCTTCTGCAGGTCCTGCTGGTCCTGGTAGGTGGCTTCGGTGAGGGACTCGACAACGATGGGCATAGATTCCTCGAACGTCCGGGGTTGGCGTTTCGTAGGAGCAGGCTTGCTCGCGATAGCGATCTTTCGGGCGCCATCTGCATTCGCGGCTGATGGCCGCCTGCGGCGGATCGCGAGCAAGCTTGCTCCTACAGGAAAGCAGAGCAGTTGCATTACATAAAGAGCGTATCAGTCTGGTTGTGCTGTCATGCGTAAATGGTAACCTCTCGCACTTCGTCAGTCTTTCTGCGACCTATTGTCGCGTAACAAGCATCACTCGATAACACGGCCATGCCTGCGTGCACCAAGGTCGGGAGTGATGTGTGGCCGGCGAACCATCATTTCAATTGGGGGAAACACTTCAAATGAGCACCAGCATGACGGCGCGCATTCAAGCCGCCGAACCTGCGTTCCTGTCAAAAGAGCGCATTATCGCCAAGCCCGGTTTCAACCGCTGGCTGGTTCCACCGGCCGCCCTGGCCATCCACCTGTGCATCGGCATGGCCTACGGCTTCTCGGTGTTCTGGTTGCCACTGTCCAAGGCCTTGGGCATCACCGCACCGGTCGCTTGCGCGCCGGACATGAGCTTTATCTCACAGGTCTTCTCGTCGCAGTGTGATTGGCCGATTTCCATGCTCGGCTGGATCTACACCCTGTTCTTCATTTTCCTCGGCTGCTCGGCCGCGATCTGGGGCGGCTGGCTGGAACGTGCCGGTCCGCGCAAGGCCGGTGTGGTGTCCGCACTGTGCTGGTGTGGTGGCTTGCTGATTTCCGCGTTGGGGGTCTATACCCACCAGATCTGGCTGATGTGGATCGGTTCCGGGGTGATTGGCGGTATCGGTCTGGGGCTGGGCTATATCTCGCCGGTCTCGACCCTGATCAAGTGGTTCCCGGACAAGCGCGGCATGGCCACCGGCATGGCAATCATGGGCTTCGGCGGCGGCGCGATGGTCGGTGCACCGTTGGCGGCGGCCTTGATGGGCCACTTCGCTTCGCCTACCAGTGTCGGCGTGTGGCAGAGCTTCGCGGTGATGGCGGCGATTTACTTCGTCTTCATGATCGGCGGCGCATTGTCGTACCGCGTGCCGCCTACCGGTTGGAAGCCCGAGGGCTGGACCGCACCGGTGAAGAAGAGCAGCAACGCGATGATCACCCACCGTCACGTGCATGTGAACGTGGCCTGGAAGACCCCGCAGTTCCGTCTGGTGTGGCTGGTGCTGTGCCTGAACGTATCCGCCGGTATCGGCATCCTCGGCATGGCTTCGCCACTGTTGCAGGAAGTCTTCGCCGGCAAACTGCTCGGCAACGGCCTGACCTTCGGCCAGTTGGACGCCGCGCAACTGGGCCAGATCGCCGCCATCGCAGCCGGCTTCACCGGTTTGCTCAGCCTGTTCAACATCGGCGGCCGGTTCTTCTGGGCGTCGTTCTCGGACTATATCGGCCGCAAGGCGACCTACTTCGTGTTCTTCGCCCTGGGTTTCGCGCTCTATGCGTCAGTGCCGAGCCTTGGTCATCTGGGCAGCGTCGCGCTGTTCGTGGCGGCGTTCTGCGTGATCCTGTCGATGTACGGCGGTGGTTTCGCCACGGTGCCGGCCTACCTGGCGGACCTGTTCGGCACCCAGATGGTCGGTGCGATCCACGGTCGCCTGCTGACCGCCTGGGCGGCAGCCGGGGTGCTGGGTCCGGTGCTGGTGAACTACCTGCGTGAGTATCAGTTGAGCATCGGCGTCGAGCGCGCCGCGGCCTACGACATCACCTTGTACATCCTCGCCGGCCTGCTGGTGCTGGGGTTCATCTGCAACCTGCTGGTGCGTCCGGTGGCCGACAAGTACTTCATGACCGACGCGCAGCTCGCCGCCGAGCAGGCGCTGGGTCATGACAAGGGCGCCGACAGCACTACCGTGCTGGAGTGGAAAGCCGCTGCGGGCAGCAAGCCGATGGCGGTTGCCGCCTGGCTGGTGGTGGGCATTCCGTTGGCGTGGGGCGTGTGGGTCACCCTGCAGAAGACGGCGGTGCTGTTCCACTAAGTTGTACATCGTGATCATTCCCGCGTAGCGCGTGGGAGTGATCACACCCTCCTTTCGTAGTTGTCCTGACAGGTATATCCCCGACACGCCTGGATTCAGCCCGTCCGGGAGTTCACCTTGCGTGTTTCTGTTTGCCGCCCGCGCCCCTATAATGGTTGCCTTTTTCGCCCAATGATTTTGCGGAGCTGGTGATGGCCGAACGTAAGGCGTCCGTCGAGCGCGACACTCTGGAAACCCAGATCAAAGCCTCGATCAACCTGGATGGCACCGGAAAGGCCCGATTTGATATCGGTGTGCCTTTTCTTGAACACATGCTCGACCAGATCGCCCGTCACGGGCTGATCGACCTGGATATCGAGTGCAAGGGCGACCTGCATATCGACGACCACCACACCGTGGAAGACGTCGGTATCACCCTGGGTCAGGCCTTCGCCAAAGCCATCGGCGACAAAAAAGGCATCCGTCGCTACGGTCACGCCTATGTGCCGCTGGACGAAGCGCTGTCGCGAGTGGTCATCGACTTCTCCGGCCGTCCCGGCCTGCAGATGCACGTGCCCTACACCCGCGCCACCGTGGGCGGCTTCGACGTCGATCTGTTCCAGGAATTCTTCCAGGGCTTCGTCAACCACGCCCTGGTCAGCCTGCACATCGACAACCTGCGTGGCACCAACACCCACCACCAGATCGAAACCGTGTTCAAGGCCTTCGGTCGCGCCCTGCGCATGGCCGTCGAACTCGACGACCGCATGGCCGGGCAAATGCCTTCGACCAAGGGCGTCCTGTAATGCAGACGGTCGCGGTTATCGATTACGGCATGGGTAACCTGCACTCGGTGGCCAAGGCCCTCGAGCACGTGGGTGCCGGCAAGGTGCTGATCACCAGCGATGCGGCTGTGATTCGCGAAGCCGACCGGGTGGTTTTCCCCGGCGTCGGCGCGATTCGCGACTGCATGGCCGAGATCCGTCGCCTGGGTTTCGACGCCCTGGTGCGTGAAGTCAGCCAGGATCGTCCGTTCCTTGGCATCTGTGTCGGCATGCAGGCCTTGCTCGACCATAGCGAAGAGAACGCCGGCGTCGACTGCATCGGCCTGTTTCCTGGCCAGGTGAAGCTGTTCGCCAAGGACCAGCGCGAGGACGGCGAGCATCTGAAAGTGCCGCATATGGGCTGGAACGAGGTGACGCAGGTAGTGGATCACCCCCTGTGGCACAACATCCCGGACCTGGCGCGCTTCTACTTCGTGCACAGCTACTACATCGCCGCCGGTAACCCGCGGCAGGTGGTGGGCCGCGGGCACTACGGCGTCGACTTCGCTGCGGCGCTGGCCGAGGGCTCGCGTTTCGCCGTGCAGTTCCACCCGGAGAAAAGCCATACCCATGGCCTGCAATTGCTGCAGAACTTCGCCGCCTGGGATGGGCGCTGGTAAATGGCCGCGAAGAAGACCAAGCCGCCGATCCTGACCCTCACTCCGGAACAGGAGAACGAGGCCAATCAGAAGATCAAGCGCTTCATGGAAGAGCGCTTCGAACTGGACCTGGGTTCGTTCGAAGCGGCTGAAATCCTCGACCTGTTTACCCGTGAAATTGCTCCGCACTATTACAACAGGGCGATTTTCGATGTGCAGACGCACCTTAAAGAAAGGTTCGAAAGCATCGAAAGCGACCTGTGGGCACTCGAGAAAAACTGATTTCCGAGTAAAGCTGAAAAAACGACTCTAAGGTTTGCCAGATGCTGATTATCCCCGCTATCGATCTCAAAGACGGTGCCTGCGTTCGTCTGCGCCAGGGCCGCATGGAAGATTCCACGGTGTTCTCCGATGACCCGGTGAGCATGGCTGCCAAGTGGGTGGAGGGCGGCTGCCGCCGTCTGCATCTGGTCGACCTGAACGGCGCGTTCGAAGGCCAGCCGGTCAATGGCGAGGTGGTCACCGCCATCGCCAAGCGTTACCCGAACCTGCCGATCCAGATCGGCGGCGGTATCCGTTCCCTGGAAACCATCGAGCACTACGTCAAGGCCGGCGTGAGCTACGTGATCATCGGCACCAAGGCGGTGAAAGACCCTGCGTTCGTTGCCGAAGCCTGCCGCGCGTTCCCGGGCAAGGTCATCGTCGGCCTGGATGCCAAGGACGGTTTTGTCGCCACCGACGGCTGGGCTGAAATCAGCACCGTGCAGGTCATCGACCTGGCCAAACAGTTCGAAGCCGACGGCGTCTCCGCCATCGTCTACACCGATATCGCCAAAGACGGCATGATGCAGGGCTGCAACGTGCCCTTCACCGCAGCCCTGGCCGCGGCCACGAAAATTCCGGTGATCGCTTCCGGCGGTATCCACAACCTGGGCGATATCAAGAGCCTGCTGGACGCCAAGGCACCGGGCATCATCGGCGCGATTACCGGCCGGGCGATCTACGAAGGCACCCTCGATGTCGCCGAGGCGCAAGCCTTCTGCGATTCGTACAAAGGCTGAGGACTCACCATGGCGCTGGCCAAACGCATCATCCCTTGCCTGGACGTCGACAACGGTCGCGTGGTCAAGGGCGTCAAGTTCGAGAACATCCGTGATGCCGGTGACCCGGTGGAAATCGCCCGGCGTTACGACGAGCAGGGCGCGGATGAGATCACCTTTCTCGACATCACCGCCAGCGTCGACGGCCGTGACACCACGCTGCATACCGTCGAGCGCATGGCCAGCCAGGTGTTTATCCCGCTGACGGTCGGCGGCGGCGTGCGCACCGTGCAGGACATCCGCAACCTGCTCAATGCCGGGGCCGACAAGGTCTCGATCAACACGGCGGCGGTGTTCAACCCCGAGTTCGTCGGCGAAGCGGCGCAGCATTTCGGCTCGCAGTGCATTGTCGTCGCCATCGATGCGAAGAAGGTCTCGCTGCCGGGCGAAACCCCGCGCTGGGAAATCTTCACCCACGGCGGGCGCAAGCCCACCGGGCTCGATGCGGTGGAGTGGGCTTCGAGGATGGAAGGCCTCGGTGCCGGCGAGATCCTGCTCACCAGCATGGACCAGGACGGCATGAAAAGCGGTTTCGACCTCGGTGTGACCCGGGCCATCAGCGATGCCCTGGGCATCCCGGTGATCGCTTCGGGCGGTGTCGGTAACCTGCAGCACCTGGCCGACGGGATTCTGGAAGGCCACGCCAGTGCGGTACTGGCGGCGAGCATCTTCCACTTCGGCGAGTACACGGTGCCGGAAGCCAAGGCCTATATGGCCGCGCGCGGTATTGTGGTGCGCTGAGCGCAACAGCCCACTGGACAGCGTGGCGGGCTCAAGTCACTCTTGAGTCCGCCACGGATTCCGGTTGCCTACTATGTCTAAACGCTTTTTCCTTGTGCTGTTTTGCCTGATCGGACTGTTGTCGGGCACGGTAGAGGCGGCGGACACAGCCGATGACGGCATTGTCCTGCTGACGGAGAACTTCCCGCCCTACAACATGGCGAAAAATGGCAAGAACTTCGCCAAGGACGAGAATATCGAAGGCATTGCCGCCGATATCGTGCGGGAAACCTTCAAGCGCGCCGGTATTTCCTACAGCCTGACCCTGCGTTTCCCCTGGGAACGTATCTACAAGCTCGCCCTGGAAAACCCCGGCTACGGGGTGTTTGTCATGGCCAGGCTGCCGGAGCGCGAGAGACTGTTCAAATGGGTCGGGCCGATCGGTCCTGACGATTGGGTGCTGCTGGGCAAGACGGACAGCCCGATTGCCTTGTCGGGCCTGGAGCAGGCCCATCGCTACCGGATCGGCGCCTACAAGGGCGACGCTATCGCCCAATACCTGGCGCAGCACGGATTCAACCCGGTGCTGGCCCTGCGCGACCAGGATAATGCGCGCAAGCTGGTCGACGGTCAGATCGACCTGTGGGCCTCGGGCGATCCCGCCGGACGCTATCTGGCGCGGCAGGAGGGCATTGCCGGGCTCAAGACGGTCTTGCGCTTCAACAGTGCGTCCCTTTACCTGGCCCTCAACAAAGAGGTGCCCGACGCGGTCGTCGCCAAGTTGCAGTCGGCGCTCGATCAGCTACGCCGTGAAGGGGCGGTGGATCAGGCCTTTGCTCATTACCTGTAGTGTCGGTCAGCGCGGCCTGAGGATATCTGTCCGGACCGGCGAGACCTGATTGGCCTGGTCGTAGGCTCGCGTGCACAGCTTGATCGGTTCCCTGTACACCGAGAACAGCTCCTTGTATTGCCCGTTGGGCAATTCGTCGATGCGGACTTTGATCGTCTTCTTCACGAGTTCGACGGCGGGCGGAATGTCGGGGTCCACGGGCAGCAGGACATCTTCCTCCTCCTCTTCCAGGGGCGGAGGTATTTCCACGAAGCCGGCTTTGTCCTGACAGTCCGTCGAGCGAGCGGGTCCGTACTTGTATTCATAGCGGGCGTAGAACGGCGGGTTGTGTTGCCAGATGACGGCGTAGGTGCCAAGCAGCGTCCGGTCCAGCTCGATGCTCATGTCCGGCGACCGCGCCGGCCCGGGTTCCGCCAGTTCGACGGCCAGGGTCAGGGCGCCTTTCATCCGTGCCGGGGGGTGTTGCGGCGTCTGTGTCTCCATCCCCAGGATGCAGAGCATATGGATGCCGGTTTGCGGGCCTATGGGCAGGTCGATCATCGCGCTCAGGCTGGGCAGCGCGGGGCCGTAGTGGGCCGGGTCTTCGCAGTCGGTCGCCCGGCGTACGGTCTTGAAGCGATAGAACGGCGTGCTGAGTCTGAGGGGGGCTTTCCAGTTGGGGATGATGTCGCTATTGCCGTTGGGTGACGCGACAAAGTACTGCTGGATCGGCTGCGGGTTTTCAAAACTGATCGAGGTCGTCGGATACAGATCGCACTCGTGCGGATCGGCCGTTAATCGGCCATCGATAAAACAACGGTTCAGAAAGGCCAGCGAACTTCCATAGTTGGTACCGGGTTGCCAGTCGGGCTGGCCTTGGGTGGTCTCGCAAGGTGTTCCCGCCAGGCACTGCTTCTCTTCCCGCGTCTCATGGGTGGTGGTGGCGATAATCCCGAACAGTTCCCCGCTCTCTCTGTCCAGCAAGGGGCCGCCAAAGCTTCCCGCCGTGATGCCGCGGCAGCGGTTCTTCATGGTCGAGCGCCAGACCCAGGGCTGTTCGAGGATTTCCGCACTGGCCAGATGAGTGCAGGCGGACACCTGTAGCGTTGCCCATTCGGGCACGCCGAGGGCCAATATATCGCTGCGTGGACGCGGTTCGGTGGTGGCCAGTTTCAGTGGCTCTATCCCTTCGGCGAGCAAGGTGGCGAGGGGTTTTTCAAGTTCGATAATGGCCAGGTCGATGCCTGCGCTGCTGCTCCACCTGAGGGTTTTGAGTTTGTAGAGCTTCAGTTGCTCGATGCTGTCCTCGAAGTAGTTGAAGGAGACCGTGCCGACAATGGGCTGGTCTTTCTGGATCTCACGGTTGTCCTGGTGCAGGCAGCGGTTGCTGGTGACGATATAGGCGGGTGCATCGGCGGCGGTGTCAGGCGTGCGAGTGTCCAGAAGGCTGGCGGTACAGAGTGCCTGTGACTGGTTCTTGATGCGGCCGATACCGCTCCATTTGTTGAAGCGGCCGTCGAAGTTGCTGACGAAAGCGGGGGGCGGCATGCCATAGGCGCTGTGGGTGTCGATCCGGGCATGGAGGTTGAGGGGCAGGAGCAGCAGCGCGGTGTGGAGGAGGTTTCTCAGTAGGTCTTTCATGTCGGCTCAGTCAAGTTCGTGAGCACTGAACTTACTGGCGCGGCTGGAGCGCGTGTGTATGGATAGATATCAGCGATAAACGCCTTGTTTGCCGTGAGCCTCGGTCGCCTGGTTGCTGCGCAGGGCGATCATCGACTTGATGTCGATCCAGTCGATGCCCTGCTCCTTGAGCTTGGGCAGCTCGCGTTCGAGGACCGCCAGGGTCTGCGGGTACGGATGGCCGATGACCACCACCGTGCCCTGTTTGCGGGCCAGTTTGATCGCGGTTTCCAATTGGACGGTGATGGCCGCTTCGGTGCGCTCGTTGTCGAGGAAGACATCCCGCGACACACTGGGCAGGCCGATCTTCTGCGCTTGGGCCGCGGCGACGGTCTTGGCGCTGGTGCGGCTGTCGACGAAGAACTTGTTGCGCCGCTGCAATTCGCCCATCAGCCAGGCCATGGCCACCGGTTCGGCGGTCATGCGGCTGCCTTCATGGTTGTTGATCCCGCTGGTAAAGGGCACGGCCTTGAAGGCGGCGGCCAGGCGCGTTTGCAATTCATCGAGGGACAGGTCGGGATGCCAGGCGAAAGGCCCGGTGGCCGGGTCCATGGGCATGTGCAGCATGACGATCTTGCCGGCGGCATGGGCCTCGCGGGCGAATTCGGCGGCGTGCAGGGTGTCGGGCATGATCGAGGGGGTGACCGGCCCGGGCAGGGCCAGCACCCGACGATCCCGGGGCAGGTTCTGCCCCAGGTCATCGATAATCAGGGTGAGGTAGGCCTTGGTCGGTGCCGGCGGCTCGACCGGCGCCGCCTGGGCAACGCCGATCAAACAGCCGATAAGGAGCAGCAGCCAGCGGCGCATCTCAGTTGCCGCGTGTCACGCTCAGACCCTTGAGCAGGCTCAGGGCCTGGCCCAACTGATAGTCGTCATCCTGCAGGCGTGGCTTGGCCTTGGGCGCCTTGACGCTTGGCTTGTCCGCGCCGCCGTTGCCGTTGCCCAGGTGACCCTGGAGATCGGCTTCCTTGAAGGTGTCGTCGTCCTGGGCGCCGGTGACCTTGGCCTGGCGCACTTCAACATCGGGGATGATGCCCTGGGCCTGGATCGAACGACCGTTGGGGGTGAAGTACAGCGCGGTGGTGATCTTCAGCGCGCGATCATTGCTCAACGGCAGCACGGTCTGGACCGAGCCCTTGCCGAAGCTGGTGGTGCCCATCAACACGGCGCGTTTCTGGTCTTGCAGGGCACCGGCAACGATTTCCGAAGCCGAGGCGCTGCCGCCGTTGATCAGCACCACCATCGGCACCGCTTCGCTTTCGTCGTGGCCGGTGGCCGAGAAGCGCAGTTCGGAGTTGGCGATGCGACCTTTGGTGTAGACGATCAGGCCCTTGGTGATGAAGTGGTCGACCACTTCCACCGCCGCCTGCAACACGCCGCCCGGGTTGTTGCGCAGGTCGAGGACGATGCCGTTGAGCTTCTTGCCGTTTTCCTTGTGCAGGGCCGCGAGGGCCTTGGAGACCTCTTCGCCGGTCTTGACCTGGAACTGGGTGATGCGGATATAGCCGTAGCCGTTTTCCAGCAACTGGCTGCGCACGCTCTTGGTGCGGATGATCGCCCGGGTCAGGGTCACGTCGAACGGCGCGCCGCCGCCGCGCACCAGGGTCAGGGTGATCTTCTGGCCGACCTTGCCGCGCATCTTGTCGACGGCTTCGGTCATGGTCTGGCCGCGGGTCGGCTGGCCGTTGATCTTGACGATCAGGTCGCCGGCCTGCACGCCGGCCTTGGACGCCGGGGTGTCGTCGATCGGCGAGACCACCTTGACGAAGTTGTCTTCCATGCCGACTTCGATGCCCAGGCCGCCGAATTCGCCGCTGGTGTCTTCCTGCAGCTGGGCGAAGTCGTCCGGCCCGAGGTAGGCGGAATGCGGGTCAAGGTTGCTGAGCATGCCCTTGATGGCATTCTCCAGCAGGGTCTTGTCGTCCACCGGTTCGACATAGGCGGCCTTGATCCGGTCCATGACCTCGGCAAAGGTGCGCAGCTCGTCGAGCGGCAGCGGGGCCTTGGCGGTGACGGCCGGAGCAGCGGCAGCCGGCGCGGGCTGGGCAGGTTGCGCAGCGAACGCGTGGGGCGCACCGATCACCAGGGCGATCGTCAGGGCCAGCGAGGTGAGGCGGGACAAATGCAACATGTCGAACGAACTCCTGATTAAGATGCCGGCCTATCCTTGGGCGCGGCACCATTGGGCCGGATCACTCGGGTGACCCTGCTGACGTATAGCGAAATACAACGCGGGTGCGTCCTGACCGCCACTGTTGCCTACAGTAGAGATCGACTCACCGGCTTTTACCACATCGCCTGCGGACTTGAGCAGCGTCTGGTTGTGCCCGTAGAGGCTCAGGTAACCGTTGCCGTGGTCCAGAATGACCAGCAAACCGGCGCCCCGCAACCAATCGGCGAACACCACGCGGCCACCGTGCACGGCGTGCACCTGGCTACCGGCGGCGGCGCTGATCATTACCCCGTCCCACTTGGTCCGGGCGTCATCGCCACGGGTTTCACCAAAGCGCGCAAGCAGTCGACCATCAACTGGCCATGGAAGTTTGCCGCGCGCTGAAGCAAAAGGGCCGCCGAAGGATTCTCCTGCACTCGATACCAAGGCTCCAGGCGTGGTTTTACGCGGTGGCCGTGGGCTGTCGTCGTTGGCGACCGCAGCCTCACGCTGGCGCTTTTTTTCGGCTTCCTGCTGGGCGAGCAGCGCTTTCTGACGCGCTTCTTCCGCCTCGCGGGCCTGGCGAGCCAGGGTTTCTTCGATGGTCTTGAGGACTTTCGACAGGTCGGCCTGGTCCTGTTCGCGAGCGGCGAGCTTCTGGTCGCGGGCTTTCACGTCGTCACTGAGCTTGGCCAGGGCCGCCTGGCGCTCCTTGCGGACCTTGTCCAGTTCGTCGCGCTGGCTGTCCAGGCTGCTTTTCTGCACCAGCAACTGGGCTTGCTGCAGATTGATGTCGTTTTCGACATTGGCCAGTTGGCGCAGGGTTTCGTTGAAGTTCTTCAACTGCTCCATGCGCGCCTGGCTCAGGTAATCGTAATAGGTCAGGGTGCGGGCGAATTTTTCCGGGTTTTGCTGGTTGAGCAACAGCTTGAGGTACTCCTGGCGGCCACCCTGGTAGGCGGCGCGGGCCTGGATCGCGATCAGTCGCTGCTGTTCAATGCGCGCGCTCTGGAGTTTTTTTTTCTCTGCGTCGAGCCGCTGCAGTTCGCTTTCGCTCTTTTTCAGCTCTTTCTGCAGGGCATCGACCTGCTTCTCCAGCTTGCCCATCTCGGTTTCGGTGCCGCGCAGTTCTTTCTGCACCCCGGATTTTTCTTCCTGCAGCTTGCCCAGGAGCTTTTTCAGCTCAGCGATATCCTGACGCGTAGCGTCCAATTGCTGCTGGGTTTGTGCGCGCTCGTCGGCAAAGGCCGGTTGGAGCAGGCAGATCAGGGCTAGGGCGATAAGGGCGCGAAGCATGGGGCGGGCGACACCTGGGAACGAGACGCCCTAGTATGCCCGCCGCGGGCTGCAAAAAAAACGCCCAAAAGCGGTTGCTTTCAGGCGTTTCCGATAAAGAGGTAGGCCGCAGGCCTGCGGCCTACCTGATTTGTGGCGTTTAGAGGTCAGTCAGGATCGACGTACCGGTCATCTCTTTCGGCTGTTCCAGGCCCAGAAGCTTGAGCATGGTCGGTGCGACATCTGCCAACACGCCGCCTTCACGGACCTTCAGCGGACGCTTGCCGACATAGATGAAGGGTACCGGCTCGGTGGTGTGGGCGGTGTGGGCCTGGCCGGTGGATTCGTCTTCCATTTGTTCGACGTTGCCGTGGTCGGCGGTGATCAGCGCTTCGCCGCCGACCTTGTCCAGGGCCTCGACGATACGTCCTACACACAAATCCAGACATTCCACTGCTTTAACGGCCGCATCGAACACGCCGCTGTGGCCGACCATGTCGCCGTTGGCGTAGTTGACCACGATCACGTCGTAACGCTGGTGTTCGATAGCATCGACGATGCGGTCGGTGACTTCCGGCGCGCTCATTTCCGGTTGCAGGTCGTAGGTGGCGACTTTCGGCGACGGGATCAGGATACGTTCCTCACCCGGGAAAGGTTCTTCACGACCGCCGGAAAAGAAAAAGGTGACGTGGGCGTACTTCTCGGTTTCGGCGATCCGTAGCTGGGTCTTGCCGTTTTTTGCCAGATAGTCGCCCAGCACGTTTTCCAGGCTGCCCGGGGCGAAGGCTGACGGCGTGTGAATGCTGGCGGCGTACTGGGTCAGCATGATGAAGCCAGCGGTTTTCGGCTGGCGGGCGCGCTCGAAGTCCTTGAAGTCGTCTTCGACGAACACCCGGGTCAGTTCACGGGCACGGTCGGCGCGGAAGTTCATGAATACCACCGCATCGCCGTCTTCGACGGTGACTTTCTCGCCAATGCGGGTGGCCTTGACGAATTCGTCGCTCTCGCCGCGCTCATAGGCGGCTTGCAGGCCTTCCTGGGCATTGGCGGCGTGGAACTCGGCCTGGCCGTCGACAATCAGGTTGTAGGCCTGGGCCACACGGTCCCAGCGGTTGTCGCGGTCCATGGCGAAATAGCGCCCGATCAGGCTGGCGATACGGCCCTTGCCCAGGGTACGGAAGGTTTCGTCGAGCAACTCGATGGATGACTGGGCGCTTTTCGGCGGGGTGTCGCGGCCATCGAGGAAGGCGTGCAGGTAGATTTTCTCGGCGCCGCGCTTGAACGCCAGCTCGGCCATGGCCACCAGGTGGTCCTGATGGCTGTGCACGCCACCTTCGGACAGCAGGCCGAGGATGTGCACCGCCTTGCCCGCGGCCACGGCCTTGTCCACCGCCGCGCAGATGGTCGGGTTCTCGAAGAACTCGCCGTCGCGGATCGACTTGGTCACGCGGGTGAAGTCCTGGTACACCACCCGGCCGGCGCCGAGGTTCATGTGGCCGACTTCGGAGTTGCCCATCTGCCCGTCCGGCAGGCCGACATCCATGCCGGAGCCGGAGATCAGGCCGTTGGGCTGGGTCGCGACCAGGCGGTCGAGCGCCGGTTTTTTCGCCGAATAGACGGCGTTGTAGTCATGGCTCTCACTGTGACCGAAGCCATCCAGGATGATCAGGACCAAAGGTTTAGGCGTGGTAGTCATGGACGGCACTCGCGGCTGGATTGAAAGGTCATGGAAAAAAGAGTCGCAGTTTAAAGCCAAGTTCAAATGCAGTCACCGCCGGGCGGGGTTTGGCCGACCTTGACGGCTGTGTATACTGGCCCACATTTTAACGCCCTGGAACCTCCTGATGGTCGATCACCTGATTGCATTTGCCACTAGCCACTACCTGTTAGCCGGCGCCTTCGTGCTCCTGCTGGCCTTGCTGATTGCCCATGAAATGAGCCGCGGTGGCGCCAGCCTCAGTACTGGCCAGTTGACCGCACTGGTCAACCAGGACCAGGGCGTGGTCATCGACTTGCGCCCGAGCAAGGACTTTGCCGCCGGTCATATCGTCGGCGCGCTGAACATTCCCCAGGACAAACTGATGGCTCGCATCGGTGAACTGGAGAAGCACAAGGCCAAGACCCTGATTCTGGTCGACGCCCAGGGCCAGCACTCCGGGACTCACGCCCGCGAGCTGCTCAAGTCCGGTTTCACTGCCGCCAAGCTGTCCGGTGGTATTTCCAGCTGGAAAGCCGACAATCTGCCGCTGGTGAAGTGATATGAGCCAGGTCGTTGTCTACTCCAGTGATTACTGCCCTTACTGCATGCGCGCCAAGTCGTTGCTCGGCAGCAAGAACGTTGCTTTCGACGAGATCAAGGTCGATGGCAAACCGCAGTTGCGGGCCGAGATGTCCCAGAAGGCCGGGCGCACGTCCGTGCCACAAATCTGGATCGGCGACCGGCACATCGGTGGTTGCGACGACCTGTTCGCCCTCGAGCGCGCCGGTAAGCTGGACGCGTTGCTGGAAGCTTGATTCCCCCAACCCTTTAAAGACCTGAAGATCAAGAAGGATCTGCTGCGATGACTGACCAACAGAACACTGCTGCCACTGAAGAAGATAGCCAACCGCAATTCTCCTTGCAGCGTATCTACGTGCGCGACCTGTCCTTCGAAGCCCCGAAAAGCCCGGCGATCTTCCGCCAGCAGTGGGAGCCGAGCGTCGGCCTGGACCTCAATACCCGTCAGAAAGCCCTGGAAGGCGACTTCCACGAGGTGGTGCTGACCCTGTCGGTGACCGTGAAGAACGGTGAAGAAGTGGCTTTCATCGCTGAAGTGCAGCAGGCCGGTATCTTCCTGATCAAGAACCTCGATGCGGCTTCCATGAGCCACACCCTGGGTGCATTCTGCCCGAACATCCTGTTCCCGTACGCCCGTGAAACCCTGGACAGCCTGGTCACCCGTGGTTCGTTCCCGGCGTTGATGCTGGCCCCGGTGAACTTCGATGCCCTGTACGCGCAAGAGCTGCAGCGTCTGCAGGAAGACGGCGCGCAAACCGTTCAATAAACGGATTGCCTGCCCACAAAAAAGCGCCTTTTTCCGGCGCTTTTTTTGTTCAGGCAAAGCCCAACTGGCGCCAACCTTCGTAGACCGCCACCGCCACGGTGTTGGACAGGTTCAGGCTGCGGCAGCCTTCGCGCATCGGCAGGCGCAGGCGTTGTTCGCCGGGCAGGGCGTCGAGCACCTCGGCCGGCAGGCCACGGCTTTCCGGGCCGAAGAGAAACGCATCACCCTCGGCGAAGCGCGCCTCGTGGAACACTCGCGAACCCTTGGTGGTAAAAGCGAACAGGCGCGGGTGGCCGAGGCTTTCCAGGCAACTGGCGAGGTCGGCGTGGGTCTTGAGCGTGGCGTACTCGTGATAGTCGAGGCCGGCGCGGCGCAAGCGCTTGTCGTCCATTTCAAAACCGATGGGCTCGATCAAATGCAGGTGGCAGCCGCTGTTGGCGCACAGCCTGATAATGTTGCCGGTGTTCGGCGGAATTTCTGGTTGAAAAAGGATGACGTGAAACATGCACGGCTCCGAAGATGAAGATGGGCTGCATTCTACCCCCGAAGAGGACCCGCGATCGAAGCTATTGCCGCGGGTGTTGGGATCGCTGGCGATTGTCGGCTTGATGGTCGGGATGATGATCGGTCGCCTGACCGCGCCCGAGCCCCTGGTTTTGCAACAGGTCGAGGTGGTGCCCGAGGGGGTGGTGGTCTGGTTCAGTGCCGAGCCCAAGGTGCATGGCGAGCAGGTCGACGGCACGGTGGCGTTGCTGTTCGACGCCGAGGGCAAGGCGCAGAACGGCCACTTGCAGGTGGCCGGCAAGGACGCCAACTGGCGTGTGCGCTTGAGTGACAAGGGGTTGTTGCTGACGTTGCTGGCGGCGCGTCCGCTGCACGGCGAATGGGCCGGGGCGAAGGTGGACGGGCGCTGGAGATTGGCGATCAATCTCCGTGAGGAATAAAAGAGGGAATCTCCGGCCTGCCTGTACCGGAGCTCCCAGAACGGCTATCGGGCTCGTCGCGGTGAGCGGTGTGAGTCCGGGTGTTAAAGAGGGAATTCCTGACCTGCCTGTATCAGGGTTCCCAAAAGCGTTTGGACTCGTCGCTGTGAGCGGTGTGAGTCCCGGTGTAAAGAGGGGGAGTCCCGGCCTGCCTGTACCAGGGTCCCCGAAAACGTCTGGACTCATCGCTGTGTGCGGTATGAGTCCCGGTGTAAAGAAGGGAATTCCTGACCTGCCTGTATCAGGGTTCCCAAAAGCGTTTTTGGACTCGTCGCTGTGAGCGGTGTGAGTCCCGGTGTAAAGAAGGGGAGTCTTGACCTGCCTGTATCAAGGTCCCCGAAAGCATCTGGACTCGTCGCTGTGAGCGGTATGAGTCCTGGTGTAAAGAAGGGAAGTCCCGGCCTGCCTGTACCAGGGTTCCCAAAAGCGTCTTGGGACTCGTCGCTGTGAGCGGTGTGAGTCCCGGTGTAAAGAAGGGGAGTCCCTGACCTGCCTGTATCAGGGTCCCCAAAACTGGGTTGTACTGGGGTTATTGCAGGGCGCGTGCCAGCTTTTGAAAAAACGCCAATGATTGCCCTGATAATTTTCAAAATGTGTCTGAAGGCCCCGGAATACGGGGCCTTTCTGCTCGAGCGTAAAAACGGCGATGGCGCCTGCGCGGCCTGATTCTCTGCTCGATCGCGGTTCAAGGCGCATTGCCGTGGTGCACGCCGTCCCATTTACAGGGCAATAAAAAACCCTCTACAGCCAGGCTGTAGAGGGTTTGGCTTGAAGCGACGGATCAACCCTCGTCGCTGTCGTCCTCATCGCCGCCATCGACCTTCATGCCCAGTTCCTTGATCTTGCGGGTCAAGGTGTTGCGGCCCCAGCCCAGCAGCACGGCGGCGTCGCGACGGCGGCCGGCGGTGTGCTTGAGGGCGGTCTCGATCATGATCCGTTCGAAACTCGGTACGGCGCTGTCCAGCAGGCTCGATTGGCCGCGTGCCAGCGCCTGGTCGGCCCACTGGCGCAGTGCCTGTTCCCAGTTGGTCACCGGTGCCGAATCCTGCGGCAGGTTCAGCAGCTCCGGCGGCAGGTCGCTGATATGCACCTCGCGCCCGGAAGCCATCACTGTGATCCAGCGGCAGGTGTTCTCCAGCTGGCGCACGTTGCCCGGCCACGGCAGGTTCTTCAGGTATTCCTCGGTTTCCGACTTCAGCAGCTTCGGCTCCACCGACAGTTCCTGGGCGGCGCGGGCGAGGAAGTGCTTGGCCAGGGTCGGGATGTCTTCGCGACGGTCCGACATCCGTGGAATATGGATGCGGATCACGTTCAGGCGATGGAACAGGTCCTCACGGAATTTGCCCGCGTGAACCAGGGTTTCCAGGTTCTGGTGGGTCGCGGCGATGATGCGCACGTCGACCTTGACCGGCGTATGCCCGCCGACCCGGTAGAACTCGCCGTCCGCCAGTACCCGCAGCAGACGGGTCTGGGTGTCGGCCGGCATGTCGCCGATTTCGTCGAGGAACAGGGTGCCGCCGTCGGCCTGTTCGAAACGCCCGCGCCGCAGGTTGGCCGCGCCGGTAAAGGCGCCTTTTTCATGGCCGAACAGCTCGGATTCCATCAGGTCCTTGGGAATCGCCGCCATGTTCAAGGCGATGAACGGTTGCGCCGCCCGTGGGCTGTGGCGGTGCAGGGCGTGGGCCACCAGCTCTTTGCCGGTGCCGGACTCGCCATTGATCAATACGGTGATGTTGGAGTGGCTGAGGCGACCGATGGCGCGAAACACTTCCTGCATCGCCGGCGCTTCGCCGATGATTTCCGGGGTCCGGGTCAGGGTCGGCGCCACGGCCATGCCTTGTTGTTCCTGGGCATGCTGGTTGGCGCGCTTGACCAGCGACACCGCTTCATCGACGTCAAACGGCTTGGGCAGGTATTCGAACGCCCCGCCCTGGTAGGAGGCCACCGCGCTGTCGAGGTCGGAATGGGCGGTCATGATGATCACCGGCAGGCGCGGGTGCTGCTCGCGAATCCGCGCGAGCAGGTCCAGGCCACTGGCGCCGGGCATGCGGATGTCGGAGATGATCACATCCGGCTGCTGACGGACCAGGCGGCTCATTACGCCATCGGCACTGTCGAAGCTCTGGGTGGTCATCCCTTCCTGTTGCAGGGCTTTTTCCAGGACCCATCGGATAGAACGGTCGTCATCGACGATCCACACGGTTTCACTACGGCTCATGTCGATGTGGCTCCTTGTTCCAGTGGCAGAAAGATCGAGAATGTGGTGTGGCCGGGGTGGCTCTCACATTCGATCAGGCCCTGGTGCTGGCTGATGATGTTCTGGGTAATGGCCAGGCCGAGCCCGGTACCGTCCGGGCGGCCGCTGACCATGGGATAGAAGATGGTTTCCTGCAGCTCGGCGGGAATCCCCGGGCCGTTGTCGATGATCTCGATCTTGGTCACCAGGCGATGGCGCACGTGGCCGATGGTGAACTGGCGGATCGCCCGGGTGCGCAGGCTGATGCGACCCAGGCGCAGCTCGTTCTGGCTGCTGATGGCCTGCATGGCGTTGCGCACGATATTGAGCACGGCCTGGATCATCTGTTCACGGTCGATCAGTACATCGGGAATACTGGGGTCATAGTCGCGCACCAGATTGATGCAGCCCTGGCTCTCGGCTTCCACCAGGCTGCTGACGTGTTCGAGGACTTCGTGGACGTTGGTCAGCGCCAGGGACGGCAGCTTGTTCGAGCCGAGCATGCGGTCCACCAGGTTGCGCAGGCGGTCGGCCTCTTCGATGATGACGTTGGTGTAGTCCTTGAGGCTTTCTTCCGGCAGCTCGCGGGCCAGCAACTGTGCGGCGCCGCGAATCCCGCCCAGGGGATTCTTGATTTCGTGGGCCAGGCCGCGCACCAACATCTTGGTGGTTTCCTGCTTGGACAGCTGGGCCTCTTCCTTGGTGATCCGCAACAGGCGGTCGCGGGGATGGACTTCCAGCAGCAGGAGGGTTTCGCCCTGGCTGAGAATCGGCGTCACGGCGTAATCGACGGTCAGGGTCTGGCCGGTCAGCGCCGTGAGCATGGCTTCGCGCTTGGTGAACGGGTGCGCCTGTTCCACGGCCTGGCGCAGGGAGTTCAAGGCCTCGACCGACTCGGTGAACAGTTCGCTGATGAACTGGCCATGGCTGCGCTGGCCGCTGATGGCCAGGAGCATTTCCGCCGCCGGGTTCATGTACTCCAGGCGCAATTCGGCGTTGAGCAGGATGGTCGCGGTGGTCAGGTTGTCGAGTAACAGTCTGTGCAGGGCGTCACTGATGGTCATGGGGACCTCTTTTGGAGCATGGCAAACGGGGCCGGTCCCGATTTGCGCGCGCGAACAAGGCGTCGATACAAGGAAAATGCAAAAACCAAACCAAGGCTCCGAAAAGAAGCGCGAATTGCCTGAAATGGGCGTTTCAGGCTCGATTGAGTGGCGTTCTGCCAGAAACGACGGGTACTTTCGAACCAAAATGGGATTTGGTTCGGGTAGGTGTGCAGTTTAGTGCACCAATCTGGTGCCATGCTTGGCGTGGATCAGAGAAACGGCAAAATGCTGCTGCTTTCTTCCTCGGGCTTGTCTGCCAGCGGGCATTCCGGCCGTTGTCCGTAATCAGCCAGTTGGCAGGGGTTGGCCTGGCGTTTCTGCGCCAGCGAGATACGCACCATATGGAAGGGTTGGTTGGCCGTGCGTTCGGCGATCCGCCCCTGTTCGTCGAGGATCTCCACCGCGAGCTGGTGGCTGCCGCGGTCGATATTGTTCAAGGCGAACACCGGGCTGGGGCCGGGCGCGGCGGTGGGTTTGCCATCCAGCAGCAATTGGTAGGTGTGCCCGGGCATCAGGCCGGGTTCACTGGTGACGCTGACGATCAGGTTGCCTTCGGTGCTACGGATGGTGGCATCGGGGTCCGGCACCAGGATGCGTAGCATCTGGTAATGGAGAATCGGCTGGACCTTGGGTTTTTGCGCGGTGGCCGGCGTGGGCAGGGGCGCCGTCGGGGTCAGCGACAGGCGATTGACCGGCGGCAACGGCACCGCCTTGGCACCGGCCCGGTGTTGATCGGTGAAGACCCGGTTGCCCTGGCTGTCGATGTAGGTGTAGATCTCGGCCAGTGCCGAGCCGGCGCAAAGCGTCAGGAGCAGCGGCAGCAGGCGGACGAAAACGCGAATCATAAGTGGCTCAAGGCTTGTGTACCCGTTGGACGGTAAAGGGTACGAGGGCGCTTTGCTGCACCACCTGTTCGCCGGCCAGCACCTGGACGCCGAGGGTATGGTCACCGCGGTCGATATTCACCAGTTGCAGGCGTGGCACATTGCTTGGCTGGCCGTAGGGCGCGCCGTCGAGCACCAGGCGCAGCAGGTGCTGGCGTTGCAGGCGTGGCTCCATCTTCACGCCGACGGTGAAGGTGCCGTTGTTGGCACGCAGGGCTTCCTGGGTCGGGATGTCCGTCAGTTCCAGGGTGCTGTAGGCCGCGCCGGCATTGGTGGGTGTCGTCGCCGAAGTCGCCGGTGCGGGTGTCGCCGGTGTGGGCAGCGGCAGCGTGTACGACTGCTGCAGGCCCACGCTGTTGAGCGGCGGCAGCTCCACGGTCTGTGCGGCGGTGCCGTCGGGCGGCTGGTTGCTGTAGGCCGTGTTGCCGTTGGCATCGGTGTACTTGTAGATCTGTGCGGCGGCTGGCAAGGCGACCGCCATTAGCAGCAAAAGAAGGCTTCGACCCATGGGCGCTCCCGATAGTGGTCCTGGCGCTGACATCCCGCCCAGGTGCTTCAGGGTGTCAGCATAGAGCACAACCTTCAACGGCTTCAGCGCCCGCTGAGGCACAACTCGCCCACGGCGCGAATCAGCGCCAGGTCATGGATCTCGTCGGTGCTCAGGACCTGGCGCTCCTGGGCCAGCCAGGTCGGGCATTGCGGGTCCTGCCGGGAGGCGGCGAAGGCGGCGTAATGCTGCAGCAGGCGCACTTGCAGTTGATCAAGGGCCGGGCGGATCTGCTTGACCAGGTCGGGGCGGGCGATGGTCGGGGCCTTGCCCGCGGCGTGCCACTTGGCCAGCAGGGCGTATTGCACCAGCTTGTTGGCTTCGATCTGGGCGGCGAGGAACTGGCTGACGTCTTCAGGCTTGAGCTGGTAGGTGGCGGCTTCCTGCGCGGCATTGGCGATGACTTGCTGCTCGCGCGGGCTGTCCTGGATCGGCTTGCCGCTGTCCCATTTGGTCAACGCGACCTGATCGGCGATCTCCAGGCGTTCGCTCACGGCCTGGAGCAAGGGTGCCAGGGATGCGGGGGCGGGTGCTGGCTTCGGGGTTTCAGCGAGGGCACCGGTGCTGAGGAGAATAAGCAGCAGCGGGCTGGCAAGGCGTTTTGTCAGGTACATGGAGCGGGCTTCGTCCAGAGGGTGGGCACAGGGCCCTGAGTAAACGTCACAAGCGCGGCCAGGCGCCAGTTTCTTTTCATGAAAAAGATGTCGGCGTGTCCCGGGAGGCCATTCGTGGCGTGGGATCTTGAAAACACCACAATACCTGTAGGAGCAGGGCTTGCCCGCGAAGCTTTTAGCGATCTTGAGGCCCCCTTCGCGGCGGTGCGGCGTCCCGACAAGCCTTGCTCCTACAGTTCAGTGTTTAATGCACATTTTGTGTTCGGCAAAAATCTGTAGGAGCTATGTCAGAGGTCCGATACCGAGAGCGGCACGCCCTCGGTGCCGGCGTAGAACACCAACAGGTCCACCGGAACCGCGCCGGTCTTGGCGCGGTGCTGGATGTTGACCAGGGCGGCTATTGTGTCGCCCTGTTTCAGGTGGGTGTTGTGGCCCCCTTCCCGGGTCTCGACCCACACTTCGCCCGAGAGGATGTAGGCGGCGCTGGGAATCGGGTGGAGGTGCCAGCCCAACTCGGTATCGGCCGGAATATTGACCTGCAACAAGGTCAGTTCCGGTGGTCCTTCGGGATAGCGTTCGTAGGGCGTGCCATCCCAGGAGCTGGTGCTGCGCAGCAGCACTTGGGCGCTGGGTTGGGGTGGGGTTTGTGCATTGGATGTGGAGATCGGGGTCATGTGCTGGCTTCCAGGTTAACGTCCTTGTACCGCGCGCCACGCGCGGTGCCTGTGGTTCCCGTCACAAGGTCGGGAGCCCCTAGTTAACGCCGCTCCACAGCGTCCTGCCAGTCTGGAAACGTTTCAAGAATTCTCGATTTCTGCCCATGAAAAAGGCCACCCGAAGGTGGCCTTTCGTTACGCCGCTTGCGCGAGCGCTACCGGATCAGCAGCTGTAGTACAGCTCGTATTCCAGTGGGTGTACGAAGGTGCGTACTTTGATTTCTTCTTCGCTTTTCAGCTCGATGTAGGCATCGATGAAGTCGTCGCTGAAAACGCCGCCTTTGGTCAGGAACGCACGGCCTTTGTCCAGCTCTTCCAGGGCTTCTTTCAGGCTACCGCACACCTGTGGAATCTCTTTGGCCTCTTCAGGCGGCAGGTCATACAGGTTTTTGTCGGCAGCGTCGCCAGGGTGGATCTTGTTCTGGATACCGTCCAGGCCGGCCATCATCAGTGCGGCGAAGGCCAGGTAAGGGTTGGCAGCCGGATCCGGGAAGCGTGCTTCGATACGACGAGCCTTGGGGCTGTTGACGTAAGGAATACGGATCGAGGCGGAACGGTTGCGTGCCGAGTAGGCCAGCATTACCGGCGCTTCGAAGCCTGGGACCAGACGCTTGTAGGAGTTGGTCGACGGGTTGGTGAAGCCGTTCAGGGCCTTACCGTGCTTGATGATGCCGCCGATGAAGTACAGGGCGGTGTCGGACAGGCCGGCATAACCTTCGCCAGCGAAGGTGTTCTTGCCCTCTTTGGAGATGGACATGTGAACGTGCATACCCGAGCCGTTATCGCCGTACAGCGGTTTTGGCATGAAGGTCGCGGTACGGCCGTAGGCGTCTGCCACGTTGTGTACGCAGTACTTCAGGGTCTGGACTTCGTCAGCCTTGTTGACCAGGGTGTTGAACTTCACACCGATTTCGTTCTGGCCGGCAGTTGCCACTTCGTGGTGGTGAACTTCGACGGTCTGGCCCATCTCTTCCAGTGCGTTGCACATGGAGGTACGGATTTCGTGGTCGTGGTCGAACGGTGGAACCGGGAAGTAGCCGCCTTTGATACCTGGACGGTGGCCTTTGTTACCGCCTTCCACGTCCTGGTCGGACATCCACGAACCTTGTTCGGAGAAGATCTTGAACATGGAGCCGGAGATGTCGGACTTGAACTTGACCGAATCGAAGATGAAGAACTCAGGCTCAGGGCCGAAGAAAGCGGTGTCGCCGATACCGGTCGACTTGAGGTATTCCTCGGCGCGACGGGCGATCGCACGTGGGTCGCGGTCATAGCCCTGCATGGTCGAAGGCTCGATCACGTCGCAGACCAGGATCAGGGTCGGCTCTTCGGTGAACGGGTCGAGTACGGCGGTGCTGTCGTCCGGCATCAGGATCATGTCGGAGGCTTCGATGCCTTTCCACCCGGAGATGGAGGAGCCGTCGAACATTTTGCCGATTTCGAAGAATTCGTCATCCAGTGCATCACGGGCCGGCATGGTCACGTGGTGCTGAGTGCCTTTGGTGTCAGTGAAGCGCAGATCAATCCATTTAACGTCATGATCTTTGATGAGTTGAACCGACTTCGACATGGTGTCCTCCGGGTGGCTTCGGGCTGGGTAGTGGAGTTAGCCCTGAAAGAGTGGTGATGCCGGCGCGAATATCGGCCAAGGCAACCTGCCTCACAAGAGAGCAAATTGCATGCCAGTGCCCCGTGATGGGTTTTTTGCCCCAATCTCACGCGTTGCAGCGAGCATAGGAGAATTTTCGGGCGTTTGTCGCACCATTTTGGATCTAAAATAATCGACGGCGACCTGTTTTGGTGCGTGCAAAACCATCTGCACAATAACTGGTTAAACCTTGAGCAATTTCCGCTATAATCCGCGCCCCCCTTTTTCGGCCGGCCCTTCGCGCGCTGTTTTCATGAAACTTATCGTAAAAGTCTTCCCCGAAATCACCATTAAAAGCCGCCCTGTCCGGATGAAATTCATCCGCCAGCTGGCCAAGAACATCCGTACCGTGCTCCGTGACCTGGACCCGAACGTGGTGGTGAACGGCGTGTGGGACAATCTCGAGCTGGAAACCGCGCTGAGCGAGCCCAAGGCCCTGCAGGAACTGACCGAGCGCCTGTGCTGCATGCCGGGCATCGCGCATTTCCTGCAGGTCGACGAATACCCGCTGGGTGACTTCGACGAGATCACCGCCCAGTGCAAACAGCACTTCGGCGAGGCCCTGCCCGGGAAGATTTTTTCGGTGCGTTGCAAGCGCGCCGGCAAGCACAGTTTCAGCTCCATGGATGTGGAGAAATACGTCGGCAGCCAGTTGCGCCGACAGTGCAATGCCGCCGGGATTTCCCTCAAAGAGCCGGAAATCGAAGTGCGGATGGAAATTCGCGACCAACGGTTGTTTGTTATCCATAGTCAGCACAATGGCCTGGGAGGCTACCCGCTGGGTTCCATCGAGCAGACCCTGGTGCTGATGTCCGGCGGTTTCGACTCCACCGTGGCCGCCTATCAGATGATGCGCCGCGGCCTGATGAGCCATTTCTGCTTCTTCAATCTCGGTGGCCGCGCCCACGAGCTGGGGGTGATGGAAGTCGCTCACTTCCTCTGGAAGAAGTACGGCAGCTCCCAGCGGGTGCTGTTTGTCAGCGTGCCGTTCGAGGAAGTGCTGGGAGAAATTCTCGGCAAAGTCGATAACAGTCATATGGGCGTAGTATTGAAGCGTATGATGTTGCGCGCTGCTACCGTCATGGCCGATCGCCTGGAGATCGGCGCGCTGGTGACCGGCGAGGCGATCTCCCAGGTATCCAGCCAGACGCTGCCGAACCTGTCGGTGATCGACTGTGTGACCGAGAAGCTGGTGATTCGCCCGCTGATCGCCAGCCACAAGCAGGACATCATCGACCTGGCGACCGAGATCGGCACGGCGGATTTCGCCAAGCACATGCCGGAATATTGCGGGGTCATTTCGGTGAACCCCAAGACCCACGCCAAGCGCAATCGCGTGGAGTACGAAGAACAACAGTTCGACATGGCGATTCTCGAGCGGGCGCTCGAGCGGGCCAAACTGGTGCCGATCGATCGGGTGATCGACGAATTGGGCCAGGATTTGCAGATTGAAGAAGTCAGCGAGGCGCTGGCCGGTCATATCGTGATCGACATCCGTCACCCGGATGCTCAGGAAGATGACCCGCTGGTGATCGCTGGCATCGAGGTACAAGCGATGCCGTTTTATGCTTTGAACGCTCGTTTCAAGGAACTGGACCCTACTCGCCAGTACCTGTTGTATTGCGACAAAGGCGTGATGAGTCGCCTGCATGCCCACCATTTGCTCAGTGAGGGGCATGCCAATGTGCGCGTTTATCGACCGAGCTAAGAGCCCGGGGCTGTTTGCCTGTGGCCTGCGTCACCGGCCCCCCGACTCTGCCGTCAAGCTGTAACGGCTAGGCCTGACTCTACTGTTAATCGCTGCCACGACCTGTCAGCACACCGAATCCTCTGATCGAGATACACAAGTGATCGAAAATCTACGCAACATCGCCATCATTGCTCACGTTGACCATGGTAAGACCACCCTGGTAGACAAACTCTTGCGTCAATCCGGCACCCTGGAGCGCAACGAGCTCAACGACGAGCGCGTGATGGACTCCAACGACCAGGAGAAAGAGCGCGGTATTACCATTCTGGCGAAAAACACCGCCATCAACTGGAACGGCTACCACATCAACATCGTGGACACCCCGGGCCACGCCGACTTCGGCGGCGAAGTTGAACGCGTAATGTCGATGGTCGACTCCGTTCTGCTGCTGGTTGACGCTCAAGACGGCCCTATGCCGCAAACCCGTTTCGTGACCAAGAAGGCGTTCGAAGCCGGCCTGCGTCCAATCGTGGTGATCAACAAGGTCGACCGTCCAGGCGCGCGTCCGGACTGGGTTCTGGACCAGATCTTCGACCTGTTCGACAACCTTGGCGCCACCGAAGAACAGCTGGACTTCCAAGTCGTCTACGCCTCGGCCCTGAACGGTATCGCCGGTCTGGACCACAACGAGATGGCCGAAGACATGACCCCGCTGTACCAGGCGGTCGTCGATCACGTGCCAGCTCCGAAAGTCGACCGTGACGGTCCGTTCCAGATGCAGATCTCCGCACTGGACTACAACAGCTTCCTGGGTGTGATCGGTGTTGGCCGTATCGCTCGTGGTCGCGTCAAGCCGAACACCCCGGTCGTGGCCATCGACGCTGACGGCAAGCGCCGCAACGGTCGTATCCTGAAGCTGATGGGTCACCACGGCCTGCACCGCATCGACGTTGAAGAAGCTTCCGCCGGCGACATCGTCTGCATCAGCGGCTTCGACCAGCTGTTCATCTCCGACACCCTGTGCGACCCACTGAACGTCGAAGCGATGAAACCGCTGACCGTTGACGAGCCGACCGTATCCATGACCTTCCAGGTCAACGATTCGCCGTTCTGCGGTAAAGAAGGCAAGTTCGTCACCAGCCGTAACATCAAGGAACGTCTGGACAAAGAGCTGCTGTACAACGTGGCGCTGCGCGTTGAAGAAGGCGACTCGGCTGACAAGTTCAAGGTTTCCGGCCGTGGTGAGCTGCACCTCTCGGTACTGATCGAAACCATGCGTCGCGAAGGCTTCGAAATGGGCGTGGGCCGTCCGGAAGTGATCATCCGTCAGGTTGACGGCGTGAAGCACGAACCGTACGAAAACGTCACCATCGACCTGCCGGAAGAGTCGCAAGGCGCGATCATGGAGCAAATGGGTCTGCGTAAAGGCGACCTGACCAACATGGTTCCGGATGGCAAGGGCCGTGTGCGCCTTGAGTACAACATCCCGGCGCGTGGCCTGATCGGTTTCCGTAACGAGTTCCTGACCCTGACCTCCGGTGGCGGCATCCTGACCTCGATCTTCGATCGTTACGACGTGATGAAGTCCGGCGACATGTCCGGCCGTCAGAACGGCGTACTGGTTTCGGTTGAAACCGGCAAGGCCCTGACCTACTCGCTGGAAACCCTGCAGGCTCGTGGCAAGCTGTTCGTTGAACACGGCCAGGAAATCTACGGTGGCCAGATCGTTGGTCTGAACAGCCGTGACAACGACCTGGGCGTCAACCCTACCAAGGGTAAGAAGCTCGACAACATGCGTGCTTCGGGTAAAGACGAAACCATCGCCCTGGTTCCACCTGTTCGCTTCACCCTGGAACAGGCCCTGGAATTCATCCAGGACGACGAGCTGTGCGAAGTGACGCCGAAGTCCATCCGTCTTCGCAAGAAGATCCTGGACGAAAGCGAGCGTACCCGCGCCGCCAAGAAAGCCAAGGCTTGATCGTTTAGCCCCGGCTGAATAAAAAACGCCCCCGACCGCAAGGTCGGGGGCGTTTTTGTTTGTGCGAGAAAGTCTTCAGCGCTTGCCGAGTAATTCGGATCGACCGATGACCTCTTTTGGGGTTGAGCGTTTAGCGGGGGCCGAGAGACCTGCGAAGGCTTCTCCGGCAGTCCAGTCGCTGACACTGAAGACTTTCTTGTCATGCAGTCCCATGACGCCTTCATTCCAGGCCAGCAGCATTCGCTTCCCTATCTCGGCGAACTGCGGGTGGCTGGACATGGCCTCGCGGACAGCGCTGGCGGTGTCCGAAATGGCATCACTGATCTGTTCGACCATCAGGCCCTGCTGGCGAGCGGGGATTCCCAATGAAGTGGCGATGAACTTCTGCAGGTTCTTCCCGGGGGCCCAGGTCTTTTTCCCCGCAAAGCTGATGGCCGGTGGATTGCGCTCATATCCGGCATAGACGCTTGTCGTCAGCCAGTCGTAGGCCGGGGCTAGGTGGACATCTTCGCGTGTTGTATAGCGCAGGGCGAGGTTCTTGGCGTGGCAGTCGGCATTGCGCAGGGCGTAGGTGAGCAAGAGGCTTGCCGCCAATTGCTGGAATGTCTCGAGACGTGCAGGGCCCGGCACGTGATCCCTGACAGCCTTGGCGATCCGCTCCCAGGTGGTGTCGTATTTTGCCGCCGGTCGTAATCCCAGCAGGCAACAGAAATCCTCCATGCCCCAATAGGGATGGCCGTTTTCATCGACATCAAAGCGGTGAACGACCAATGCTTTCCCATCGAGAGAAATTTCGGTTTTTGCCGTGGGAATGACTTTGGCGGCGACCTGCATGCACAGATGTTCATTCATTGCCGCGTAAGGCAACTGGCTGGATGAGCCCTTTATAAGGTGGCGCCGAGTCAGCAGGGTGCCTTTCTTGTGCGGTCCCAGTTCAGACTTCTCGACCTCGCTGTCGAGGAACTTGGGGACAACGCCGGAAACACCACTGGTTGCATGCTGGCGGACCAGTTCGGCAAAGGCCTCTTCAGAGTTGTCACCTTGCAGCAGTTGGCTGACTTCGATGGGCTGTGCCGGCTCATTCAGTGTCGCCCCGGGGGCTGCCACTTGCAGGCGCCCGACCATGTTTCGGCCAATGACGGAGAGCAGGGCTGTCGGATTGGCGCCGATATGCGGGCCGAACTGTTCTTGCAGCACTTGCAGCAAATAGCCTTCCGGCAGGTTCATCTGAAAGATCGGATGAAGCGGGTCTTCCCACAGATAGGACTCTGTGCGCACAGGCATGGTCAGGGAGACAAAGTCGTGTTTCGCGACGTCAGTGTGGTAGCTGAGAACGCTTTTGAAGTCGCCGATTTGTTCGAGCGTGGCGACTTCACGGCCCAGCACATGGACGGAAAGTTTCATGATCCCCCGCGCTCCTTGCGCAGCTCGTCCAGGGAGCCGGCACTGCCTTCCTCGATAAATTGCAGTTCCATGCCGAGTACCGCCAGCAGTGCCAGCAGCTTGCGTGAGCCAAACTCGGTGGTACGCCCTCTTTCCAGGCGGGAAAGGGTTTCTTGGGAGATGCCGGATTGTTCGGCGACGGTACCTTGCTTCAGGCCAAGGGCTTGTCTGCGTTGAGCGAGGGCTTCGCCGAGTTCTTGCAAGGTTTGCATTTTGAGATATTCATCAAATTTGATTAGGTAATGCCTAATATTTGACGTAAAAATCAAAAAAATCAAGAGCGGGTACTGTGGAAGCCAACTTGTTATGGGGGCTTCTACAGGGTGTCGAGGGTTCCTGTGAGAGGGCTCTGATCAGAAATTGTACAGCATCTTGTCCGGCACCGGGCGTTCCGGGGTCTTGGGCTTGTAGGCGCAGTAACCCGGGCGTGGCCCGATTTTTGGATGGTTACGGCAGGTGTCCGGACGTTTTTCGTAGATGGTGCACAGCCGTGACTTGCGATCCAGGTACAGGCAATCGTTGTTGCTCATGCGCTGCAAGGTGAAGATCTCGGACTTCTGGTTGTAGCGCTCGACGATCCCCTCCTTCTGCAGGCGCTTGGCGATGTTCTTCGGCGGGTCGCCACGCTCGAATTCGTCGACGATGCCGATGCGGATCAGGTCCTTGATCTTCACTTCCACCGGCAAGGTGCAGCAACTGGACATGCAGCCCCCGCACATATGGCTGGCGTATTTCTGCCAGGTTTCGAGGCGGTCGAGTTCCGCGGCGGCGATCAGGGTAGGTTTCATCCGGCTGTTGTCCAGGGTGTATCAGGGCGCGCGATGATACCGGGGCTGGTGGATTTGTGAACAACCTTTTGACGGTTTTTCGTACAAACGCGCCGTTGCAGGGAGATTTCCACATGAGTGCATGCTTTTGGGGCAATCCCGGCTCGTCGGGTTTTCCCGAGGCGATCTGCAAAAAACGCCGAACCTGCAGCGCCACCCTGTGTCGAACCGTCTAGGCTCAGAAAACTCGTCTTTCAAATCGTCCATCTCGCTAGAGGTTGTACCGATGTCTCAGGAACCGCTTGTCCGTGAAGCCGAGGTCGCTGCCTTTCGCGACGCTGTCCTCGCCAAACTTACATACGCGGTGGGCAAGGACCCGGACCACGCGTTTGATCATGACTGGTTTGAAGCCATTGCCCTGGCCGCCCGCGACCATATGGTCGAGCACTGGATGGACCACACGCGGCATATCTATCGCAAGGGCCAGAAACGGGTGTATTACCTGTCCCTGGAATTCCTGATCGGGCGGCTGCTGTACGACAGCCTGAGCAACCTCGGCCTCCTGGAGATCGTTCGTGAAGCGATGGTGGAGCTCGGGGTGGACCTGGAGCGCATTCGCCTGCTGGAGCCCGATGCGGCCCTCGGCAACGGTGGCCTGGGGCGCCTGGCGGCCTGCTTTATGGAAAGCATGTCGACCCTCGGCATCGCCGGCCACGGTTATGGCATTCGCTACGAGCACGGTCTGTTCCGCCAGGCCATCGTCGACGGCTGGCAGCAGGAGCAGACCGAGAACTGGCTGGACTTCGGCAACCCCTGGGAGTTCGAGCGCGCCGAAGTGATCTATCCCGTGGGCTTCGGCGGCCAGGTGCAAACCATCACCGACGAAAATGGCGCGACCCGCCAGGTCTGGACGGCATCGGAAACCGTGCGCGCGGTGGCTTATGACACGCCGGTGGTGGGTTGGCGCGGCGCCAGTGTGAACACCCTGCGGCTGTGGCGGGCGCGGGCGACCGAAGAGCTGCACCTGGAACGTTTCAACGCCGGCGACCACCTCGGCGCGGTAGCCGAAGTGGCCCGGGCCGAGAGCATTTCCCGGGTCCTGTACCCGGCCGACAGCACCGAGGCCGGCCAGGAGCTGCGGCTGCGCCAGGAGTACTTCTTTGTCTCCGCTTCCTTGCAGGACCTGCTGCGCCGGCACAAGAACATGCACGACTCGGTGCTCAGTCTCGGCGAGCACGCGGCGATCCAGCTCAATGACACGCACCCCTCGATTGCCGTGGCCGAATTGATGCGCCAACTGGTCGACCTGCACGATATCGCCTGGGATGCGGCCTGGCAGGTCACCGTGGAAACTCTTTCCTACACCAACCACACCTTGCTCCCCGAAGCCCTGGAAACCTGGCCGGTGGGCCTGATGGAGCGCATGCTGCCGCGGCATATGCAGATCATCTACCTGATCAACGCCCAGCACATCGATTCGCTGCGGGCCCAGGGCATCCACGATTTCGACGTGCTGCGCGCGGTGTCGCTGATCGAGGAGGACAACGGCCGGCGGGTGCGCATGGGCAACCTGGCGTTCCTCGGCTCCCACAGCGTCAACGGCGTTTCCGGCTTGCACACGCAACTGATGCGCAGCACGGTGTTCTCCGAACTGCACAAGCTCTATCCGGAGCGGATCAACAACAAGACCAACGGCATCACCTTCCGCCGCTGGCTCTACCAGGCCAACCCGAAGCTCACGGCGATGATGGTCGACGCCGTGGGGCCGGAGCTGCTCGACAATCCTGAGCAGTTGCTGCTGGGCCTGGAGCCTTTTGCCGAGAAGGCCGGTTTTCGCAAACAGTTCGCCGAACAGCGCCTGCACAGCAAGCGCGCCCTGGCGGCCTTGATCCATGAGCGCCTGGGGATCGCGATCAACCCGGCGGCGATGTTCGACGTGCAGGTCAAGCGCATCCACGAGTACAAGCGCCAGTTGCTCAACCTGCTGCACACCGTGGCGTTGTACCAGGCGATCCGCGCCGAGCCGGAAACCGACTGGGTGCCACGGGTGAAGATCTTTGCCGGCAAGGCGGCGGCCAGTTATCACCAGGCCAAGCTGATCATCAAGCTGACCAACGATATCGCCCGTACGGTGAACAACGACCCGACCGTGCGCGGTCTGCTCAAGGTGGTATTCCTGCCCAACTACAACGTCAGCCTGGCGGAAAGCATCATTCCGGCGGCGGACCTGTCGGAGCAGATTTCCACCGCCGGCTTCGAGGCCTCGGGCACCAGCAACATGAAGTTCGGCCTCAACGGCGCGCTGACCATCGGCACCATGGACGGGGCCAACGTCGAGATGTGCGAGCGAATTGGCGAAGAGCACATGTTCATCTTCGGCCTCAGTGCCCAGCAGGTGGAGTCGCGCAAACAGAGCGGCGAGTTCAGCGCGGCGGCGGATGTGGCCGCCTCCCATCGGCTCAACGATGTGCTGCAAGCCATTCGTGGCGGGGTGTTTTCACCGGATGATCCGTCCCGTTATGTCGGGCTGGTGGATTCGCTGATCGACTACGACCGCTTCCTGGTCTGCGCCGATTTCGACTCCTACTGGAGCGCCCAGGCCCGGGTCGAAGCCCATTGGCACGACTCCAAGGAATGGTGGCGTTCTGCTGTACTTAACAGTGCGCGAATGGGCTGGTTTTCCTCGGACCGGACCATTCGTGAATACGCCACGGAAATCTGGAAAGCACTGGATTAACTTTTTGCGGCAAGTTGTGCGGCCGGCCCCACTTTCCGGGGGCCGGATCGATATACTACGCGGCATCTTTTCGGACGCCGCATAGGGATATCGTGCATGCAATGGATTCTGATGCTGGTGGGCCTGGCACTGGGCTGGCTGGTGGACTCGGTGTTCACCGACGCCCTGATCGGTGCCTTGTTGGGCCTGGGCATCGGCCAGAGTTTCCGGCTGATGAGCCTGGGCCGGCGAGCCGCCGAGCAGGTGGTCGAACTGGAACAGGCGCGAAAAGCCCTGGCGACCATCGAACTGCGCGTACGCCAACTCGAAATCACCTCGGGCAGGGCGCCCGAACCGTCAGTTGCCCCGCAGGTCACTGAAACGACGCCCGAAGTTGCCGGGCACGTGCCGCAAGTTGTTGCCGAACAAGCTCCAGCGGAACAGCCCCACGCACCCATTCCTGAAGCCCTGCGCGCCACTCCCGAGCTGGTCTGGGAGCTGCCGGACGAACTCCAGCAACCCCGGCATGCAGCCCCGCAACCCGAAAGCCTGCACCCCGAGGTCAATGCCTGGGCGCCGGAACCGGTCATGGCCGAATCCCGCGAGCCACAAGCGCCGCGTGCCCCACGCGAACCCAATCTGATCGAACGTGCCCTGGCCGGCGCGCGCAACTGGCTGTTCGGCGGCAACACGGTGTTGCGCGTCGGTGTGCTCCTGCTGTTTCTCGGCCTGGCCTTCCTGCTGCGCTATGCCACCGAAGGCATGGTGGTGCCGATCGAGGCGCGTTATGCCGGGGTCGCCGCCTGCGCCATCGGCCTGCTCGGACTCGGTTGGTGGCTGCGCCTGCGCAACAGCAACTACGCGTTGATGCTGCAAGGCACCGGGATCGCGGTGCTGTACCTGACGGTGTTTGCGGCGATGCGCCTGCATCCGCTGCTTGATCCCTCGGCCGCCCTTGGCCTGCTGGTGGCGGTCACGGTGTTTTCGGCGATTCTCGCTATCACCCAGGATGCCCTCGGCCTGGCTGCCGCCGCGGCCCTGGGTGGCTTCGCCGCGCCGATCCTGACCTCCACCGGCAGCGGCATCCATGTGGCGCTGTTCAGCTATTTCGCCTTGCTCAACGCCGGCATCCTGGCGATTGCCTGGTTCAAGACCTGGCGCTTGCTCAACCTGATCGGCTTTGTCGGCACCTTCGGCATCGGCTTCGCCTGGGGCCTGCGTTCGTATAAACCGGAATTGCTCTGGAGCACTGAACCCTTCCTGGTGCTGTTCTTCCTGATGTACCTGGCGATCGGCCTGCTGTTCACCCGGCGTAAATTACGCGAGATGGCCGTCGGTCCCGAGGACGACAGCCGTGAAGCCTTGCTGCGCTGGTCGGCCCGCCAGGGCGACTATGTCGATGGCGCCATGCTGTTCGGTCCGCCGCTGGTGGGCTTCGGCCTGCAATTCGCGGTGGTCCGGCACCTGGAGTTCGCCGCGGCCTTCAGTGCCCTGGGCCTGGGCATTATCTATATGGGCCTGGCGCGGATACTCGCCGGCGGGCGCGCCTTGCTGCTGGGGGAAACCTGCCTGGCCCTGGGCGTGATCTTCGCCAGCCTGGCGATCCCGCTGGGCCTGGATGCCCGTTGGACATCGGCGGCCTGGGCGGTGGAGGGTGCCGGGATCTTCTGGCTCGGCCTGCGCCAGCAACGGCCGTTCGCCCGGGCGTTTGCCCTGTTGCTGCAGATCGGTTCGGCGCTGGCGTTTCTCGGCAAGCTGCAGCTCGGTGAAACCGGTCTGCTGGATGGCGCGCCGCTGGGCGCCTTGCTGCTGGGCGGGTCCTTGCTGTTCAGCTTCCAGCAAGTGCGCAAGGCGCTGCCTGAACAGCTCTCGTCCTGGGAGCGCAGCCTGGCGCCGGTGCTGGCCTGCAGCGGCCTGACTTTCCTCTATCTGCTGGCGCCGTTGTTCTTCTTCACCCAGGGCACGGCCATCAGCTGGGCGCTGGCCGGGTTGGCGACCTTGTTTATCGGCCTGCGCCTGCAATCGCGGAGTTTCCTGTTCTGCGCCTTTGCCGTGCAACTGCTCGGCGGCGCGCTGTTCCTGCTGCGCCTGCAAGGTGCCCAGGGCGATTCGACGGCGGTCTTCAACGCCGGCTGGAGCGGTTTGATGAGCGCTTCGCTGATCGGTCTGTCACTGATCGCCGGGATGCTGCTGGCGGCCCGGGACGAGATGGTGCGCAACGATGTGCGTCTGCTCCGTGGCTTGTCGGTGGTGTTGCTGGCAGGTCTGGTGCTGATCAACCTCGCCGTGCTGTTCGTTCTGCCGTGGGAAACCGCCAGTGGGGTCTGGGCCGCCAGCGGTTTGTTGATCATCTGGCTGAGCTTGTATTTGCAGCAGCGGGTGAGTTTTGTCTTCGGCCTGCTGTTGCAGGTGATCGGCGGCGCGGCATTCCTGATGGCCGAGCCGGAACTGTTCCGCGCGTTGTCCGCCGAAGGCTTGCGACCATTGGCCCACAGCGGTTTCTGGACGCCGATGGTGCTGAGCCTGGCCGCCATGATCGGCGCCTGGCGTTTGCAACGGGGTACCCAGGCCGCGGCTTTCGATGCCCTGAGCCTGGGCGGTCTGTCCAATGTCCTGCTGGTGTGGGGCGCGTTGTGGTGGGGGCTGGCCTGGGTCAGCGAAATCCTGCGCTTTGTCCCGACGCATCTGCAGCCTCAGGCGTTGCTGGGGTTGGCGGCGCTCAGCGTGGTGCTCTGGACGCTGCTGGCGTCGCGCTTGAACTGGCCGACCCTGGGCCGCCTCTGCACCTTGCTGACACCGGTGGCGGTGCTGGTGCTCTTCGGCGCCTGGTACCCGGCTTATCACCCGGCGGCCGATTACGGCTGGCTGGCCTGGGCGGCGGTGTTTGTCGTGCATCTGCTGTCGTTGCGCCGCCTGGCGTCGATCCTGCCCGCCAAGGCCCTGAGTTATGCCCATGTGCTGGGTTGCTGGCTGATCCTTGGCGTGCTGGCGCTGGAGCTGCGCTTTGGCCTGATGAGCCTGTCGGAGCATTACAACGCCTGGCGCTGGTTGGGCTGGGCGATCCTGCCGAGCCTCTATCTGGTGCTGATGGCCGCGCCACGCCAATGGCCATGGCCGGTGGCGGCTTACCCGCGCGAATATCGCCTCTACGCCGCGCTGCCCCTGGCCGTGCTGATGCTGGCCTGGTTCTGGCTGGCGAACACCTTCAGCGACGGCCAGGCCGAGCCGCTGCCTTATGTGCCACTGCTCAACCCCTTGGATCTGGGCCTGATGTTCGCCCTGCTGGGGATCTACCTCTGGTCCCAAAGCGCCGTGGCGCAATGGGCGTTGCGCCGCGACTATGCGCAACTGGTCACCCAGGCCGTGGCCGGACTTTCATTGTTCGCCTTTGTCAGCGCGCTGGTGATGCGCACCGCGCACCATTGGGGCGGGGTGCCGTTCAATCTGGATGACCTGCTGGCGTCGATGCAGGTGCAGGCCGGCTTGTCGATTGCCTGGACCCTGATTGCCCTGGGCCTGATGATCGGCGGACATCTGCGCCATCGTCGCGAGGTCTGGCTGGTGGGCGCGGCGCTGATCGCCGTGGTGGTCGCCAAGCTGTTCTTCGTCGAGTTGAGCAACCGTGGTGGGTTGGCGCGGATCGTTTCGTTTATCGGCGTGGGTGTGCTGTTGCTGGTGGTCGGTTACTTTGCACCGCTGCCGCCCAAGCGTCCGGAGCCAACGCCTGTGACCGAAGAAACTGAAGGAGTGTCGTCTTGATTCACAAACTGAGCCCGTGCTGGCTGGGCATCCTGGGGTTGTGTGCGGCGCTGTCGGCGTTCGCCCAGGAAAAACCGAGCGACTACAGCACCCAGGTGCCCCTGACCCTGAGTGGTGAGGGGCCCTGGTATCGCCTGGAACTGCCGTTGACGCTGCAACTGAGCGCACGCCAGTCCGATCTCAGCGATGTACGGGTGTTCAATGGCGCCGGTGAGCCCCAGGCCTATGCCCTGGCGCGGGAGCAGGCACAGGCGACGCAGAGCAACAGCCTGACGGATGTGAAGTGGTTCCCGTTGTACAACTCGGCGGATGCGCCCGAGGTCACTCCGAGCGTGCGGGTCCAGTCGTCGGCCAACGGTACCCTGGTCGAGGTGAGTCCTTCGGGTAAGTTGCAAACGGGTGAAAAAGTGCTGCGCGGCTGGCTGCTGGATGCCAGCGCGATCAAGACGCCATTGCAGCAGCTTGTTCTGGATTGGAGCAGCGAGCGCGACGGCTTCCAGCATTTCAGCATCGAGGCCAGCGACGACCTGCAACACTGGCAGGCCTGGGGCGACGGGCAGGTGGCGCGCTTGTCGTTTGCCGACGAGCGGGTGGAACAGCATGAAGTCGCCTTGCCGGGGTTGTCGGCGCGTTACTTGCGCTTGCTGTGGCAGTCGCCGCAGGCGGCGCCGATGCTCAGTTTGGCGCAGTTGGCCAGTTCCACCACCAGCAGCCTGCCGTTGCCGCTGGTGTGGTCGCAGCCGTTGGCCGGCAGCAGCGCCAAGGCCGGGGAATACACCTGGCAATTGCCCCTCGGCCTGCCCCTTGAGCAGGTGCGGGTTGAGCTGGCGCAGGCCAACAGCCTGGCGCCGGTAAACCTGTACGGGCGCCAGGATGGCAATGCGCCCTGGCAGACGCTGAGCAGCGGTTTGCTCTATCGCCTGACCCAGAACGGCCAGGATGTGGTCCAGGACCAGTTGCAGTTGCCCGGCCGTGCGGTTGCGCAATTGAAGCTGGTGGTCGACGAGCGCGGCGGTGGTTTGGGTGCCCAGGCACCGACCTTGCGTTTCGCGGTGCGCAGCACGCAGCTGGTGTTCCTGGCCCGTGGCGAGCCGCCGTTTTCCCTGGCCCTGGGCAATCCGACGGTCAAGGCGGCGAACCTGTCGCTATCGACCTTGATCCCCGATTACAGCCCGCAGCGTCTGGCCGGATTGGGCAAGGCCACGGCGACCGGTGCGGCCGTGACCACGGTGCAGCCGCCAGCGGTGCCGGTTGCGGTGGGCACCGATTGGAAGAAGATCGGTTTGTGGGCGGTGCTGTTGCTGGGGGTGGCGGCCTTGGCCGGGATGGCCTTCAGCCTGTTGCGCAAGCCTCAGGTCTAGACGCCTGGCAATGACCGGGGGCAGGGGATTTCCCGCTCTTTTGGACTACGCTCAACCCGGTTCATGAACTCTCCCTGTCGGAACTCGGTCTGACAGGAGGCAATACATGTCGACTCGCGTTAAACTGCGCGGGTTTTCAGCCCCCCATCTCCGGAGCCATCCATGTCCCGCGTTACCCTGAGTCGCTATTTGATTGAGCAGACCCGCAGCAATAACACGCCTGCCGATCTGCGTTTCCTGATCGAAGTGGTCGCGCGTGCGTGCAAGGAAATCAGCCATGCCGTCTCCAAAGGCGCGCTGGGTGGGGTTCTGGGCAGCATGGGCACAGAAAACGTGCAGGGTGAAGTACAGAAGAAACTCGACGTGCTTTCCAACGAAATCCTCCTCGAAGCCAACGAATGGGGCGGTCACCTGGCCGGCATGGCGTCCGAAGAAATGGACAATGCCTACCAGATCCCCGGCAAATACCCGAAAGGCGCCTACCTGCTGGTATTCGACCCGCTGGACGGTTCGTCGAACATCGATATCAACGCCCCGGTCGGGACCATCTTCTCGGTGCTGCGTTGCCCGAACGAGTATCTGAGCCAGAACGAAGCCCTGAACGAAAAGGCCTTTCTGCAGCCAGGTACCGAGCAGGTCGCCGCCGGTTATGCCATCTATGGCCCACAGACCATGCTGGTGCTGACCCTGGGCGATGGCGTGAAAGGCTTTACCCTTGACCGTGAAATGGGCAGCTTCGTGCTGACCCATGAAGACATCACGATCCCGGCCTCTACCCAGGAGTTCGCGATCAACATGTCCAACCAGCGTCACTGGGAAGCGCCGGTCCAACGTTACGTCGGCGAACTGCTGGCCGGCGAAGAAGGCCCGCTGAAAAAGAACTACAACATGCGCTGGGTCGCCGCGATGGTGGCGGACGTGCACCGCATCCTGACCCGTGGCGGTCTGTTCATGTACCCGCGCGACAGCCGCGAGCCGTCCAAGCCGGGCAAGCTGCGCCTGATGTACGAAGCCAACCCGATGTCGTTCCTGGTGGAGCAGGCGGGCGGTGCGTCCACCGACGGTCACCAGCGTATTCTCGACATCAAGCCGGACGGCCTGCACCAGCGCGTTGCGGTGTTCCTCGGCTCCAAGGAAGAAGTGGCACGGATCACCGGCTACCACAAGGACTGAACCCATGTCCGCGCCCTGGCAGCCCTTGCTTGAGTGGTGGTTCGGTTCAGCCGGGACGACCGCCGGGCAGGTGGCCGACAAGGGCCGGTTGTGGTTCGGCAAGCGCGACAGCCAGGACCTTGAAGCGCGCGAGCGTTTCGGGGTCCAGGTCGAGCAGGCACTGGCTGGCGATTTGGTTGAGTGGACGCAATGTCCCGAAGGCTGGCTGGCGCTGGTGCTGTTGCTCGATCAACTGCCGCGGATGATCTTCCGTGACACCCCCAAGGCTTTCTCCGGTGATGCCCGCGCCCAGGCGCTGGTGGCGCAAGGGCTGGCTGCGGATTTTGATCGGCGGTTGTCGGCGATAGAGCGGGTGTTTGTCTATCTGGTGTTCGAGCATTGCGAACACCTGGCGGTGCAGAACGAGGCAGTGTCGCGTTTTGCGGCGTTGTTGGCGGAGCAGGTGGAGGTGGATCGGGAGATATTTGCCGATTATCTGGACTATGCCGAGCGGCATCGTGACGTTATTGCCCGGTTTGGGCGTTTTCCCCATCGCAATGCCATTCTTGGGCGTGAGTCCACGGCTGAGGAAGTGGTGTTTTTGCGGGAACCGGGTTCACGGTTCTAGATCGGCTGTGTGGCGGATGGCCCTTTCGCGGGCAAGCCCTGCTCCTACAGTATGGCGTCGATCACAGATTTTGTGCGCGACACAAACCTGTAGGAGCAGGGCTTGCCCGCGAAGAGGCCCAAAGCCCCCCCCGCAGATCTCAGATCCGGAAACTTCCCACCAACTGCTTCAACCGCGCCGCCTGCTGTTCCAGGTCCGCACACGCGCGCAAGGTCGATTGCAGGTTTTCCACGCCTTCCTGGTTCAGCGTGTTGATCTCGGTAATATCGACGTTGATCGACTCCACCACCGCCGTCTGTTCCTCGGTCGCGGTCGCCACCGACTGGTTCATGCCGTCGATCTCGCCGATCCGCTGGGTCACGCTGCCCAGCCGCTCGCCCGCCTGGTTGGCGATGCCGACGCTGCTTTCGCTCTGACGCTGGCTGTCGGTCATGATGCTCACCGCTTCCCGGGCGCCGACCTGCAACTCCTCGATCATCTTCTGCACTTGCTGCGCCGAATCCTGGGTGCGGTGCGCCAGGTTGCGCACCTCATCGGCCACCACCGCAAACCCACGCCCGGCCTCACCGGCCCGTGCCGCCTCGATGGCCGCGTTGAGCGCCAGCAGGTTGGTCTGCTGGGAAATACCGGTGATCACTTCGAGGATCTGCCCGATATTCACCGTGTTGCTGTTCAGGGTCTCGATATTGCCGCATGAATCGCTGATCTTGGCCGACAGTTGCTGCATCGCGCCGATGGTTTTTTCCACCACCTGCTGGCCGTCTTCCGCCAGGCTGCGGGCTTCGCTGGAATGCTGCGAGGCGAGGGCGGCGTTCTGCGCGATCTCCTGGGCCGCGGCGCCGAGTTCGTTGATTGCCGCCGCCACGCTGCTGGTACGGCTGGCCTGCTGGTCGGAATTGATCATCGACGAATTGGAGGCGCTGACCACCCGCAAGGCCACTTCGTTGACCTGGCCGGTGGCCGAAGCCACTTCGCGGATCGAGGTGTGGATACGTTCGACGAAGCGGTTGAAGGACATGCCCAGGGTGCCGAACTCATCGTGGCCGTGGATGACCAGGCGTTTGGTCAGGTCGCCTTCACCTTCGGCGATGTCGTGCATGGCGCGACCCATCAGGTGCAACGGCTGCATCAACACGTGGATCAGCATGCTCAGCAGGGCGATGATAATGATCACGGCGATCACCGTGGCGATGATCGCCGAGGTGCGGAACTCGCTGAGCATGGAGAATGCGGTTTCCTGGTCGAGCACCAGGGCGACGTACCAGTCCACCGAGGACACGCCGCTGACATGGGTGAAGGAGATGAACTGTTGCTTGCCGTCGACCTCGACTTCCTTGAGCCCGGCACTGATTTTCGGTGCGCCGCTGGGGTAGGCGTCAGAGAGGTTTTTCAGGATCAGCTTGCTGTCCGGGTGAATCAGGATCTTGCCGTCGGCGCTGACGATGAACGCGTGCCCGTGACCACCGAAGTTCAACGAGTTGATAATGGCGCTGATGCTGCCCAGGTCTATATCGGCGCCGGCCACGCCGATGAATTGGCCCTGATGCTGTACCGGGGTGGCCAGGGTGATCACCAGCTTGCCGGAGGAGGCGGCGATGTAGGGTTCGGTGACGATGGTCTGTTGGGCGGCGGTGGCCGCCTTGTACCAGCCGCGTGAGCGTGGGTCATAGTCGGCGGGGCGGTTGCCCACCGGAACCGAGGTCATTACGCCCTCTGCGCTGCCGAAATAGCTGAGCTGGAAGTTGCTGCCGTAGGCGGGCAGGCCGATGGCGTGTTTCAGGCTGTCGGCGGAGCTGCCGTCCGCGGCGATCTGCTGGGACAGCGATTGCAGAAGCTGAATGCGACTTTCCAGCCAGGTCTGGATATTGCTGGTGGTCAGGCTGCCCAAGGCCTGCATCGAGTCCTCGGTGCTGTGGCGCAGGGCCTCGCGTTGGCGGTAGTCGTTGAACAGGATGAAGCAGGCGAACGCCACCGCGACCACCAGGGCCGCCGCCAACAGAATCTTATGGCTGAACTTGAAATTTTTGGTCATGAAATGGTCTGTCCACAGGGGGGCTGGTCACCGGGGGGCGTCAATTTGCCACAGGTCTGCACCTGTGGGGCAATTTCTCTTGATCAACGTCGGCGTCGGAAGTCCTTGTCCTGCTTTTCCATTGCTCGCCATATTGGGGCGTTGCGCCGTGAACATCGGCGTGCGGGCCTTTCATACAGGCAAAATGGTATTACCTGAATATGTCGACACCATTGCCCCGAATATTAATTTTCGAACGACAAAACCGACGAAATACCTTTTTCGCTGAAAAAGCGCCTGAAAATTCTTGAAGGAAGTTGCTGTAAGAAAAGCACCCGTGCTCGGGAACCAGATGGCCCTTTTCTCTTCTAAGCTTGCGGTAGGCAGCCGTGCCCACCTTTGAGCCCCAGGAGTTCCCCATGTCGTTGCGCTCTCTCGCCCTTTTGTCGTTCTGCGTGCTGTTGGTCGCGTGCAGCAAGGTCAATCAGGAAAACTACTCGAAAATCTCCGCGGGCATGGCCAAGGCCGATGTCGAGAAATTGCTCGGCTCGCCTTCGGATTGTTCCGGCGCACTGGGCATGTCCAGTTGCACCTGGGGTAACAAGAACAGCTTTATCAGCGTGCAGTACGCCGGTGACAAAGTCCTGATGTTTTCCGGGCAAGGCCTGAAGTAAACCGGGGCGATCGCCCACGGGAGAAGAACAATGTTGCGTTTAGTGGTCACTCTTTTGGCTGGCTTGTTGCTGGCTGGTTGCGCTACGTCCGGCGACGATTTGGCGCCCAAGACCGCAGGTCACGTGGACCTGAACCGTTACCAGGGTACCTGGTACGAGTTGGCACGGATGCCGATGTATTTCCAGCGCAATTGCGCGCAGTCGGAGGCCCGCTACAGTCTGATGGCGGACGGCAAGGTCGCGGTGTTCAACCGTTGCCTGACCGAGCAGTGGACCTGGGAGGAAGCCAAGGGCACGGCGACGCCGCAGGTCCCGGGGCAGACCGACAAGCTGTGGGTGAAGTTCGATAACTGGTTCACGTCGCTGTTGCCGGGCGTGGCCAAGGCCGACTACTGGATTCTGTATGTCAGCGACGACTACAAGACGGCGCTGGTCGGCAATCCGAATCGTCGTTACCTGTGGTTGTTGTCGCGTACCACCAAGGTCAGCGCGGAGACCCGCGAGGACCTGCTGAGCCGCGCGCGCCAGCAGGGTTACGACACCACCCGGCTGATCTGGCGCACGCCGGATTCGAAGATGCCCAACTGAGTCGGGGGCGTATGCGCCCCCTTCAGGAACCGTGGGTTCAGTTCAGCAGATCACGCAGCACCTGGGTGAACGCCCGGGCGCTTTCTTCTTCGCCCGCATGCCGACCACCGCGCACTGCCCACTGGCCGTTGACCATCACGTCGCGCACCTGGCGGTCGCCGCCGGCGAACAACCAGCGGTTGAGAATGCCGTCGTCCCGGGCCGTGGCCAGGTACGGGTCGTTGCCGTCGAGTACCAGCCAGTCGGCGCGCTTGCCGACTTCCAGCCGACCGATCCCTTGCCCCAGGGCCTGGGCACCGCCGTCCAGTGCCGCGTCATATAGCGTGCGTCCGACCATCGGCTGGTCGGCGCGGTACAGGCGGTTACGCCGCTGGTCGCGCAGGCGCTGGCCATATTCCAGCCAACGCAGCTCTTCCACCACGCTCAATGACACATGGCTGTCGGAACCGATACCCATCCGCCCGCCCTGGGCGAGGAAGTTCACCGCCGGGAAAATCCCGTCGCCGAGGTTGGCCTCGGTGGTCAGGCACAGGCCGGCAATCGCCCGGCTCTTCGCCATGCGCGTGACTTCCTCGGTGTCGGCGTGGGTCGCGTGCACCAGGCACCAGCGCTCATCCACCTCGACATTGTCATACAGCCATTGCAGCGGACGCTTGCCGCTCCAGCTCAGGCAGTCGTCGACTTCCTTCTGCTGCTCGGCGATATGGATATGCACCGGGCAGTGCTTGTCGCTGGCGGCCAGCACTTCATTGATCTGCCCGGGCGTCACTGCCCGCAGCGAGTGGAAACACAACCCGAGGGCCTGGGCCGGCTGTCTGGCGAGAAACGGCTGCAAACGTGCCTGCAACTTCAGGTAATTCTCGGTGCTGTTGATAAAGCGGCGCTGCCCTTCGTTGGGTGCCTGGCCGCCGAAGCCGGAGTGGCTGTAGAGCACCGGCAGCAGGGTCAGGCCGATGCCGGCGTCGCTGGCCGCGTGGCTGATGCGCAAGGCCAGTTCGGCCGGATCGGCGTAGGGCTGGCCGTTGGTGTCGTGGTGCACATAGTGGAACTCGGCCACCGAGGTGTAGCCGGCCTTGAGCATCTCGATATATAACTGGCGGGCGATGATGCCCATTTGTTCCGGGCTGATCTTGCCCACCAGCCGATACATCAGGTCGCGCCAGGTCCAGAAGCTGTCGTTGGGATTGCCGGCGACTTCCGCCAGGCCGCCCATGGCGCGCTGGAAAGCGTGGGAATGCAGGTTCGGCATGCCCGGCAGCAGCGGGCCGCCCAGCCGTTCGGCACCTTCTGCATGGGAATCGGCCTGGACCTGGGTCAGTACGCCCGCGGCGTTGACCTCCAGGCGTACATTGTTGGCCCATCCACTAGGCAGCAGCGCGCGTTCGGCAAAGAAAGCGGACATGGTTCAGCACCCCATCGTGTGTTATTTGTATATACATATACAGACGTTTGCGTGCCCGGTAAACTCCGGCAAGCTAGCCATCTTTGAATCAAACAAGGATTTCCCGTGCCGACTCCGCCTGCCAACCACCCGCTGGCTGCCCATATGGGCGACAGTCCGGCGCCGCTATACGCCCGCGTCAAACAGATGATCAGCCAGCAGATCGACAGCGGAAACTGGCCGCCGCATTACCGCGTGCCGTCCGAAAGCGAGCTGGTGGAACAACTGGGCTACAGCCGCATGACCATCAACCGGGCCCTGCGCGAGATGACCGCCGAAGGCCTGCTGGTGCGCATGCAGGGTGTCGGTACGTTTGTCGCCGAGCCCAAGAGCCAGTCGGCGCTGTTCGAAGTGCATAACATTGCCGATGAGATCGCTTCGCGCGGCCATCGGCACACCTGCAAGATCATCACTCTTGGGGAAGAGGCCGCCGGTTCCGAGCGCGCCGTGGCCCTGGATATGCGTGAAGGGCAGAAGGTCTTCCACTCGCTGATCGTGCATTTCGAGAACGATATCCCGGTGCAGATCGAGGATCGTTTCGTCAATGCGCTGGTGGCGCCAGACTACCTCAAGCAGGATTTCACCCTGCAGACCCCCTACGCCTATCTGTCCCAGGTCGCGCCGCTGACCGAGGGCGAGCACGTGGTCGAAGCCATCCTCGCCGAGGCCGAGGAGTGCAAGCTGTTGCAGATCGAGCCGGGCGAGCCGTGCCTGCTGATTCGCCGCCGGACCTGGTCCGGTCGTCAGCCGGTGACCGCCGCCCGTCTGATCCACCCCGGTTCCCGTCATCGTCTGGAAGGACGCTTTAGCAAATGAGCCAGTTGAAAGTCTTGCGCGCGGCGGATTACCCGCGCATGCCGTGGAAAAACGGCGGCGGCAGCACCGAGGAAATCACCCGGGACGCGGGCGAAGGCCTGGACGGCTTCGGCTGGCGCCTGTCGATTGCCGATATCGGCGAGTCGGGCGGGTTTTCCACCTTTGCCGGTTATGAGCGGATCATTACCGTATTGCAAGGCGCGGGCATGACCTTGCAGGTCGATGGCCAGCGTACGCGCGCCTTGTTGCCGCTGGATCCGTTTGCCTTCAGCGGCGCGAGCCAGGTGAGCTGCACCCTGATCGACGGGGCGATCCGCGACTTCAACCTGATCTATGCGCCGGATCGCTACCGTGCGCGCCTGCAATGGCTCGATGCCGCGCAGCCGAAGCGCTTTTTCAGTTCGGCGGCGGTGTTGCTGATTTTCAGCGTCAGCGAGCAATTGCATGTCGGCCTGGGTAACAGCGGCTATGAAGTGCTGGGGCGGCATGACTGCCTGCAACTGGACGGTAACGACGGGCTGCTGGAAGTGGCCGTGACCGGGCGTTGCTGTGTGATCGAGCTGACGCCCGCCTGACAGACTGCTCCCAATTTGTGGTGAGTGGGCGAGCCCACTCACCACATGGCGTTATCGTTTCCACCCTGCCCCATTTTGTTACCGAACGCCCCAGCATGGCGCAAAACCCTGCCTCGGTAACAGCTTCCTGCCTGCCGCCTGTCATCCTCCTGCAATTTCATTTCCCGCTCAAAGTCCTGTCCCACAAGGCCTGCGGGGCATCCTGAAAAATTCTTCTGCTCGCGATTTGCAAGTTGGCCGCCTGATTGCATATGCTTGTATGTACAAGTAAAGATGTGTGCGTATGAGTCATCAGGGAGATCGACGCACCGCCCCCTAATTTCTGCTTGTGCCGGGGACCTTCCCCCACAGGCTTGCTCGCCCGTTGCCTGGGCTGGTTTGGACGATCGCAGAGGAGTTATTTCGTGACTGAGAATACCCAGAAACCTACCGCCACTTTTACCAAGCGCCGTGACGTCGAAATCCGTGCCGCCCGTGGCAACAAGCTGACCGCGAAAAGCTGGCTGACCGAAGCGCCACTGCGGATGCTGATGAACAACCTCGACCCCGAAGTGGCCGAGAACCCCAAGGAACTGGTGGTCTACGGCGGTATCGGCCGGGCCGCGCGGAACTGGGAGTGCTACGACAAGATCGTCGAGAGCCTGACCAACTTGAATGAAGACGAGACCCTGCTGGTGCAATCCGGCAAGCCGGTCGGTGTCTTCAAGACCCACAGCAACGCCCCGCGCGTACTGATCGCCAACTCCAACCTGGTGCCACACTGGGCGAATTGGGAGCACTTCAACGAACTCGACGCCAAGGGCCTGGCCATGTACGGCCAGATGACCGCCGGCAGCTGGATCTACATTGGCAGCCAGGGCATCGTCCAGGGCACCTACGAAACCTTCGTCGAAGCTGGTCGCCAGCACTATGACAACAACCTGAAAGGTCGTTGGGTCCTGACCGCGGGCCTCGGCGGCATGGGCGGCGCACAGCCTCTGGCGGCAACCCTGGCCGGCGCCTGCTCGCTGAACATCGAGTGCCAGCAGGTCAGCATCGATTTCCGCCTGAACAGCCGTTATGTCGATGAACAAGCCACCGACCTCGACGACGCCCTGGCGCGTATCGCCAAGTACACCAAGGAAGGCAAGGCCATTTCCATTGCCCTGCTCGGCAATGCGGCGGAAATCCTGCCGGAGCTGGTCAAGCGTGGCGTGCGTCCGGACATGGTCACCGACCAGACCAGCGCCCACGACCCGCTCAACGGCTACCTGCCGGCCGGCTGGACCTGGGAAGAGTACCGTGCCCGCGCCATCACTGAACCCGCAGTGGTCGTGAAGGCCGCCAAGGCGTCGATGGCCGTGCACGTCAAGGCCATGCTCGACTTCCAGAAACAAGGCATCCCGACCTTCGACTACGGCAACAACATCCGTCAGATGGCCCAGGAAGAAGGCGTGGAAAACGCATTCGACTTCCCGGGTTTCGTCCCGGCTTATATCCGTCCGCTGTTCTGCCGTGGTATCGGTCCGTTCCGTTGGGCTGCACTGTCGGGCGATCCGCAGGACATCTACAAGACCGACGCCAAGGTCAAGGAACTGATCCCGGACGACGCCCACCTGCACAACTGGCTGGACATGGCCCGCGAGCGCATCAGCTTCCAGGGTCTGCCGGCGCGGATCTGCTGGGTCGGCCTGGGCCTGCGCGCCAAGCTCGGCCTGGCGTTCAACGAGATGGTCCGCAGCGGCGAGCTGTCGGCGCCGATTGTGATCGGTCGCGACCACCTGGACTCCGGTTCCGTGGCCAGCCCGAACCGTGAAACCGAATCGATGCAGGACGGTTCCGATGCCGTGTCCGACTGGCCACTGCTCAACGCCTTGCTCAACACCGCCAGCGGCGCGACCTGGGTGTCCCTGCACCACGGCGGCGGCGTCGGCATGGGCTTCTCCCAGCACTCGGGCATGGTGATCGTCTGTGACGGTACCGACGAAGCGGCCGAGCGTATCGCTCGCGTTCTGCACAACGACCCGGCCACCGGCGTTATGCGTCACGCCGATGCCGGTTACCAGATCGCCATCGACTGCGCGAAAGAGCAGGGCCTGAACCTGCCGATGATTACCGGTAAATAAGCGGTTGGAGGAAACCCGATCTGTAGGAACCGGCAAACCGGCTCCTACAGATCGGGTGTTTCACCTGGAGCCTGTTTCACAACGCTGTGCACCTAACTAAAACAATCCACAGAGGTTGAACAATGTCTGCGTCAAATGATCGTGCAAGCAGCAAACCGTTGATCGAAAGGCGTTCGATCGACTACATCCCGGAAGCGGAAAGACACGGTCGTCTACTCAGTCAGTTCACCCTGTGGTTGGGTGCCAACCTGCAAATCACCGCGATTGTCACGGGCGCCTTGGCGGTCGTGCTCGGCGGTGATGTCTACTGGTCGCTGATCGGCCTGCTGATCGGGCAACTGATCGGTGGCGGGGTCATGGCGTTGCACGCCGCGCAAGGTCCGCAACTGGGCCTGCCGCAGATGATTTCCAGCCGTGTGCAGTTCGGTGTCTATGGGGCGGTGATCCCGTTGGTGCTGGTGTGCCTGATGTATATCGGCTTTTCGGCCAGCGGTTCGCTGCTGGCGGGGCAGGCGGTGGCGCAGCTGCTGCATGTGGAAGACTGGGTCGGCATTGTGTTGTTCGCCGCCAGTATCCTGGTCTGCACCATCTTCGGTTACCGGGTGATCCACGGCATCGGCCGGATTGCCAGCGTGCTCGGGGTGGTTGCCTTCGTCTACCTGTTCTACAAACTGTTGGCCGGCAACGATATCTCGGCGCTGCTCGGCAACAAGCATTTCTCCCTGGCGAGTTTCCTGTTGGCGATGTCCTTGTCGGCATCCTGGCAGATCGCGTTCGGGCCTTATGTGGCGGATTACTCGCGTTATCTGCCGCGCAGCACTTCGCCGGTGAAAACCTTCTGGGCCGTGGGCCTGGGTTCGGTGATCGGCGCGCAGGCGTCCATGGTCTTCGGCGTCTTCGCCGCCGCCCTGGCCGGCTCGCAGTTCTCCCACCACGAAGTCTCGTTCATCGTCAGCCTCGGCGGCACTGGCGCGGTCGCGGCGGCGCTGTATTTCGCCGTGGCCTTCGGCAAGGTGACGGTCACCACCCTGAACGCCTATGGCAGCTTCATGTCGATCGCCACCATCATCAGCGGTTTCCGTGGCAACCGGCATATCTCCAGTGGTGTGCGCCTGCTGTACATCTTCATCATGGTCAGCGTGTCCGCGGCCCTGGCGCTGCTGGGCAAGGATTCGTTCCTCAAGGAATTCTCCTCCTTCATCCTGTTCCTGCTGGCGTTCTTCACGCCCTGGAGCGCGATCAACCTGGTGGACTTCTACTGCATCACCAAGGAACGCTACGACATTCCCGCGCTGTCCAACCCAAAGGCGCGCTACGGCGGCTGGAACATCCTGGGCATCAGCATCTATGTGTTCGGCGTGCTGATCCAGATGCCGTTTATCAACACCCAGTTCTACACCGGCTCCCTGGTGGCGGGCCTGGGCGATACTGATATCTCCTGGATCATCGGCCTGGTGGTGCCGGCGGCGTTGTACTACGTCGCGGCGAAGAAGTGGCATGGGGCAATTCCTGATCGTCTGATCCTGCCGGTAGAGTCGGCCGTGGAAGCGCCGGCCCAACCCCGTGGTCGCGTACAACCAGCGTCGAACTGACCGGTTGCAGCCGGGTGTCCACGTGGGTGAGCGTGGACAGGGCCTGCTCGCAGGCCAACCCGGGCCGCTAGTCTCATGAGCGGCGTTAACCCTTTTATGATTTGGAGCGGCACAGTATGAAGATGACCAAGACCCTGCTGACCACGGCGCTGTCCCTGGGCCTGTTGGTCGTGGCCGGCGCAAGCCAGGCCGCCGGCTGGTGCGAATCCGGCAAGCCGGTGAAGTTCGCGGGTCTGAATTGGGAAAGCGGCATGCTCTTGACCGACATGCTGCAATTCGTGCTGGAAAAGGGTTACGACTGCAAGACCGACGCCCTGCCGGGCAACTCCATCACCATGGAAAACGCCCTGAGCAGCAACGATATCCAGGTTTTCGCCGAGGAGTGGGTCGGCCGCAGCGAAGTCTGGAACAAGGCTGAAAAAACCGGCAAGGTCGTCGGGGTCGGCGCCCCGGTGGTGGGTGCCGTCGAAGGTTGGTATGTGCCGCGCTACGTGATCGAGGGCGATGCCAAGCGCAACCTCAAGGCCTTGGCGCCGAACCTCAGGCACATTGCCGACCTGGGCCAATACGCCGCCCTGTTCAAGGACCCGGAAGAGCCGAGCAAAGGCCGTTTCTACAATTGCCCGGCGGGCTGGACCTGTGAGCTGGAAAACAGTGAGATGCTGAAAAGCTACGGTCTGGAAAAGTCCTATACCAACTTTCGCCCTGGCACCGGCCCGGCACTGGACGCCGCCGTGCTGTCGAGCTACAAGCGTGGCGAGCCCATTCTGTTCTACTACTGGTCGCCGACGCCCCTGATGGGCCAGGTCGACCTGGTGAAACTGGAGGAGAAACCCGGTGTCGACAAGCGCGTGAGCATCAAGGTCGGTCTGTCGAAGACCTTCCACGAGCAAGCGCCCGAGCTGGTCGCCGTCCTGGAAAAGGCTAACCTGCCCATCGATCTGCTGAACCAGAACCTCGGTCGCATGACCCGGGAGCGGATCGAATCGCCGAAACTGGCGAAAATCTTCCTCAAGGAACACCCTGAGGTCTGGCAGGCTTGGGTCAGCGCTGACGCTGCCAAGAAAATCAACGCGGCTCTGTAGGTCGACTACCTCCCGGCTAACCGAGAGGCTGGCCGGGAAGTTCGCCACAACCACTTGATCGAGAGTTTCCAATGTTTCCCGAACGTTTCACATTTTCCATCGCCGACTGGGTCAACAGTTGGGTCGATGCACTGGTGACCAACTACGGCGATGTGTTCCGCCAGATCTCCGACACCCTGCTGTGGGCCATCGTCAATCTCGAGGGCCTGCTCCGCGCAACGCCCTGGTGGTTGATGTTGGTGATCGTCGGCGGTATCGCCTGGCACGCCACCCGCAAGCTGGTCACCACCACCGTTATCGTCGGCCTGCTGTTTCTGGTGGGGGCCGTCGGCCTGTGGGACAAGCTGATGCAGACCCTGGCGCTGATGCTGGTGGCCACCCTGATCTCGGTGCTGATCGGGATTCCCCTGGGAATTCTCTCGGCGCGCAGCAACCGCCTGCGTTCGGTGCTGATGCCGCTGTTGGACATCATGCAGACCATGCCCAGCTTCGTGTACCTGATTCCGGTGCTGATGCTGTTCGGCCTGGGCAAGGTCCCGGCGATCTTCGCCACGGTGATCTACGCCGCGCCGCCGCTGATCCGCCTGACCGACCTGGGCATCCGCCAGGTCGACGGCGAAGTCATGGAAGCGATCAACGCCTTTGGCGCCAACCGCTGGCAGCAACTGTTCGGTGTGCAACTGCCGTTGGCCCTGCCGAGCATCATGGCCGGGATCAACCAGACCACCATGATGGCGCTGTCGATGGTGGTGATCGCCTCGATGATCGGTGCCCGTGGCTTGGGTGAGGACGTGCTGGTCGGGATTCAAACCCTCAATGTCGGACGCGGCCTGGAAGCGGGCCTGGCGATCGTGATTCTCGCGGTGGTGATCGACCGCATTACCCAGGCCTATGGTCGTCCACGGCATGAGGTGAGCAAATGAGCGAGCCCATCGTCAGCAAGATTGAAGTCAAGAACGTCTTCAAGATCTTTGGTTCACGCGAGAAAGACGCGATGAACCTGATTCGCCAGGGCAAGACCAAGGACCAGGTGCTGGCCGAGACCGGTTGCGTGATCGGGGTCAACGACCTGTCGCTGAGTGTCAGTACCGGCGAGATCTTCGTGATCATGGGCCTGTCGGGTTCCGGCAAGTCGACCCTGGTGCGGCATTTCAACCGCCTGATCGACCCCACCAGCGGCGCGATCCTGGTGGACGGCGTGGACATTCTCCAGCACGACATGGAGGCGCTGCGCGAATTTCGCCGGCACAAGATCAGCATGGTGTTCCAGAGCTTCGGCCTGTTGCCCCACAAGACCGTGCAGGAAAACGTCGCCTACGGCCTCAAGGTCCGGGGCGAGAGCAAGGACGTCTGCGCCGAGCGCGCCTTGCACTGGATCAATACCGTGGGCCTGAAAGGCTACGAGAACAAGTACCCGCACCAGCTGTCGGGCGGTATGCGCCAGCGTGTGGGCCTGGCCCGGGCCTTGGCGGCGGACACCGACATCATTCTGATGGACGAGGCCTTCAGTGCCCTGGACCCGCTGATCCGGGCCGAGATGCAGGATCAGTTGCTGGAGCTGCAGAAGACCTTGCACAAGACCATTGTGTTTATCACCCATGACCTGGATGAAGCGGTGCGGATCGGCAATCGGATTGCGATTCTCAAGGACGGCAAGTTGATTCAGGTCGGGACGCCGAAGGAGATCCTGCATTCGCCGGCGGATGAGTATGTGGATCGGTTTGTTCAGCGGCGTGCCGCGATCGTTTAAGCAGATGAGGTTGAAGATGTCCCAGGCTGAAAAAATCGTTATCGCCGACGCCCCCTTGCGTTGGCAGGATGTGGTCGCGGTGGCGCGTCATGGCGCGTTGCTTGAACTGGCGCCGCAGGCCTGGGCGCGGATCGACAACGCCCAGGCCATCGTCCAGCGCATCGTTGTCAGCGGTGAGCGCGCCTATGGCGTGAACACCGGCCTCGGCGCGCTATGCAATGTCTCGCTGTCCGGCGAACAACTCAGCCAGTTGTCGCGCAACACTCTGCTCAGCCATGCCTGCGGTGTCGGCGCGCCGTTGCCCGACGAACAGACCCGGGCCATCCTCTGCGCCGCCATCGTCAACTACAGCCACGGCAAATCCGGCCTGCACCGCCAGGTGGTCGAAGCCCTGCTGGCCCTGCTCAACCGCGGTGTCACCCCGCAAGTGCCGGCCCAGGGCTCGGTGGGTTACCTGACCCATATGGCCCATATCGGCATCGCCCTGCTCGGTGTCGGCCAGGTGAGCTATCGTGGGCAGATCGTTCCGGCGCACCAGGCCTTGGCCGCCGAGGGCCTGGAACCGGTGCAACTGGGGGCCAAGGACGGTCTCTGCCTGGTCAACGGCACGCCGTGCATGACCGGCCTGAGCTGCCTGGCCCTGGCCGACGCGACCCGCCTGCTGCAATGGGCCGATGTGGTCGGCGCCATGAGCTTCGAGGCCCAGCGCGGGCAGATCGCCGCGTTTGATGCGCAAATCATCGCACTCAAGCCCCATCCCGGCATGCAGCAGGTCGGCAACAACCTGCGCAGCCTGCTCGACGGCAGCGAAGTGATCGCCGCCAGCCTGGGTATTCGCACCCAGGACGCCCTGAGCTTGCGCTCGATCCCGCAAGTCCACGGCGCCGCCCGCGACCAGTTGGACCACGCCACCCGGCAGATCGAAATCGAACTCAACGGCTGCACCGACAACCCGTTGCTGCTGGGCACGCCGGACAACTACCGGGTGATGTCCCAGGCCAACCCCCATGGCCAATCGGTGGCCCTGGCGGCGGACCTGCTGGCAATCGCCATGGCGGAAATCGGTTCGATTGCCGAACGCCGTCTCGATCGCCTGATCAACCCCCATGTCAGCGGCCTGCCGGCGTTCCTGGTGAGCAACCCGGGGGTCAACTCCGGGATGATGATCGTGCAGTACGTCGCTGCTTCCCTCTGTGCGGAAAACCGCCAGTTGGCGCAGCCGGCGGTGCTCGACAACTACGTCACCTCGGGCCTGCAGGAAGACCACCTGAGCCTGGGCACCAACGCCGCGCTGAAATTGCACCGGGCCCTGGAAAACTGCACGCAGATCCTCGCCATCGAGTACCTGCTGGCGGCCCAGGCCTTTGAGTTTCTCAAGGAGCAGCGTTTCGGCGCCGGCACCGAGCGCGCCTGGAAACTGCTGCGCGAGCGCGTTCCGGCCTATGACCAGGACCGCTGGCTGGCCCCGGACATCGCCAGCGCGGCGAGCCTGCTCAAGGACCCACTATTGATCCAGGGCAGGTTTCCCGACCTGCACTGATTCCACGAATAACCAGCGTGCCAAGGCGCCTCCGGCTCAAAAAGTCGGCGGCGACGGATAACGGAAGCTTCCGGAGCGTCTGGTAGTTGATAAAACTCTCAAAAGGAGCATGAATGTGACTGCGTTGAACCTGATTCCCGGCCAACTGAGCCTGGCCCAACTGCGTGCCATCTACCAGCAGCCGGTGAAACTGACCCTGGACGACAGTGCCTCGGCACAGATCGAAGCCAGCGTGGCCTGCGTCGAACAGATCCTCGCCGAAAACCGCACCGCCTACGGCATCAACACCGGTTTCGGCCTGCTGGCCTCGACCCGTATCGCCAGCGAAGACCTGGAAAACCTCCAGCGCTCCCTGGTGCTGTCCCATGCCGCCGGTGTCGGCGTGCCGATCAGCGATGCGCTGGTACGCCTGATCATGGTGCTCAAGGTCAACAGCCTGAGCCGTGGTTTCTCCGGGATTCGCCGCCAGGTGATCGACGCCCTGATCGCCCTGATCAATGCCGAGGTCTACCCGCATATTCCGCTGAAAGGTTCGGTCGGTGCTTCCGGCGACCTCGCGCCGCTGGCCCATATGTCCCTGGTGCTGCTGGGTGAAGGCAAGGCCCGCTACAAGGGTGAGTGGCTGGATGCCCACGCCGCGCTGAAACAGGCCGGCCTGCAACCGCTGACCCTGGCCGCGAAGGAAGGCCTGGCGCTGCTCAACGGCACCCAGGTGTCCACCGCCTTTGCTCTGCGCGGTCTGTTCGAAGGCGAAGACCTGTTCGCCGGCGCCCTGGTCAGCGGTGCGCTGACGGTTGAAGCGGTACTGGGTTCGCGTTCGCCGTTCGACCCGCGTATCCATGCCGCCCGTGGTCAACATGGCCAGATCGATGCGGCTGCCGCCTATCGCCACCTGCTGGGCGAGCGCAGCGAAGTGTCCGACTCCCACGAGAACTGCGAGAAGGTCCAGGACCCGTACTCCCTGCGTTGCCAGCCACAGGTCATGGGCGCCTGCCTGACCCAGTTCCGCCAGGCCGCCGAAGTGCTGGTGATCGAAGCCAACGCGGTGTCCGACAACCCGCTGGTGTTCGCCGCCGAAGGCGATGTGATCTCGGGCGGCAACTTCCACGCCGAGCCGGTGGCGATGGCCGCTGACAACCTGGCATTGGCGATTGCCGAAATCGGCTCCCTGAGCGAGCGCCGCATCTCGCTGATGATGGACAAGCATATGTCGCAACTGCCGCCGTTCCTGGTGGCCAATGGCGGCGTCAACTCCGGCTTCATGATCGCCCAGGTGACCGCCGCGGCCCTCGCCAGCGAGAACAAGGCCCTGGCGCACCCCCACAGCGTCGACAGCCTGCCGACTTCCGCGAACCAGGAAGACCATGTGTCGATGGCCCCGGCAGCTGGCAAGCGTCTGTGGGAAATGGCTGAAAATACCCGTGGGATTCTGGCGGTTGAATGGCTGGCGGCTTGCCAGGGTCTGGACCTGCGCAATGGCCTGAAAACCTCGCCGGCCCTGGAAACCGCGCGGGCGACCTTGCGTGAGGAAGTGGCGTACTACGAGAAGGACCGTTTCTTTGCCCCGGATATCGAGGCGGCGACCGAGTTGCTGGCTTCCCGTTGCCTGAATGCCCTGGTCCCGGCGAAGTTGCTGCCAAGCCTGTAAGCGTTGCCCGAGAACAGACTGGGGTTGAGCCAACTCGCCACAAGGTGGCGGGTCAGCCAGTTTGCGGGTTGTTGCCACCCGGCAGATGCGTTTTGCCTGCGCGTGCCGGGTTGGGTACTCTGCGACCCCTTTTGCGGCCGGGCGGCCGCAAGACACTCGCCATCAGTCTGATTCTCATCGAGTTTTACCGATAAGAATAATTAAGGACGAGCAATGCAACAGCAAGTCAAAGGTTTGAAACGCGGGCTTTCGGCCCGACATATTCGCTTTATGGCCCTGGGGTCCGCTATCGGCACCGGGCTGTTCTACGGCTCCGCCTCGGCCATCCAGATGGCCGGTCCGGCCGTGCTGCTGGCCTACCTGATCGGCGGTGCCGCAGTGTTCATGGTCATGCGCGCCCTCGGCGAAATGGCCGTGCACGATCCGGTCGCCGGTTCCTTCGGCCACTACGCCAGCACCTACATCGGTCCCCGTTCCGGTTTTATCCTCGGTTGGACCTATGCATTCGAGATGGTTATCGTCGGCCTGGCCGATGTCACGGCCTTCGGCATCTATATGGGCTTCTGGTTTCCCGACGTCGATCGCTGGGTCTGGGTGCTCGGCGTGGTCTTCTTTATCGGCGCGCTGAACCTGTGCACGGTCAAGGTCTTCGGCGAAATGGAGTTCTGGCTTTCGCTGCTCAAGGTCGGCGCCATTGTCGCGATGATCCTCGGCGGCTTCGGCATTATGTTCTTCGGCATCAGCACGGCCACGCCCTCGGCGAGCGTCGGTATCAGTAACCTCTGGAGCAACGGCGGCTTCATGCCCAACGGCGCGGCCGGGATGATCGCCTCGTTCGCGGTGGTCATGTTCGCCTTCGGCGGTATCGAGATCATCGGTGTCACCGCCGGTGAAGCCCAGGACCCGCAGCGGGTGATCCCCAAGGCGATCAACGCGGTGCCACTGCGCATCCTGCTGTTCTACGTGCTGACCCTGTTCGTGCTGATGTCCCTCTACCCGTGGCAGCAGATCGGTAGCCAGGGCAGTCCCTTCGTGCAGATCTTCCAGAACCTGGGGATCGGCTCGGCGGCGACAGTCCTCAATATCGTGGTGATCTCGGCGGCGATTTCCGCCATCAACAGCGATATCTTCGGCGCCGGGCGCATGATGTACGGCCTGGCCGAGCAAGGTCATGCGCCGAAGGCCTTTGCCAAGCTGTCCCGCGCCGGGGTGCCGTGGATGACCGTGGTGGTCATGGCCGCCGCGCTGCTGCTGGGGGTGCTGCTCAACTACCTGATCCCGGAAGACGTGTTCCTGCTGATCGCGTCCATCGCCACCTTCGCCACGGTGTGGGTGTGGATCATGATTCTGGTCACCCAGGTGGCCATGCGCCGTTCCATGAGCCGTGAACAGGCCGCGCAACTGAAGTTCCCGGTGCCGTTCTGGCCCTATGCGCCGATGGCGGCGATTGCCTTCATGGTGTTTATCTTCGGCGTGCTGGGCTATTTCCCCGACACCCGGCCGGCGCTGATCGTCGGTGCGATCTGGATCGGCCTGCTGGTGCTGGCCTACCAGGTCTGGGTCAAGCCGAAGGCGGCCCAGGCCGCAGGCGTTCAGCAAGAACCTGCTTTGTCTCATCGATAACCTAACGGAGGCCCCGGATGAAAACGCTTTGGCAGAACTGTCACGTTGCAAGCATGGCGCAAGGCACTTACTCGATCATCGAGGATGCCGCCATCGTGACCGTGGCGTCGACGATCGAGTGGATCGGCCCGCGCGCCGAACTGCCGGCGGCGGATTATCCCCGGGTCGAGGACCTGGACGGCGCCTGGGTCACGCCGGGGCTGATCGATTGCCACACCCACACGGTGTTCGGCGGCAACCGCAGCGGTGAATTCGAGCAGCGCCTGCAAGGCGTGAGTTATGCCGAGATCGCCGCCGCCGGTGGCGGGATTGCCAGCACTGTGCGGGCGACCCGTGCCGCCAGCGAGGACGAGTTGTTCGCCAGCGCCCGGCAACGCCTGACCTGCCTGCTGCGCGACGGTGTGACCAGCGTCGAGATCAAGTCCGGCTACGGCCTGGACCTGGACAGCGAGCGCAAGATCCTCAAGGTGATTCGCCGCCTCGGCGCCGAGCTGCCGTTCAGTGTGCGCAGCACCTGCCTGGCCGCCCATGCCTTGCCGCCGGAATATGTCGGGCGGGCCGACGATTATATCGAGCATATCTGCAGCGAAATGCTTCCGGCCCTGGCGGCCGAAGGCCTGGTGGATGCGGTGGATGCCTTCTGCGAATACCTGGCGTTTTCCCCCGATCAGGTCGAGCGGGTATTCAAGGTCGCGCAGCAACTGGGCCTGCCGGTAAAGCTGCATGCCGAGCAGCTGTCGTCACTGCATGGTTCGAGCCTGGCGGCGCGTTACCAGGCGCTGTCGGCGGACCACCTGGAATTCATGACCGAAGAGGACGCCATCGCCATGGCCGCCTCCGGTACCGTCGCGGTGCTGTTGCCCGGGGCGTTCTACTTTCTGCGCGAAACCCAGTTGCCGCCGATGGATGCCCTGCGCAAACACGGCGTGAAAATGGCCATCGCCAGCGACCTCAACCCTGGCACCTCGCCGGCGCTGTCCCTGCGCTTGATGCTGAACATGGCCTGCACCCTGTTCCGCATGACCCCGGAAGAGGCCCTGGCCGGCGTGACCCAGCATGCCGCCACGGCGTTGGGCATGGGTGCTACCCACGGTTCGCTGGAGATCGGCAAGGTTGCGGATTTCGTCGCCTGGCAGATCGAGCGCCCGGCGGACCTGGCCTACTGGCTGGGCGGTGACCTGAGCAAGCGCGTGGTGCGCCATGGTGTCGAAGTATTGATCTAGGAGATTGTCCTGTGGATAACGTTCTGAGTTTCAGACAAGGTCGCGTGCCGCTGTTGATCAGCATGCCCCATGCCGGTGTGCAACTGACCCCGGCGGTCAAGGCCGGGTTGGTCCCCGAGGCGCAAAGCCTGCCGGACACCGACTGGCACATCCCGCGGCTCTATGATTTCGCCGCCGAACTGGGTGCCAGCACCCTGGCGGCCGGTTATTCGCGGTTTGTCATCGACCTGAACCGGCCGTCCGACGACAAGCCGCTGTATGTCGGCGCCACCACCGGCCTGTACCCGGCCACCTTGTTCGACGGCGTGCCGTTGTTCGTCGAGGGGCAGGTGCCGTCGGCCGAAGAGCGGGCGAACTACCTGGAGCAGGTCTGGACGCCTTATCACCAGACCTTGCAGCAGGAACTGGCGCGACTCAAGGCCGAGTTCGGTTACGCCTTGCTGTTCGACGCCCACTCGATCCGCTCGGTGATCCCGCACCTGTTCGACGGCAAGCTGCCGGACTTCAACCTGGGCACCTTCAACGGTGCCAGCTGCGACCCGCAACTGGCGGCTCGGCTGGAAGGTATCTGTGCCGGGCATCCGGCTTATAGCCATGTGCTGAACGGGCGCTTCAAGGGCGGGCATATCACCCGTCACTATGGCGACCCGGCGCAGAACATCCACGCGGTGCAGCTCGAACTGGGGCAGTGCACCTATATGGAAGAGTTCGAACCGTTCAACTACCGCAGCGACCTGGCGGAACCGACGCGGGTGGTGCTCAAGGAACTGCTGCAAGGCCTGCTGGCCTGGGGCCGCGAGCACTACGGGCGTTGATTTATCCCGGGAGCACCTCGACGCCCGGGCTCAGGAAGTCGATGTGATAACCGCTGGCGCCGTCCCCCAGGCCTACATGCACGCCGCTGACGCCTTCGTTCATCGGCGAGTTGTGGCTGTAGTTGATATTCGGTCCGATGGTGTCGTTGACGCCAATGGCGAACTCGCTGAGGAACAACCCCCGGTCGCCCGCGGCCCGCGCCAGCAGGCCGGCATATTCCTGCCCGGCGACCTTGAAGGAGCGCACCTGGTTGTGTTCGATATGCAGCCAGGCCTGGTGCCGGGCGACACGCTGGGTCAGTTCCAGCAACTGTTCGTCGACGCCGCTGGCCAGCGGCGTCCGGCGACGGCCCTGGGAGGTCAGCAGGCCGCTGATGCGCAGGATACCGTTCAATTGGAAGAGGTCGGGGCTGTCCGGGCGCATGTGCGCGTAATGCACCTCGAACAATTCCGAGACGGACAATACGAACCGCTCGCTGATCTCGTCGCGGGTCGTGACATAGGGGGCCGAACGGCTTTTCAACCAGACATCGGCCCGCGATCCCTCTCCGACCAGATGCAGGCGTTGGTGCCGGCTCAAGAGCCTGAGATGGTCGCGCTGGCGCCTCAGGCAGTCGGCGAAATCGCTGCGCAGTAACAGCATCAGGCTGTACAGCGCATTTTCCAGGCCTGAATCGAAAGCGTGCAACGGGCAGAGAATGCATTGTTTGTCCCGGGTCCTGGCCGCGCGCTCATAGAATTGCCGGGCGCCCTGCCTGGTAAAGGAAAACACCAGGCTTTGCGCCGGCAGCGGTTCGGTCGAGTCGACGACGGCGGCATCCAGCCCCAGTTCGGAGAGGGCACGGATAAACATTTCGTTGTCAGCGAGGATGATGGCTTTCTCCGGGTGGGAAAGCAGGCCCGGCAAACAGTCTTGTTGCATTGGAAACTCCCTTTCACTTTTGCACGGCTACCCCGGCAGAACGGCTCCTGCCGCTCTACGTGACCTGGCTATTGAAGCGTTTATCGGGCCGGCTTGAACACTGACCGAACGGCTAGGCAGCGTCCGACGGAAGGGCGCGTGCGACAAATGCGTCTGTACACCCGCACTTTTGACAAGGGCATGCCGATTCCGCGATTCGGGTTTATGATGCCGGACGGCAGAATAATATGAAGTCCCCATCAGGGATGACCTCGACCCCTACGGAGCGCGTGATGCAGACTTTGTACCCGCAGATCAAACCCTACGCCCGGCACGATCTGGCCGTGGATGAAACGCATGTACTGTATGTCGATGAAAGTGGTTCGCCGGAAGGCTTGCCGGTGGTCTTTATCCACGGAGGCCCGGGAGCCGGTTGCGATGCGCAGAGCCGGTGCTATTTCGACCCCAACCTGTTTCGTATCATCACCTTCGACCAGCGCGGTTGCGGGCGCTCAACCCCCCATGCGAGCCTGGAGAACAACACCACCTGGGACCTGGTGGCGGACCTCGAGCGGATTCGCCAGCACCTGGGGATTGAAAAATGGGTGCTGTTCGGTGGCTCCTGGGGCTCGACGCTGTCCCTGGCCTACGCCCAGACCCACGCGGAGCGGGTGCATGGCCTGATCCTGCGGGGGGTTTTCCTGGCCCGGCCACAGGACGTCGATTGGCTCTACCAGAGCGGGGCCAGCCGTCTGTTCCCGGATTACTGGCAGGACTACATGGCGCCGATCCCGCTGGATGAGCGCGACGACCTGCTCAACGCCTTCCACAAGCGTCTGACCGGCAACGACCAGATCGCCCAGATGCACGCGGCCAAGGCCTGGTCCCTGTGGGAAGGCCGTACCGCGACCCTGCGCCCGAACCCGCTGGTGGTCGACCGCTTCTCCGAGCCGCAGCGCGCGCTGTCGATTGCCCGGATCGAATGCCACTACTTCACCAACAACTCCTTTCTCGAACCCAACCAACTGATCCGCGACATGGACAAGATCGCCCACCTGCCGGGAGTGATCGTGCACGGTCGCTACGATGCGATCTGCCCATTGGACAACGCCTGGGAGTTGCACCAGGCCTGGCCCAACAGCGAGTTGCAGGTGATTCGCGATGCCGGTCACGCGGCTTCCGAGCCGGGGATCACCGATGCCCTGGTGCGCGCGGCCGACCAGATGGCCCGACGCCTGCTCGACCTGCCTCTCGAAGAAGCATGAAGGGGCTGTTGCAACGGGTCAGCGGCGCGCGGGTGGAAGTGGCGGGAGAAATCGTCGGGGCCATCGACCAGGGGTTGCTGGTGCTGCTGGCGGTGGAACCGGGCGATACCCAGGCGCAGGCCGACAAACTGCTGAAGAAGCTGCTTAACTATCGGGTGTTCAGCGATCCGCAGGGCAAGATGAACTTGTCCCTGGCGGACACCGGTGGCGGGTTGCTGCTGGTGTCGCAGTTCACCCTGGCGGCCGATACCCAAAGTGGATTGCGTCCGAGCTTCTCCACGGCGGCGCCTCCGGCGCTCGCCGAGGTGTTGTTCGACTACGTAGTGGCACAGGCGCAACGCTTGCATGGGCAGGTGGCGACCGGGCGTTTCGGGGCGGACATGCAGGTGCATCTGGTCAATGATGGCCCTGTGACCTTCCTGTTACAGACCTGAATGCATCAAAAACGACGTACTTGGCTGAAAACAGGAGGTTTTCGCGATAAATACTTTGTTTCACCTGATGCGTTGTAACGCGGCCTACTAGATAATCGCGCGCTACGGGGATCGGCGTTCGTTGGTCCAATTTGACTTAGGTAGAGACTTGTCCGTGACCGTTTGGGGAATCATTTGCCCCCATGGGAGTCGGAACAATGCTCGCCAACCTGGCATATAGATAGCTAGCCGTTGGTTTTTGATCTGTTTTCGGCGAGGGTTGCTCGTGATTGTTAGTCCCTGTAATGCTCCAACACTGACCGCCAAAGGGTTGAGAAAAGCACTGGTGGCGGGCTCGGCACTGCTTTGCCTGCTCAGCGCCGGCCAACTCTTTGCCTTCAATCTGGATGATGTGTCGGCCAAGGCCAAGACGCTGGCCGGGCAGAAATACGAAGCTCCGCGCAGCAATCTGCCGAACGAGTTCCGTGACATGAAGTTCGCGGACTACCAGAAAATCCGTTTCCTGACCGACAAGGCCGAATGGGCGGGCGAGAAAACCCCCTTCAAACTGTCGTTCTACCATCAGGGCATGCACTTCGATACGCCGGTGAAAATCAACGAAATCACCGCCGACGATGTGAAAGAAATCAAGTACGACCCGACCCGTTTCGATTTCGGTGACGTCAAGTTCGATCCTAAATCCACCGAACAGCTGGGTTATGCCGGCTTTCGTGTGCTTTACCCGATCAACAAGGCGGACAAGCAGGACGAGATCATGACCATGCTCGGCGCGAGTTACTTTCGCGTCGTCGGCAAGGGCCAGACCTATGGCCTGTCGGCCCGTGGCATGGCCATCGACACTGCCTTGCCGTCCGGCGAAGAGTTCCCGCGCTTCACCGAGTTCTGGATCCAGCAACCGAAGCCGACCGACAAGCACCTGGTGATTTTCGCCCTGTTGGACTCGCCACGGGCCACCGGCGCCTACCGCCTGATCCTGCGTCCGGGCACCGACACCATCGTCGACGTGAAGGCGCAGATGTTCCTGCGTGACAAGGTCGGCAAGCTCGGCGTGGCGCCGTTGACCAGCATGTTCCTGTTCGGCGCCAACCAGCCCTCCAAGGTCCTCAACTACCGTCGCGAGCTGCATGACTCCAGCGGCCTGTCGATCCATGCCGGCAATGGCGAGTGGGTCTGGCGTCCGCTGAACAACCCGAAACACCTGTCGGTGAGCAATTTCTCCGTGGAAAACCCACGGGGCTTTGGCTTGCTGCAACGTGGCCGTGATTTCAGCCACTACGAAGACCTTGACGACCGTTACGACAAGCGCCCAAGCGCCTGGATCGAGCCCAAGGGCGACTGGGGCAAGGGCACCGTCGACCTGGTGGAGATTCCGACCGCCGACGAAACCAACGACAACATCGTGGCTTTCTGGAACCCGGCCGAACGCGCCGACACCGGTCAGCCGATGAACTTCGCCTACCGCCTGCACTGGACCACTGATGAAGCGGCCCTGCATTCGCCGGACGGCGCCTGGGTCAAGCAGACCCTGAAGTCCACCGGCGACGTCAAGCAATCCAACCTGATCCGTCAGCCGGACGGCAGCGTGGCCTACCTGATCGACTTCGAAGGTCCGTCCCTCAAGGCCCTGCCTGAAGACGCGCCGGTACGCAGCCAGGTCAGCGTCGGCGACAACGCCGAACTGGTGGAAAACAGCCTGCGCTACAACCCGGAAACCCAGGGCTGGCGCCTGACCCTGCGCCTGAAGGTCAAGGATCCGGGCAAGGCCACCGAGCTGCGCGCGAACCTGGTCAAGGACCTCGCCACGGCGGATCCGGCCAAGGTCGCGGTCTCTTCCCAGGTGGTCAAGGCCGACAAGGTTGCGGCCAAGCAGCAGGAGAAAGAGAAGGCCCTGGAGAAGAAAGAGCAGGCTCAGGAGAAGAAGGATCCGGCCCAGGATAAGAAAGAGCCGGTCCAGGACAAGAAGGATCTGGCCCAGGATAAGAAAGAGCCCGCCCAGGACAAGAAAGAGCACGACGCCGCGGCGCCGGCTCCCGAGGCTGCCCCTATCACCCCGGAGCCGGTGCCGACTGAGCAAGTCCTGACCGAGACCTGGAGCTACCAGTTGCCTGCCGATGAGTAACCCAAACGTACAGCCAGAGGCTCTTTTCGAGTACCTGGCACACTTGCCGCTGAGCAATGAGCAACGTGCGGAGCTGGCGAACTGTACCTCGTTCGCCGAACTGCACGAGCGCCTGAGCGAACAACCGCTGCTTGACTCCGCCGAGGCCGCGCAGGCTTCGGTGGGGCGCCGCCTGACCCTTGATTCGGCCGCCGAGCTGGAAGACGCCGAGATGCTCGCGGTGGATGCTTCCGGGCGCGTGCGCCTCAAGGCCACGCCGCCGATCCGCCGGACCAAGGTGGTCCCGGAGCCGTGGCGCACCAATATCCTGGTGCGCGGCTGGCGGCGTATGACCGGACGGAGCAATCCGCCGGCGCCCAAGGACGACAAACGCGACCTGCCCCATGCGCGCTGGCGCACCGTGGGTTCGATTCGTCGTTATATCCTGCTGGTGTTGATGCTCGGCCAGACCATCGTTGCCGGTTGGTATATGAAAGGCATCATGCCTTACCAGGGCTGGGCCTTCGTCGATCTCAACGAAGTGGTGCATCAACCGCTGTTGCAGACCGCCCAGCAGGTGCTGCCCTACCTGCTGCAAACCAGCATCCTGGTGCTGTTCGGGATTCTGTTCTGCTGGGTTTCGGCGGGTTTCTGGACCGCGCTGATGGGCTTTCTCGAATTGCTCACCGGGCACGACAAGTACCGTATCTCCGGTGCCAGCGCCGGCAGCGAGCCGATCGCCAAGGATGCGCGTACCGCCATCGTCATGCCGATCTGCAATGAAGACGTGCCGCGAGTCTTTGCCGGCCTGCGGGCGACCTTCGAGTCGGTGGCGGCCACCGGTGACCTGGACCGCTTTGACTTCTTCGTCCTCAGCGACAGTAACGACACCGATATCTGCGTCGCCGAGCAACAGGCCTGGCTGGATGTCTGCCGCGAAGCCTCGGGCTTCGGCAAGATCTTCTACCGCCGTCGCCGTCGTCGCGTGAAGCGCAAGAGCGGTAACCTTGACGACTTCTGCCGTCGTTGGGGTGGCGACTACAAGTACATGGTGGTGCTCGACGCCGACAGCGTCATGAGCGGCGAGTGCCTGACCAGCCTGGTGCGGTTGATGGAAGCCACGCCGGACGCCGGGATCATCCAGACCGCGCCACGGGCGTCGGGCATGGACACCCTCTATGCGCGCATGCAGCAGTTCGCGACCCGCGTCTACGGTCCGTTGTTCACCGCCGGCCTGCACTTCTGGCAGTTGGGCGAATCCCACTACTGGGGTCACAACGCGATCATCCGCATGAAGCCGTTTATCGAGCACTGCGCCCTGGCGCCGTTACCCGGTAAAGGTGCCTTCGCCGGCGCGATCCTCTCCCACGACTTCGTCGAGGCCGCGCTGATGCGCCGTGCCGGCTGGGGCGTATGGATCGCCTACGACCTGCCGGGCAGCTACGAAGAACTGCCGCCGAACCTGCTCGACGAGCTCAAGCGCGACCGCCGCTGGTGCCACGGCAACCTGATGAACTTCCGCCTGTTCCTGGTCAAGGGCATGCACCCGGTGCACCGCGCGGTGTTCCTCACCGGCGTGATGTCCTACCTGTCGGCGCCGCTGTGGTTCTTCTTCCTGGTGCTGTCGACGGCCCTGCTGGCGGTCAACACGCTGATGGAGCCGCAGTACTTCATGGAGCCGCGCCAGCTCTATCCGCTGTGGCCGCAATGGCATCCGGACAAGGCGGTGGCGCTGTTCTCCACCACCATCGTGCTGCTGTTCCTGCCCAAGCTGCTGAGTATCATCCTGATCTGGGCCAAGGGTGCGAAAGAGTTCGGCGGCAAGTTCAAGGTGACCTTGTCGATGCTGCTGGAGATGCTTTTCTCCATGTTGCTGGCGCCGGTGCGGATGATTTTCCACACCCGTTTTGTCCTGGCCGCGTTCCTCGGCTGGGCGGCGACCTGGAACTCTCCGCAGCGTGACGACGACTCCACGCCGTGGGGCGAAGCGGTGCGCCGGCATGGTCCGCAAACCCTGTTGGGTGCGCTCTGGGCACTGCTGGTGGTCTGGCTCAACCCGAGCTTCCTCTGGTGGCTGACCCCGATCGTCGGTTCGCTGATGCTGTCGATCCCGGTCTCGGTGATTTCCAGTCGGGTCAACCTGGGCTTGCGTTCCAGGGATGAGAGCCTGTTTCTCATTCCCGAGGAATACAATCCGCCCCAGGCGCTGCAGGCAACGGATGAGTACACCCACGAAAACCGTTGGCATGCGCTGAATGACGGCTTTGTCCGGGCCGTGGTCGATCCACGCCAGAATGCCCTGGCCTGCGCCCTGGCAACGGCCCGTCACGGCCACGCCGAGCCGATCGAATGGCTGCGTGTCGAGCGTGTTCGGCATGCGCTGAAGGTCGGGCCATCCGGTCTGGACAATCAGTCGCGGCTGCACCTGCTGAGCGATCCGGTGGCCCTGACCCGCCTGCATGAGCAGGTCTGGAGCGAAGGCCACGCCGAATGGTTGGGCGCCTGGCGCGACTCGATCAAGGCCGATCCCCATGCGCCGTTGCTGCCCCTGCAGCCGGCCACAGCGCCGGCCCAGCCGGCCTGACGCCCGAGGGGCCGCGGTGTGACAAGCACCGCGGCCCCTTTGTCATTTGGTAACAAAAGACCCGTCCCCCTTGGTGTTGCCCCGTACTCGAGTACGTTAGGATCGCCCCCCAAAATCGTGCCCGCCAGACCACGGCGACTGTGTGTTCGCGCAGACTGGCACGACCGGAAAAGCGGCCCTGGGGAGTTTCATGATGAAAAGGTTTCTGTCGATGCTGCTGCTGGGCATCGTTGTGCTTACTCACGCCTGTGGGGTGCAGGCGGGTGCCGTTGATGACGCGCTCAAGCGCGGCACGCTGAGAGTCGGGACCAATCCGACGTATATCCCCTTCGAAATGACGAGCAAGCGCGGCGAAATCATCGGTTTCGAAATCGACCTGTTGCGGGAAATGAGCCGAGCGCTGGGGGTCAAGCTGGAACTGGTGGCCAGTCCTTACGCCGAGTTGCTCCCCGGTTTACTGGCGAACAAGTTCGACCTGGTCGCCAGCGGCATGACCCTGACCCAGGAGCGCAACCTGCGACTCAACTTCAGCGATGCCTTTATCGTGGTCGGGCAGACGCTGTTGATCCCCCTGGAACTGGGCAGCAAGGTGCAGAGTTTCGAGGACCTCAACGAGGCCGGCTATCGCATCGCCGCCAAGGCCGGGACCACGGGGGAAATCGTTGCAAAAAAAATGATGGGCGCAGCCCAACTGAGCACCTATGCCAATGAGGAAGAGGGCGTGCAGGCCGTGCTCGACGGCAAGGCCGACGCCTTTGTCCATGACGCCCCCTACAACCTGGTGGCGGTGAACAAGCTGGGTGACGGCAAGCTGTTGTGCCTGGACCAGCCGTTCACCTACGAACCGCTGGCCTTCGGGGTGAAGAAGGGCGACCACGACAGTCTCAACTGGATCAACCACTTTCTCCACCAGATAGCCGAAGATGGCACCTACGATCGGATCCACGACAAGTGGTTCAAGACCAGCGACTGGCTGGCCGAGATCGATTGAGCCCGGGCGCGATCTTGCGGGCAGCATAAACCTTTAGGAGCCGGCTTGTTGGCGATAGCGGCCGATCAGGCGATGCAAGGCTCACTGGCTCCATCGCCAGCAAGCCGGCTCCTACAGGGGGAGAGGTTTAGACCTTGAAGCGCTCCACCAGCCGCTGCAACTGAGCGCCCAACTGGCTCAATTGCAGGCTGGCGGCAGCGGTCTCATCACAGGCGTTGGCAGTCTGCTGTGACATATCCCGCACATGCAACACGCTGCGGCTGATCTGCTCGGCGACGACACTCTGTTCTTCGCCGGCGGCGGCGATCTGCTCGTTCATCCCGAGGATCTTCGACACGCTGCGGCTGATGGCTTCCAGCTTGCCGCCGCTGTGGCGGCTCGACTCGACGCTGTTGCGGGTCAGTTTGCGGCTGTTGTCGAGCATGCCCGCGACCTCCTGGGTCCCACCTTGCAAAGCCACGATCAGGTCCTTGATCTCTTGTGCCGAGTCCTGGGTGCGCTGCGCCAGGCAGCGCACCTCGTCGGCGACCACGGCGAAGCCACTGCCGGCCTCGCCGGCCCGGGCCGCCTCGATGGCGGCATTCAGGGCCAGCAGGTTGGTTTGCTGGGACACCGACTTGATCACGTCGAGCACGCTGCCGATCCGCTCGCTTTCGCGCTGGAGCCCGCCCATGGCCTGGGAGCAGCGCTGCATATGTTGCTCGAGCTGTTCGATCTGTTCGATGGCATCGGCCACGGCGCTGTCACCTTCACGGGCCTGCTGGTCGGCCTGGGTCGCCGCCACGGAGGCGGTTTCAGCGTGCCGGGCGACTTCGAGCACGCTGGCGCTCATCTGTTTCATGGCGGCGGCCACTTGCTCGGTGGCGGCGTACTGGCTGCTGACGCTGGCGTCGGTCTGCTCGGTGCTGGTCGACAGGTGCTCGGCGGCGCTGGCCACCCGCGAAGCGCTGATGCCGATGCCACGGATCAGCTCCCGCAGGCCCAGGGTCATGCCGCGCATGGCCTGTTGCAACTGGCCGAGCTCGTCCTGGCGATCCACCGCCACATCGCGGCTCAGGTCGCCCGCGGCGATATGGTGGGCCAGCTTCAGGCTGCGTGAGAGCGGGATCAGCAATTGGCGGCTGAGGACCCAGGCGGCCAGGGTCGCGATCAACCAGGCCAGCAGGGCTATTTTCGCCAGCAGCCATTTCGCCGCCTGGGTCTGGCGATCACGGGCCTGGGTCTGGCTGCGGCTGAGATCCTCGTTGCCGGCCAGCAGCTGGTTGCCCAGGCCTTCCATCACATTGTGGGCCGCCTCGGTGAGCAGTTGCGCGTCCTTGAAACGCTGCAGGGCCTCGCGGTAGTGGCGCAGTTCCAGCAGCATGCGCTGGTGGTCGTCGGCCAGTGGCGCCGTCAGCGGTGCCACCTGGGTTTCAAGTTGTCCAAGCCGGTCGATCGCCTTCAGTGCCTGCTCGGAATAGGCTTGCAGCGAATCGGCCAGATAGGCCGGTGTCTGCACGCTGGCGTGGGTCTCGTTGAGCAGTTGACGGAGTTCTTCGACCCGTTTGAGCGGGGCCTGCCACTGTTGCTCGTGGGGACTCTTGCCGGCTTCGCGCAATTGATGGGCGGCAAAGCGGGCCACCGCCTGGGTGGCCTGGGTCAGGCCGGCGTTCATCCGCTTGCGGGCGCGGTCACGATCGCGAAGGTTTTCATCGAGATCGTCGAGGGTGGTCTGGAAACCTTGGGCCGCGTGCTGCTGGTCGGCGAGGATCTGTCGTTCGCCCGGGTCCGTCAGGCGCGGCAGGAGCGTCGTCAGCAGTTTCTCGATGCTCGCCAACTGGCGGGTGATCCGGGTGCGACTCTGCGGGTCGTTCAGCACCCGGAAGGCGATGCGATCAGCGCGCATGTCACTGGTCAGGCGGCTGAGCCGGGCGATGCTCGACAGCGTGTGCGAGCGCTCTACCGTGGTACTCAGGGCGTGCCAGCCGGTGAGAGTGATCGCCAGGGTCAAGAGCAATACCAGGCCGAAGCCCAGGGCCAGTTTGAAACGGATACTGCGGTCGCGCAGTGCGCGGGTCAGCCAACGGAACATGGTGAATCTCCTGCCAAACAGATAAGTCCATGGCCCTCACGCGCGAGTGCGTGGGGCATGTTCTGTCATCGGCTTGGACGCGGGAGATGCGACCTGAATGGGCTGTAGGGGGATTCCCTTAAAGGTGAAGGTTTTTGCTTTCTGCCTGTCGAACGCGTACTTGTAGGAGCATGGCTTGCCAGCGAAGAGGACCTTGAGATCGCCAAAAGCTTCGCGGGCAAGCCCTGCTCCTACAGGGCACCGAGTACATCCGGGTGATGGGCGAGGGGGCTATGAAAAGAGCGTTGGTGGATCAGAACAACCGGGCGAGCAGGGCGGTCACGGCGGTCTCGACCCGCAGGATGCGTTCGCCGAGTTGCACCGGTTGCAGCCCGGCCTTGCCCAGCAGGTCTATTTCGTAAGGAATCCAGCCGCCTTCCGGGCCGATGGCCAGGGTCACCGGCTCATCCAGGCCACGAGGGCAGGCCGGGTAGTCGCCGGGGTGGCCGACCAGGCCGAGAGTGCCCGCGCTGATGGCCGGCAGGCGGTCTTCGACAAAGGGCTTGAAGCGTTTCTCGATAACGATTTCCGGCAGCACGGTGTCGCGGGTCTGCTCCAGGCCGAGGATCAGTTGCTCGCGAATCGCTGCGGGTTCGAGGAACGGGGTCTGCCAGAAGCTCTTTTCCACCCGGTAGCTGTTCACCAGCACCACTTTCGGTACGCCGAGGGTGGCGACGGTCTGGAACACCCGGCGAAGCATTTTCGGGCGCGGCAGGGCGAGGATCAGGGTCAGCGGCAGTTTCGCCGGTGGCGCGCGATCCAGGCTGACTCGCAACTCGGCTTCCGTGGCATCCAGGCGCAGCACCTCGGCGCTGCCCATCAGGCCGCCGATACGCCCGACCCGCAAGCTGTCGCCCACCGCCACGCGATGGACTTCCTGCATATGGGTCAGGCGCCGATCCCGCAGCACCACGACGTCGGCCGCGATAAAGTCGGCCTCCTCCAGAAGCAGCAGGTTCACGTCAGCGGGGCTGGCGGCTGGGCGTCGTCGCGGTCGGCGGCCTCTTCGTCACTGCGTTTGCGGACCAGGCCACCGAACAGGATACCGATCTCGAACAGCAGCCACATCGGCACCGCCAGCAGGGTCTGGGAGAACACGTCCGGCGGAGTCAGGATCATGCCGACCACAAAGCAGCCGATGACCACGTAGGGACGGATCTTCTTCAGGTACTTGATGTCGACCACGCCGATCCACACCAGCAGCACCACCGCCACTGGGATTTCGAAGGCCACGCCGAAGGCGAAGAACAGCGTCATCACGAAGTCGAGGTAGCTGGTGATATCGGTCATCATTTCCACGCCGGCCGGGGTGGCGGCGGCGAAGAACTTGAAGATCAGCGGGAACACCAGGAAGTAGGCGAAGGCCATGCCGGTGTAGAACAGCAGGATGCTCGACACCAGCAGCGGCACGGCGATGCGTTTTTCATGCTTGTACAGGCCCGGCGCGATAAAGCCCCAGATCTGGTGCAGGATCACCGGGATGGCCAGGAACAGCGAGACCATCATGGTCAGCTTGAGCGGCGTCAGGAACGGTGACGACACGTCGGTGGCGATCATCGTCGCGCCCGCCGGCAGGTACTGGCGCAGCGGGATCGAGACGAAGGTGTAGATCTGCTGGGTAAAGGCGAACAGCCCGGCGAAGATCAGGAAGATCGCCGCGACACAGCGCAGCAGGCGGGTGCGCAGCTCGGTGAGGTGCGAAACCAGCGGCATGTGCTGGTCGTTTTCCGGAATATCGCTCATGGGACTCGCGGCGGCAATGTAGGGTCATGAGGCGCAGGCGCGGCGGCTGGCGTCGTGCTTGCGGGTTCTGTCAGGTGCGGCGCGGGCTCCACGGCACCGAGTACCGCTACCGGCTCGGCGGTGCTCGCCGGCGTCGGCGGGGTTTCCGTCGACACGGGGGGAGCGGTGTGGATCGTCTGCTCCACCACCGGCTCGGCCGGCGTGCTGGTGGCGATCGGCGAGAGGATCTTGCGAGCCTCCTGCTCCAGCGAGAGGATGTGCTCGTTGTGCAGTTGCCGACGGATCTCGTCGGCGCCGATCTCGCGTTCCACTTCCTGCTTGATCGCGTTGAAGCTGCGCTTCAACCGGCCGACCCACAGGCCTGCCGTGCGCGCAGCATGGGGCAGGCGCTCGGGGCCGAGCACCAACAGGGCCACCAGGCCCACGAGCAGCAGTTCACTGAAGCTGATACCGAACATTTGTCAGTACTCAAGAATTGTTGCGGGGCTCGTCGACTTTCTGCGCCTGCACATCGATGGTGTGCGGCGTGTTCTGCTGGGTGGTAGCCTGTGGCTGTACCGGTGGAGCCGGTTGCACGACAGGGGGGACCACCGGCTCGGCAGGTTTTTCTTCGTCGTTCATGGCCTTGCGAAAGCCCTTGATCGATTCGCCGACGTCGGTGCCCAGGTTCTTCAGTTTCTTGGTGCCGAACACCAGCACGACGACAACCAGGATGACGATCCAGTGTTTCCAGTCAAAAATGCCCATGATGCTGCTCCTCTCGAAAGTTGTTAGGCGGACGGGCGCGAGGCCTTCTCGACGTGTCCGGACAGGCCGAAGCGGCGATCCAGTTCGTCCAGCACGGCCTGCGGATGCTGCCCCAGTTGGGCGAGCATGACCATACTGTGGAACCACAAATCGGCGGTTTCGTAGATGACGTCGCTGCAGTCGCCACTGATCGCGGCATCCTTTGCAGCAATAATAGTCTCGACCGACTCTTCGCCAACCTTTTCCAGGATCTTGTTCAGGCCTTTGTGATAGAGGCTGGCGACGTAGGAGCTGTCGGCGGCGGCGCCTTTGCGCTCTTCCAGCACTTGGGCCAGACGGGTCAGGGTGTCAGTCATGTTCAGTGTCCTGCCGAGTAGATGCTGTGCGGGTCCTTGAGGACCGGGTCGACGATCTTCCAGCCGCCGTTTTCATACACGCGGTAGAAGCAACTGTGCCGGCCTGTGTGGCAGGCGATATCACCGACCTGCTCGACCATCAGGATGATCACGTCGGCGTCGCAATCCAGGCGCATTTCGTGCAGGTGCTGCACATGGCCCGACTCTTCGCCCTTGCGCCACAGCTTGCCACGGGAGCGTGACCAGTAAATGGCGCGGTTTTCGCTGGCGGTCAGTTGCAGCGCTTCGCGGTTCATCCAGGCCATCATCAGCACGCGCCCGGTCTTGTGATCCTGGGCAATGGCCGGCACCAGGCCGTCACTGTCCCATTTGATCTCGTCCAGCCAGTCTTTCATCTTCGACTCCGACAACCGGACACCACCCGCGTGGTGATGCCTCGGCGAATCAACAGTGTGCCAGCCCACGGCCCGACTGGCTATCGGCGCACGATCAGATACAAACCCACGGCAACCATGATACCCGCTGGCCAGTGGCCAAGCTCTTGTAACGGCCCGCCGGCGGCCAGTACCGCGCCGCCGCCGAGATGCGCGCAGCCGAGCAGGCGCAGGAGCCAGTCATCCTTGCGCCTGGTTTTCGGCTCGGGATTGCTGGCGTGGGGTTGGGCCATGCGTTCGAGCAGGTCGCGGGTCATATTGGCCAGGTGCGGCAACTGCTCGATCTGGCCGTGCAGGTTGCCGAGCAGGGTTCTCGGGCTGACACGCTCGCGCATCCAGCGTTCGAGGAACGGCTGGGCGGTGCTCCACAGGTCCAGGTCCGGGTACAGCTGGCGGCCCAGGCCTTCGATGTTGAGCAGGGTTTTCTGCAATAACACCAACTGCGGCTGGACTTCCATATTGAAGCGCCGCGCGGTCTGGAACAGGCGCATCAGCACCTGGCCGAAGGAGATGTCCTTGAGCGGTTTCTCGAAGATCGGTTCGCACACGGTACGGATTGCCGCTTCGAACTCGTTGAGCTTGGTGTGCGCCGGCACCCAGCCCGAATCGATGTGCAACTGGGCGACCCGGCGGTAGTCACGCTTGAAGAAGGCGAACAGGTTGCGGGCCAGGTAATCCTGGTCTTCCGGGGTCAGGCTGCCGACGATGCCGCAGTCGATGGCGATGTACTTCGGGCTCCACGGGTTCACGGTGCTGACGAAGATATTGCCGGGGTGCATGTCGGCATGGAAGAAGCTGTCGCGGAACACCTGGGTGAAGAAGATTTCCACGCCACGCTCGGCGAGCATTTTCATGTCGGTGCGCTGGTCGGCCAGGGTCGCCAGGTCGGTGACCTGGATGCCGTAGATGCGCTCCATCACCAGTACTTTCGGCCGGCACCAGTCCCAGTAGACCTGGGGCACGTACATCATGTCCGAACCTTCGAAGTTGCGCCGCAGCTGGCTGGCGTTGGCCGCCTCGCGCAGCAGGTCGAGTTCGTCGTAGATGGTCTTTTCGTAGTCGCTGACCACGTCCACCGGGTGCAGCAGGCGGGCATCGGCCGAGACTCGCTCGGCGGCGCGGGCGAGGAGGAACAGCCACGCCAGGTCCTGGGCAATGATCGGCTTGAGGCCGGGGCGGATGACCTTCACCACCACTTCTTCGCCGCTCTTGAGCTGGGCGGCGTGGACCTGGGCCACCGAGGCCGAGGCCAGGGGCTCGATATCGAAGCGGCTGAAGACTTCGCCGATCTTCTTGCCCAGTTGCGCCTCGATCAGCGTGACCGCGGTCTGAGAGTCGAACGGCGGCACGCGGTCCTGGAGCAGCATCAGCTCGTCGGCGATGTCCTCGGGCAGCAGGTCGCGGCGGGTCGAGAGGATCTGGCCGAACTTGATAAAGATCGGTCCCAGGTCCTGCAAGGCCAGGCGCAGGCGTGCGCCGCGACTCAGGTCCAGGGTCTTGCGCGGGAACCAGCGCCAGGGCAGGGCAAAGCGCAGCGCCAGGAGGAACCAGGGCAGGGGCAATTCGAACAGCAGGTCATCGAGACGGTAACGGATCACGACGCGCTGGATGCGCAACAGACGGCGGACGGCAAGCAGCTTCATGCGTTATCGCTGGATTTGAGGGATCGGGAAAGGCGCTCGACACGCGCCTCGAGACGTTCCAGGTCGAGCTTTACCCGGTCCAGTTCGGCGAAGCGCGCTTCGGCCTCATGGGTGCCGACCAGGGCACGGGACTCTTCACTGAGGTATTCGGCGAGGTTCTGCTTCAGGCTGACAAAGCCCTGCTTGTACCAGCCGGCGCGGCTGCGCAGGTGACCGCTGAGCAGGGGCGTGGCGATCGGCCCGAGCCAGCGCGAGAGTTCGTACTCCCAGTCCAGCTCCAGGTCCTGGAGCACGCCGGCCAGGTCCAGCAGCACCGCGCTGTCGCCTTCCAGGTCGACCTCGGGGCTGTGCAGCACGGCGGTCTTGTCGCGGCTCAGGGCCAGGTTCACTAGGCTCGAAGCCGGGGCGCGGAGAATGCAGTCGGCCTCGGCGGCCCAGTGCGCGGCCAGCAGCAGGCCTTCGTCGCTGGGCAGGATGAACAGCTTCAGGGCCGGGCTGGCGCAGTCGACTTCGATGACTTTGCCGGTCAGGTGGCCCAGGCGGCTCAAGGCCGTGCTGTCGAGGCGCAACACACGGTTGAGACCGTGTTCGACGCCGGCGAGAAGGCCGCTTAGGATCATCAGGGCTTGATGCCGCGATGCAGGGCGACGATGCCCGCGGTCATGTTGTGGTAGGTCACGCGGTCGAAACCGGCTTCCACCATCATCGACTTCAGGGTTTCCTGGTTCGGGTGCATGCGGATCGATTCGGCCAGGTAGCGATAGCTTTCCGAGTCGTTGGTGATCAGCTTGCCGGCCAGGGGCATGAAGGCGAACGAATAGGCGTCGTAGACCTTGGACATCAGCGCGTTGGTCGGCTTGGAGAACTCCAGCACCAGCAGGCGGCCGCCGGGCTTGAGGACTCGCAGCATGGAGCGCAGGGCGTCTTCCTTGTGGGTGACGTTGCGCAGGCCGAAGGCGATGGTCACGCAGTCGAAATGGTTGTCCGGGAACGGCAGTTTTTCCGCGTCGGCCTGGACGAACTCGACATTGCCGGCCACGCCCAGGTCCAGCAGGCGATCACGGCCGACCTTGAGCATGGAGGCGTTGATATCGGCCAGCACCACCTGGCCGGTGGGGCCCACCAGGTGCGAGAACTTGCGCGCCAGGTCGCCGGTGCCGCCGGCGATATCCAGCACCCGGTTACCCGTGCGCACGCCGGACAGCTCGATGGTGAAGCGCTTCCAGAGGCGATGCATGCCACCGGACAGCACGTCGTTCATCAGGTCGTACTTGGCGGCCACGGAGTGGAACACCTCGGCGACCTTCTCGGCCTTTTGGCTTTCCGGTACGTTCTTGAAGCCGAAGTGCGTGGTGGGTTCGGCATCGCTGCCTTTGCGCTGATCAGTCATGTCGCTGTCACCAGAAGAGAATGCGGGCATTCTAATCCCGGTGGCCGGCTTTGTCTTGGCAAGGGTGCATGTAAGATAGGCAACCGCCGGGACGTTTTGACGCATTCAGGGTCAGGAATCACCGGGCAAGTCCCGATAGAGCAGGAGTCATTCGATGGCCCGTATTAGTGTTGAACGCGCCCATGGCCTGGGCAAGGCCGGTGCACGCGAGAAGGCCGACCAGTTGGCGCAGAAGCTGGCCGGGCAGTATGGCCTGGAGCCGCAGTGGTCCGGCGATACCCTCAACCTCAAGCGTTCCGGGGTCAAGGGCGCGGTGCATGTGAGTGAAGAAACGATCCACGTCGAGGTCGAGCTGGGCCTGTTGATGTCGGCCATGAGCAGCACCATCAAGGCCGAGATCGAAAAGGCCCTGGACAAGGCGCTGGTCTGATTCGCGGTCCTTGCGCCTGCAAGGATCAGGGCACCCCTGTCGCGGGTTAGGGTGCCCATTCTAATTTTTGTCATTACTTTGTGCATAAGCCCCCATTCCGGTGGGCAGATCCTCCAACCCTTCACGTGTGAGGTGCACCATGGCCAAAGTAAGTCTGAAGAAAAAATCCGACGGTCAGCCAACCGCCCTGGCTGAGGTGAAAGTGTATGCCCGCAAGATCTGGCTGGCGGGTCTGGGCGCTTATACCAAGGTCGGCCGCGAAGGCAGCGAGTACTTCAAGGAACTCGTGGAAGCTGGTCAAGACGTTGAAAAAGAAGGCAAAAAACTGATTGGCGCGCAGCGTGAAGCGGCCAACAGCCAGATCGATAACGTTAAGAGCGAAGTCACCAGCCTCAAGGGCAAGGTGGAAGTGCAACTGGACAAGGTCGAGAAGGCCTTTGACAACCGTGTCGCCAGTGCCTTGAATCGCATCGGGATTCCGTCTAAACATGATGTGGAGACACTCTCTGCTAAGCTCGATGAGCTGACGGCATTGCTCGAACGTGTCGCGCGTAAACATTAAGGAGAACGGGATGGCTGGCAAAAAGAATACCGAGAAAGAAAGCAGCTCGTGGATCGGGAAGGTTGAGGAGTACTCCCGCAAAATCTGGCTTGCTGGTTTAGGCGTGTACTCGAAGATCGATACCGACGGCAGCAAACTCTTCGAGACCCTGGTGAAAGACGGCGAGAAGGCCGAGAAACTCACCAAGACCGCCGTCGACAAGAAAGTCGATGCGGCCAAGGACTCCGCCAGTTCGGCCAAGTCGCGCATCGCAGGGGTCAAGGACCGTGCGCTGGGCAAGTGGGACGAGTTGGAAGGGGCTTTCGACAAGCGCTTGAACAGCGCCATTTCGCGCCTGGGCGTACCGAGCCGCAATGAAGTGAAAGCGCTGCACAGCAAGGTCGATACCTTGACCAAGCAGATCGAGAAACTGACGGGTGAAGCCGTGACTCCGGCTTCGAAAAAAACAGCAGCGGCCAAGCCTCTGGTTAAAGCAGCGGCCAAACCTGCTGCCAAGCCTGCGGCGAAAACCTCGGCAGCCAAGCCGGCAGCGAAAGCAGTTGCCAAGCCGGCAGCGAAACCTGTCGCCAAGCCCGCCGCCAAACCGGCAGCAGCGGCGAAACCGGCTGTGAAACCAGCGGCCAAGCCTGTGGCAGCTAAACCGGCCGCGAAACCTGCGGCCAAACCGGCAGCGGCGAAAAAGCCTGCTGCCGCGAAGCCGGCTCCTGCTGCGGCAGCCAAGCCTGCCGTGGCTCCGGTATCGGCGGCCAACTCGGCCGCTCCGGCGCCGGCATCCGCTCCAGCGGCTACGCCAGCAGCACCGACGCCTGCTTCTCAAGCCTGAGTCGTCGCCCGCTGAATGAAAACGCCCGGCCTGTGAAGGTCGGGCGTTTTTGTGTGGGGCTGTCGAGCACCGCTCTTGTAGGAGTCGGCTTGCTGGCGATGGGGTCCGAAAGTCTTGCATCGCCCTGAGGGACGCCTTCGCGGGCAATCGAGCGTCGACCGGCCGCTCCTGCAGTCCTCTGTCGTACACAAAATCAGCGAACGACGAAGTACTGTAGGAGCGGCCGGTCGACGCTCGATTGCCCGCGAAGAGGCCAGCACTGGCGCTACAGAAGATAACGTTAGTCGTGATCTTCGAGATACCGCAACGCCATCTGCTCCGTCACCAACCGCGACGAGGGCAGCAGATGCGGGGCCACCAGCATCATGATCTGGTACACCACCAGCCGCACTTCACCCTCCCGCCCAAGAATCCGCTGGTAATCCAGGGAGAACAACAGCGTCAGGGTAATCTGCTCCACCAACTGCCCAAGGGCCTGGGTTTCACTCAGCAGCATGCCCTGCGCCTTCAGTCGCGCCAGCAACGACGCCAACGTCCGCTTGAGGGCATTGAGCAGGTTGCGAATGCCCTTGGCCAGCTTGGGCAAGCGCCCGGACAGATTGGACAGGTCCTGGAACAGAAAACGGTAATGGGCCAGTCGCTCGACGATCAGATGCAGGAAGAACCAATAATCCTCGGGCGCCAGCCGCGCGTCGGCCGGCGGGTCGAGCAAGGGTGCCAGCTCGGCCTGGAAACGCTCGAACAAGCCCAGCACCAGCGGCTCCTTGCCATGGAAATGGTAGTAGAGGTTGCCCGGACTGATCCCCATTTCATTGGCCACCTCCATGGTCGAAACGTTGGGCTCGCCTTTCTGGTTGAACAGTTGCAGGGCGCATTCAAGGATCCGGTCGCGGGTTTTCATCCAGTCTTCTTAGGTCGTTCCGACCGTTCGCCACGGCTGTGGGCAGCCGTGGCCGGTAATCATCAGCGCACTCGCACATAGGTGCCGGGTGCCGCCTCCATGGGTGGGTAATTGGCGTTGCCCAAGGTCATCTGGGTTTCACGTTGCGCTCCCGAACGCTCCTGGATCCAGCCCAGCCACTGGGTCCACCAACTGCCGTCGACCTGCTTGCCGTCGTAGTACCAGGCCCGCGGATCGCTGCTCAGCCGGGGGTTGTCGATGTAGTTGGCCTTGGGGTTGCTCGGTGGGTTGAGGATGCTCTGGATATGCCCGCTGTTGGACAGCACGAACCGGCGATTGCCCCCCAGCAGCAGGGTCGAGCGATACACCGCGTCCCAGGGCGTGATGTGGTCGTTGATACCCCCGACGCTGAAGCTGTCGACCGTGACTTTTTGCAGGTCGATGGGCGTGCCGCAGACTTCCAGGCCGCCCGGATGGCTCAGCGGGTTGTGCTTGAAGAAGTCCAGCAGGTCGCCGTGAAAGGCCGCCGGCAGGCGGGTGTTGTCGTTGTTCCAGTAGAGAATGTCGAACGCCGGCGGTTCCTTGCCCAGCAGGTAGTTGTTGACCCAGTAGTTCCAGATCAGGTCGTTGGGCCGCATCCAGGCGAAGACTTTCGCCATGTCGCGGCCGTCGAGTACACCTTGCTGGTAGGAGCGGCGCTTGGCGGCTTCCAGGGTCTGCTCATCGGCGAACAGCATGGCCGGGCCGTCCAGCTGGCTGTCGAGCAGGCTGACCAGGTAGGTGGCGCTGGATACCCGGCGCAGTTGTCGTTTGGCCAGCAGGTGGCCCTGCAGGGCGGCGATGGTCAGGCCGCCGGCACAGGCACCCATCAGGTTGACCTCGCGGCTGGCGGTGATCGCCCGGCACACGTTCAGCGCTTCTTCCAGCGCCTCGACGTAGCTGGACAGGCCCCATTCGCGATGACGCACATCCGGGTTGCGCCAGCTGACGATAAACACCTGCAGGCCGTTCTTCAGCGCGTACTGGACGAAGCTGTTGGACGGGCTGAGGTCGAAAATGTAGTACTTGTTGATCTGCGGCGGCACGATCAACAGCGGCTTGGCGTACTGTTTTTCGCTCATGGGCTTGTACTGGATCAGTTCCAGTTGCTCGTTGCGAAACACCACCGAGCCGGGGGTGGTGGCCACGGTCTTGCCGACTTCGAACGAGTGCTTGGTGACCTGGCTGGGCAAGCCGTTGTTGTGCAGCAGGTCATCCACCAGGTGGCTGATGCCGCGCACGATGCTGTTGCCGCCGGAGTTGAAGACTTCCTTGACCGCCAGCGGATTGAGCAGGGTATTGGACGGCGCCATGGCGTCGTTGAGCAGGGCGAAGACAAAGTGCGCGCGGGCGCGGTCATCGTCGCTCATCCGGCTCTCGTCGATCCAGTGCTTGACCTGTTTCTGCCAGGCCAGGTAGGCCTGCAGGCTGCGTCGGTAGAACGGGTTCAGGCTCCAGGCCGGGTCGGCGAAGCGCGGGTCGTGGGGGTTGGGCTTGTACGGTGTGTCACCGAGCAGCACCTTGCCCAGTTGCCCGCCCAGGGCCAGGGCATGCCGGGCAGTATGGATCGGGTTGCGCAGGCCGTGGACGGCCACGCTGCGCAGGGTGGAAAACAGATCCCGGCCGCGCAGACCGGTAATCGCACTTTGTGCGTTGATGAACGCGGCGGGTGTGGGCATCGAGCCCGTCGCTGGTTTGTCTCGCATGAGTCAACACTCCTTCGTCATCAAGCTATCAACCAACACAGGGGACCGCGACGGACGGGGGTGTCGGTCGCTGACCTTGTGCGCCGCACGGACGTCCTGCCCGTGTGCGCTTACTACCAGGGAATACTCCTAGGTGCTTTTGAGCGGCGCCGGTTGTGGATGCATCACCGCCCGTTGGCGTTCTTCCTGGAGGAATTTCATGATGATCGGCGCGACGGCCTCGGCCCGGGTGATCAGGAATAAATGACCGTCGTCGATTATGTGTAGCTGGGCATTGGGGATTCGCCAAGCCAGCAGGCGCATATTGATCAGTGGAATCAGCGGATCGTCATCACCGGCCAGCACCAGGGTCGGCTGGCGGATCCTGTGCAGCCAGTGGATGCTGGTCCAGCCGAGGCCCGCGAACAGTTGCCAGTAGTAACCGAGCTTGCCGGCGGAGCGGACCTTGGCGGCATGCTCGGCGGCCAGGTGCGGGTCGCGGCGAAAGGCGCCGCCGTAGATGGTCGGGGCAATGCGGATCACGTGGGACGGCTGGATATAGCGCCGTGGACTGGCCATGTTCCACAACACCTTGGGCTTGCCCGGAACCATCACCGCACCGGCGGCGGTGGCGGCGAGGATCAGCTTCTTGCAGCGTTCCGGGTAGTCATGGGCGAATTGTTGCGCCAGGGCGCCGCCCCAGGACACGCCCACCGCGTTGACCTGGCCGTAATCCAGGTAGTCGAGCATGCGCGCGGTGAGCTTGGCCAGGCCGGGGAAGCGATAGGGCCGCTTGGGGGTCGACGAGCCGCCGACGCCGGGGACGTCGAAGGCGATGACTTCCAGGTCCGGGTCCAGGGCATGGACGAACGGAAACACCAGCTCCAGGTTGGCGCCGATGCCGTTGAAAATCAGCAAGGGCGTCATATGAGGCTTGCCGGGGCGAACCGCGGTGCGGATGGTCTGGCCATCCAGATCGATGGTTCGGAAGATAAACGGTTGCGGCATGCTCGAAGCCCTGTGGTTAAAACCTGTTTGCAGCCCCGGCTCCGTAGGAGCGAGCTTGCTCGCGGTGGTTGCCGGGACGCCGCGGGGTGTCAGGTTTCCCGCATTATAGTTGGCCTCCATCGCGAGCAAGCTCGCTCCTACAGGGTGAGGGCTGTTCTAGCGCTCGTGCACGTAGGTGCCCGGTGCCGCCTCACCGGCCGGGTAGGCCTTGCTGCCCAGGCTGGTCGGTGATTTCTTCAGTTTGCCCGAGCGCTCGGCCTGCCACGCTTGCCAGTGCAGCCACCACGAATCGGTGTGTTTGGTGGAGTTTTCCTGCCAGTCGTCGGCCTTGGCCGGCATCTCGGTGTTGGTCATGTAGCGGGATTTCGGGTTGCCCGGCGGGTTCAGGATGCTCTGGATATGGCCGCTGCTGGACAGCACGAACTCGACCTTGCCGCCGAACAGCTGCGCCGACTTGTAGCAGGACTTCCAGGGCGTGATGTGATCGTTGGTGCCGGCCAGGGCAAAGATATCGGCGTCGACCTTCTTCAGGTCGATCGGCGTACCGCACACTTCGAGGGCATTGGGGCGTATCAGTGGGTTGTTCTTGAACATCTCGATCAGGTCGCCGTGGAAGGCGGCCGGCAGGCGCGTGGTGTCGTTGTTCCAGAAAAGGATATCGAACACCGGCGGCTCGTTGCCCAGCAGGTAGTTGTTGACCCAGTAGTTCCAGATCAGGTCGTTGGGGCGCATCCAGGCGAAGACCTTGGCCATGTCGCTGCCTTCCAGCACGCCGGCCTGGTAGGAGTGGCGCTTGGCGGCTTCGAGGGTCTGTTCGTCGACGAACAGCGCGACCTGGGTGTCGAGGGTGGTGTCGAGCACGCTGACCAGCAGGGTCAGGGCGTTGACCTTCTTCTCGCCCAGGGCGGCGTAGTGGCCGAGCAGGGCGGTGCAGGTGATGCCGCCGGAGCAGGCCCCGAGCATGTTCACGTCCTTGCTGCCAGTGATGGCGGTGACCACGTCGACGGCTTCTTTCAAGGCGTCGATATAGGTCGACAGGCCCCACTCGCGCTGGGCCTTGGTCGGGTTGCGCCAGCTGACGATAAAGGTCTGCACGTGGCTGCGCAGGCAGAAACGCGCCAGGCTCTTGTCGGGGCTCAAGTCGAACACATAGAACTTGTTGATCTGCGGCGGCACCACCAGCAGCGGCCGCTCATGCACCTGCTCGGTGACGGGGCTGTACTGGATCAGTTCCAGCACATCGTTGCGAAACACCACCGCGCCTTCGGTGGTGCCCAGGCTCTTGCCGACCTCGAAGGCGCCCATGTTCACCTGGCTGGGCATGCCGCCGTTGTGCACCAGGTCCTTGGCCAGGTTCGAGAGGCCGTCGAGCAGGCTCTTGCCGCCGGTTTCGAAGAAGCGCTTGACCGCCGCCGGGTTGGCCGCGGTGTTGGTCGGGGCCATGGCCTCGGTCATCAGGTTGATGACGAAGTGGCCGCGACTGATGTCCTGTGGCGACAGCGAACTCTCATCGATCCAGGCATGGAGCTCCTTGCGCCAGGCCAGGTAGGTTTGCAGGTAGCGCCGGTACAGCGGGTTCTGGCTCCAGGCCGGGTCGCTGAAACGACGGTCATCGCTTTCCGGCTGCAGGCCGGACTTGCCCAGCAGTACGTTCTTGAGTTCGACGCCGAAATGGGCGACATGCTTGACGCTGTGGATGGGTTGTTTGATGGCTTGGGTCAATACCATTCGTGCAGAAGTAAGAAGATCCTTTCTACGCAAGCCGACGACGGGGTTCAGGCCCAGGGTGTTTTCCGAGGCTTGCCGCTGCAGGTCATCGTTGTTCTTGTTACTCATCTACGACGCTCCATTGTCCTGAGACGAGTACCGGGTACAGCTGTGCAAATGGCACAGCGAATGCCAAGTACTACTGCTCGGGTGACCGTTGATTGCACATCGTTAAATGCACGGAACTTGCCAGCTCCATTGGTTACCCGAGTTTGATTTTTTTCGCAAGCGGGCCAATCGTTAGCCACGCCGTGGGGGATTGAATCAGATGTGATTAGAAAATGCCCTCCAAAACGACCAGAGGTCCGGATTAGAGCATCAGCCTGACGACGGACTCGGACGGGTCGCGGGATTTTCCGGCGGCTTTGAGTTCGGCAAGATAATCGGCCCACAAGTCATCCTGGCGACGGGCGAGCTCGTAGAGGTAGTCCCAGGTGAACAGTCCGCTGTCATGACCGTCGTCGAAGGTCAATTTCAGTGCGTACTGGCCGGCGGGTTCGAGTTGGCTCAAACCGACGTTGAGCTTGCCGAACTGGAGGATGGGCTTGCCGTGGCCCTGGACCTCGGCCGAAGGCGAGTGCACCCGCAGGAATTCGGCGCTCAGGTGGTATTCCTCGTCCGGACCGTATTTGAGGGTCAGGGTTTTCGAGGCTTTGTGCAGGTTGATGGCGGTGGGGAGTCGGGTGGTCATGGGAAGCCTGCGATCCGTCTGTGTAAGCGAATCCTGTAGGAGCAGGGCTTGCCCGCGAAGGGGGCCTTGAGGGCGCTAAAAGCTTCGCGGGCAAGCCCTGCTCCTACAGGGGCGCGGTGTGCTCCTTAGAGGATATACCGCGACAGGTCTTCGTTCTTCGCCAATTCACCCAGGTGGCTGTTGACGTACTCGGCGTCGATGCGGATCGGCTCTTCGCTGTGGGTGCTGGCCAGGTCGCCGGCGCTGAACGAGACTTCCTCCAGCAAGCGCTCGAGCAGCGTGTGCAGGCGACGGGCACCGATGTTCTCGGTCTTCTCGTTGACCTGCCAGGCGATTTCCGCCAGGCGCTTGATACCGTCCGGCATGAACTCGATGGTCAGCCCTTCGGTTTTCAGCAGTTCACGGTACTGCTCGGTCAGCGAGGCATGGGGTTCGCTGAGGATGCGCTCGAAGTCTTCCGGGCTCAGGGCCTTGAGTTCGACACGGATCGGCAGGCGGCCTTGCAGCTCGGGCACCAGGTCGCTCGGTTTGCTCAGGTGGAACGCGCCGGAGGCGATAAACAGGATATGGTCGGTCTTGACCATGCCCAGCTTGGTGTTCACCGTGCAGCCTTCGATCAGCGGCAGCAGGTCGCGCTGCACGCCTTCACGGGAGACATCGGCACCGCCGACATTGCCGCGCTTGGCGACCTTGTCGATTTCGTCGATAAACACGATACCGTGCTGTTCCACCGCTTCCAGGGCCTTGGCCTTCAACTCCTCGTCGTTGACCAGGCGCCCGGCTTCTTCGTCACGGACCAGCTTGAGCGCGTCCTTGACCTTGAGCTTGCGGCTCTTGCGCTTGCCCTTGCCCATGTTGGCGAACAGGTTCTGCAACTGGTTGGTCATTTCCTCCATGCCTGGCGGCGTGGCGATCTCGACGCCGAACGACTCGGCCACTTCGATTTCGATTTCCTTGTCATCCAGCTGGCCTTCGCGCAGGCGCTTGCGGAACAGCTGGCGGGTGTTGGAGTCCTGGGCCGGGGCGGCATCTTCGTTGAAACCCATGCGTGCCGGTGGCAGCAGGGCGTCGAGGATACGTTCCTCGGCGGCGTCTTCGGCGCGATGGCGGACCTTGACCAGCTCCTGCTCGCGCAGCAGCTTGATCGCGGCGTCGGCCAGGTCACGGATGATCGATTCGACGTCACGGCCGACATAGCCGACTTCGGTGAACTTGGTCGCTTCGACCTTGATGAACGGGGCGTTGGCCAGTTTGGCCAGGCGCCGGGCGATTTCGGTCTTGCCGACACCGGTCGGACCGATCATCAGGATGTTCTTGGGGGTCACCTCGACGCGCAACTCCTCGGGGAGCTGCATCCGCCGCCAGCGGTTGCGCAGGGCAATGGCGACGGCGCGCTTGGCATCGTCCTGGCCAATGATATGGCGATTGAGTTCGTGGACGATTTCGCGGGGGGTCATGGACATAATATGTGGGTCCTCAAGCGGGAACGGGCAGCCGGACAGGCTGGTTATTCCGCGAGGTCCTGCTCCTCGATGGTGACGTTGTGATTGGTGAAGACGCAGATGTCAGCGGCGATACCCAGGGCGGCTTCGACGATTTCCCGGGCCGACAGATCGGTTTTCTTCAACAGTGCGCTGGCCGCGGCCTGGGCGTAGCCACCACCGGAGCCCATGGCGATCAGGCCGTTTTCCGGTTCAACGACGTCGCCGTTGCCGGTGATGATCAGTGAAGCATCTTTGTTGGCGACCGCCAGCATGGCTTCCAGGCGACTCAGGGAGCGGTCGGTACGCCACTCCTTGGCCAATTCGACAGCGGCGCGGACCAGATGACCCTGGTGTTTTTCCAACTGGCCTTCGAAACGCTCGAACAGGGTGAAGGCGTCGGCGGTGGCACCGGCGAAACCGGCGATGACTTCGCCGTGGTAGAGGCGCCGGACTTTTTTCGCGTTGCCCTTCATGACGGTGTTGCCGAGGGAAACCTGGCCGTCGCCGCCCATGACGACTTTGCCGTGGCGACGAACTGAAACGATGGTGGTCAAGGGAGAATCTCCACGCAGCGGGGCGAAAATGCCTGATGGAAACTCATATGGGGGTGGTGGTGGGTTTTTCAACCATGGGCGGGATGAGGGGATGAGTGGTGTAGGCGGGCGAGGTTTGTTTTGTCTGAACGATAGAGGGCACGAGGGCGGCAAGCACCGCCCCCACGGGCTTCGCGCTCGTCAGCGACTCTGGCGCTGTTGCAGCAGCAGATTGTTGAAACCGCTGCCGGCCAGTTGTTTCTGTGCCTTGGTCAGTTGTTCGCGATTGCTGAACGGTCCGACCAATACCCGGTACCAGGTCTCGTCCTTCACAGTCCCGGACTCCACCGCTACGGCCTGCCCGAGCAGGATGATCTGCGCCCGGACCTTGTCCGCATCGGCTTCCTTGCGGAACGAGCCGGCCTGCAGGAAGAACTGCGTCACCGCTGCCGGCTTGGCCACGGCCACGGGCGGCGGCGGTGGAGGGGTAATCCCGGACAGCGCGGCCTGGGCCCGCGCGGTGTCGATCTTCGCCGCTTCGGCCGGGGTCACCGGGGTGGTTGGCGTCGGCACGGTCTGCGGCGTCGGCAGGGTTTTCTCCGGCACGGCTTCCGGTGGCACGATGACTTCCGATTCCGGCAGCAAGGTGTAGAAGTCGTACTTGGGCTTGACCGGCTGGGTCGGGCTCGGTGGGGTCTTGTTGGCTTCGGCGATCTTGCTCGCCTTCAGCTGTTCCTGCTTGACCCGCTTGATGTCATCGCCCTTGCCCGGCTCCAGCTTCATCAGGAACACGATAAACGCGCCCACGCCGAGGCCGATTGCCAGCCACAACCAGCCCGGGATCGGCTTTTTCGCAGGAGCTTGGTAACGGCTGGCGCCACGTTTGGGTGCTGGGGTTTTCTTGGCAGCCAACTTACATACGCTCCAGGGTTTCCAGACCCAGCAACTCCAGGCCTTGCTTGAGGGTGCGACCGGTCAGCGCGGCGAGGCGCAGGCGGCTCTGTTTCTGTTCGGCGGTATCGGCGGACAGGATCGGGCAGTTCTCGTAGAAGCTGGAGAACAGCCCGGCGACATCGTACAGGTAGGTGCACAGCACGTGCGGCGTGCCTTTCTCGGCAACGTTGCCGAGCACTTCGCCGAACTGCGCCAGTTTGGCGGCCAGTTCGTGCTCGTGGGGCGCTTCAAGGACGATCTGCCCTTCAACCTGGCTGAAATCCGTGCCCAGTTTGCGGAATACACCGGCCACGCGGGTGTAGGCGTACAGCAGGTACGGCGCGGTGTTGCCTTCGAAGTTGAGCATCAGCTCGAAGTTGAAGCTGTAGTCGCTGGCGCGGTGCTTGGACAGGTCGGCGTACTTGACCGCGCCGATGCCCACCACGCGGGCGATGGTGCGCAGTTCGTCTTCGGCCAGCTCCGGGTTCTTTTCCTTGACCAGCAGGTAGGCGCGGTCCATGGCTTCGGTCAGCAGGTCGATCAGCTTCACGGTGCCGCCGTCGCGGGTCTTGAACGGGCGGCCGTCGGCGCCGTTCATGGTGCCGAAGCCCATGTGCTCCATGTCCATCGGGTGGCCGACGAAGCCGGCCTTGCGTGCCACCGCAAACACCTGCTGGAAGTGCAGGGCCTGGCGCTGGTCGACGAAATACAGCGCGCGATCGGCTTTCAGCACATTGCTGCGGTAGCGCACGGCGGCCAGGTCGGTGGTGGCATACAGATAGCCACCATCGGCCTTGACGATGATCACTGGCAGCGGTTCGCCTTCGGCGTTCTTGAACTCGTCGAGGAACACGCACTGGGCGCCGTTGCTCTCGACCAGCATGCCCTTGGCCCTGAGGTCGTTGACCACGTTGATCAGGTCGTCGTTGTAGGCGCTTTCGCCCATCACGTCGGCCATGGTCAGTTTGACGTTCAGCAGTTCGTAGATCTTCTGGCAGTGGGACAGCGAGATGTCCTTGAAGCGGGTCCACAGCGCCAGGCAATCCGGGTCGCCGGCTTGCAATTTGACCACCAGGCCGCGGGCGCGGTCGGCGAACTCCGGGGATTCGTCGAAGCGTTTCTTGGCCGCGCGGTAGAAGTTTTCCAGGTCCGAGAGTTCGTCGCTGGTAATCGGGTTTTCCTGCAGGTAGGCCATCAGCATGCCGAACTGGGTGCCCCAGTCGCCGACGTGGTTCTGGCGGATCACGGTGTCACCGAGGAACTCGAGGACGCGCGCCACGCCGTCGCCGATGATGGTCGAACGCAGGTGGCCGACGTGCATTTCCTTGGCCAGGTTGGGGGCCGAGAGGTCGACCACTACCCGTTGCGCCGGGCCTGCCTTGTGCACGCCGATGCTGGCGTCGGCCAGGGCGGCGTCGAGGCGCGCGGCCAGGGCCTGGGTGTTCTGGAAGAAGTTGATAAAGCCGGGGCCGGCGATCTCGGCCTTGCTCACGCTGTCGGCGACGGGCAGGGCGGCGATGATTTTTTCCGCCAGGTCGCGGGGTTTGAGACCGGCCGGCTTGGCCAGCATCATCGCGATATTGCTGGCGAAGTCGCCGTGGGTCTTGTCCCGGGTGTTTTCCACCTGGATCGCCGGCGTCAGCCCTTCAGGCAACACACCTTCGGTGACGAGTTGGGTGATGGCTTGTTGGATCAGCTGGCGAATGGTGTCTTTCATGGTCTTCTCTTTCGACCGCATGCGCGGCGGCGCTTCGATGCGCAGGTGGAAAAACTGGGCATTATCCGTTGCCGGGACGAGCTTGCCAACCGGTTACGGACTTGTGGCGTCTGAGCGGGCCTCTTCGCGGGCAAGCTCCGCTCCCACAGGTTCTCGGTTGTACGCAAGGTTGCGGTATGGCTCGGACATTATGGGACTGATGCCACAAGTCCCGAGTCGTTTACAGTATTTGCATACAACTCGGACCTGTGGGAGCGGAGCTTGCCCGCGAAGGGGCCGGTCCGATCAATACAAATCCACCGGATCGACATCCAACGACCAGCGCACCTGCCGCCCGCTGGGCATCTGCTCCAGCACCAGCAACCAACTGCTCAACAATCGGTGCAGCGAGGCCCGGCCATTGGCCTGCAACAACAACTGCGCCCGATAACGTCCGGCCCGGCGCTCCATGGGCGCCGGCACCGGCCCCAGCAGTTCGATGCCGCCCAGGTTCATCTCGGCCAGCAAACGCTCGGCCTCGCTGCAGGCTTCATCGAGAAAGCTCTCGGCCTGCCCCGGCTTATGGGCTTCGGCCCGCAGCAGGGCCAGGTGTGCGAACGGCGGCAAGCCAGCCGCCCGACGCTCGCTCAAAGCCTGTTCGGCAAAGGCGAAATAACCCTGCTCGGTCAGCTGAATCAACAGTGGATGGTCCGCCAGGTGCGTCTGGATAATCACCTTGCCCGGCTCTTCCGCCCGCCCGGCCCGGCCCGCCACCTGGACGATCAACTGGGCCATGCGCTCGCTGGCGCGGAAGTCGCCGGAGAACAGGCCGCCGTCGGCATCGAGGATCGACACCAGGGTCACCCGGGGAAAGTGATGGCCTTTGGCAAGCATCTGCGTGCCGACCAGGATGCACGGCTGGCCTTTCTGGATAGTAGCGAACAGCTGGTTCATCGCGTCCTTGCGCGAGGTACTGTCGCGGTCGACCCGCAGCACCGGGTAATCGGGAAACAGGATGCCCAGGCGCTCCTCGGCGCGCTCGGTCCCGGCACCCACTGGGCGCAGGTCGACCTTGCCGCACTGCGGGCAATTGCGCGGTACCCGCTCGACATAACCACAGTGATGGCAGCGCAGTTCGCCGGAGCGCTGGTGTACGGTCATGCGTGCATCGCAGCGCGAGCATTCGGACATCCAGCCGCAGTCGTGGCACAGCAGTGTTGGCGCAAAGCCGCGGCGATTGAGGAACACCAACACCTGCTGGCCGGCGGCGAGGGTCTGGCCGATGGCCTGCTGCATCGGTCCGGAAATGCCGCTGTCCAGTGGTCGGCTTTTCACATCCAGGCGCAGGAAGCGCGGCTGCTTGGCCCCGCCCGCGCGTTCGTTCAGGCGCAACAGGCCATAACGCCCGGTGTAGGCGTTGTGCAGGCTTTCCAGGGATGGCGTGGCCGAACCCAGCACAATCGGAATGTTTTCCTGGCGCGCGCGCACCAGCGCCAGGTCGCGGGCGTGATAGCGCAGGCCTTCCTGCTGTTTGTAGGAACCGTCGTGCTCTTCGTCAATGATGATCAGACCGGGGTTTTTCATCGGGGTGAACAACGCCGAACGGGTACCGATAATGATGTCGGCTTCGCCGTCGCGGGCGGCGAGCCAGGCGTCCAGGCGCTCGCGGTCGTTCACCGCCGAGTGCAGCAGGGCGATGCGGGCGTTGAAGCGTTGCTCGAAACGCGCCAGGGTCTGCGGCCCCAGGTTGATTTCCGGGATCAGCACCAGCGCCTGCTTGCCGGCTTCCAGGGTCTCGCGGATCAGTTGCAGATAGACTTCGGTCTTGCCGCTGCCGGTGACCCCGGCCAACAGGAAGGCATGAAAACTGTCGAACCCGGCGCGGATCGCTTCGCAGGCGGCGCGTTGCTCGCTGTTGAGTGGCAGCTCCGGTTGCGCCAGCCAGTGTTCGTGACGCTCGCTCGGCGCATGGCGACGAACCTCCACCTGCACCAGGTCTTTGGCCAGCAGCAGGTCGAGGCTGTCCTTGCTCAGCATCAGCTTGCTCAGTAGTTGATGGGCCACGCCGTGGGGATGCTGCGCCAGTGTCGCCAGGGCTTCGCGCTGGCGCGGGGCGCGGGCGATGCGCGGATCGTCGAGGCGGGCGCCGGGGACCATCGACCAGAAGCGGTCCTGGCGCGCTTCGGCCGGCTCGCCCTGGCGCAGCAGCACCGGCAGCGCCCAGCTCAGGGTGTCGCCGAGGCTGTGCTGATAATACTGGGCGGTCCACAGGCACAGCTTGAACAGCGCCGGCGGCAGCGGCGTGCTGGCGTCGAGCAGGGCCGTGGCGCGCCTGAGCTTTTCCGCCGGGACTTCACTGTGCTCGGCGATTTCCACCAGGATACCGATCATCTCCCGGCGGCCGAACGGCACCCGCAGGCGCATGCCGGGCTGCAACGCGTTACGCGGCACACCCTCCGGCGCCCGGTAATCGAACAGGCGGCGCAGTGGCGAGGGCAGGGCAAGGCGCAGGATGGCGTCGGGCACGCGGTTCTCTCTGGGAGGGGTTCGTGGAGGGCGCGAGCCTAGCAGACGGCTCGGGCAGTGTCTTCCCGACGGAGGGCTCGCTGGCCACTTGCGCCGGGCAAAAGGTCTGGTATGATCGCCGGCTAAATTACGTGCGGTGTTCAACAATCGTGTTGAGCGGCGGCACGCCAGCCTGAGGAAGTCCCCATGAAAGCCGATATCCATCCAGCATACGTAGACATCGACGTTACCTGCAGCTGCGGTAACAAGTTCGTGACCCGTTCGACCCATGGCAAAGCTCTGCCAATCGACGTGTGCAACGAATGCCACCCGTTCTACACCGGTAAGCAGAAGACCCTGGACACTGGCGGCCGCGTACAGAAGTTCGCCGACCGTTTCGGCATGTTCGGCGCTGTCAAAAAGGCCTGAGGCTGATCGCTCCGGGAAAAACCGCTGGTTTTTCCCGGTCGATAAAAAAGGCGTCCCCCGTGGACGCCTTTTTTGTGGGCGCTGTTTGTATCAGCGGCCGCCGCATAAAAAATTGTAGACATTTTTCTGCATGATTGTGAACAGTTTATCCCTTGTGTTTCCTGGCTCTTGGGCCAAAGTCGTAGGGACAGGTGCTTGACACCTGTGACTGGTCAGTCTTGTGAGGACTTGGCGACACGCGTATCCTCGGCGGTCCGTCTGTCCCACAGTAAAAAGCGGAATGCCCACATGTCAGATTTGAAAACTGCCGCTCTCGAATATCATGCCAATCCTCGTCCGGGGAAGCTGAGCGTCGAGCTCACCAAAGCCACCGCCACTGCCCGTGACCTGTCGCTGGCCTACAGCCCTGGCGTCGCCGAACCAGTACGCGAAATCGCCCGCGATCCTGAGCTGGCCTACAAGTACACTGGCAAGGGCAACCTGGTTGCAGTCATTTCCGATGGCACCGCGATTCTCGGCCTGGGTAACCTCGGCCCATTGGCCTCCAAGCCAGTAATGGAAGGCAAGGGCGTGCTGTTCAAGCGTTTCGCCGGTATCGACGTGTTCGACATCGAAGTCGATTCGGAAAGCCCGCAAGCCTTCATCGACACCGTCAAGCGTATCTCCATCACCTTCGGTGGCATCAACCTGGAAGACATCAAGGCCCCTGAGTGTTTTGAGATCGAACGTGCTCTGATCGAGCAGTGCGATATTCCGGTGTTCCACGATGACCAGCACGGCACCGCGATCGTCACCGCGGCCGGCATGATCAATGCCCTGGAAATCGCCGGCAAGACCCTGCCGGAAGCCAAGATCGTCTGCCTGGGTGCCGGCGCTGCCGCCATCTCCTGCATGAAATTGCTGGTGAGCATGGGCGCCAAGATCGAAAACATCTTCATGGTTGACCGTACTGGCGTGATCCACGCTGGCCGTGACGACCTGAACCAGTACAAGGCAGTGTTCGCCCACGCCACTGAGAAGCGCACCCTGGCTGACGCCCTGAAAGGCGCTGACGTGTTCGTCGGCCTGTCCGGCCCGAACCTGCTGGACGCTGAAGGCCTGCTGTCGATGGCGGCCAACCCGATCGTGTTCGCTTGCTCGAACCCGGATCCGGAAATCTCGCCAGAGCTGGCTCACGCCACTCGCAACGACGTGATCATGGCCACCGGTCGTTCCGACTACCCGAACCAGGTCAACAACGTCCTCGGCTTCCCGTTCATCTTCCGTGGTGCCCTGGACGTTCGCGCCAAGCGCATCAACGAAGAGATGAAAGTGGCTGCCGCCAACGCCCTGCGCGAACTGGCCAAGCTGCCGGTGCCTCAGGAAGTGTGCGACGCCTACGGCGGTATCAAGCTGGAATTCGGTCGTGAGTACATCATTCCGAAACCAATGGATGCCCGCCTGATCACCCTGATCTCCGATGCCGTGGCCAAAGCCGCGATCGAGACCGGTGTGGCAACCCTGCCGTATCCGAAGAACTACCCGCTGAAAAGCGTGGATGACGTGTTCAACGGCTAAGCTGTTGTAGCGTCAAACAAAAAGCCCCGGCTCGAATGAGCCGGGGCTTTTTTGTGGCTGCCGTTTGAGCGGTGTGGGTCAGCCAGGCTGAACGCGGTCCTTTGTAGGAGCCTGGCTTGCCAGCGAAGAGGCTCTTGAGCCTTGCACCGTTCATGCGGACGCCATCGCTGGCAAGCCAGGCTCCTGCAAGGGCGGCACTGTGGCCGCTCTCTCGGATCAGAACAGATCGATCGGCGCCGCCTCGTCCGCCGGCAGCGGGCTGCCCGGGGCACTGCCGCCATTGCCGATCTCGTTGACCGACGGCGGTGTGTCTTCGCTCTTGAACAGTTCGAAGTAGGCGTTCGGCGTGCCCGGGGTTGCCGCGCGACCGCTGATCGGATCCACCCGCAGGCTGAGGATGCCTTCCGGCTCCGTCTGGGTGTGCAACGGCTTGCCCTTCAGTGCGGCGCCCATGTAGTCCATCCAGATCGGCAGCGCCACGGTGCCGCCGAACTCGCGACGGCCCAGGCTTTCGGGCTGGTCGAAACCGGTCCAGACGGTGGTGATGTAGTCGGCGTTGTAACCGGTGAACCAGGCGTCCTTGGAGTCGTTGGTGGTACCGGTCTTGCCCGCCAGGTCGCCACGGCCCAGGGCCAGGGCACGACGCCCGGTACCGAGCTTGATCACGTCCTCGAGCATGCTGTTGAGGATAAAGGTGGTCCGTCCGTCGACGATCCGCTCGGCCACCGCTGGGGCTTGGGCAGCCGGTGCTGGGGCTTCACTGGTGCTGTTGACGGTGAACGACGGTTGGCTTGGTGCCGCGATGCCGCTGCTGGCCGCCGCGCCGGTCGGCACGCTTGGTGGATTGGCGACGAACAGGGTGTCGCCGTTGCGGCTTTCGATCTTGTCGATCAGGTAGGGGGTGATCTTGTAGCCGCCGTTGGCAAAGGTGCTCCAGCCGGTGGCAATTTCCATTGGCGTCAGGGTTGCGGTACCCAGGGCCAGGGACAGGTTGCGCGGCAGGTCCTGCTTGTTGAAGCCGAATCTGGCGATGTAGTCGATGGTCTTGTCGACGCCCAGGCTTTGCAGCAGGCGGATCGAGACCAGGTTACGCGACTTGTACAGTGCCTCGCGCAAGCGGATCGGGCCGAGGAAGGTGTTGGTGTCGTTTTTCGGCCGCCAGACCTTGTCCAGGTATTCGTCGACGAACACGATCGGCGCATCGTTCACCAGGCTGGCCGGGGTGTAGCCGTTGTCCAGCGCGGAGCTGTAGATGAACGGTTTGAAGCTCGAACCCGGTTGGCGCTTGGCCTGGGTGGCGCGGTTGTAGTTGCTCTGTTCGAAGGCGAAGCCGCCGACCAGTGCACGGATCGCGCCGTTTTGCGGGTCAAGCGAGACCAGGGCACCCTGGGCCACCGGTACCTGGCTGAACTTCAGGCTGTTGTCGGCCTGGCGCTGGACGCGGATCAGGTCGCCGACCTGGGCTACGTCGGACGGTTGCTTGGGGGTGGCACCGAGGCTGTTGGTGTTGAGGTACGGACGGGCCCACTTCATGCTGTCCCAGTTGACGATTTCCGGGCCGTTGCGGGTCAGCACGTGCAGGCTGGCCTTGTCCACCTGGGTGACGATGGCTGGGTCCAGACCGCTGATGGTGCGCTGCTTGCCCAGCTCGGCGATCCAGGCGTCACGGGTCTTGCCCGGCAGCCGCGATTCCGGTCCACGGTAGCCGTGGCGCTGGTCGTAGGCGATCAGGCCTTCTTCAATCGAGTGGTTGGCCAGCTCCTGCAGGTTGCTCGGCACGGTGGTGGTGACGCGGAAACCTTCGGTGTAGGCTTCGCTGCCATAGCGACCGACCATTTCCGCACGGGCCATTTCGGCGATGTACGGCGCGTTCACTTCCGGCGTCGGTACGTGATAGCTGGCGTTGATCGGCTCGACGATGGCGGCCTGGTAGGCGGCCTCGTCGATCTTGCCCAACTTGTACATGCGGCCGAGGATCCAGTCGCGGCGCTCTTTGGCGCGCACCGGGTTGGCCAGCGGGTTGAACCGCGACGGCGCCTTCGGCAGGCCGGCGATCATGGCCATCTGGGCCAGGGTGATGTCACGGATCGACTTGCCGTAATAAACCTGAGACGCCGCTTCGATACCGTAGGCGCGGTTGCCCAGGTAGATCTTGTTCACGTACAGCTCGAGGATCTCGTCCTTGGTCAGCTGGCGCTCGATTTGCAAGGCGAGAAGAATTTCGTTGGTCTTGCGCGAGAAGCTACGCTCGCTGGACAGGAAGAAGTTCTTCGCCACCTGCATGGTGATGGTGCTGCCGCCGGACTGGATGTGCCCGCTCTTGACCAATTGGGTCGCGGCGCGCATCAGGCTGCTGGGGTCTACGCCATAGTGGTTGGCGAAGTTGTCGTCTTCGGCGCTCAGCAGGGCGTTGATGAAATTGGGCGGAATATCTGCGAATTTAAGGGGCGAACGGCGCATCTCGCCGAATTCGGCGATCAGCTTGCCATCGCTGGTGTAGACCCTGAGCGGAATCTGCAATTGTATGCTGCGCAAAGTCTCGACGGACGGCAGGCCCGGACTAAGATAAAGAAAAGCGCCGCTCAGGACGAGCAGCAGCCCGCAGAACACGGCGACGAAAGACCACCCGAAAAACTTCAGCAGACGAATCAAGGCTTGTGGATTTCCAGATAAAAGAATGGGTTAGGCGTCAGGCTAAATTCGCAGCAAGCGCTGGTTCGGCGATTCGGAAAAAAACGCTGGGCATTATAAGCATTTTTGGGCGTGAGCGTCATTTGCGCTTATGTCAAGACTGCTATTAAATGCCCATCATCATAAAGGGTCCGTAAGTCGCGGATAGTAATAGGGAATCGGTAGTGCTTGGACTCTTTGGCAAAAAAGCGCATTCGCTCCTGGGGATCGACATCAGTTCCACCTCGGTAAAGCTCCTCGAATTGAGCCGCTCAGGCAATCGATATCGGGTCGAGTCCTACGCCGTGGAACCGTTGCCAGCCAATGCCGTGGTCGAAAAGAACATCGCCGAGCTCGAAGGCGTCGGGCAGGCCCTTGCACGGGTGCTGCTCAAGGCCAAGACCCATGTGCGCGGCGTGGCCGTGGCCGTGGCCGGTTCCGCGGTGATCACCAAGACCATCGAGATGGATGCCGGGCTTTCCGATGACGAAATGGAAAACCAGCTGAAGATCGAGGCCGACCAGTACATTCCCTATCCCCTGGAAGAAGTGGCCATCGACTTCGAGATCCAGGGTTATTCGGCGCGCAATCCCGAGCGTGTCGAAGTCCTGCTTGCCGCCTGTCGGAAAGAAAACGTCGAGGTCCGCGAGGCAGCCCTCGCCCTGGCCGGGCTCGAAGCCCAGGTGGTCGATGTCGAGGCCTACGCCCTGGAGCGCTCCTTTGGCCTGCTCGCCGCGCAACTGGCCAGCGACCACGAGAAGCTGACGGTGGCGGTGGTGGATATCGGCGCGACCATGACCACCCTCAGCGTCCTGCATAACGGCCGCATCATCTATACCCGCGAACAATTGTTCGGCGGTCGCCAGCTCACCGAGGAAATCCAGCGCCGCTACGGCCTGTCCAACGAGGAGGCGGGGCTGGCGAAGAAACAGGGCGGCCTGCCCGACGACTACGTCGCCGAGGTGTTGCAGCCCTTCAAGGATGCGGTGGTCCAGCAGGTGTCGCGTTCCCTGCAGTTCTTCTTTGCCTCCGGACAGTACAACGATGTCGACTACATCCTGCTCGCCGGCGGCACCGCGTCGATTGCCGGGCTCGATCACCTGATCCAGCAGCGGCTCGGTACGCCGACCCTGGTGGCCAACCCCTTCGCCGACATGGCCTTGAGCAGCAAGGTCAATGCCGGGGCCCTGGCCAGTGATGCGCCGGCCCTGATGATCGCTTGCGGTCTGGCCTTGAGGAGTTTCGACTGATGGCGCGGATCAACCTTCTGCCCTGGCGCGAGCAACTGCGTGAAGAGCGCCGCAAACGTTTCCTCACCGCCCTGGTCGGCGTATTGGTGGCGGCGGTCGGCGTGGTGTTGCTGACCGACCAGTACTTCAGCGGTGCCGTCGACCGCCAGGTCGCGCGCAATGCCTACATGAACAAGGAAATCGCCCAGCTCGACGGCCGGATCAAGCAGATCAGCGAGCTCAAGGCACGTCGCCAGCAACTGATCGAGCGTATGAAAATCATCCAGGACCTGCAGGGCAACCGCTCCATCAGCGGGCGGATCTTCGATCAACTGGTGCGGACCCTGCCGGACGGCGTGTATTTCACCGCAGTGAAGATGACTGACAAGACCATCGCGATCACCGGCGCGGCCGAGTCCAACAACCGGGTGTCGGACCTGATGCGTAACCTCGAGGCCTCCGATTGGCTGACCGCGCCGACGCTGACCGAGGTCAAGGCGACCACCGCCGGCGCGGTGGACCAGGCCAACACTTTCCAGCTGAGCGTGCGCCAGACCCAGCCGAAACCAGAGGGGGCGGTTAAATGAATGTCTCCCTCTGGTTGGAAAACCTGCGCAAGGTCGATCTCGGCGACCTCGATATGCAGAACATCGGCTCCTGGCCGGCGGTGGTCAAGGTCGCTAGCGGGATACTGACCGCGATCCTGGTGCTGGCCCTGGGCTACAACTTCTACATCAAGGACCTCACCGATCAACTGGACCAGCAGCGCTTGACGGAAGTGACCCTCAAGGAGCAGTTCGCCACCAAGGCCCACCTGGCCGCGAACCTTGAAGCCTATACCCGGCAGATGGAGGATATGGAAACCTCCTTCGGCACCCTGCTCAAGCAGTTGCCGAGCGACACCGAGGTGCCGGGGTTGCTGGAGGACATCACGCGCACGGGGCTGGGCAGCGGGCTGGAGTTCGAGGAGATCAAGCTCCTGCCGGAAGTCACCCAGCAGTTCTATATCGAGCTGCCGATCCAGATTACCGTGACCGGTGCCTATCACGACCTGGCCACCTTCGTCAGCGGCGTGGCGGCCCTGCCACGGATCGTGACCCTGCATGATTTCGAGATCAAGCCGGTCGTAGCCTCACCGGCCGGCGGCACCAAATTGCGCATGAGCATCCTGGCCAAGACTTATCGCTACAACGACAAGGGGCTGCAGAAATGAGCCGCTTGCATGGGATCTGCCTGGCCCTGTTGACGCTGATGCTGGCCGGTTGCGGCAACAGCAACGACTTCAGCGACCTCGATGCGTACATGAAGGAAGTGCGCGCGCGGCCGGCGGGCAATATCGAGCCGACGCCGAAATTTCGCGCCTTCGAGATGTTCACCTACAGTGCCGCTGCGCTGCGCAGCCCGTTCCAGCCGCCGGTTAAGATCGATCTGGTCAATCGCCAGAAAGGTTCCCACGAGGTCAAGCCTGATCCGAATCGGACCAAGCAATTCCTCGAGGGCTTCAATATCGAGCAGTTCGAAATGGTCGGTACCCTCTCCAACGCCAGTGGCACCTTTGCCCTGGTGCGTGGGGCCGGCGGTGTCCATCGATTGAAAGTGGGCGACTACCTGGGCCGCAATGATGGCCGTATCGTGGCTATCACTGATTCCCAGGTCGAGGTGATCGAGATCGTTCCGGACGGCGAAGGCGCCTGGCTGGAACGACCGCGCTCCATCCCTTTGAAAGAGCACTCATAGTGGAATTCGATATGAACAGGATTATTTCATCCCTCGGCATTTCGCTATGGATAGCGCTGGTGTCGCCGATGGTGTTGGCGGCCAACCTGCAAAGCCTGGATGTGGCGGCGCTGCCCGGAGATCGGGTCGAGCTGAAGCTGGGCTTCGACAGCCCGCCCGCCGCGCCCCACGGCTACACCACCGACCAGCCGGCGCGTATCGCCCTGGACCTGACCGGTGTCACCAGCCAATTGGTCAAGAAGACCCGCGACCTGGGCGTGGGCAACGCGCGCAGCGTGACCGTGGTCGAAGCCAAGGATCGCACGCGGCTGATCATCAACCTGACCAAGCTGGCGCCTTACAGCACGCGTATCGAAGGCAGCAACCTGTTTGTGGTGGTAGGCCAGGGCGGCGGTTCGAGCGCTCCGGTCCAGGCCGGCGCGCCAAGGCCCGCCACGGCGGTATCGGTGCCACCGCGAGCGGTGCCCAGGCCCTATGTGGCGGCAGGCCGGGCGATCCGCAATGTCGACTTCCAGCGCGGCGAGCAGGGTGAAGGCAATGTGGTCATCGAACTGTCCGATCCGACCATCAGCCCGGATATCCAGGAGCGTGGCGGCAAGATCAGCGTGGATTTCGCCAAGACCCAGTTGCCCGATCCCCTGCGGGTGCGCCTGGACGTGAAGGATTTCGCCACCCCGGTGCAGTTCGTCAACGCCAGCGTGGTCGCCGACAAGGCGAGCATTTCCATCGAGCCCAGCGGCGCCTTCGATTACTCGACCTACCAGACCGACAACAAGCTGACCATCAGCGTGCGCCCGCTCACCGTCGACGACCTGCAGCGGCGTAATGCCGAGCGTTTTGTCTACAGCGGCGAAAAGCTCTCGCTGAACTTCCAGGACATCGACGTGCGTTCGGTGCTGCAACTGATCGCCGACTTCACCAACCTCAACCTGGTGGCCAGTGACACGGTGCAGGGCGGTATCACCCTGCGCCTGCAGAATGTGCCCTGGGACCAGGCGCTGGACCTGGTGCTGAAAACCAAGGGACTGGACAAACGCAAGATCGGCAATGTGCTGCTGGTGGCCCCGGCGGACGAGATTGCCGCCCGCGAGCGCCAGGAACTGGAGTCGCAGAAGCAGATCGCGGAACTGGCGCCCCTGCGCCGCGAGCTGTTGCAGGTCAACTACGCGAAAGCGGCGGATATCGCCAAATTGTTCCAGTCGGTGACCAGTGCCGAGTCCAAGGCCGACGAGCGCGGCTCGATCACCGTGGATGATCGCACCAACAACATCATCGCCTACCAGACCCAGGACCGCCTCGACGAACTGCGGCGCATCGTCGCCCAACTGGACATCCCGGTGCGCCAGGTGATGATCGAGGCACGGATCGTCGAAGCCAACGTCGGTTACGACAAACAGCTCGGCGCCCGTTGGGGCGGCAAGATCAGTGGCGGCAACTGGAACACCTCGGGCGGCTCGCCGACTCTTTCCAAGCTGACCGGCCAGAGCGCCAGCACCCCGTTCGTCGACCTTGGCGCCACCACCGCCACTTCCGGGATCGGCATCGGTTTCGTGACCAACAACACGACCCTGGACCTGGAACTCAGTGCCATGGAAAAAACCGGTAACGGTGAAGTGGTGTCCCAGCCCAAGGTGGTCACTTCCGACAAGGAAACCGCGAAGATCCTCAAGGGTACGGAGATTCCGTACCAGGAATCCAGCTCCAGCGGCGCGACCTCGGTGTCTTTCAAGGAGGCCTCGCTGTCCCTGGAAGTGACCCCGCAGATCACCCCGGACAACCGGATCATCATGGAAGTGAAGGTGACCAAGGATGAACCGGACTACCAGAACGTGCTGAACAACGTGCCGCCGATCAAGAAAAACCAGGTCAACGCCAAGGTCCTGGTCAATGACGGCGAGACCGTGGTGATCGGTGGCGTGTTCTCCAATACCCAGAGCAAAACCGAAGAGAAGGTGCCATTTCTCGGCGATGTGCCGTATGTTGGCCGCCTCTTCCGTCGAGACATCGTTTCGGAAGCAAAATCCGAGCTGCTGGTATTCCTGACTCCGCGTATCATGAATAACCAGGCGATTGCTGTGAGTCGTTGATTCTGTGCGAAATTTGATTCTTGTAGGGCCTATGGGGGCTGGAAAGAGCACCATAGGCCGATTGCTGGCCAAAGAGCTGCGCCTGCCTTTCAAAGATTCCGACAAGGAAATTGAACTGCGTACCGGTGCGAATATTCCGTGGATCTTCGACAAGGAAGGCGAACCCGGCTTTCGCGACCGCGAGCAGGCGATGATTGCCGAGCTGTGCGCGGCCGACGGCGTGGTCCTGGCCACCGGCGGCGGCGCGGTCATGCGCGGCGAAAACCGCCAGGCCTTGCACGCCGGCGGTCGGGTGGTCTACCTGCACGCTTCTGTGGAGCAGCAGGTCGGGCGCACGGCCCGTGACCGCAACCGGCCGTTGCTGCGCACCGCCGACCCGGCCAAGACCCTGCGCGACCTGTTGGCGATCCGTGATCCGCTGTACCGGGAAATCGCCGACCTGGTGGTGGAAACCGATGAGCGGCCGCCACGCATGGTGGTATTGGACATCCTTGAACGCTTGCAGCAGCTGCCTCCCCGTTAAAGCGCGGGAGGAAATGCGCTATCCTCGACCACCGACATGCTCGGTGTCGGTCATGGCTTGAAGCCATCGGGCCGCGTCGATACCAGACGCCGCCGACAATCGTTAATCCTGAGACTGGACGCACGCGTCCATCTTCACTGTGGGGACACATGCAGACACTTAAGGTCGATCTTGGCGAGCGTAGCTACCCGATTCACATTGGCGAAGGGCTGCTGGACCAGCCTGGGCTGCTGACGCCGCACATTGCCGGTCGGCAGGTTGCGATCATCTCCAATGAAACCGTCGCTCCGCTCTACCTCGAGCGTCTGACCCGCAGTCTGTCAGCCTATTCCGTGGTTTCGGTGGTGTTGCCCGATGGCGAGGCCTTCAAGACCTGGGAAACCCTGCAACTGATCTTCGACGGCCTGCTGACCGCCCGTCATGACCGCCGCACCACCGTGATCGCCCTCGGCGGCGGGGTGATCGGCGACATGGCCGGCTTTGCCGCGGCCTGCTACCAGCGCGGCGTGGATTTCATCCAGGTGCCGACCACCCTGTTGTCCCAGGTCGACTCGTCGGTGGGCGGCAAGACCGGGATCAACCATCCGCTGGGCAAGAACATGGTCGGTGCCTTCTATCAGCCCAATGTGGTGCTGATCGACACCACCACCCTCAACACCCTGCCGCCGCGCGAGCTGTCGGCGGGCCTGGCGGAAGTGATCAAGTACGGCCTGATCTGCGACGAGCCGTTCCTGACCTGGCTGGAAGAGCACGTCGACCAATTGCGCGCCCTTGACCAGAGTGCCCTGACCGTCGCCATCGAGCGCTCCTGCGCGGCCAAGGCCGCGGTGGTCGGTGCCGATGAGCGCGAGTCCGGCGTACGCGCCACCCTCAACCTCGGGCACACCTTCGGCCATGCCATCGAAACCCACATGGGCTATGGTGTCTGGCTGCACGGTGAAGCCGTGGCGGCGGGCACCGTAATGGCGCTGGAAATGTCCATGCGGCTGGGCTGGATCAGTGCCCAGGAGCGTGATCGCGGTATTCGCCTGTTCCAGCGTGCCGGCTTGCCGGTGATTCCGCCGGAAGAAATGACCGAAGCCGATTTTCTCGAACACATGGCAATTGACAAGAAAGTGATCGACGGTCGCCTGCGCCTGGTGTTGTTGCGCCGAATGGGCGAAGCCGTGGTAACCGACGATTATCCGAAAGAAGTTCTACAGGCCACGCTGGGGGCGGACTACCGCACTCTGGCTCAGCTTAAAGGTTGATAGGATTCCGATGACCAGTTTGCATGCCGACGAGGCTTTCCTCGGCCATTACCAGTTAAGTCACGACCCTTTCGCTCCCCGGGTGCCTGGCTTCAAATTCTTCCCCGCCCAGCGCAAGCCGGTGCTCGGGCAATTGCACCACCTGGCCCGCTACAGCCAGTTGCTGCTGGTGGTCACCGGCCCCCAGGGCAGCGGCAAGACCCTGCTGCGCCAGGCGCTGGTGGCGAGTACCAACAAACAGTCGGTACAAAGCGTGGTGGTTTCCGCGCGCGGTGCCGGCGACGCAGGCGGTGTGCTGCGCCAGATCGCCCAGGCGCTGAATGTCGCCCAGGCCGAGATCCAGGAGATCCTCAAGCAGGTGGTGCAACTGGCGCTGACCGGCCAGGAAGTCTACCTGCTGGTGGACGATGCCGAGTCGCTCGACGACTCCGCTGTCGAGGCCCTGCTGGCCCTGGCGGCCGGCGCGCCGGAAGGTCGCCCGCATGTCTTCCTGTTCGGTGAATCGTCGCTGATCGCGGCGCTGGAGCAGCACGGCGCGGAGGAAGAACGCTTCCACGTGATCGAATTGCAGCCCTACACCGAAGAAGAAACACGTGAATACCTGGCCCAGCGTCTTGATGGCGCGGGTCAGGGAATCGAACTTTTTTCCGCTGAGCAGATCACTGAGATTCACGAAAGCGCCGAAGGTTGGCCTGGCAACATCAACCAGGTCGCCCGTGACGCCATGATCGAAGCGATGATCGCCAGCCGCTCCGCGGTGAAGCGTCCAAGTATGGGGTTCAAGATGCCTAAGAAGCAGGTATTGGCGTTGTCCGCCGTGGTGGTGGTTGCCGTCGCGGCGGCCTGGATGATTCCGGGTCGCAACAAGGCGCCGGCCACCGCCGGCACAACCGCCAGCGAGCAGGCGCAGCTGCCATTGGGGCAGGCGCCGAAACCGAACGCCTCGGGTAATCCGACGGTGGAATTCGCCGGCAATTCGCAGCCGATGCCGCTACCGTTGGTCGGCCAGTCGCAGCCGGTGATGCGCGGTCCGCTGGCTGAAGCGGCGGGTGGCAGTATTGAAGGCGATGATGGCATCGCGCCTCCGGTTGACGGTGGTCCGGCCAAGCCGCCGACCGTCACCACCACCTCGCCGCCTGTCGGCGTGCCAGCAGGCCCGACACCGACTCCGGTAGCCAAACCAGTGCCGGCCCAGGCAGCGGCCGTCAAACCGGCCCAGACCCCGGTTCCGGTGCCCAAGCCGGTCGCCAAGGCGCCGGAGAAGGCCGTTGAGAAGCCAGCCGTGGTAGCCAAGGCCGCCGCGACCGGCCACAGCTGGTACACCGGCCAGGCGCCGGGCAACTATGTGGTGCAGATCCTCGGCACCAGTTCCGAGACCACCGCGCAGAATTTCGTCAAAGAACAGGGCGGCGAGTACCGTTATTTCAAGAAAGTGCTTAACGGCAAGCCGCTTTACGTGATCACCTACGGCAGCTTCGGCAGCCGCGATGCGGCCGTCAGCGCCATCAAGGCCTTGCCAGCGAAGGTTCAGGCTGGTAAACCTTGGCCTCGTACTGTCGCCAGCGTCCAACAGGACCTGGCCACAACTCGCTGAAGAATCGGCGGCCTTATCCAGGCCGCCTTCCCGGCACCTCAAAATTTCCGCAAGGGCATGCTGCTTCCAAAGCCGCGTGCCTTGTGGTGTCTGCGTCACAGTGGGTTTGAGTCGTCACGGTCAAAATTCAAAAATGTTTTGACTAGCACGAGATATCGCTTTAAACCTTTCATAAATGCGACATGAATTTTCGACATTTCGTCGCTAAATTTGTGAGCGTGAATGTCGGTGTGTACAATGACCTCCCTTTTGCCCCTGCAAAGCCGGCGTACGTTCGGCGTGGATGGTAAGCGGTTGAATTGAAAAGAAATTTGCCTCGATAAAGAGGCAGCCTGGTGAGAAAGTGTCTATGAAAGCAGGTCTGTACCAACCAGATGAATTCAAGGATAACTGTGGTTTCGGCCTGATTGCCCATATGCAGGGCGAACCCAGTCATCACCTGTTGCAGACGGCCATTGAGGCCCTGACCTGCATGACCCACCGCGGTGGGATCAACGCCGACGGCAAGACCGGTGACGGTTGCGGCCTTCTGATCCAGAAGCCGGACCAGTTCCTGCGCACTGTCGCCAAAGCGACATTCGGTAGCGATTTGCCCAAGCAATATGCGGTGGGCATGGTGTTCTTCAACCAGGACCCGGTCAAAGCCGAAGCCGCCCGCGAACACATGAATCGCGAAATCCTCGCGGCCGGCCTGCAACTGGTGGGCTGGCGCAAGGTGCCGATCGATACCAGCGTCCTCGGCCGCCTGGCCCTGGAGCGTCTGCCGCAGATCGAGCAGGTGTTCATCGGCGGCGAGGGCCTGAGTGACCAGGCCTTCGCCATCAAGCTGTTCAGTGCCCGTCGTCGCTCGTCGGTGGCCAATGCCGCCGACACCGATCACTACATCTGCAGCTTTTCCCACAAGACCATCATCTACAAAGGCCTGATGATGCCGGCGGACCTCACCGCCTTCTATCCGGACCTCAGCGACCCGAGCCTGAAAACCGCGATCTGCGTGTTCCACCAGCGCTTTTCCACCAACACCCTGCCGAAATGGCCGTTGGCGCAACCGTTCCGCTTCCTGGCGCACAACGGCGAGATCAACACCATCACCGGCAACCGCAACTGGGCCCAGGCCCGGCGCACCAAGTTCGCCAACGACCTGATCCCCGATCTCGACGAGTTGGGCCCGCTGGTCAACCGTGTCGGTTCCGACTCCTCGAGCATGGACAACATGCTCGAGCTGATGGTGACCGGCGGTATCGACCTGTTCCGTGGCGTGCGGATGCTGATTCCGCCTGCGTGGCAGAACGTCGACACCATGGACGCCGACCTGCGCGCGTTCTATGAATTCAACTCCATGCATATGGAGCCGTGGGACGGCCCGGCGGGCGTGGTGATGACCGAAGGTCGTCACGCGGTCTGCCTGCTCGACCGCAACGGCCTGCGTCCGGCCCGTTGGGTGACCACCAAGAACGGCTATATCACCCTGGCGTCGGAAATCGGCGTGTGGAACTACCAGCCGGAAGACGTGATAGCCAAGGGCCGTGTCGGTCCTGGGCAGATCTTTGCCGTGGACACCGAAACCGGCCAGATCCTCGATACCGATGCCATCGACAACCGCCTGAAGTCGCGCCACCCGTACAAGCAGTGGCTGCGTAAACACGCCCTGCGGATCCAGGCGACCATGGAAGACAACGACCATGGTTCGGCGTTCTACAACGTCGAGCAGCTCAAGCAGTACATGAAGATGTACCAGGTCACGTTCGAAGAGCGCGACCAGGTGCTGCGTCCGTTGGGCGAACAGGGCTACGAGGCGGTCGGCTCCATGGGCGACGACACGCCGATGGCGGTGCTGTCCCAGCGCGTGCGCACGCCGTACGACTATTTCCGCCAGCAGTTCGCCCAGGTGACCAACCCGCCGATCGACCCGCTGCGTGAAGCCATCGTCATGTCGCTGGAGATCTGCCTCGGTGCCGAGCGCAACATCTTCGAAGAGTCGCCGGAACACGCCTCGCGGGTGATCCTCAGCTCGCCGGTGATCTCCCCGGCCAAGTGGCGCTCGCTGATGAATCTCGAGCGTCCGGGTTTCGCTCGCCAGGTCATCGACCTGAACTACGACGAGAGCGTCGGGCTGGAAGCGGCGGTGCGCAACATCGCCGACCAGGCTGAAGAAGCCGTGCGCGCCGGGCGGACCCAGATCGTCCTCAGCGACCGCCATATCGCCCCGGGCAAGTTGCCGGTGCACGCGTCCCTGGCGACCGGTGCCGTGCACCACCGCCTGACCGAGAAAGGCCTGCGCTGCGACAGTAACATCCTTGTGGAAACCGCCACCGCGCGCGACCCGCACCACTTTGCCGTGCTGATCGGTTTCGGTGCGTCGGCGGTCTATCCGTTCCTGGCCTATGAAGTGCTGGGCGACCTGATCCGTACCGGCGAAGTGCTGGGCGATCTCTACGAAGTGTTCAAGAACTACCGCAAGGGCATCACCAAGGGCCTGTTGAAGATCCTCTCGAAAATGGGGATTTCCACCATCGCGTCCTACCGTGGTGCGCAACTGTTCGAAGCCATCGGCCTGGCCGAGGAAGTGGTCAACCTGAGCTTCCGTGGTGTGCCGAGCCGGATCAAGGGCGCGCGTTTCGTCGACCTCGAAGCCGAACAGAAACTGCTGGCCGGCGAAGCCTGGAGCGCGCGCAAGCCGATCCAGCAAGGCGGCCTGCTGAAGTTCGTCTACGGTGGCGAATACCATGCCTACAACCCGGACGTGGTCAGCACCCTGCAAGCCGCCGTGCAACAGGGCGACTATGTCAAGTTCAAGGAATACACCGCGTTGGTGGACAACCGTCCGGTGTCGATGATCCGCGACCTGTTCCAGGTGAAAACCCTGGAGACGCCGTTGGCGATCAGCGAAATCGAACCGCTGGAGTCGATCCTCAAGCGCTTCGACTCGGCGGGGATTTCCCTCGGCGCCCTGTCGCCGGAAGCCCACGAAGCCCTGGCCGAAGCCATGAACCGCCTCGGTGCGCGTTCCAACTCCGGCGAAGGGGGTGAAGACCCGGCACGTTACGGCACCATCAAGAGCTCGAAGATCAAGCAGGTGGCCACCGGCCGTTTCGGTGTGACCCCGGAATACCTGGTCAACGCCGAAGTGCTGCAGATCAAGGTGGCCCAGGGCGCCAAGCCCGGCGAAGGCGGGCAACTGCCCGGCGGCAAGGTCAACGGCCTGATCGCCAAGCTGCGTTATGCGGTACCCGGCGTGACCCTGATCTCGCCTCCGCCGCACCACGACATCTACTCCATCGAGGACTTGTCGCAGCTGATCTTCGACCTGAAACAGGTCAACCCGAAGGCGCTGGTCTCGGTGAAACTGGTGGCGGAAGCCGGCGTCGGCACCATCGCCGCCGGTGTGGCGAAAGCCTATGCCGACCTGATCACCATTTCCGGTTATGACGGCGGCACCGGTGCCTCACCGCTGACCTCGATCAAATACGCCGGTGCTCCGTGGGAACTCGGCCTGGCCGAAACCCACCAGACCCTGCGTGGCAACGACCTGCGCGGCAAGATCCGGGTGCAGACCGACGGCGGCCTGAAAACCGGCCTCGACGTGATCAAGGCGGCCATCCTTGGCGCCGAAAGCTTCGGCTTCGGCACCGCGCCGATGATCGCCCTGGGCTGCAAATACCTGCGCATCTGCCACCTGAACAACTGCGCCACCGGCGTTGCGACCCAGAACGAGAAGCTGCGCAAGGACCACTACATCGGTACCGTCGACATGGTGGTGAACTTCTTCACCTACGTCGCCGAAGAAACCCGTGAGTGGCTGGCCAAGCTCGGCGTACGTACCCTTGAGGAACTGATCGGGCGTACCGATCTGCTGGAAATCCTCAAAGGCGAAACCGCCAAGCAGAACCACCTGGACCTGACGCCGCTGCTGGGCAGCGATCACATCCCGGCGGACAAGCCGCAGTTCTGCCAGGTCGAGCGCAACCCGCCCTTCGACAAGGGCCTGCTGGCCGAGAAGATGGTCGAGATGGCCCTGCCGGCGATCAACGACTTGAGCGGCGCCGACTTCTCCCTGGATATCTGCAACTGCGACCGCTCCATCGGCGCGCGGATCTCCGGTGAAGTCGCCCGTCGTCACGGCAATCAGGGCATGGCCAAGGCGCCGATCACCTTCCGCTTCAAAGGGACGGCGGGTCAGAGCTTCGGTGTGTGGAACGCCGGTGGCCTGCACATGTACCTCGAAGGTGACGCCAACGACTACGTGGGCAAGGGCATGACCGGCGGCAAGCTGGTGATCGTTCCGCCTAAAGGCAGCATCTACAAGACTCAAGACAGTGCCATCATCGGCAACACCTGCCTGTACGGCGCAACCGGCGGCAAGCTGTTTGCGGCGGGTACGGCGGGTGAGCGTTTCGCGGTGCGTAACTCCGGTGCCCACACCGTGGTCGAAGGCACGGGCGACCACTGCTGCGAATACATGACCGGTGGTTTTGTCGCGGTTCTGGGCAAGACGGGCTACAACTTCGGTTCGGGCATGACCGGCGGTTTCGCCTACGTGCTCGACCAGGACAACACCTTCGTCGACAAGGTCAACCACGAGTTGGTCGAGATCCAGCGGATCAGCGGCGAAGCGATGGAATCCTATCGCAACCACTTGCAGCATGTGCTGGACGAATACGTCGAGGAAACCAACAGCGAATGGGGTCGCAACCTCGCTGAAAACCTTGATGATTACCTGCGTCGTTTCTGGCTGGTCAAGCCCAAGGCTGCCAACCTGAAATCGTTGCTTTCCAGCATCCGTGCGAACCCGCAGTGATATGCGCCTGAAGAGTTTGATGAGGTTTTTGTAATGGCTGAACGTCTGAGTAACGACTTCCAGTTCATCGATGTCGGGCGCAAGGATCCGAAGAAGAAACTGTTGCGTCAGCGCAAGAAAGAGTTCGTGGAGATCTACGAACCCTTCAAACCCCAGCAGTCGGCCGACCAGGCCCACCGCTGCCTGGGTTGCGGTAACCCGTATTGCGAATGGAAGTGCCCGGTGCACAACTTCATTCCCAACTGGCTGAAGCTGGTGGCCGAGGGCAATATCCTCGCCGCCGCCGAGCTGTCCCACCAGACCAACACCCTGCCGGAAGTCTGCGGCCGGGTGTGCCCGCAGGATCGTCTGTGCGAGGGTGCCTGCACCCTCAACGACGGTTTTGGCGCGGTGACCATCGGTTCGGTGGAGAAGTACATCACCGACACCGCGTTCGCCATGGGCTGGCGTCCGGACATGTCCAAGGTCAAGCCGACCGGCAAGCGCGTCGCAATCATCGGTGCCGGGCCTGCGGGCCTGGGCTGTGCCGATGTGCTGGTGCGCGGCGGGGTGACCCCAGTGGTGTTCGACAAGAACCCGGAAATCGGCGGTCTGCTGACCTTCGGCATCCCCGAGTTCAAGCTGGAAAAGACCGTGCTCAGCAATCGTCGCGAAGTCTTCAGCGGCATGGGCATCGAGTTCCGCCTCAATACCGAGGTGGGCAAGGATGTGACCATGGAGCAACTGCTCGCCGAATACGATGCCGTGTTCATGGGCATGGGCACCTACACCTACATGAAGGGCGGCTTTGCCGGTGAGGATCTGCCGGGCGTCTACGACGCCCTCGATTTCCTCATCGCCAACGTCAACCGCAACCTGGGCTTTGAAAAGTCGCCGGAAGATTTCGTCGACATGAAGGGCAAGAAGGTCGTGGTACTGGGTGGTGGCGATACGGCGATGGACTGCAACCGCACCTCGATCCGCCAGGGCGCCAAGTCGGTGACCTGTGCCTATCGTCGTGACGAGGCGAACATGCCCGGTTCGCGCAAAGAGGTGAAGAACGCCAAGGAAGAAGGCGTGAAGTTCCTCTACAACCGCCAGCCGATTGCGATTGTCGGTGAAGACAAGGTCGAAGGCGTGAAGGTGGTCGAGACCCGTCTCGGCGAACCGGACGCCCGTGGCCGTCGCAGCCCAGAGCCGATCCCGGGCTCCGAGGAGATCATCCCGGCCGACGCCGTGGTCATCGCCTTCGGTTTCCGTCCGAGCCCGGCGCCATGGTTCGAGCAGTTCAGCATCGAGACCGACAGCCAGGGCCGCGTGGTGGCTCCGGAGCAGGCCCAGTTCAAGCACCAGACCAGCAATCCGAAGATTTTTGCCGGTGGCGATATGGTGCGCGGTTCCGACCTGGTGGTGACGGCGATCTTCGAAGGGCGCAATGCCGCCGAAGGGATCCTCGACTACCTCGGTCTCTGATCTGTACCTGACCCTCTGTAGGAGCGAGCTTGCTCGCGATGGACGTCAACGATGACGCGGGGCACCTGATGCCCCGCGGCGCCTGAGCCACCATTGCGAGCAAGCTCGCTCCTACAGGGGGGCGCATCGCCTGATGCCCGCGACAAATTGACCCGATAGACAAAAGGCACGGCTCTTGCCGTGCCTTTTGCGTCGCGCTCTGAGAAAATGCCCGCACTTTTTCTCCGGATGCCGACATGACTGCCCTGAAGAACGACCGTTTCCTGCGTGCCCTGCTCAAGCAACCCGTGGACGTCACCCCTGTGTGGATGATGCGCCAGGCCGGTCGCTACCTGCCGGAATACCGCGCCAGCCGCGCCAAGGCCGGCGACTTCATGAGCCTGTGCATGAACCCGTCGTTCGCCTGCGAAGTCACGATGCAGCCCCTGGACCGTTATCCGGGCCTGGACGCCGCGATCCTCTTCTCCGACATCCTGACCATTCCCGACGCCATGGGCCAGGGCCTGTACTTCGAAACCGGTGAAGGCCCGCGCTTCAGAAAAGTCGTCAGCACCCTGGCCGATATCGAGGCCCTGCCGATCCCCGATCCGCAGAAGGACCTGGGTTATGTCATGGACGCGGTCAGCACCATTCGCCGCGAACTCAATGGCCGCGTGCCGCTGATCGGTTTCTCCGGCAGCCCCTGGACCCTGGCCACCTACATGGTCGAAGGCGGTTCGTCGAAAGACTTCCGCAAGACCAAGGCCATGCTCTACGACAACCCCCAGGCCATGCACCTGCTGCTGGACAAGCTGGCGCAGTCGGTCACTTCCTACCTCAACGGCCAGATCCTCGCCGGGGCCCAGGCCGTGCAGATTTTCGACACCTGGGGCGGCAACCTCTCGGCAGCGGCCTACCAGGAGTTCTCCCTGGCCTATATGCGCAAGATCGTCAGCGGCCTGATCCGCGAGCACGAAGGGCGCAAGGTGCCGGTGATCCTGTTCACCAAGAACGGCGGCCTGTGGCTGGAAAGCATCGCCGAGGCCGGGGCCGATGCCCTGGGCCTGGACTGGACCTGCGATTTGGGCGAGGCCCGTCGTCGCGTCGGTCACCAGGTCGCCCTGCAGGGCAACATGGACCCGACCGTGCTCTACGCCAAGCCCGAGGCCATCCGTACCGAAGTGGCGCGTATTCTCGCCAGCTACGGTGAAGGTTCCGGCCATGTGTTCAACCTCGGCCACGGCATCACGCCGGAAGTCGACCCGGAACATGCCGGTGCGTTTATCAACGCGGTGCACGAGTTCTCCGCGCAATACCATCGCTGATCCTCCCCGCGTTTTCTCAATGACCCCGCCTCGGCGGGGTTTTTGCGTTTAGTCCTTCGCGTTTTTGCTTTTCCTGATGCTACCGGTTCATTCGGCGTCATATATTCGGATCGCCATCCGGACATCTGGTCGGATCGTCAAAATGCCATACCGTCTTCTTCCATGAGATGTCGGAGTATTCTTTTTCTGAACGTTAATACGGAGACATTTGTTCTATGTCTTCAAGGTTTGTCGCGTCTAGTTACAGAATCTTAGGCAAAATCGAGGCGCTCGTGTGAATAAGTGAAGTGCAGAGCTGTCGCGCGTCTTCATGGGACCTTTCCTACATATAAAAAAATATAAGTTCGTACAATGCGTACTCCGACATTCAATGTGTGGAGCGGCACTCAAGACTCCAGGTTTCTGATAGTCAATATTTTTGAATGTAATCGTTTATACGGCGCTGGCGTTTGTCCGGCGGACGAGGATGTCTTTGTAAGAATGGTTTTTGTAAGAGACCCAAGAAGTGACGCCGGTGGGGCGTGGAACTTTCGCGGTTGATCTTTGCAGTCAGGACGGCGGCTCGGATTGATTGAACACCGATGGAAGTAGGAAGGGAGTCGTTCGTCTTGGAGGGATGTCCGGCAACCCGATAAACAGGATAAGTCTGGAGTTGAATCGCATGAAAAGAAAGATGTCGGCACTTGGCAAGGCGTCGGGGTGTGTCTCTTCCCTGGCGGTGATCGCGACCCTGGTCGCCTCACAGCATGTCGCCGCGCACGGTTATCTGAATGATCCGCCGTCCCGGGCGTTTGCCTGCCAGAAGGGCTTGAACAATGACTGCGGTCAAGCGCAGTACGAGCCGCAAAGCGTCGGTGAAACCACCAAGGGTTTCCCCAATGGCGGGGTGGCTGACGGCAAGATCGCCAGTGGTGGGATCGCGTTGTTCTCGCCCTTGGATATCCAGTCGGCGAGCCGCTGGTACAAGACCGAAATCACGGACCGTACGATCAACTTTGACTGGTACTACAGGGCCACTCACCCGGCGACCAAGTATGAGTACTTCATCACCAGGAACGGTTGGAACGCCAACCAGGCCCTGACACGCGCTTCGTTCGACCTGACTCCGTTCTGCTCCGTGGATGCGGGCGGGCGGTTGCCCACCGATCAGCCTCAGGGCAGTGACGGGCCAGCTCGCGAGAAGCACCCGTGCGAGATTCCTGCCGACAAGAGCGGGTATCACGTGATCCTCGGCATGTGGACCGTGGCCGACACCGGCGGCGCGTTCCACAACGTGGTCGACGTGAATATCGTGGCCGAGGAACAGGCGCCGGATGGTTGGAAAACCGTCGGTAACATCACGCCGACCCAGGCCCTGTTGGCCGGCGACAAGGTCAAGGCCCGCGCCATGACCGGTGAGGGCGAAAGTGCCGAGTACAGCACTGAAATCACCATCGCCGACAGCGAGGACGGCAAGCCGGAGAATTGGTCGTTCAAGCTGGCCGAGCAAATCAACCGGAGCCAGACGCTGGTCCGTGCCGGTGTCCGTGGCGAAGACGGTGCCATCGAACCGATCAAGGGTGTTAACCAGCTGTTCGCCAAGGCTGAAAGCGGTGTGAATCGTTATGAGGTCGATGTGCTGATGCAGGAAGACGCTGATGCGAGCATGCGGATTTCCGCTATCGGCACCAATTTTGAGCTCAAGGAAGGACGCTTGGCGATGCCTTTCCCGGTGCTAACCAACCGTAAAATGGATATCAAGGCCGAGCTCTTCGATGCCGCCAACAATCCAGTTCCAGTGGGCACCCTGACACAACTCGTGGAGGCCGGCAGCACCTGGCTGAACATGGACGTGCATAGCGAGCCGGGTATCCACCAGCTCAAGTTGATCGGCGTGACCGTCGATGGCCGTACCACTCGTCAGGATCTGGCATCCGTGGAGCTCGGCGGTGAGGGTGGCAGCCAGGATTACGACTTCAAATATCCGCAAGGTATTGCAAGTTATCAGCCCGGGACCAAGGTCTTGTCCAGGGACGGTAACGTCTACGAATGCAAGCCGCTCCCCGTAGGTGACTGGTGCAAGATCGACAGCCATCACTATGTACCCGGTGTCGGATCAAGCTGGACGGATGCCTGGATCGCTAAATAACCCCTGGCGTTCAGCGCCGGGCTGCTGGGCAGCCCGGCGTATTCGGTTTATGGGCGATATTGTTACCGGGTTTTGGGTGAGCGAAATTGTTTTACTCTAGAACGCAAATTTTTCTTCACTGGTTGTCAGCCGTCGTTATTTTATGGGCGCTGATCAGTGGCTTTTATATGGCCTTTTTGAGTGCTTCGCCGGCGCTTAAAGCGGTCGTAGGTTCTTTTAATGTGTCTCTCACGGCGCTGTTTATTCCGTTTTTTATTATCAGGGTTTTTCTTTCTTTTTTTTCGAGAGAACAGACTGACCGAACACTTGCGCAGTGGACGGCTTTTTGGGTTCATAAAGTTATTTATCTGGTGACCGCCATCGTATTGGCAACCGGAGTCATGATGATGGACCGGGCCATCAATCTATTTGATCTTTTCTTGATACCCGCACCGGTTGAAAGTGTCGGGCTCATCGCTGTTTTCAAAAAAATCCACGATATTTCCTGCGTTGTTCTGGCGGTCCTGGTGGTTTTGCATATTGGCGCGGTTATCCGCCATGAAGTTTCCGGTCATCGAATACTCAGGCGGATGCTGTGGTGAGTGCGCGAACCCTCAAGGACCGAATGGGTGTCCTGAGCCTGGCGTTATGTGCGTTGCCGCTGGGTTATGCCGCGCTGTCGTTGTGGGGCGAGCGGGTCTTCCGTCAGACATTGCCGACGTTACCCACCGAGCAGGCCAACAACCGAGCCGCGCCTGCCGAACGTGCGCCGCTCAATCATGCCGCCGTTGCCACGGTGATGGGGCTGGCCGCCCAGGGGGCCTTGGCCCGCAGTGCCGAGCCCTTGAAGTTGCGGGCCAGCTTTGTCTCCAGCACGGGCGACTCCCGTGCGCTGCTGGCGGGGGCCGAGGGCCAGCGGATCTACCGGGTGGGTGAAAGCCTGCCGGGCGGCAGTGTCCTGCGCCGGATCGAGAGCGGCCGGGTGGTGCTCTGGCGCAATGGTCGCGAGGAGCTTTTAACCCTGGATCCGCCGGGCCGTACCACCTTGCAGGTGCTCAAGGGGCCCGTTCCTGACGCCGTCGCCCCGACTTCTTCCCTTTATCTGCGACCGACGGCCACGCCGCGTCAGAGTGAGTAAATGAACAGATTTTTCGAGTCCGGCCGGTGCTGCCTGAAGCTCTTGAGCCTGATCGTCAGCCTGCTGCTGGCGTCGGGCGCACTGGCCGATGAGCCGCAATGGCAACTGGCGATGAACGATGCCGAGTTGCGCGACGTGGTGCGGGAAATGTCCTCGATTCTCGGCACCACGGTGGTCCTTGACCCCCGGGTGCAGGGACGGATTACCGTTCTCTCCGAGCTGGCCCTGGACCGCGAAGGGGTGCGCCGGCTGTTCTATTCGGTGCTCGACGCGCATAACTTCACGGTGATCGACGAAGGCGACCGCATTCTTATCGCCCCCGTGGCCGATGCCCGCACCCGCGCCAGCAGCGCCGACAGTGCCAGCGCCCAGGGCGGCCAGTTCGTCACCGAGGTGGTGGCGCTGGGCAGCAGCGTCGCGGCGGATATCGCCGGGCTGGTGCGGCCGCTGGTTTCGGTCAACGGTTATGTCGGCCCGTCGGCGTCGGCCAATGCCCTGGTCATCACCGATAGCGCGGCCAACGTCCGCCGTATCGCGAAGATCGTCCGGCAGTTGGACCTGGGGCAGAAGAATGCCCATGAGGTCATCCAGTTGCGTCACGGGCTGGCGAATGAGCTGGCGCGGATGATGGAGCAATCCCTGGGGCGGCAAGGCGCCGAATCGGGGAGCCAGGTCATCGCCGATTCGCGCAACAACCGTTTGGTGATCATCGGCACCCAGGACGTACGCAAGCGCCTGGCTGACCTGGCCCGCTCCCTCGATACCCCGTCGGCGGCCGTTACCGACAATGCACGGGTGATCCGTCTGCGTCACAGCGATGCCAAGCAACTGGCCGAGGTGCTCGAGGCCATGGGCCAGGGACTTGCTCAGGAAGCCGGCGCTGCCGCCAGCCGGGACGCGGCTGCCGCCAAGGCCCTGGTCAAGGCCGATGAAAGCCAGAACGCCCTGGTGCTGATCGCCGAGCCGAGCCAGATCCGCACCCTGGAAAACATTGTCCGGCAACTCGACCAGCCGCGCTCGCAGGTGTTGATCCATGCGGCGATTGTCGAGATATCCGGGGATATCCACGATGCCCTGGGTGTGCAGTGGGGCGGCAAGGCCGGTAGTGCCCAGGGTGGAGTCACCTTTGCCGGAGCCGGCATTACCTTGCCGAAACTCAGTGGCAACGATGCCACGTTGCCCGACGGTGCGGTGTTGCGCGTCGGTAATGACCGTTTCGGCATGCTGGTGTCCGCCCTGGCGAGCAACACCCACAACAACGTGCTGTCCACCCCCAGCCTGCTGACCCTGGACAACCAGGAGGCGGAGATCCTGGTGGGTCAGAACGTGCCGTTCCAGAGCGGTTCCTACCAGACCGGTACGGATACCGAGCGGCCCTTCAACACGGTCACGCGCCATGATATCGGGATCAAGCTGAAGGTCCGCCCGCATATCAACGAAGGGTCGACCCTGCGTCTGCAGGTCGAACAGGAAAACTCGGAACTCGCCCCGAATACGGTGGTTCCCGGTGACCTGATCACCAACAAGCGCACCCTGAAAAGCACCATCCTCGCCGATGACGGCGAGATCATCGTGATCGGCGGGCTGATCAAGGACAGCGTCCGTGTCCAGGAAAGCGGTGTGCCGCTGCTGCGGGATATCCCCTACCTGGGGGCGTTGTTTCGCTGGAACAGCGAAAAGCATGAAAAAACCAACCTGATGGTATTCCTGCGGCCGACCATCGTCCGCTCCAAAGAGGATATCTCCGAAGTCAGCGAGCAGCGCTACAACAGCTTGCGCCAGCTTAGTCAGCCCGCCGCCGGGAAGAGCAACTCGCTGTTGCTGCCGCGTGAGGCCCGGCAACTGTTCGACGGCGATGACGCGGAGCCGGCGATCGACCTGCGACGGCAGAAGGTTGGGGCGCCATGACACCACGCCTGCCGTTCGGCTTTGCCCGTCGCTACGGGATCTTGCTGGAACAGCAGGGTGAGGTGGCATGCCTGGCGATCCGCGCCGACACGCCGTTGGCCGCGGTGTCCGAGGCTCGCCGGCTGATCGCTGGCGAACTGCCGTTGCGGGTGCTCGAGGAGCCGGTGTTCGCCGCTCGCCTCGCCGCCAGCTACAGCGATGGCCATAGCGCCGCGCAGCAGGTGGCCCAGGGCCTGGACGATGAACTCGACCTGATGAGCCTGGCCGAGCAACTGCCGCAGACCGCCGACCTGCTGGAGCAGGAAGGCGACGCGCCGATCATCCGCCTGATCAACGCGCTGCTCGGCGAAGCGGTGCGCGAGAAAGCCTCGGATGTACACCTGGAGACCTTCGAGCACAGCCTGTCGGTGCGCATGCGCATCGACGGGCAACTGCGTGAAGTGCTCAAGCCAAGGCGCGAGCTGGCCAACCTGCTGGTGTCGCGGATCAAGGTCATGGCCCGGCTGGACATCGCCGAGAAGCGCGTGCCCCAGGACGGTCGGATTGCCCTGCGGCTGGCCGGGCACGAAGTCGATGTGCGGGTTTCCACCTTGCCCTCGGCCCATGGTGAACGGGTGGTCCTGCGCCTGCTGGACAAACAGGCCGGACGTCTCGACCTGCAACGCCTGGGCATGCCGCCGCAGACCCTGGAGCGCTTCCGGCATATTCTCGGCAAACCCCACGGCATCTTTCTGGTCACCGGCCCTACCGGCTCGGGCAAGACCACCAGCCTCTACGCGGCGCTGAGCAGCCTCAACGACCAGACCCGCAATATCCTCACCGTCGAAGACCCCATCGAGTATCACCTGCCGGGCATCGGCCAGACGCCGGTCAATCCCAAGGTCGAGATGACCTTTGCCCGGGGCTTGCGGGCGATCCTGCGCCAGGACCCTGACGTGGTCATGGTCGGTGAGATACGCGACCGCGAAACCGCCGAGATCGCCGTGCAGGCTTCGCTGACCGGGCACCTGGTGCTGTCGACCCTGCACACCAACAGCGCGGTGGGCGCGGTCACGCGGTTGCTGGACATGGGCGTGGATGCCTATCTGCTGGCCTCGTCCCTGGTCGGGGTGCTGGCCCAGCGCCTGGTCCGTACCCTGTGCCGCGAGTGCCGGAGCGCCTATGTGGCGGACGCGGCCGCCTGCCGGTGCCTGGGTGTCGACTCGAACCATCCGCCGAGGCTGTTCCGGGCCACGGGCTGCGAGCACTGCCAGCAAGGCTATCGCGGTCGTATCGGGCTTTACGAACTGATCGGCATCACCCCGGCCCTGGCGGTACTTATCCATAACGGCGCCAGTGAGCCCGAGCTGGTCCGTGAAGCCCGGACGGCCTCGCGCAGCCTGTTCCAGGATGGCCAGCGGCTGGTCCTCGAAGGCAGCACCAGCCTCGATGAACTGCTGCGCGTGACCCAGGAGGACTGAGTATGCCGACGTTCGATTACCAGGCCCAGGATGCCAACGGTCGGCGCTGTCGCGGTCAGCAGGAGGCCGACAGCCCGCGCCATGCCCGCCAGTTGCTGCGTGAGCGCGGCCTGTTGCCCACGCAGCTGAAAAGCGCGCGCGGCCAGACGGGTGCGGGCAACGGCGCCCAGCGCTCGGCTGGCTTGAAGGCCAGTGAACTGGCCTTGCTGACGTTGCAACTCTCGACCCTGATCCAGGCCGGCCTGCCCCTGGAAGAGGCGTTGCGGGCGGTGGCGGCGCAGAGCGAAAAGCGTCGGGTCAGCAACCTGCTGGCGGCGCTGCGTAGCCGGGTCATGGAGGGTTATGACCTGGCCTCGGCGCTTGCCGGCTTTCCCAAGGCGTTCCCGGACATGTTCCGCGCGAGCATCGCCGCCGGCGAACGCTCCGGACACCTGGGCCCGGTGCTCGAACAACTGGCCGAGTACACCGAGGCCCGCCAGCAGGCCCGGCAGAAGATCCAGATGGCGCTGGTCTATCCGATGATCCTGCTGTTTGCATCGCTGGCCATCGTCGCTGGATTGCTCGGCTATGTGGTGCCGGATGTGGTGAAGGTTTTTATCAACAATGGCCAGGCCCTGCCCCTGCTGACCCAGGGCCTGATTGCCCTGAGCAGCGGCCTGCAGCGTTACGGCTGGCTGCTGCTGGTCGGGCTGGTGGCGTTGGCCTTGCTGGTGCGCTGGGCGCTGGCGCGTCCCGCCGTGCGCTGGCGCTGGCATGCCTGGTTGTTGCGGGCGCCGCTGATCGGCGGAGTCCTCAAGGCGATGGAAGCGTCCCGTTTCGCCAGCACCCTGGCGCTGCTCGGCAAGAGCGCCGTGCCCCTGGTGGACGCCCTGGAAATCGCCGCGGCGGTGATCGGCAACCTGCCGATTCGCGCGCGCATGGGCGAGGTCGCGCGCTCGGTGCGCGAGGGCGGCACCCTGACCCGTGGCCTGGAGCGCAGCGGCGATATCCCGCCGCTGATGCTGCACATGATCGCCAGCGGCGAGCGCGCGGGCGAGCTCGACCGCATGCTCGCCCGCGCCGCCGAACAGCAGGAGAAAACCCTCGCGGCGCGGATCGCCCTGGTGGTGAGCCTGTTCGAGCCGGCGATGCTGGTGCTGATGGGCGTCATCGTGCTGTTGATCGTCATGGCGATTCTGTTGCCGATTCTTAGCCTCAACCAACTGGTGAACTGATCTTATGAAAACCTCTGGAACACAGCGACAAGGTGGTTTCACCCTGATCGAAATCATGGTCGTGGTGGTGATTATCGGTGTGCTCGGCGCGATGGTGCTGCCGCAGTTCATGAGCCGTCCGGACCAGGCCAAGGTCACTGCGGCCCGGGCCGATATCAAGGCCATCGGCACCGCGCTGGAAATGTACCGCCTCGACAATTTCCAGTACCCCTCGACCCAGCAGGGCCTCGAGGCGCTGGTCAAGCGGCCGCTGGGCGTGCCCGAACCGCGGAACTGGAACCCCCAGGGCTACTTGAAAAGCCTGCCGGTGGATCCCTGGGGCACGCCCTACCAATACCTGAGTCCGGGCACCCGGACCAAGGGTTATGACCTGTATTCCTTTGGCTCCGACGGCGTGTCCGGCGGCGAAGAGTTTGCCGCCGATATCGGCAACTGGAGTGATTGATCCATGCCCACACGTTCCCGTGGTTTCACCCTGCTGGAGTTGCTGGTGTCCATGGTGGTGATCGGCGTGCTGGCCGGCATGATCGCCGTGAGCATGAACCCCAGCCCGGTGCGTCAGGCCCGCCAGGAGGCCGGTGCCCTGGTGCACCTGCTGCAACAGTTGCGTGAGTACGCGGTGGTCAACAGTCAGGAATATGGCTTGCGGATCGGTGCCGAGGGTTATCAGGTGATGGTCTTCGAACGGCCCGACTGGCGCCCGGCGGGGGCGGCCTATCGCTTGCCCGACGGCCTGTATTTTCGCCTGGAGCTGGAGGGTCGTCCGCTGAAACTGGGCGACCGGGTGAACCAGCCGCAATTGCTGGTGCTGAGCAGCGACGAAATGAGTGCCTTCACCCTGCATTACGAGTCCGCGCAGCGGCGCTGGTTGAGTGTGTCCGGTGACGGCCTCGGTGATCCGGCCATCGATGAAAGCTGAATCGGGATTTACCTTGCTGGAGGTGATGATCGCCCTGGCGATCTTTGCCGTGCTGGCGGCCAGCGTGCTGTCCGCCAGCCAGTTCGTGGTGCAGCAGAGCGGCACCTTGCAGGAGCGTTTGTTCGCCACCTGGCTGGCGGACAATCAGTTGAATGAACTGCGCCTGCAGGCGCCCCCGGCCAAGGGACGACAGCAGCAAAGCCTGCGCTTCGACCAGCGCGAATGGCGCCTGGAGCAGATTGTCACGCCGACCTCGGACCCGCGTTTGCTCAAGGTCGAGATTATCGTGCGGCTGGGCAATGGCGGGCCGCCGTTGCACCACGCCAATACCTGGCTGCGGGCCCGGAATGAATAGACAGGTCGGCTTTACCCTGGTCGAACTGGTGATTGCCCTGGCGATTTTCAGCCTGATCGGCCTGGCCAGTTATCGCCTGTACGAAGGCGTGCTGCTGACCCAGGCCCGGGTCAATGAGCACGAGCAGGGCTTGCGCAGCCTGCAGCGGGCGATGGCGGTGCTGGAGCGCGATGTCATGCAGGCGACTATCCCCAAAGAAGGCGTGGCCGTGACACTGGGCGGGGGGCAGTTGAACCTGCAGCGCGGCAATGCGCGCAACCCGCTGGATGAGCCCCGCAGCGAGCGCCAGGAGATTGCCTATCGCCTGGAGGAAGGCACCTTGTGGCGTTATCGCCGCAGCCTTGATCTGCCCGAGACCCACAAGCTGCCGGTGCTCAAGGAGGTGCGTGCCTTGCAGTGGCGGCTGTATGTGGACAAGGCCGGTTGGCGCGCTGAGGGGGCGTCGACGCCGGGCCGTTCCCCGGTGCATCCGCGAGCGTTGGAAATCACCCTGTCCGTGGGTCGCTTCGAACAGATCCGTCGCGTCATCCTGTTGCCGGAGGGCTCATGAACCGCACCGGCCAGCGTGGCGTGGCGCTGATCAGTGTGCTGCTGATCATGACCCTGGCCCTGTTCGTGGTCGGCGGCCTGTTGCGCAGTCATACGCGGGCCCTGCAGAGCAGCGCGCAGCATATTCATCAGGTGCAACTGCGTCAGTGGGCGATTGCCGCGGAGAGTTGGGCGCGGGAGTTGTTGCAGGAGCCTGATCGGCTTGAGGAGAAGACCATCCATCTGGCCCAGCCCTGGGCGAGCCCATCGCTGCCGTCCGAGCTGCCGGGTGTCGAGGTGCGGATCGAGATCGAAGACCTGGCCGGGCGGTTCAACCTGACCCGCCTGCTCCTGCCCGGCAAGGCCGATGAAATCAGCCTGGAGCGCTGGGCCCGGTTGCTGGCGGCGCTGGAGATCCCGGCATTCGACCTGGCGTCGCTACGGGGTACCGAGGTCAGCGACACCAGCCAGCTGCGCCTGTTGCCCGGTGTCGACCAGGATCTTTTGCAGCGCCTGCAACCCTTCGTCGCGTTGCTGCCGCCCGAGGCCAGGCTGAACATCAATACCGCCTCGGCCACGCTGCTGGCGACGCTGGAAGGCATGACGGCGGCCAGTGCCCGGGACGCTGTCGCCCAGCGCCCGGCGCAAGGTTATGCCGATGCCCATGAATTTACCCGTGCGCCGGGGCTGGATGGGTTGGGTATTGCCAGCCATGGCCTGGGTGTCGACAGCCGCTGGTTCCGGGTCACGGTCGAGGTCGGCGCGGGCGCGGCGCGACTGCGGCTGGTCAGCGATCTGGAGCGGCCTCGCGACAGCCTTCGCCTGCGTGTCCTGCAACGCCGCTTCCTGGCCCCGACTCAAGGTGAAACCCCGTTATGAGCAATTGGCTTTATCTCACGGCCGAAGGCCTGGCTGGCTGTGACGCCGGCTGGCCGGTTGGCTATTGGCAGGCGGGCGGCGAGTACCGCGTGGTCACCCTGGCGGAGGCGGCGACGTTTCTGTCGGGGCAGTCGGTGCGGGTGATCCTGCCCATGGAAATCTGTAGCGGCTTGCGCAGCGAGCCCTGGCCCGGTCGACGCAAGCCCACGGTTCAGGCGTTGGCCTACGCCGTCGAGGAGCGCTTGGCCGAGGAGCTGGATGGATTGCACCTTGCGGTCGGTGCGGCGGACAAGGATTCACGCTACCCGCTGCTGGCGATCAACAAGGAGCGCTTCAAGGCGATCCTGGCGTTGTTGCGGGATTCGGGGCTGCAAGTGGAAAGCGTCAAGGTGGATGCCGACTTGCTGCCGGATGATCAGGCCTATGGCGTCTGGTGGGCTGGACGCTGGTTGGTGGGTGGGGCTATCGAGGCCCGACTTGCACTGTCGCCTGAGGATCTGGAGGTACTGAGACCACGATTGCCGGATGGGTTGTGCTGGATGGGCGCTGATCGGCAGGCCGATATCGCGGCGTTGCTGGTGGCCGGTCATTCGCGCGGGCTGGACTTGCTGCAAGGTGAGTTTCGTCAGGTGCGGGCGCGTTGGCCATTGGGCACGCTGGTGCTGTCGGCGTTGGCGCTGTTCGCTGTGTCCTGGGGTTTTACCCTGGCCCGTGCCCATTATCTGGAAAGCGCTGCGGGGCAGTTGTACGAGCAGAGTGTGCAGCGCTTCCAGCGTTTGTATCCCGAGCAAACCCGGATTGTCGATCTGGCGGCCCAGCTCAAGGCCTTGCAGGGTCAGACCGATCAGCCCGGCAGCCAGATGGGCCGTCTGGTGCAACTGATCGAACAGGTGATCGGAGGCAGCAGCGTTGAGGTTCAGCGTATCGAATACCGGGCCGGCTCGGGCTGGACGTTGTTGCTGACGGCCGGCAGCTTCACCGATCTTGAGCGCTTGCGCGAGCGCGGCCAGGGCAGCGGTTTACCTATCAGGCTGGGCAGCGCCAGCAAGGACCGTGAGCGAGTGCAGGCGGTGCTGATGTTGGAGGAGAAGAACGGATGATCAGGTCATTGGCGGTACCGGCGGCGCTGACGCAAAGGTGGCAGGGCCTCGCCCTTCGGGATCGACGGATGCTGATGGGTTTGGGGATTTTTCTGACGGTGGTGAGTTTGTTCAGTGGAGGCTGGCAACCGGCGCAACAGCGTCTGGAAAGGGGCGAGCGCCTGTACCAGCAACGTCTGTTATTGGCCGCTGAAGTACAGCGTGCCCAGCCGACGGCTCAGCGCTCGAACCCATCGCGGTCCCTGTCGAACCGGTTAAGTGAAACGGTGGCGGCGGCAGGGCTGGAGTTGCAGCAACTGGACCAGGATGGCCAGTCACTGCGGGTCACCCTCAGCGGCAATGCACTGGCCTTGCTGCAGTGGCTGGACCAGACCGAGCAATCGGGCGCGGTGTTGCAGTCGTTGAGCCTGGAAAAGCGCGACAAGCTGTTGGTGGCGCAGGTTGCGTGGCGTGCTGATTAGGCTGTTGCATTACCCGGCAACGCCTGCAACCGTGCCAGCTTCAACGCCACCAGCAAGGCCACCACCAGCAGCGCACCGATAAACAGGCCGATGCCGTTCCAGCCACCGTAGTGCCAGAACACCCCGCCCAGGGTCCCGGCCACGCTGGAGCCGACGTAGTAGCAGAACAGATAGAGTGACGAGGCCTGACCCTTGGCTTTCAGCGCCCGACGGCCGATCCAGCTGCTGGCCACCGAGTGGGCACCGAAGAAGCCGAAGGTGAACAGCAGGATGCCGAACACCACCACCGGCAACGGCGTCACAAGGGTCAGGACGATGCCCACCAGCATCATCAGGATCATGCCCCAGAGCACTTTGCGTCGGCCCAGCTTGTCGGCCAGGGCGCCGATTTTCGCGGAGCTGTAGATGCCCGACAGGTAGACGATGGACAGCAAGCCGACGAATGCCTGGCTCATGCCGTAGGGTTCGGCCAGCAGACGGTAGCCGATGTAGTTGAACAGGGTGACGAAGCTGCCCATCAGCAGGAAGCCTTCGAGGAACAGCCACGGCAGGCCGGCATCGCGAAAGTGCACGGTGAAACCGTCGATCAGGCTGCGGGTATTGAACTGGCTGGCGCGGAAGTTGCGCGACGGCGGCAGGATCTTCCAGAACACCGTCGCCGCGATCAGCGCCAGGACACCGATCACCAGCATCGCCATATGCCAGCTGACAAAGTCGATCAGCACGCCGGTGATCAGCCGCCCGCTCATCCCACCGATGGCGTTGCCGCCGATATACAAGCCCATCGCCAGACCGATGTGCTTGGGATGAATTTCCTCGCTCAGGTAGGTCATGCCCACCGCCGCCAGGCCGCTGAGGGAAAGCCCCACCAGGGCTCGCATCACCAGCACGCCCTGCCAGTTGGGCATCAACGCGCCGAGGATGGTGAACAGCGCCGCGCCGAACAACGCCACCACCATCACCGGCTTGCGCCCGAGGCTGTCGGAGATCGGTCCAGTGATCAGCAGGCCGATGGCGAGCAGGGCGGTGGCCACCGAGAGGATCAGGCTGCTCTGGGCGGCATTGATCCCGTACTCCTTGGACAGCACCGGCATCATCGGCTGTACGCAGTACAACAGGGCAAAGGTCGCGAAGCCGCCGGAGAATAGCGCCAGCACCGTGCGCATAAACGCCGGGGTGCCTTTTTCGATATAGGTGTCGTTGAGTTGGGCGACCACATCGTCCAGCGCAGTAGGGGGAGTCTCGTGGGCGAGGGGAGCAACAGCAGTTTTCACGGGGGACCTCGGGGGGAGCAGCCGGTCAGGCAATGGAAAAAGCATATAGCTGGCTAACTATTCTTTCCAATATATTGTTCGACCTGTTTGATAGGTTTTACGACTTGATGAGGTGTTCATGGAATTGCGGCATTTGCGCTACTTCATCGCGGTGGCCGAAGAACTGCACTTTGGCCGCGCCGCCGAGGTGCTGGGGATTTCCCAACCGCCGTTGAGCCAGCAGATCCAGGCGCTGGAACAGGAGCTGGGCGCGCGACTGTTTGACCGGACCAATCGTCGGGTCGAGTTGAGCGAGGCGGGGCGTTTGTTCCTGCAAGAGGCGCGGTTGGTGCTGGCGCAGGTGGATAAAGCGGCGGATGTGGCGCGGCGGGCACAGTTGGGGGAGTTGGGGGAACTGAAGATCGGGTTTACCTCGTCGGCACCGTTCAACTCGACCATTCCCCAGGCGATCTTTGCCTTTCGCCAGGCATTCCCTGCGGTGCATTTGAACCTGCGGGAGATGAGCAGCAAGACGGTTGCCGACGGTTTGATGGATGAGTCCATTGAGGTGGGCTTGATGCGGCCTTTGTCGTTACCGGATGCGCTGAGTGTTGTGGAACTGATGCATGAGCCGCTGGTGGCGGTACTCAGTGCCAAGCATCCCTTGGCCGGCGGCAGCGAGGACGGGATGTATTTGTCCGAGCTGGCGCTGGAGCCCTTTGTGTTTTTCCCGCGCAGTTATGGCAGTGGTTTGTATGCGCAGTTGCTGACCTTGGCGCGGCAGGCGGGCTTCAGCCCGCACTTTGCCCAGGAGGCGGGGGAGGCGATGACCATTATCGGCTTGGTGGCGGCGGGGTTGGGGGTGTCGGTGTTGCCGGCGTCTTATCAGAGGATTCGGATTGATGGCGTGGTCTATCGACCGTTGCTTGACCCGGATGCGGTGTCGGCGGTGTGGCTGGTCCAGCGCAAGGACCAGAAGTCACCGATGGCCAAGGCGTTTATCGAGTTGCTGACGCGTCGAGCGGTGCCGCAGGCTTAAGGGGGTCTGAAGCCGAGCGCGGTCCTGTGGCGAGCGGGCAAGCCCGCTCGCCACAAGGGTGTAACCGTCTAGTGCAGCGGCAGATTATCCAATGACTGATCCAGCTCGGCTTTCGCCATTTCCACCAGATGCATGGCCGAGAACGCCAGCGCCCGCTTGGAGCCGCTGAGACCATCGCCGGATTCGTAGGCGGTGGCCGCTGCGCAGGTCAGCAACTCGGAGACGTGAACCAGGGATTCTTCCAGGCTTCGACCGGATTTGGTGTTAGGCAGCCGGATAGCGCCCGGCGATGCAGATGTTGGGCTGGGCAGATAGTGATCAAGAGCACGCTGGATGGCGGCCTGATCCTTGAACCGGTCGGCAGAAGGGAAGGCGTTGGGATCCTGGACAGGTGGTGCGGGAGTTGTTTTGCTCATGGTTGAGTCCCTATATCAATAATTGGAACTGCAACCCATCGCTTGCACGCAGAAGGGTGGCAGCTGTGCGCAGGTGTGCAAGACCGAGGATATAGGACTCGGCAGACCCGAAGGTCTCCCACGCACAGCCACCATTGATCGACTTTACGGACGAATTAAGACACGTCGCGAGAAGAGGAGATAGGGCAGGCGCTGAAGCGCTATATCAGTCGGACTTGCACGTCCAGTCATCGACATTGCGATGACAGGGCAAGACTAGTCGGGAGATATAGCAGCCGCAAGAGGTTGGGATTTTCTAGGAAATGTCCTGCAAGGGAAAGAGAATTGTCTTCCAAATCTCAGCTAACAAAAGGGTGGCGGCTGTACGCGAGCCTGCAAGACCGGAACGTCAGGCATACCGGCTGACCCGAAGGTCACCCGTGTACAGCCACCATAGCAATCGAGCGTCGAATACCAGTCTACTGAATGACGCGAATATTGTGGGAGCGGAGCTTGCCCGTGAAGCTTTTAGCGGCCTCAAGGGCCTCTTCGCGGGCAAGCTCCGCTCCCACAGACTCTTGCGATGCAGGGACTAAGCGCCGTTACTGGGACAGCGGCTGCGCCTCGCCAACACCGATCGCACGTGCCGACGGGTGGTCATGATGGGCCCGCAGTTCGGCGAGGATGTCCTGGTCCAGAAAGCTCACCCAGCGGATGTAGTTCCTGTGGATCTTGCCGTCCTGGTAACCCATGCCGCTGCTGTCGCGGTAGGCGATGGTGTAGCCGCTGGCGCTATAGTTGATGTCGATCTCGACGTGGAATTTCTCACGCACGGTGATCTCGGCCTGGACCTGGCCCGGGTTGACGCGCTGCACGGTCCACTCCCGTTTGGTCAGGGCGGTGACAATCGCTTGTTTCACCTCGTCCTGGCTGGCCTGGACCTGCGGGGTGAGGGTGCGGCTCGGGTTGACGATGGGTTTGCTGGTACAGCCGGCCATGGTCAGCAGGGCCAGGGTGACAAGTGCAGCACGAAGCAGGGAAGACATTCCGTTTTCTCCAGAGGGTTTCAAAAAAGTCAGCGCCAGCGGCGGAACACCAGGGACGTGTTCACGCCGCCAAAGGCAAAGTTGTTGTTCATCACATACTCGTTGCTCATCTGCCGGAATTCGCCGCGCAGGTAATCCAGCTCGCCGCATTGCGGGTCGATCTGGTCGAGGTTCAGGGTAGGGATGTAGCTGTCGCGGTTCATCATCTCGATGCTGAACCAGGATTCCAGCGCCCCGCAGGCGCCCAGGGTATGGCCGAGGAAACTCTTCTGCGAACTGATGGGCATGCGGCTGCCGAACAGGCTGCTGGTGGCCAGGGTCTCGGCGATATCGCCCTGCTCGGTGGCGGTGCCATGGCCGTTCACATAACCGATGGCGTCCGCCGTCAGGCCGGCATCTTCCAGGGCCAGTTCCATGGCCCGGCGCATGGTGCTCTGCTCCGGGCGGGTGGCGTGCTGGCCGTCGGCGTTGCTGCCGAAGCCGACGATTTCCGCATGAATATGCGCGCCACGGGCCAGGGCATGTTCCAGCTCTTCAAGCACCAGCATGCCGCCGCCTTCACCGATCACCAAACCGTCACGGCCGCTGTCGTAGGGACGCGGACTGCTCTGCGGCGCATCGTTTTTCAGGCTGGTGGCGTAGAGCGCGTCGAACACCATGGCTTCGGTGGGGCACAGCTCCTCGGCACCGCCGGCGAGCATCAGCGGCAGGCGCCCGAACTTGATCGCCTCGTAGGCATAGCCGATGCCCTGGCTGCCGCTGGTGCAGGCGCTGGAGGTGGGGATCAGGCGCCCGGTCAGGCCGAAGAAGATGCTGATATTGGCCGCCGTGGTGTGCGGCATCATGCGCACGTAGGAGTTGGCGTTGAGCCCTTCGGCCACGGAGTTGATCAGCATCATGCCGAAGGCCTTGATCTCGTCGGTGCTGCCGGTGGACGAACCGCAGGCCACGCCCATGCGCCCGTCACGGATGATCTCGTTGCCCAGCAGGCCGGCATCGGCCAGGGCCATTTCCGCCGCGCCGACGGCAAAACGCGAGACCCGGCCCATGCTGCGCAACTGCTTGCGGGTCCAGTGCGACGGCACCGCGTAATCATCGATGGGCCCGGCCAGACGCGTGTTCAGTTCGGTGAAACGCTCCCACTCGGCCATGTAACGGATACCGCTGCGGTTGGCGCGGAAGTGGGCTTCGATGCTGGCCCAGTCGCTGCCCAGGGAGGTGATGCCGGCCATGCCGGTGACGACGACGCGCTTCATCAGCACAGGCCTCCGTTGACGGCCAGCACTTGCCGGGTGATATAGGAAGCTTCCGCGGACATCAGGAAGTTCACCGCGCCGGCGACTTCTTCCGGGGTGCCCATGCGTTGCGCCGGGATCATTTTCAGCAGTTCTTCCACCGGCACATTGTCATCGAGCATGGCGGTGTCGATCAGGCCCGGAGCAACGCAGTTGACGGTGATCTTGCGTTTGCCCAGCTCGATGGCCAGGGCCTTGGCGGCGCCGATCAGGCCGGCCTTCGAGGCGCTGTAGTTGACCTGACCACGGTTGCCGATCAGCCCGGAAACCGAAGTGATACAGACGATTCGCCCCGGGGCGCGACGGCGGATCATCGGCATCATTACCGGATGCAGCACGTTGTAGAAACCGTCGAGGTTGGTGCGCAGGACCAGGTCCCAGTCTTCTTCGGACAGGGCCGGGAAAGCGCCGTCACGGGTCAGGCCGGCGTTGAGTACCACGCCGTAGTAGGCGCCATGTTCTTCAACGTCGGCTTCCAGGCGGGTGCGACAGGCTTCCCGGTCGGACACATCGAATTGCAGCACGCGGGCCTGGCGCCCCAGCGCTTCGATTTCGGCCTGCACGGCGTCGGCATCGGCGCGGCCGCTGCGGCAATGCAGCACCAGGTCAAAACCGGCGCGGGCCAGGCGCAGGGCGATTGCACGGCCGATACCGCGGCTGGAGCCGGTGACCAGGATGGATTCAGTCATGACGCGACTCCTGTGATTCGGATAGATAAGCGGCGGCCTGGGGTGGACGGAACACGTTCAGGCGCGCGGTGGCATGGATGTCGGGACCGGTCAGGTGGCATTCGAATACGCCCATGCCGTTGTCGTCTTCCAGGGAGCGCAGGGCATGGATGCGCAGTTCGCTGCCGGCGGGAAAGTGTTCCACATTGCAGTCGAATTTACGGGTGCCGAGCAGGAAACCCAGCTCCACCGGTTTGCCTTCGCCACGGGCGCGGCAACCGGCATAGGCGGCGACGCTCTGGGCCATCAGTTCGATCCCGACCCAGGCCGGCAGGCTGCCGTCCTCGCGGTTGAACAGGCCGTCCGGGCGCACGGTGAGGCGGGTGTGGATCTGTTCTTCGTCGCAGGCCAGGACCTGGTCGATCAGGATCATGTCCCCGGCATGGGGCAGCAATTCGGCGAGCGGCCAATCGATCATGGGGCGTCTCCGATAATCAGGCTGACATTGTTGCCGCCGAAGGCAAAGGAGTTGCTCATCAGGCGGCGCAGTGGATGGGGGTTGAGGCGGTCGCCCGGCTTGACCCAGTTCAGGGGTGGCAGCTCCGGGTCGGCCTGGCCGTCCCAGAGGTGCGGCGGCAGGGCGGCGGACGGGTTATCGGCACTCAGGCTCAACCAGCAGAACGCCGCTTCCAGCGCGCCGGCGGCGCCCAGGGTGTGGCCGGTCATGGGCTTGGTCGAGGAGCAAGGCGGGCTTGTCGGGAACAACGTGGACACGGCCAGGCTTTCCATGGCGTCGTTGTGCTGGGTGGCGGTGCCGTGCAGGTTCAGGTAGTCAATGTCTTGCGGTTGCAGGCCGGCCTGCTTCAGCGCTTTGCCCATGGCCTGCACGGCGCCCTGGCCGGTCGGGTCGGGGGCGGAAATATGGTGGGCGTCGCAACTGGCGCCAGCACCGAGCAGGGCAATGGCCGGGCCGTCGTCGGCGCGTTTGCTCATCAGGAACAGCACCGCCGCTTCGCCGATATTGATGCCGTTGCGGTTCAGCGAAAACGGATTGCAGCGCTGCGTCGACACGGCTTCGAGCGAGCTGAAGCCACGGAGTGTCAGCTGGCACAGGCTGTCGACGCCGCCGCAGAGCACTGCGTCGCACAGGCCCAGGTCGAGCAGGCGCCGGGCACTCATCAGGGCCCGCGCGCTGGAGGTGCAGGCGGTGGAGATCACGTAGGCCGGGCCGCGCAGTTGCAGCCAGTCGGCGAGGAAGGCCGCCGGGGCGCTCAGTTCCTGTTGCTGGTAGTCGTAGCCGTCGGGGAAGTGCCCCTCTTTCAGATAGCTGGCGATGCCACGACTGGCCTCATCGATGCCCGAGGTGCTGGTGCCCAGGACGATGCCGATGCGTTCGCGGCCATAGGTGTCGATGGCACGCTGGATCGGCTCGGCGATTTGCAGGGTGGCTTCCATCAGCAGTTGATTGTTGCGGCTGGCCTGGGCGCTCAGTTCAGCGGGAATCGCTGCCAGTTCGCCTTGCACGGCGGCCACCGGCAGGATGCGTTCGGGCACCCAGCCGCTTTCCGGACGCATACCCGAGCAGTCGCCGGCAAACAGGTTGCGCGCCACGCTCTGCTTGTCGCGGCCCAGCGCGCAGATAACGCCGAGGGCGTTCAGGTAGGCGGTCATGGGGCAGCCTCGCTCAACGGACTGATTCGGTAGCGCAGACTCTCCGGCAGGTTCAGGGTGAAGTCCAGCGGCTGGCGATAGCTGACTCGCCAGCGGGCGTCGAGGACGCGTTCCGCGTTTTGGCGTTGCGCGCTCGGGTAGTTGCCCGCGAGCTCGGCATCCGGGGTCAGGGCAAACAGCAAGGCGGCGAATAGTTCGCGAGCCTGGGGATTGGGCGGCAGCAAGCCGTCGGCCTGCCATTCACCGTCCTGCAGGCGCTGGCGGGCCAGGGGAATGCCCAGTGGGTCCATCAGTGACCAGCGCAGGCCGTGCGCCTCACGCTGGATCACCAGCAACCAGTCCTGGCGTTGCCCGGCCTGTTCACGCTCGATATGCAATTGCAGCGGTAACGCCAGCGTCGGCGCGTGCACGGGCAGCGGCGCGCGGCTGGCGCAGGCGCTCAGCAGCAGGAGGCAGCCGAGCAACAGGGCGCGGATCATTCGACGGTCTCGCCAAGGGGTTTGCGGGCGACCACATTGACCAGGGTTTCCTCACGCCGGCCCACGGGCGGCGGGCTCTTCAGGCGCAGGCGCTCCAGCAGCCCGAAGTCCTTGGACCGGCTCCACCACAGGTACGGGTAGGAGACGTTCCGGGACGTGAATTCGAAACCCTGGTCGCTGATCATGTCCAGGTACTGCGCCGCGCTTTTCTGCACATGCATGGGGTGGCGGAACAGCCAGCGAATCACCCAGGTGTCGATATAGGCTTCGGTGGACTCGGCGAACAGCAGGTAGCCGCCCGGCTTGAGCACCCGATAGAACTCGGCCAGGGCGCGATCCTGCTGCACCAGGTGGTGGAAGGTCTGGTGGCAGAAGAGGATATCGACGCTTTGCGAGGGCACATCGAGGGTCGCGCAGTCGCTGCCGATCAGCTCGACTTCCAGGCCACGGCGTTGTGCTTCTTCGCCGCTCAGCTTGAGGCTGTGGGGATCGGCGTCAAGGCCGATCAGTCGCGCCGGGGCGAAGGTTTGCTGCAAGTACTGGAAGGACTTGCCCTGGCCGCAACCGGCATCGAGTACCACCGGGTTGGCCGGCAGGGCCTCGCTGAACAGGCCACGCAGGTCGTTGATCGCCACCCGCAGCACGTGGTGCTGCCAGGTATGGCTGCGCAGGAACCAGAAGCCGAAGCGGGTTTCCGCGACGTAGGTGTCGCTCAGGTACGGATGGCTCATGTCGGGGTACTCGCACAGATTTCCGACAGCATCCGCAGGCGGCGTCGGGGTTCACTGACAAAAGGGTTGCGCTCGTCCCAGGCATAGCCGGCGAGGATCGCACTGATCATGGCGCGGATTTCCGGCGAGCTGCCGGGATGGAAGATCACATCCTGGAAGGTCCCGGCGTACCAGCCTTCGACGTAGCAGCGGAAGGTTTCGACACCGCGCTTGAGCGGCTCGGCGAACTGGGTCTGCCAGTCGACGCTTTCACCTTGCAGTTGGCGGTGCAGCAGGCCGGCGGCCATGCTCGCCGAACGCATGGCGATGGTCACGCCGGAGGAGAACACCGGGTCGAGGAATTCCGCCGCATTGCCCAGCAAGGCGAAGCCCGGGCCGTGCAAGGTTTTCACGTTGGCCGAGTAGCCGCCGATGGTCCGCGCCGGGGTATCCCACAGGGCGTTTTCCAGCACGGCTTGCAGGCTCGGGGTTTCTGCAACGAAGCCCTTGAGGCAGGCATCCAGGTCCTCGGTGCGTCCGGCAAAGTGCTCGGCGGCGGCGACCACGCCAAGGGAGCAGCGGCCGTTGCTGAACGGAATGGTCCAGAACCAGATATCGCGCTGTTGCGGGTGGGTGGTGATCAGGATCTTTTCCCGCTCGAAAGCGGGATGTTCGATACGGTCTTCGATATGGGTGAAGACCGCCTGGCGTACCGGGAAACTCGACGGTGCTTCGAGGTCGAGCAGGCGCGGCAACACCCGGCCGTAGCCGCTGGCATCGAGGACGAAACGTGCTTCGATCAAATACTCGCTGCCGTCTTCGCGACGGGCCCGCAACTGCGGTTGTGGCCGGTCGAAATCAACGCTGACGACTTCCTCGCCGTAGCGGATTTCCACGCCTTGCAGGGCGGCCTGGTCCGCCAGCAGTTTGTCGAAGTCGGCGCGTTGGACCTGGAAGGTGGTCGGCTTGCCGTTGCTGAAGGTCTGGCCGAAATCGAAGGCGCTGTAGTGTTCGCCCCAGGCGAAGGCCGCGCCGTTCTTCAACTGGAACCCGGCGGCGTTGACGGCGTCGAGCATGCCGGCTTCTTCGACGAAGTCCAGGCAGTGCGACAGCAGGCTCTCACCGATGGAAAAGCGCGGGAAGTGCTGGCGTTCGACGATCAGCACGTCGTGGCCATTGCGTTTGAGCAAGGCGGCGGCGATGGCGCCGGAAGGGCCCGCGCCAATCACCACGACTTCTCGATGTTCCATTTCAATCGCTGGCACACAGGCTCCTTGCGGGGTTCGAAGGTTTCGAAGGGATAGGGCTCGGGTCGACAGTCGTGACCGAGTGATCAGCTTGCGGTGTCGCGGTCTTGTCAGTTGGGCGTGCGGCCCAGGGCGCGAGCAGGAAGCTGAAGGCCAGCCCCAGGCTCACCGCCAGGCCGAAGTTGCTCACCGCCGGGGTGCTGGAAATCGCCAGCAGGCCGAACGACAGCCAGGTGGTCAGGGCGGCCAGCAAGGTGCCCAGCAGGCTGACGGCGGCACCGCCGATCTGCTCGCGCATCAGGATGGCGTAGTCGACGCTGATGGCGGTCACCAGCAGCAGGCCGAACAGGCTGAACAGCGTCAGCGGCTGGCCGAGCCAACCGAGGCTGGCCAGGCTGCACAGGGCCGCCAGCAGCGGCAGGGCGACGATCCGCAGAGCACCGCCGACGCCGAACGGCAGGATCAGCAACAGCACGATCAGTACGCAGGACGCCAGTTTCAGTTCGGCGGCGCTGACCTGGGTGGCAGCGAAGACCTTGTTCAGCTCGCCCAGCCGGTCCACCAGCTTTACCCCCGGCAGGCCGTCGGTTTGCGCCCGCAGCAGGTCGGCGTTGTTCAGGCCGCGCAGGCTGACCATACCGGCCACGCCGTCGGTTTGCTGGCCCAGCCAGAGCAGGCGCCAGGGTTCGGACAGCGGGCCTTTGAGGGCGCTGTCGATATCCTGGATCGGCAGGGCTTGCAGCTGTGCCAGTTCGCTTTGCAAGGCAGCGGCCGGTACGCCGAGGTCGAGCAAGGGTTGCCAGAACCCCGGCAGTTGCTTGAGCGAGTCCTGCAACTGCTGCTGTTCCCGGGGCAGGCTGACCACCTGGTCCAGTGACTGATAGCCCTGGAGCTTGCCTTGGCTCACCAGTTGATCGAGACGTTCGCCGAGTGCGGCCTGGCGCTCCAGCAACTGCTGTTGATCGGCGCCGCGAACCAGGAAGAACTGGCTGGTGGGCTGGTAGCCGGTGATCCTTGCGACGGCCTGGGCCTCGGCCTGCAATTGCGGCGGCGCACCGACCCATTGGCGGATATCGTTCTTGCTGGTCAGGTGCCACAGGCCACCGGCGCAGAACAGCACCAGCAGCGCCAGCAACAACCGGCTGCCGACCTTGCGCAGCAATGCTTCACGCACCTTCAGCAAGACTTCGCAGACCCGCAACGGCCATTGCGCCGGACGCAGGTCGGTGCCCTTGAGCAGCGCCGGCAGCAGGCACACGGCGGTCAGGTAGGCGCCGAGCAAGCCGGCGGCGGAGAACACGGCGATCTGGGTCAGGGCCGGAAACGGCGTCCAGGCCAGGGCCAGGTAACCGATGCAACTGGTGGCCAGGCTCAGGCTCAGGCCGGGCAGGGTAATGCGCAGGGCCGGCCAGCTGTGCCAGGGTTTCAGGCTCCAGCTCTTGGACAGGTAATGCAGCGGGTAGTCCACGGCTACGCCGATCAGGCTGGCCCCCAGCACCAGGGTCATCACGTGCAGATGACCGAACAGCATCACGCAGGCCACCGTGCCGAACAGCATGCCCACCAGTACCGGGACGAAGGCCAGCAATACCCGCCAACGGCGGAAGGCCAGCAACAGCAGCAGGAGAATGCCGAAGGTGGCGCCACCGCCGACCCAGGTGATTTCCCGGGTGGCCTGTTGCTGGCCGGCGGCGGCATACAGCAGGCCGCTGGCGGCGAGCAGTTGGGCGTCGGCCTGGGCGGCTTCCTCGCGGCTGTGCTTGAGCAGTTCGGCGACCTGTATCGGCAGCTTCATGTCAAAAGCATTACCCCGTGTCCGGGCCCGCAGCAACACCCAGCTTTTGCCGTCGGCCTCGGCGATCAACGTGCCGCTGCCGATATCGAATTGCACTGCGCCGGGTTTCGGTCGGCTGTCCTGGATGCGCCCGGTCAGGCCGAGCCAGTCGTCCTGGCTCGGCACCAGGCTGATGCCGGCAAAGGGATCGAACAGCGACTGGACCCGTTGCTGGATAAACGCCGCCGGGTGGTCGATCAGTTGCTGTCGGTCAGCGCGGGTCAGCATCGCCAGGCGGCTGGCCAGCAGTTGTTGGCGCAAGGCCGGCAGGTCGGCCTGCAAGCTCCACTGCACGGTTTCGAACAGTCCGCTGGCCTGCCAGCGCTCGCCCAGCTGTTGCGCCAGGGCAATGGCTTTCTGGCGATCGGCCTGGCCCACCAGCACCAGCATTTCCCGGTTCAAGGGTTCCTGCATGCGCTGTTCGGCCTTGAGCTCCAGGGCGTTGGGCGCCGAGCCCGGCACCAGTTCCATCAGGTCGGCCGACACCGGCGCGCCATGGCGCCATTGCCAGCCGGCGAGCGCCAGCACTGCCAGCAGCAGGATCAGGAACAGGCGCGGGAGCAGGCGTTCACTCGGCAAAGTCATGCTGCTCCGCATCGCTCAGGGGCAGGGTGGCGCTGCTGTCCTGCATGCGCAGGACCGTACTGTCGCCCTGGGTTTCCAGCAGTTCGATGCGTTGCACCAGTTCGCCGCCGTCGATATTGATCCGGGTGAAGATCTGCTTGAGCAGCACCGAGCGCGGCACCAGGGTCAGTTGCCAGTGCTGGGCGTCGCCTTGCAGTTGCAGTTCGAAATCCCGTTGCAGTCCACTGCTGTCGCCTTGCAGCACGGCGATGAACAGGCGGTTCTGTTCGGCCCCGGCGCTTTTGTTCGGGACCATCTGCCAGCCGCTCGGGTCGCGTCGGGCGATGCCCTTGGCGCTGATGCGGTAGTCCTGTTGCAGTGGGGTCTTGAGCAGCCAGAGCAGGCCGTGGTCCTTGGCGAGGACGAAGGTGCCCTTGCTGGTCAGCGGTTGCGGCAGGGCGCGCAGGTGTTTTTCCTGGATAAAGCTGCCGTGGATCACCGAGGGCTTGGCCAGTTGCTCGCTCAGCTGTTGCAGGTCGAAGGCCGAGGCGTGGGCGGACAAAACCAGGCCGAACAAAAGGCTCAGCAGGCACGCGAACCTTGTAGGAGCCGGCTTGCCGGCGATGAGGCCCTTGAGCCTTGCGGTGATCTTGCGGACGCCATCGCCGGCAAGCCGGCTCCTACAGGTTTTGTGGCGTACCTGAATGTTCATGCGAGCACCTTTTCGACAGCGGCGACAAAGACCTTGGGCGAGGCCAGCTGCATTTCCCGGCTCTGGATATCCACCGCCACCTGCACGGTGCTGGCGCGGGTCAGGCGTTCGCCGCTGGCAAGGTCGGTGATCAGGTAGTTGACCTTCAAGCGGTTCTCCCACTCCACCAGGTTGGCCCGCACATTGATCTTCTGGCCGAACACCGCGCCGCGTACATAACGCAGTTGCAGGTCGATCACCGGCCACGCATAGCCGGATTCGAGCATGTGCGTGTAGTTGTGGCCGATATGGTCCAGCAGCGCGCAGCGGGCGACTTCCAGGTACTTCACGTAATGGCCGTGCCAGACCACGTGCATGGTGTCGACGTCGAAAAACGGCACCAGGATCTCGGTATCGACATGCAGTACGCCGCGGCTACGCATGCAGCCTCCAGTGTTGCTCGGCGATGCGTTTCAGGCACAGGCGCAGTTCGGCTTCCAGGGCGCGGTCTTCGATGACCGGGGGGAAGTCCTTTGCCAGGGCTTCGTGCATCGCCGCCAGGGCCGGCGGCAGCGGCCGCGCATCGCTGGCCTGGCTGCGCAGCCAGACGCCCTGGTTGGCGGCGAGCAAGGTGGCGGCAGCGACCTGTTCAGTCAGTTCCAGCACGCGGATCGCATCGCGGGCGGCAATGGTGCCCATGCTCACCTTGTCCTGGTTGTGGCATTCGGTGGAGCGCGAGAACACGCTGGCCGGCATGGTGTTTTTCAAGGCCTCGGCGGTCCAGGCACTGGCGCCGATCTGCACGGCCTTGAAACCATGGTTGAGCATCGCGCGCTCGGCGCTGGAACCGGACAGGTTGCTCGGCAGACCGTGGTTGTAGCGCACGTCCACCAGCAGGGCGAGCTGGCGATCGAGCAGGTCGGCGACGTTGGCCACCAGGGTCTTGAGGCTGTCCATGGCAAAGGCGATATGCCCGCCGTAGAAGTGCCCGCCGTGGAGCACGCGCTCTTCTTCGGCGTCGATGATCGGGTTGTCGTTGGCGCTGTTCAGTTCTGTCTCGATAAACGAACGCAGCCAGCCCAGGCTGTCGGCCAGCACTCCGAGCACATGGGGGGCGCAGCGCAGCGAGTAGCGATCCTGCAAACGGTGCAGCGGCGCGGTCGGCGCATCAATGGCGAGGTCCTTGCGCAACCAGGCGGCGACTTGCATCTGCCCCGGGTGCGGTTTGGCGGCGAACAGGCGCTCGTCGAAGTGTTCCGGGTTGCCTTGCAGCGCCACTACGTTGAGGGCGGTGATGCGGGTTGCCAGTTGCAGCAGGTAGTCGGCGCGGGCAAAGGCCAGGCAGGCCAGGCCGGTCATGACGGCGGTGCCGTTCATCAACGCCAGGGCTTCCTTGGGCCGCAGCACCAGCGGATCCCAGCCGAGTTCACGGTGCACGTCGCTGGCCTGGCGGCGTTCGCCGCGGAACAGCACTTCGCGTTCGCCGGAGAGGGTCGCGGCAACATAGGACAGCGGCGTCAGGTCGCCACTGGCACCGACCGAGCCTTCTTCGGGAATCAGTGGCAGGATATCCAGGTCGAGGAACGCCTGCAGACGTTCCAGCAGCTCCACACGCACGCCGGACACGCCGTGGCACAGCGACTGCAAACGCGCCGCCAGCACCGCGCGGGTCGCCTGGGGATCGAGCAGCTCGCCGAGGCCGCAACCGTGGAAGGTGTAGAGGTGCCGCGGCAACGCTTCGACATGTTGCAACGGCACCGCCACCACGCAGGAATCGCCGTAGCCGGTGGTGACGCCGTAGATCACGCCTTCCTTGTCCAGCAGCGAGTCAAGGAACTGCGCACCCTTGGCGATGCGCTGGCGGAACACCGGGTCGCCTTGCAGTTGCGTCGGCACCTGACGGTTGGCCAGGGCCAGCACGTCTTCGATGCGCAGCGGGAGTTCGCCGAAGGTGACCGGCTCAAGCGGATGCGTTGTCATCGGATTTCCAGAAAGGGTAGAAGTTGAACCACTGGTACGGTGCCTGCAGGCAGTAATGGCCCAGGCGCTCGGCGTAACGGGCGGCCCACTGGGCGATCACCTGTTCGCGGTCGTTGCGTTTCCACTGCACCGCTTCGGTGAAGGGTTCGAGGGTGATGCGGTAGCGGCCCTGGAGTTTCACGCAGAACAGCAGGTTGACCGGGCATTTCAGCAGGCCGGCCAGGAGCCATGGACCTTGCGGGAACGCAGCGGGTTGGCCGAGGAAATCCACTCGTACATGGCGTCCGCGATGGAGTGGCACACGGTCGCCGGCAATCGCCAGCCACTCGCCGCGATCCAGGCGCTGGCTCAGTTGCAGCATCACCGCCGGGTTCAGTTCGCTGACCTGGATCAGCCGCAGGTTGGTCGCCCCGGCTTCGCCCAGCAAGCGGTTGAAGCGCTCGGCGTGCTTGGTGTGCACCAGCACGTTCATGGTGACCTTTTCCCCCAGTTCGGCGAGGGCGCGGCAGACTTCCAGATTGCCCAGGTGCGCACCCACCAGCATCTGCCCGCGCTCGCCGCGCAGTTGATCGCGCAGCCGGGCCGGGTCGACGATCTCGAGCTGCTCAAGGCGCAGCTTGCCGTTCCACACGTCGAGTTTGTCCAGCAACGAGTCGGCAAAGGCCATGAACTGCCGAAAGACATTCATGCGGGTCGGCCGCAGGGCGCTTTGAGCGCTCCAGTCGGCCAGGCGCTGCTGGTAGTGCCAGGCACTCTGCCGGGCGCTGCGGCCGAACAGGAAAAAGTACAGGACGATACCGTGCAGCACCGGGCTGAGCATCCGGCGGCCGAGGACCTTGACGCCGAAGGCGGTGAGTTTCATCAACCAGAAGCTGCCGCGCTCCTGGCGGTCGGCCCAATGTTTTTGTGCGTTGCTCATGCCCGCCACCGTCGCCAGAGGATGCTCGGCAGGCGCACCAGCATGCCGAAGAACAGCCGGGTGTGCATGCTGGAAATCAGCGCGTTGTCGTGGAACATCCGAAAGTGCGATAGGCCGTCCAGGGGGTAGTGGACCTTGGTCGGCAACCAGCGCATGGGCTGGTTGCGCCAGGACAGGCGCACGAGAATGTCCGAGTCGAAGTCCATGCGTTTGCCCACCTTCACCGAATTGATCAGCGCCAGCACCGGTGGCAGCGGGTAGACCCGGAAGCCGCACATGGAGTCGCGGATCTGCAACGACAGGCTGTTGATCCAGACCCAGACATGGGTCAGGTAACGGGCATAGAGCCGGCCCTTGGGCACGCTCTCATCGTATTGCGGGTAGCCGCAGATCAGCGCTTCGGGGTGCTGGCGCGAGGCGTCGAGAAAGACCGCGATGTCCTGCAGGTCGTGCTGGCCGTCGGCGTCCACCTGCAGGACATGGCTGAAGCCCAGCCGGGCGGCCTCGCGCATTCCGCTCATGACCGCGCCGCCCTTCCCTTGGTTGACGGGTAGTTTCACCAGGGAAACGTGTTCGCGTTCGGCGAGTTGTTCCAGTACCGCCGCGCAGGTCGGGCTGCTGGCATCGTCCACCAGCACGCAGGGCAGGCCGGCGGCGAGCACCGCTTCGAGAACAGCGGGCACGGCGGCCTCATGGTTGTAGACCGGGATAACGGCGCAGGGCTTATGCATGGGCCGTCTCCAGCACGATGCGGCCGCTGGAGCAGGCGGCCTTGGTATTGCGAAAGGCGAAGTGCAGTTTGCTGCGCTCACGGTCGAAGCGCAGGCTCAGTTCGAGCTGGTCGCCCGGTCGCACCAGTTGCTGGAACTTCAGCACTTCCATGCCGGCGAATTTTTCCGGCAGTTCGAGTCGTTCGCGACCCAGCTCCAGCGCCCAATCCACTTGCACCACGCCGGGCAGCACCGGGGTGACCGGGAAGTGTCCGCTGAAGTAGGCCAGGTCCGGCGGCACGGCCAACTGCAACAGCCATTCGCCATCTGTTTCGTGTTGCGAAAGCACTTCCGGACCTTTGGGGCGCGGCGCCTGCAACAGGGCCTGGACTTCGGCTTGGGGCAATTTGCCCTGGGGGTTCAGCGGCAGCTGCCGCAGTAGCCGCCAGCGGCGCGGCAGCGCCAGGGTTTCGCAATGGCCGAGCAGATGTTTGCGCAGGGCCTCGGTCAGCGTACGCCGACCCTGGTTACGCAGGATATGCAGCCCCTGTTCGGAGAGCACCAGCAGCGCGCCGAGGTAGGCGCGGTTTTCCTGCACCACGCCCAGGCGCGCTTCGGCGACCCAGTCGTGCTCCACCAGGGCCTGTTCCAGCATCGGCAGGGAGATGCGTTTCTCTTCCAGTTTGACGATGCGGTCCAATCGGCCCAGCAGTTCAAAACGGCCATCGGCTTCGAAGCGTACGGCGTCCGCCGTTTGCTCGATATGACCGGCCGGCAGGTAAGGCGAAGCCACCTGCAAGGCACCGTCCGGGTCCTGGCTCAGCTGTACGTCGGCAAAAGGGCGCCACAGCGGATCGCCCTGGCGCCAGGCGATACCGCCGGTTTCCGAGCTGCCGAGAATTTCCGTCGGCCATTGTCGCAAGCGTTGTTGCAGACTGGACGCGGCCTCGGGCGGAAGTGCACCGCCGGAAGAAAACACCCGGCGCACCTGGCTCAGGGCCGGCCAGTCGAGGTTGTCGCCCATGCGCTTGAGCAGGGCCGGGCTCGCCACCCAGGCGAATTGCGGGTGTTCACGGCTGGCGCGTTGCAGGTCTTCCGGGAAGGCCAATTGCTTGCGCACAAAGGTCCGTCCGGCACACAGCGGCCAGAGCACACGGAACAGCAGGCCATAGATATGTTGAGTAGCGACACTGCCGATAATGCAGGCCTGCTCGAGGTCGGCGCCCCACAGCTGTTCCAGGGCCTGCACTTCATTGGCCAATTGGCGCAGGCTTTTGTCGATGCGCTTGGGTTCGCCACTGGAGCCGGAGGTGCACAGGCTCAGGTGGCAATCATCAAGATCGAGCACGGCCGGGCTCAAGGGTTCGCCGCAGAGCGCTTCGAGGGTGTGGCTATCCGTCAGCCACAGGTCGACATCCGCCGCCCAGCGTTGGCGGGTCTGCTCTTGCAGGTCGGCGGGCAACAGCACCTGAACGCCTGCGCGCCAGGCACCGAGCAGGGCGATGGCCAGTTCCCCGGCATCTTCCAGGTGCACGGCGATATGCTTGACGTCACGCGCCTGCAAGCCGGCCGCCAGGCTTAACGCCCGCAGTGACAGCCCGGCATGATCCAGCGACGGACCCAGGGTGACCGCTCGCGGTCCATGCGACTTGAGCAACAACTGCTCAAGGTTTATCCAGTTCATGCGCGGCCTCTTACCCGTTGTCGTACCAGCCACTCAATGGCGAACAGCAAACCCATCAGCCCATAGGAAATCAGGCCGGTGTACAACATCCACCAGTTCAGCGGCGCCCAGAGGGTCAGGGCGGCGGCGATCAGGCCGTTACAGAGAAAGAACAGGCTCCAGACGCGGGTCACCTGCCTCGTATAGTTAATGGCCACATCCGGCAACTGCGGCTCCCGCAGACGGGCCAGCCGCTCGACTATCGGTGGGCCGAATTTCAGGCTCAGGCCGAACAGCCCGAGCATGAAGGCGCTGATCAGCACCGGGTACCAGCGCAGCAGCAGCGGGCTGTTCAGCAACGCCAGCAAGCCGCAGAAGGCGATGGCACTGAGCGCCATCCACAGGCTGCCGGGGCGCCGCTCATCGGTCAGGACCCGGGCCAGCCACAGGCCGCCGAGCAACAGCCCGAACTGCCAGGGGGCAAAGTGCTCCATGCCGAAATACACCGCAAAGGGGTACAGCAGGCCCGCCAGGAGCAGGCCCAGGCCGATCAGGCGTTTCATGCGGCCGGTTGCACCAGGCGAAAGACCGCCTCGACCACATCGTTGACGGTGCGCACCGACTTGAACTCCTCGGCGGCGATTTTCTTGCCGGTCTGACGCTTGATATGGTCGATCAGGTCCACGGCATCGATGCTGTCGATTTCCAGGTCCTGGTACAGGTTGCTGTCCAGGGTGACGCGTTCGGGTTCGAGTTCGAAGAGTTCGACCAGGGCATCGCGCAGGGTGTTGAAGATGTCGTCACGGGTTTGCATGGTACGGCCTCACGCTGCCTGTTTTGCCGTGACGAAAGCCGCAAGGCTGGCCACGCTGGAGAAATGGTCGCGGGTGTCCTTGGCGTCCGCATCGATCTTGATGCCGTAGCGCTTCTGGATCGCCAGGCCGAGTTCGAGGGCATCCACCGAATCCAGGCCCAGGCCTTCGCCGAACAGGGTTTGCTCGTTGCCGATGTCTTGCGCGCTGATGTCTTCCAGGCCCAGGGCCTCGATGATCAGCTCTTTGATCTCAAGGTGCAGGGCGGGGGTTGGATCGCTCATCTGAGGCGAGCTCCTTAATGAAGTAATGGTGCAGATAATCGTTGAGTTTGCGCGAGGCCTGGGGCGCGGGGCCCTGCGCGGCAAAGCCTTGTGGGTCTATATCGGCGCCGACACTGAAACTGAAGTGCACCCGGCGTTGCGGAATGCGATACCAGGGTTCGGCCTTGGTCAGGGTGGTGGGGCTGACCTTGATCACGACCGGGGTGATGATTCTCGCACCCCGCAGGGCAATCGCGGCGGCGCCGCGATGAAAGGCGGGTGCCGTGCCCGGTGTGGTTCGGGTGCCTTCGGGAAAAACGATCAGGGTCTGGCCGTCTCGCAGGGCGCTGGCGGCGGCTTCGAGCATGTCCAGGCTGCCGTCGTTGCTGATGTATTCGGTGGAGCTTACCGGCCCGCGGGTGAAGGGGTTTTGCCAGAGGCTCTGCTTGACCACGCAGTTGGCATGGCGCACCAGGCCGATCAGGAACACCACATCGATCAGCGATGGGTGGTTGGCGATGATCATCTGGCCGGGGCGACCGAGTTTTTCCGCACCTTCGACTTCATAGGTCAGTACGCCGGTGCGGGCCATGAAGCGGATGAACAGCCAGAACAGCCGGCTGACCGTTTGTCGCGCGCGCAGGCGCTGACGTTCGGCATCGCCCGGCAGACAGCCGAGCAAGGGGAATATCACCAGTCGCAGGCACAGGCCGCCCAGCCCGAACAGGGCGAAGCTCAAGGCGGTGGCCAGCAGACGCCAGTAATAGGCGTCGCAAGGTTTGGTCATGGTCGGCGTTGCCAATTCCATACCCGGGACTTCCATTGGTGTTGGCAGGAGGCGTGTTGGCCGAGCAGGGTACGCAACAGATCGAGGGCATGGGGCCACTCGGTCGGCGGTTGTTCGTCCGTGGCGCTCGCGAGGGACAGTTGCCACTCGTCGCCCGGGGTCAGCAGCAGACCGAGGGCGTAGGGAAACGGCACGTCGTCGATCCAGCGGCGGTAGGCTTCGGGCGGTTGTTCTTCGGTGATCACCAGCAGGACCGCCGGGGCGCCTTCATCGAGCAGCGCGGCGGCCTCGAGCATGCCGTGCTCCAGGCCATCGCCGTTGGCGGCCAGGGCGGTCATTTCGCAGGTCGAGCCACGCAGGATCGACCAAAGGCCAATCACCGCGTTGTGCACCGACAGGCTGAACTGGGTCGGCGACAATGGCTGATCGGCCGCCAGGTCGCTGAGGATCTCGAAGGTGCGCGGGGTTTCGCCGTGTCGGGAGATGAACACCAGGGGCAATTGCGCGTGCCCTTCGGCCAGCGGCCAGCCGACGCTGAACGCCATGCGCGCCATACGGCCGAGGCGGCGGCGCTGCATGGCCGGCAGGAAAGACACATCCGGAGCCGCATCGCTGGGCGCGGGCACGCAGGGCTGGCGGCTCCAGGCCTGCCAGTCGTCCACACTTTCCAGGCCCGGGGCCCAGGCGCGCCATTGGGCGATGTTGAAATTGATCACTGAATGTCTTCCCGCCCCTGCGGGCTTCCTTGAACGCTATGGTTGATCCCTGAACCCCTACCAACCCTGGCGTGGCGCGATGGCCAAGTGGCGCGCATTATCCCGGTGCACAAGGCCTGTAGCAAATTTTTGGTCACATTTTGCACGATTAAATTTGCAGTTATGCGAAGGGAGAGCTAGCAACTGGCTATTATTCGTATTTTTTCGGATACGTATGTCAGAACTTTCCCGGCTTAAAGGGAAAATACCCTGGATTGGTGAAGTTATTGCGGTGTGAGAGGTAGTCCTCGTCCTGCCAAGGTGGCGCGGCAGCGGTCAAGCCCTCTACACTCGGTGATTCATTGATACACGGAGGTCTTGTCATGCGGCGTGTGGTGTTCAATCAGAAAGGCGGGGTCGGCAAGTCGAGTATTGCTTGCAACTTGGCGGCGGTCAGCGCCAGCGAGGGCTATCGGACCCTGTTGGTGGACCTCGATGCCCAGGCCAACTCCACGCAATACCTCACTGGGCTCACCGGCGAGGATATTCCCATGGGTATCGCGGACTTCTTCAAGCAGATCCTCTCGTCCGGGCCGTTCTCGAAGAAAAACCAGGTGGATATCTATGAGACGCCTTTCGACAACCTGCATGTGATCACCGCCACGGCCGAGCTGGCGGATCTGCAGCCCAAGCTTGAGGCGAAACACAAGATCAACAAGCTGCGCAAACTGCTGGACGAGTTGTCGGAAGATTACGACCGCATTTACCTGGATACGCCGCCGGCGCTGAACTTTTATGCGGTGTCTGCGCTGATTGCCGCCGATCGCGTGTTGATTCCCTTCGATTGCGACAGCTTCTCCCGTCAGGCGCTGTATGGCCTGCTGGCCGAGATCGAAGAGTTGAAGGAAGACCACAACGAAGATCTGCAAGTGGAAGGGATCGTGGTCAACCAGTTCCAGGCCCGGGCGAGCCTGCCGCAGCAGATGCTCGACAGCCTGATCGCCGAGGGCTTGCCGGTGTTGCCGGTGTACCTCGCCAGTTCGGTGAAGATGCGCGAGTCCCATGAGGCGAACCGGCCGCTGATTCACTTCGATCCGCGGCACAAGCTGACCCAGCAGTTCGTCGAGTTGCACGCGCTGCTGGAGAAAAACGCTTAACGCCCCTTTGCGTTTTGCGCCTGCCGGCTGCGCGAGCCTCAGATACCTTGGCTGCGCAGCCAGGCCATCAACTGCGGCAGGGGAAAGGCGCCGCTCTGGCGCGCTACTTCCTGGCCATTTCTGAACAGGATCAGGCTGGGAATCGAACGAATCCCCAATTGTGCCGAGAGTTGCGGGTTGGCCTCGCTGTCGAGCTTGGCCAGGCGGCATTTGCCGGCCAGTTGCGCCGCAGCCTGTTCGAACACCGGCGCAAAGGATTTGCACGGCCCGCACCAGTCCGCCCACACGTCCACCAGCAACGGCAGGTCGCCCTTGATCTGGCTGACGTAGTCGCCCTGTTTCAATTCGAACGGTTTGTCCAGCAAGACCGCGGCTTTGCAGCGCCCGCATTTCGGCTGGTCGCCCAGGCGTTCGGCGGGGATGCGGTTGAGGCCGTTGCAATGGGGGCAGGGGATCAAGAGGGGGGCGGACATGGAAGGGTTCCCGGGTAGTGGCCAATGAACTTGAACTGGAGTCTGGGGCGCGCTTTATCAAGGGGGCCAAGGGTGTGTTGCATGTCCTCACATATTCAAACGGCGCGTTTTACCTTCAGGATCTAGCCTCAGGGAATGAGCCGTCGGTCAGATTTTGACAATCGCAAATTGCGATAACCTGGTTTGACGGATAATCTTCATAGCAAGATGCGATAAGGATATTGCATGCGTGTGATTACCGAGAAGCGGATTCGGGAAGCCAAGGCAAGATGGCCCGACACTGCCAGTGCGTTGGATGCCTGGTGCCGAAGGATCAAGGGGAGCAGTCCTGAAAGCTTTTCGGCGCTCAAGGCGATGTTCCCAGCGACAGACAAGGTGGGTCGCTTGCATGTGTTTGATATTGGCGGGAACAAGCTGCGCTTGATTGCGGGTGTGCACTACGGTGCCCAGCAGCTATATATCAAGCATGTGCTGGATCATCGCGAATATGACAAGGGTAAATGGAAGGAGACGTGTTGATGAATGCTGTCATCAAGCAGGCTTCCGAGCACTGGCCGTTCGTGGAGCCACTGCTGCGCAAACCAAAAAACGAGGCCGATTACGATGCCCTGGTGGGCATTCTCGACGAGTTGCTGGGCGTCATTGGCGAAGACGAATCGAACCCGCTCATGAGTCTGGTGAACATCATCAGTGATTACATAGAGGCCTATGACAAGGAGCACTGGCCGATGCCGGTGGCCAGTGGGGCCGATGTACTGCGGGAGATGATGCGTGAACATGGCTTGAACCAGAGCGACCTGCCCGGGGTCGGGCCGCAATCGGTGGTTTCCGAGATACTCAGCGGCAAGCGTCAGCTCAACCTGCGCCAGATCCGCTGGTTGGCTGAGCGTTTTGGGGTGCGGGAGCAGACCTTTATCTGAGCCGGCTCACGACGAACAACTGATCTCCAGATGCTTGCCCCACTCCGGTGGCCGCTCGGCGTAGCGCTCCATGCCCGCTTGTTCCTCGAACGGCTTGCTCAGTACTTCGTGAAGTTGCCGTACCTCTGAGTAGTCACCATTTTCCGCCGCATCGATGGCCTTCTGCGCCAGGTAGTTGCGCAGGATATACAGCGGGTTGGCCGCGTGCATCCGAGCCTTGCGCCGGGATTCATCCTGGTCCGGCTCGCGGGCGACCCGGGCCTTGTAGCGGTCGGCCCAGGCGTCGAAACCCTTGAGATCGATAAAGTCATCCCGCAGCCTCGCCGTGGCCAGGGCGGCAGACTCATCCCCCAGGCGGCGGAAGAACAAGGTGTAGTCGACCCCGCCGGCCTGCATCAGTTGCAGCAGGTTTTCCACCAGCTTCAGGTCGTCGTCTTCGGCGCTGGTCAGGCCGAGGCGGCGGCGCATCAGGTCCAGGTAGTGGGCCTGGTACAGCGGCAGGAACAAGCCCAACGCCTCGCGCAACGCCTCGACACTGATGAAGGGCGTCAGGGCCTGGGCCAGTGCACTGAGGTTCCACTGGCCGATGGGCACCTGGTTGCTGAACGAGTAGCGGCCCTGGTCATCGGAGTGGTTGCAGATGAAGTGCGCATCGAAATCATCGAGAAAGGCGAACGGACCGAAATCGAAGGTGATACCCAGGATCGACATATTGTCGGTGTTCATCACGCCGTGGCAGAAACCGTAGGCCTGCCACTTGGCGATCAGCTCGGCATTACGCTCGACGATCTCGCGGAACATCGCCAGGTACGGCTCCGGCTGTTCCAGGCACTCGGGGAAATGCATGGCCAGCACGTGCTCGCCGAGCTGCTTCTGCTGCTCCGGCTGCTTGGTGTAGTAGAAGTATTCGAAATGACCGAAGCGCACATGGCTGGGCGCCATGCGCAGGACCATGGCGCCGCGTTCCTGTTTCTCGCGCCACACTGGCGTGTCGGAGCCGATCACGCACAGCGCGCGGCTGCTGGGAATACCCAGGGCATGCAGGGCCTCGGAAGCGAGGAACTCGCGGATCGACGAGCGCAATACCGCGCGGCCGTCGCCCATGCGCGAATACGGTGTTTGCCCGGCGCCCTTGAGATGCAGGTCCCAATGCTCGCCCGCGTTGTTATAGACCTCGCCCAGCAACAATCCGCGACCGTCACCCAGGCGCGGGTTGTAGGAGCCGAACTGATGCCCCGAATAGACCATGGCCCGCGGCTCGGCTTCGGCCCAGAGCTTGTGCCCGCCGAACAGCTCGGCGAACACCGGTTCCTCGGCAATGGCCGGGTCCAGGTCGAGCAGGGCCATGGCCGCCGGACTCACCGCCACCAGACGCGGATTGTCGAGAGGCTCGGGCAGGATATGGGTGGAAAACGCATCGCCCAGGCGGGCGAAGCGGTTATCGAAGGTCAGTTCGTCGAGGGCTTTCAAACGGCCGGCTCCAGCAGAATGTCCGAGTATTCTGCTGGGATTAGCCGGCAGACGCCAGCGGCCTCATGCAAACGGCATGAACGCCGCGCTGGTCGAGTTTCAGTCAAGCTTGTCCGGCGGTGGCAACTGCTCCGGCTCGGCCGGCGTCTTTGACACGGGCCCAGGCGCTTCGCCTTCCACCGGCACCAGCTTGTATTCCTGGCCCTGCAGGTTCTTGAGGTAGACCTCCATCTGCCGGAACGAGATGTTGATGTGCTCTTTCTTGAACTCGCGGTTGATAAAGCGATTGACCTCGTCGACCACCGGGTTGCGGTCACCCAGGTCGCGCACGTGCATGCGCAGTTCGTGGTCCAGGGTACTTTCGCCGAAGTTCAGGAAGTACACGTGGGGCTCGGGTTCCTTCAACACTCGGGGGTTATCGCGGGCTGCCTTGAGCAGCAGCTCCTTGACCCGGTCCAGGTCCGAACCGTAGTCGACGCCGAGCTTGAGGGTCACGCGGGTGACGGTGTCGGTCAGCGACCAGTTGATCAGTTGTCCGGTGATAAAAGTCTTGTTCGGGACAATGATGTCCTTGCGGTCGAAGTCGGTGATGGTGGTGGCGCGGATACGGATCTTGCTGACCGTGCCCGACAGGGTGCCGATGGTGATGGTGTCGCCGATCCGCACCGGACGTTCGAACAGGATCATGATGCCGGAGATGAAGTTGGCGAAGATTTCCTGCATGCCGAAACCCAGGCCTACCGACAGCGCCGCCACCAGCCACTGCAACTTGTCCCAGCTCACGCCAAGGGTCGAGAGGGTGGAGACAAAGCCGATGCCGGCGATCACGTAGGACAGCAGGGTGGTGGTGGCATAGGCGCTGCCTTGGGCCAGTTCGAGCTTGGACAGCACCAGCACTTCCAGCAGGCCCGGCAGGTTGCGCGCCAGGGCGAAGGTGATACCGATGATCGCCAGGGCCCCGATGACGTTGCCGATGCTGATGGGCACCATGCTCATGGTCGCGCCGGTGCCGCTGGTGTATTCGTAGAGGGTGATGTTGTCCAGGTAGGAGAACACGCTGATCAGGTCCGCCCAGACCCAGTACAGCGCCGCCACGAAACCGCCGAGCAGGGCCAGGCGGATCAGGCGCATGGATTGTTCGTTGACCTGTTCGATGTCCAGGGTCGGCTCTTCGATCAGCGGTTCGCCATCGCCGGCCTCCTTGGCCGCCTGGCGTTTGCTCAGGGCGCGCTGGTAGGCCAGGCGCCGGGCCGCAACCCCGAGGCCGCGAGCGAAGGTCGCTTCAATCACCAGCCAGAGCATCAGCAGGTACAGGGTCTCGATCAGTCGGTCGCTGAGTTTCAGGGCGGTGTAGTAGTAGCCGAAGCACACGGCGATAAACAGCGCGATGGGCATGGCGGTGAAGATCACGCCGACCAGTTTGCGGAACAGCGAGGCACTGCCGCGGTTTGGAGTGCCCAGCAGCAGGCGACTGAGCAGCCAGGCCATCAGGCCGTAACAGGTCAGGACCACGGCGATCCCCAGCACGTCACCGGCCAGCGAGGCCGGTTGCAGCTCGGCGACGGAGACGATGGCCACCAGGGCCAGGACCACGAAACCGAGTCGGCGCACCCAGCCCTGGAGAAATTCGACCTGGGGTTTTTCCCAACGGAAATGCAGTTCGGCCACGCCACCCGGCGCCAGAATCCGGTAGGCGGTGTAGAACACCAGCCAGGCCAGGGCGATTTGCAGCAGCGCGGCGCCGAGGCTGGCGTTCTGGCCGCGGGCGTCGATCTGCAGGGCATAGCCGCACAGGGCCAGCCCGAGGGCGACCGGCATCGCCAGGGCGACGTTGACCAGGATCGCCAGCGGTGTGTGCCACTGGCTGTCGCGTTTGAAGTGGCCGATATCCTTGTGCACCTTGCTCAGGCGCGCATACAGCGACTTGCGCCGCCACAGCAGGGCACCGATCAGCAGCAGCAAGGGCAGGAACAGCAGTGGATGCTGGGCCAGGCCGTCGGTCAGCTCACTGAAACTGGAGGCCCAGGGCAGGGTGGTGACCTGCTTTTGCAGGCGTGCCGGCACGCTTTCTATCCAGTCCAGGTCCAGGGGCTTGTTGCTCGGGATCCAGAACATCTGCTCGTCCAGGGTCGCGCGCAGGCTCTGGGCGGTGCTGAGCAGTTGTTTCTGGTTCAGTTGCAGGGTGATGGATTCGTTGAGCAGGGCGCTCAGTTCGCGGTTCAGGCGCTCGAGCAAGTCGCTACGGGTCACCGCCAGGTCCAGCAGGGTCTTGCGCAGTTGCGCATTGACCTGGTCCGGCGGCTGGGTCGCCAGCAGGTTGTCGACATAGGTGGCCGGGCTGCTGATCAGTTCGCGCTGCTGGTTGACCTCGAACTGATAGAGGCGGATATCGGCGATTTCATCGGCCAGGTTCTTGTCCACTTGCAGCCGCGGCAGGGCCTGTTTCTGCTTGTAGAGAATCTTCGACAGCAACAGGCTGCCCTTGAGCACGCTGATCTGTTCGTCCAGGGCCTGGTCGCTCTGGGTCACGCTGTCGAGCTGCTGTTTGGTCTGCAGGTTCTGCTGGGTCAGTTCGTTGAGACGGTCGGTGCTTTTGAGCAGGTAGTCGGAGAGCTTGAGGTTGGTGGCGCTTTCGGTGGCCAGTACGCTGCTGTCGCCGGCCTTTTGCGCTTCGATGGATTGCTGGGTGACGGTCTGCTGGGACTGGGCCAGGCGCTTCTGGTTGATCAGCGACTGCATGTCCTGGATTTCCTGCTCCAGGCGCGCGGTTTTTTCCATCAGCAGGTCGTGCTGGCTGTTGCCCAGGTCCTGCAATTGGCTGTTGCCGGCCAGTTCCTGGCGGCGCAACAGGATCAGCGCGTTGATCGAGCCCAGCTCGGCGGTCAGCTGGTTGCGCTGGTCGCTGTTGAGGGTCTTGCCGTTGTCCTTGCCCTGCTTGAGGGTGTTGTTGATCTGCTGGATGCGTGTCTGGCTGGTGCTGATTTCCGACTGCGCGCGCTCGGGGCGGGTCTGGGCGGTGATGATCAGGCTGTTGGCATCGGCCAGGGCTTTTTGCAGATCGCCCTGTTGGGTGGTGCGCTCGGTCAGCAGCTGTTCCAGCTGCGACACCGACTGGTTGGCATAACGCTGGGCCACCGGGATCACCTTGGTGACTTTCAGGCGCGCCAGTTCACGCTGGTTTTCGACGGTCTGGCGCGGCGCGTCGGCGACTTGCTGCTTGGTCGCGGCCAGGCGCTTTTCATAGTCGTCCTGATTCGACAGCCAGGTCAGCGTCTGCTGCAGCACCGCTTGCAGGGCCTTTTGATCGGCGTCGGCGAGCTTGCGGTCGGCGATCCTGTCCAGGCTTTGCTGGACCGATGCACTGGTGGGCGGTTCGGCTGCTTGCAACGCGCCGACGGAAAGACTCAGGCCCAGCAGGGCCATGGCAAGAAAAGTGCGCAAGGAAGACATAAGTACCGGTCGAGCAGCGTGAAGAAAGTGGGCAGTTTAGAGGAAGAGACCCGGACCCGGGCGACTTCCTTCGGGGAATCTGACGCCGACTTTGCCGATCTTGTTCCCGTCCATGACCGCGACAGTCCACAGGGTGTTGTTCCACTCCACCTGGTCGCCGACGATGGGCGCGCCGCCGACCTTGTGGGCGATGAAGCTGCCCAGGGGGGTATTCGGGTCGACGCCTTCGAGTTTCAGGCCATAGAGGGCCGAGACCGCGCCCAGCTGGGCGTCGCCTTCGAGCACGAAGTCGCCGAAGAAGCGCAGGTCGAGGCCGCGCTGCGGCGCCTGGCTGAACAGCTTGCCGAGGGCAGGGAGGTTGTGTTCATGGCCGATCACGCAGAGCAGGTCATCGACTTCCAGGGTGGTACTACCCGACGGATGGAGCAGTTGCTGGCCACGGAACAGTGCGGCGATACGCGTACCCTCGGGCATTTTCAACTCGCGCAGGGCGGCGCCGATGCACCATTTTTCAGCGCCCAGGCGATAGACGAACAGCTCCCACTCGCTGGTGACATGCACTTCCAGGGCGGCCCGGGAGATCGGCGCCGGTTCTGGCGGCACCGTGACCTTCAGCAGCTTGGCTACCCACGGCAGGCTGGTGCCTTGCACCAGCAGCGACACCAGCACGATAAAGAACGCCAGGTTGAAGTAGAGCTGTGCGTGGGGCAGGCCGGCCATCAGCGGGAACACCGCAAGAATGATCGGGACCGCGCCGCGCAGGCCGACCCAGGAAATAAACGCCTTTTCCCGGCCATGGAAGGCCTTGAACGGCAGCAGGCCGACCAGCACCGACAGCGGCCGGGCGAACAGGATCATCCACAGGGCCAGGCCGAGGGCCGGCAGGGCGATCGGCAACAGGTCATGGGGCGTGACCAGCAGGCCCAGCACCAGGAACATGCCGATCTGCGCCAGCCAGGCCATGCCGTCGAGCATATGCAGAATGCCGTGGCGACTGCGCACCGGGCGGTTGCCGATCACCAGGCCGCACAGGTACACGGCGAGGAAGCCGCTGCCGTGCAGGGCGTTGGTCAGGGCGAAGACCACCAGGCCGCCGCTGATCACCAGGATCGGGTAGAGGCCGTTGGCCAGGTTGATGCGGTTGACCAGTTGCAGCATCAGCCAGCCACCACCGAGGCCGATGATGCCGCCGATGCCGAATTCGCGAATCAGGTGGCCGAGCAGGCTCCAGTGCAGGCCGGTCTGGCCGCTGGCGAGCATGTCGATCAGGGTCACGGTAAGGAACACCGCCATCGGGTCGTTACTGCCCGACTCGATTTCCAGGCTGGCGGTGACCCGTTCGTTCAGGCCCTTGCCGCCCAGCAGCGAGAACACCGCGGCGGCGTCCGTGGAACCGACGATGGCGCCGATCAGCAGGCCCTGGATGATATTCAGGTTGAACAGCCAGGCGGCGGCCATGCCGGTCAGCCCGGTGGTGATCAGCACCCCGACGGTGGCCAGCGACAACGCCGGCCACAACGCCACGCGGAAACTCGCGACCCGCGTGCGCAGGCCTCCGTCGAGCAGGATCACGGCGAGGGCGAGGTTACCCACCAGGTAGGCGGTGGGGTAGTTGTCGAAGATGATGCCGCCGCCGTCGACGCCGGCGGTCATGCCCACGGCGAGGATGATCACCAGGATCGGGATGCCGAGGCGCGAGGACAGCGAGCTCACCAGGATACTTGCGCCTACCAGCAACGCGCCGATCAAGAACAGGCTGTTGATGGTCGTCGCATTCAAAGGCAGTACTCCAGGAAAGCTTGCAAAGGCTGGGCGCAGACTGACCATGCAGTCTGCGTGCCAGCGATTCTAACCTGTTGAAATGTACCGCTGTCAAAAGCTTTAGAACCAGGCGTCCTGCATCGACAGGCAGGTATCGTCCCGCGCTTCGAGAATGGCCAGCTCATGATGGCAGCCAGGCACTTCCCAGGTGAGGAAGTAGCGCGCGGCTTGCAGCTTGCCTTTGTAGAACGGCAGGTCCGCCGGATTGCCCCTGGCCAGGCCTTCCTCGGCGCGCACCGCCTGTTCCAGCCAGCGCCAGCCAATCACCGTGTGGCCGAACGCCTTGAGGTACAGCGCCGAGTTGGCGAGGCTGTTGTTGACCTTGCCCTGGGCCAGGTCGGTCAGCAGGCCGAGGGTCACGCTTTGCAGGCGTGCGACCAGATCCTCCAGCGGCTGGCGCAGGGTATCCAGGGAGGAATAGGCGGCGGCGCGCTTGGCGGTGTCGGCGATCAGTCGGATCAGCTGCTTCAAGCCGGCCCCGCCGTTCTGCGCCAGCTTGCGCCCCAGCAGGTCGAGGGACTGGATGCCGTGGGTGCCTTCGTGAATCGGGTTCAGCCGGTTGTCGCGGTAGTACTGTTCCACCGGGTATTCGCGGGTGTAGCCGTGGCCGCCGAGAATCTGGATCGCCAGTTCATTGGCCTTGAGGCAGAACTCCGAGGGCCAGGATTTGACGATGGGAGTCAGCAGGTCGAGCAGTTCATGGGCCTGGCGGCGCTCTATCTCGGAGGTCAGTGTGGTGGTGTCATCGAACAGCCGCGCGGCGTACAGGCCGAGATCGAAGGCGCCTTCGACATAGGCCTTCTGGGTCAGCAACATGCGCTTGACGTCGGCGTGCTGGACGATCGAAACCGGCGCGGTGCTCGGGTCCTTGCTGTCGGGCAGGCGGCCCTGGGGGCGTTCCCGGGCGTACTCCAGGGAATACAGGTAACCGGCATAGCCGAGCATCACCGCGCCCATGCCGACGCCGATCCGCGCTTCGTTCATCATCTGGAACATGCAGCTCAGGCCCTGGTGCGGCTTGCCCACCAGATAGCCGACACAGTTGCCGTTATCGCCGAAGTTCAGCGCCGTGGAGGTGGTGCCGCGCCAGCCCATCTTGTGGAACAGCCCGGCCAGCAGCACATCGTTGCGCGGGCCGAGGCTGCCGTCGTCGTTGACCAGGAACTTGGGCACGATAAACAGCGAGATGCCCTTCACTCCGGGCGGGGCGTCCGGCAGTTTTGCCAGAACCATGTGCACGATATTTTCCGATAGCGGGTGGTCGCCGCCGGAAATAAAGATCTTGTTGCCCTTGAGCCGGTAGCTGCCGTCGGCGGCCGGTTCGGCGCGAGTGCGGATATCCGACAGCGAAGAGCCAGCGTGGGGCTCGGTCAGGGCCATGGTGCCAAAGAAGCGGCCGTCGATCATCGGTTGCAGGAAGCGGCGCTTTTGCTCGTCGCTGCCGAAGCTCTCGATCAGGTTCGCCGCGCCCATGGTCAGGAACGGGTAGGAGGTCGAGGCGGCGTTGGCCGACTGGAAGTGGGCGAAACAGGCCTGGGACAGCAGGGTCGGCAGTTGCATGCCGCCATCTTCGAAACTGCGCGCTGCGTTGAGAAAGCCGGCTTCGAGGAAGGCGTCGACAGCGGGTTTCACTTCGGGGATCAGGATGGCTTCGCCGTTTTCGTAGCGCGGTTCGTTTTCGTCGTTCTTGCGGTTGTGCGGAGCGAAGAATTTCTCGGCGATGGTGCGGGCGGTGCCGATGGCGGCGTCGAAGGTTTCCCGGGAGTGTTCGGCGAATCGCTCGCGCTGGGTCAGGCCCTCGGCATCGAGGACTTCGTACAGCTCGAAAGCCAGATTGCGGGAACTGAGCAGCATCTCGGACATGGCGGCCTACCTGTGGGGGAGTGCGCCGAGTCTAGGCGGCTGAATAAGCGGTGCCTAGCAAGATTGATGTGGGTGATGGAGGGGCAGAATTCAGGGAGGTGTGTTGTCTGGGCCGGCCTATTCGCGGGCAAGCCCTGCTCCTACAGTTTTTTGTCATCCTCTGATTTTGTGTACGACACAGGACTGTAGGAGCAGGGCTTGCCCGCGAAGGCGATTTTCCGCTGGGTGAAGTCGTCAGGCCTGGCACCCATTGCGGAGCCAGACCTTCCGCCCGGCTTAACCGATGGTCATCAAGCTGGCGTTACCGCCCGCCGCCGCGGTGTTGACGCTCAACGCCCGCTCGATCACCAGGCGCTCCAGTGCAATGCCGGTTTCGCCCTGGGACAAACCGTGCACACCGACAATCGCGCCGCTACGTTGGGCAATCTGCTGGCAGACCCCGCGCAACTGGTCGGAATGGCCGTGATGCAGCACCGCGTCGAACAGCACCTCGTCCTTGGTCCAGTCGGCCACGCGCTGGATGCGCGCCTGCACTTCTTTCGGCAAGCGCCCGTAGAGCGCCTTGGCCGATTCGCCTTCCGGCCAGACCGCCGAGCCGCCCACGGCCAATACCGCCGCCAGTTGCGTCAGCAGGTCGCCTTCGATGTCCGCCAGGCACAGCACATGCTCGCGAGGCAGGATGGCGTAGCTGTTGCGCTCGCCGGTCGGGCCGTTGAGCACTCGGGTAATCCCGCTTTGCGACTGCGCCGCAAAGGCCGCGCACAGCGCATCGAGGTCCGCCAGCTTCTGGCTCTCGGCCCAGGCCTGCAGGGCGTGGAGCGGCTTGAACAAAGCTTCGCGCAGACGCAGATCCGGTGCGGCCAGGGCGTCGCCCCGAGCAAAGGACTGTTCGATGGCATCCGTTGGCCGGGTCGACAGCAGGCGATACAGGTACAGCGGCCCACCGGCTTTCGGCCCGGTGCCCGACAAGCCTTCGCCACCGAATGGTTGCACGCCGACCACGGCGCCGACGATATTGCGGTTCACATAGACGTTACCGGCGTGGACATTGTCGATCACCTTGGCAATGGTCTCGTCGATGCGGGTGTGTACGCCGAGGGTCAGGCCGTAGCCGGAGGCATTGATCTGGGCGATCAACTGGTCGATATCCTTGCGCTTGTAGCGCACCACGTGCAGCACCGGGCCGAAGATCTCCCGCTGCAGTTCGTCGAGGCTTTCCAGTTCGATCAGGGTCGGCATCACGAAGGTGCCGCGCTTGCATTCCTCGCCTTCGGCGATGGCCACCTGATAGACGGTGCGGCCTTTGTCGCGCATGGCCTGGATATGTTTCTCGATACCGGCCTTGGCTTCGGCATCGATCACCGGACCGATATCCACCGACAGGCGTTCCGGGTTGCCCAGGCGGCATTCGGCCATGGCGCCCTTGAGCATTTCGATCACGCGGTCGGCGGAATCTTCCTGCAGGCACAGTACACGCAGGGCTGAGCAACGTTGGCCGGCGCTGTCGAAGGCCGAGGACACGACGTCGATCACCACCTGTTCGGTCAGCGCCGAGGAGTCGACGATCATCGCGTTCTGCCCGCCGGTTTCGGCGATCAGCGGAATCGGTCGGCCCTGGGTATCCAGGCGACCGGCGACATTGCGTTGCAGCAGGCGCGCCACTTCGGTGGAACCGGTGAACATCACCCCCTTGACCCGCTCATCGCCCACCAGCCGTGCGCCGACGGTTTCACCGCGGCCTGGCAGCAGTTGCACCACGCCTTCGGGAATCCCGGCTTCGAGCAGCAGGCGCACGGCCTGGGCGGCGATCAGCGGGGTCTGTTCGGCGGGCTTGGCGAGTACCGGGTTACCGGCCGCCAATGCTGCAGCCACCTGGCCGCTGAAGATCGCCAGCGGGAAGTTCCACGGGCTGATGCAGACCACCGGGCCCAGCGGGCGGTGGGCGTCGTTGCTGAAATCGTTGCGCGCCTGCACCGCGTAGTAACGCAGGAAGTCCACGGCTTCACGGACTTCGGCGATGGCGTTGGCGAAGGTCTTGCCGGCTTCGCGGACCAGCAGGCCCATCAGCAGCTGGATCTCGCCTTCCATCAGGTCGGCGGCGCGTTCCAGGATGGCCGCCCGTTCGGTGGGCGGGGTAGCCTGCCAGATCGGCGCGGCGTTCAGGGCGCACTGGATCGCATTGTCGGCATCTTCGGCAGTGGCTTCCTGGACATAACCGACCAGGTCGCGATGGTCCGATGGGTTGAGCACTGGCACCGGGGTTTCGCTGCTGGCGACACAGCCCAGCAGCGGCACGGCTTTCCAGTCATTGTGGGCGCTGGCCAGCAGGGCGCAGGAAAGCGATGCCAGGCGATGCTCGTTGGCCATGTCGATGCCGGCGGAGTTGGCCCGGTCACGACCGTAAAGGTCACGCGGCAGCGGAATACGCGGGTGTGGCAGGCCGAAGCCGCCTTCCAGGGTCGCCATCTGCTCGATGCTGGCCACCGGATCGGCCACCAGCTCCTGGATCGAGATGGACTGGTCGGCGATACGGTTGACGAAGGAGGTGTTGGCGCCGTTTTCCAGCAGGCGACGGACCAGGTAGGCCAGCAGGGTTTCATGGGTGCCGACCGGCGCATACACCCGGCACGGACGGTTCAGCTTGCCTTCGGAAACCTTGCCTACTACCTGTTCGTACAGTGGTTCGCCCATGCCGTGGAGGCACTGGAATTCGTACTGGCCCGGGTAATAGTTCTGCCCGGCGATATGGTAGATGGCCGACAGAGTGTGGGCGTTGTGGGTGGCGAACTGCGGGTAGATGACTTCCGGTACCGACAGCAGCTTGCGTGCGCAGGCAATGTAGGAAACGTCGGTGTAGACCTTGCGGGTGTAGACCGGATAGCCCTCCAGGCCTTCGACCTGGGCGCGCTTGATCTCGCTGTCCCAGTACGCGCCCTTGACCAGGCGGATCATCAGGCGATGGCGGCTGCGACGGGCCAGGTCGATGACGTAGTCGATCACATAGGGGCAGCGTTTCTGGTAGGCCTGGATCACGAAGCCGATGCCGTTCCAGCCGCTCAGCTGCGGTTCGAAGCACAGGCGTTCGAGCAGGTCGAGGGACAGTTCGAGGCGGTCGGCCTCTTCGGCGTCGATATTCAGGCCGATATCGTATTGCTTGGCCAGCAGGGTCAGTGCCAGCAGGCGCGGGTACAGCTCGTCCATCACCCGTTCGTACTGGGCGCGGCTGTAGCGCGGGTGCAGGGCCGACAGCTTGATCGAGATGCCCGGGCCTTCGTAGATGCCGCGACCGTGGGAAGCCTTGCCGATGGAGTGGATGGCCTGCTCGTAGGACGCCAGGTATTTCTGCGCGTCGTGCTCGGTCAGGGCCGCTTCGCCGAGCATGTCGTAGGAATAGCGGAAGCCCTTGGCTTCGAAGCGGCTGGCGTTGGCCAGGGCTTCGGCGATGGTTTCGCCGGTGACGAACTGTTCGCCCATCAGGCGCATGGCCATGTCGACGCCCTTGCGGATCATCGGTTCGCCGCTCTTGCCGATGATGCGGCTCAGGGACGAGGTCAGGCCGGTTTCGTTATGGGTGGCGACCAGCTTGCCGGTCAGCAGCAGGCCCCAGGTGGCGGCATTGACGAACAGCGACGGGCTGTTGCCCAGGTGCGGTTGCCAGTTGCCGGTGCTGATCTTGTCGCGGATCAGCGCGTCGCGGGTACCTTTGTCCGGGATACGCAGCAGGGCTTCGGCCAGGCACATCAGCGCCACGCCTTCCTGGGACGACAGGGAGAACTCCTGCAACAGGCCCTGAACAATCCCGGCACGGCCGCCGGCGCTCTTCTGGTTGCGCAGTTTTTCGGCAATCGAGGCGGCGAGCTTGTGGGTGGCGTCGGCCATGGCTGCCGGCAGGCGTGCCTGCTCCAGCAGCATCGGCACCACTTCCGGCTCCGGACGGCGGTAGGCGGCGGTAATGGCGGCGCGCAGTACCGATTGCGGGAGGATGCTTTCGGCGAATTCGAGGAAGCACTGATGGGCGTGGTCGCTCGGAACGTCACCGCTGTCATCGGCGTCGCCACGGGACGAACCGTTGATTTCACCCGGGGTTGCACCGCTCTCGAGCTTTTCCAGGTAGTTGAAAATGGCTTGCTTGATCAGCCAATGGGGGGTGCGGTCAATCGAGTGGGCCGCGGCCTTCAGGCGCTCACGGGTCGGGTCGTCGAGTTTGACCCCAAGGGTGGTCGTAGCCATTTTCTTATCCTCATGGTTACCACGATGGCGTGGCATCAGCTGGCGGAAAGAGTAGCGCTGGCTCGATCGAGGTGCAACCGGGTGCAACCCTTTTTTTGCAGGAAAAAACGGCGGCAGATCAGGAATTATTTTCCCACTTGTACTTGGCGCCTTCAGTCCGGGGTTTTCCGGGGGGCAGGGGCATTTCTCGCACTGAAAAAGGGCGGGAAATCGTCGGAAAATACGCAAAATTCAATAGGTGCAACTTATTCGGGCGAAATGGGTTGCACCTTATTCGGTTTGTTGAATAGCATTCGCCGCCGCAGTGCAACCTCCTACGTGCGGTAGGTCGTGGCTGGCGATTTTCCTGAGGAAATATCGGTCATAAATGCCTGCTGCGTTTAATCGTCTGACAAACATCATGCTTTGCGTCGGTCGGACCGTCGCTCAATAAAAACAATGCCAGGGATTTTTCAATGAGTGTAAGCAACCCCACCCTGATCACGTTCGTGATCTATATCGCCGCCATGGTGCTGATCGGCCTGATGGCTTATCGCTCGACCAATAACCTCTCCGATTACATTCTCGGCGGCCGCAGCCTTGGCAGCGTTGTCACCGCGTTGTCGGCCGGCGCTTCCGATATGAGCGGCTGGTTGCTGATGGGTTTGCCCGGTGCGATCTACCTGTCGGGGCTGTCGGAAAGCTGGATCGCCATCGGCCTGATTGTCGGGGCCTACCTGAACTGGCTGTTCGTCGCCGGGCGCCTGCGGGTACAGACCGAGCACAATGGCGATGCGCTGACCCTGCCGGACTATTTCTCCAGTCGTTTCGAGGATCACAGCGGCCTGCTGCGGATCATTGCCGCGGTGGTGATCCTGGTGTTCTTCACCATCTACTGTGCGTCGGGCATCGTTGCCGGGGCGCGGTTGTTCGAAAGCACTTTCGGCATGTCCTACGAAACGGCCTTGTGGGCCGGCGCGGCGGCGACCATTGCCTACACCTTTATTGGTGGTTTCCTGGCAGTCAGCTGGACCGATACCGTGCAAGCCACGCTGATGATCTTCGCGCTGATCCTGACGCCGATCATCGTGCTGCTGGCCACTGGCGGCGTCGATACCACCTTCCTGGCCATTGAAGCCAAGGATCCGGCCAACTTCGACATGCTCAAGGGCACCACTTTCGTCGGCATTCTCTCGCTGATGGGCTGGGGCCTGGGCTACTTCGGCCAGCCGCATATCCTGGCGCGCTTCATGGCGGCGGATTCGGTCAAGTCGATTGCCAAGGCCCGGCGCATCTCCATGAGCTGGATGATCCTCTGCCTGGGCGGCACCGTGGCGGTGGGCTTCTTCGGCATTGCCTATTTCTCGGCACATCCCGAGGTGGCTGGCCCCGTGGGTGAGAACCATGAGCGGGTGTTTATCGAGTTGGCGAAGATTCTGTTCAATCCGTGGGTTGCGGGTGTGCTGCTGTCGGCGATCCTGGCGGCGGTGATGAGTACTTTGAGCTGCCAGTTACTGGTGTGCTCCAGCGCCCTGACCGAGGACTTCTACAAGACCTTCCTGCGTAAGTCGGCTTCCCAGCGCGAGCTGGTCTGGGTCGGTCGTGCCATGGTGTTGTTGGTGGCACTGGTGGCCATCGCCCTCGCGGCCAATCCGGAAAACCGTGTGCTGGGCCTGGTGAGCTACGCCTGGGCCGGTTTTGGTGCGGCGTTCGGTCCGGTGGTGCTGATCTCGGTGATCTGGAAGGACATGACCCGCAATGGCGCGCTGGCCGGGATTCTGGTGGGGGCAATCACGGTGATCGTCTGGAAGCACTTCAATCTGCTGGGGCTGTACGAAATTATTCCAGGCTTTATCTTCGCCAGTCTGGCGATCTATATCGTCAGCCGGATGGGGACGCCCTCGGCGCTGATGCTGCGGCGCTTCGACGCGGCAGAGAAGCAATTCCGCCTGGAGCACTGATCGAAGATGGGCTGAAGCCCTGAACGCTTAGCGGCCCGTCTCCCTGGAGGCGGGCCGTTTTGCTTTAAGCGCGTAGCGCTTGTTGCAGGTCTTCGAGGATATCCTCGATCGCCTCGATGCCAACGGACAGGCGGATCATTTCCGGTTTCACGCCGGCCTTGGCCTGCTCTTGCTCGTTCATTTGCCGGTGGGTGGTGGAGGCCGGGTGGCAGGCCAGGGACTTGGCGTCGCCGATATTCACCAGGCGCTTGAAGATCTGCAGTGCATCGTAGAAACGCACACCGGCTGCATAGCCTCCCTTGAGGCCGAACGAGAGGATCGCCGAAGGCTTGCCCTTCATGTATTTGAGCGCCAGTTCATGGTGCGGGTGGTCCGGCAGGCCGGCGTAACTGACCCAGGCCACTTGCTCGTGGGCCTTGAGGAACTGCGCCACCTTGAGCGCGTTCTCGGTATGCCGCTCCATGCGCAAGGCCAGGGTTTCCAGGCCTTGTAGTAGCAGGAAGGCGTTCATCGGCGCCAGGGCCGCGCCGGTATTGCGCAATGGTACGGTGCGGGCTCGGGCGATAAACGCCGCAGGACCGAATTTTTCCGTGTAGACCACGCCGTGATAGGCGGCCTCCGGGGTGTTCAGGCCGGGGAATTTTTCCGGGTAGTCGGCCCAGGGGAAGGTGCCGGCATCGACAATCACCCCGCCCAGGGAGTTGCCGTGGCCGCCGACGTACTTGGTCACCGAGTGCACGACGATATCGGCACCAAACTCGATCGGCTTGCACAGGATCGGCGTCGCCACGGTGTTGTCGACCATCAGTGGTACGCCGCGGGCATGGGCAACCTCGGCGAAGCGCTGGAGATCGACGATATTGCCCGCCGGATTACCGATACTTTCGCAATAGACCAGCTTGGTGTTCTCGTCGATCAGTTCGGCGATGGCTTCGGGTGAGTCGTCGCGGGCGAAGCGCACATCGACACCGAAACTCGGCAGCAGGTGGGCGAAGAGGGTGTAGGTACCGCCGTAGAGCTGCGGTGTGGAGACGATATTGTCGCCGGCGCGGGTCAGGGTCTGGATCGCGTAGTGGATCGCGGCGCTGCCGGCGGACACCGCCAACCCGGCGATCCCGCCTTCGAGGGCGGCGAGGCGCTGTTCCAGCACGTCGTTGGTGGGGTTCATGATCCGGGTGTAGATATTGCCCGGGACATCCAGGTTGAACAGGTCGGCGCCGTGCTGGGCGTTATCGAATTCGAAGGCGACGTTCTGGTAGATGGGCACGGCCACGGCCTTGGTGGTCGGGTCCGACTTGAAACCGTGATGGAGCGCAATCGTTGCGTCTTTCATAAAGTCTCGACTCAGTGGAATTCCATTAATGAGCACTGCCAGGCAGGTGCGGTCGCTTAATGGTCTCGTGTGTCTGAGTCGCCAATGACCTTGGGTGCTGCGCCCGTGGTCGGACCGCAAACCGGCGCGCCAGTGTCCGATACTGGCGCGCAATCGGCAAGTGGCCGGATTAAGCCAGCTCGTTGTCCGCCTGATTGACGAAGATCAGCACCCCGAGGATAGCCATGTAGAACTTGAAGGCCGGCTCCTGGCCATTCCAGGTCTGCGATTGCCACATCAGGAACCATTCGCCGCCGACTACCATGAAACCGAAGAACCAGACCAGGAAGCCGACGGTTGCGCCGCCGATGACCCACTGCTTCGCCTGGGCGAAGCTGGCGGCGTCGCGTTTGCGCGCTTGCCAGAGTGACCACGCGCCACGGGCCAGCAGCACCGCGGTCAGGCCTTCGCCGAAGATGATCAGCCAATAGGCGGCGTGCCAGAGCGCGGGGGTGGTGATCGCGCGGTACATCGCGGCATTGTCCGGGAAGGTGGTGTCCATGCTCAGTACATGGCGGACAAAGGCGAAGTTGGAACCGTAGTCGGTGATATTGTTGAACGTGACCATGAAGGCGAAGGCTGCGAGGGCCAGGGTGAGGGCGATCTTGGCGTAGCGGCTGGTCATTGCTCGGATCCTTCTTTCCGATAGGCGGGAAAATGACCTTATCACTGCCCGGCCCCAGGAATATGTCAGACACTTCCGATGCCGCCGGTACGCTGCGACCTGACGTACGCCCGGGCACAAGGTAAACTTCGCCTCCTTCGCAGGAGTCGCCATGAACTACCGTCACGCCTTCCACGCCGGCAATCACGCCGACGTCTTGAAACACCTGATCCTGACCCGCCTGATTGCCCTGATGGCGCGCAAGGAGCAGCCGTTCGCCTATATCGACAGTCACGCCGGCATTGGCCTGTACGACCTCAAGGGCGACCAGGCCAGCCGCACCGGCGAATACCTGGAGGGGATCGCCCGCTTGTGGGGCGAGCAGGCGTTGCCGGCGGTGACCGCCGACTACATGCGTGTGCTGCACGAGATGAACCCGGATGGCGAATTGCGCTACTACCCGGGCTCGCCGGAGCTGGCGCGACGCCTGACCCGTGAGCGCGAGCGGATCCTGCTCAACGAGAAGCACCCGGAAGACGGCAAGCTGCTCAAGGACAATATGAAGGGCGACCGGCGCGTGGCGGTGCATCTGGGCGAAGGCTGGCATGTGGCGCGGGCCTTGCTGCCGGTAGCAGAGAAGCGTGCGGTGCTGCTGATCGATCCGCCGTTCGAACAGCTGGATGAGATGCAGCGCTGTGCGGCATCGCTCAAGGAAGCCATCGGGCGTATGCGCCAGGCGGTGGCGGCGATCTGGTATCCGATCAAGGATCAGCGCGCCCTGAAGCGCTTCTATCAGGATCTGGCTGGTAGCGGTGCGCCGAAATTGCTGCGGGTGGAATTGCTGGTGCATCCGCTGGATACGCCGGCGAGCCTGAACGGTTCGGGCCTGGCGATTGCCAATCCGCCGTGGGGGCTGGAAGAGGAGCTGCGGGAGTTGTTGCCGTGGCTGGCGCAGAAGCTGGGGCAGACCCAGGGTGATTGGCGGATGGATTGGCTGATTGCCGAGTAAGTCGGCGGCTTTGGGTTTTCCCCGATGTTCTGAGCACATCGGAACCTGTGGGAGCGGAGCTTGCCCGCGAAGCTTTTGGCGCTCTTGAGGGCCTCTTCGCTGGCAAGCCAGGCTCCTACAGGTCTGTGGTGTCCGCAAAACCTGTGTCCGACGCCGGGTGCTGAATCAGATCGGGCAGGTCACGCCCGTGCCGCGAATCCCGCAATAGCCTTCGGGGTTCTTCGCCAGATACTGCTGGTGATAGGCCTCGGCATAGAAGAAGGTCGGCGCTTCGTCGATTTCCGTGGTGATAGTGCCATGCCCGGCCTTGCTCAGTTCGGCCTGGTACAGCTGCTTGCTCTTCAGCGCCGCTTCCAACTGATCCGGTTTGGTGGCGTAGATCACCGAGCGGTACTGGCTGCCGATGTCGTTGCCCTGGCGCATGCCCTGGGTCGGATCGTGCAGTTCCCAGAACAGCGCGAGCAGTTGCTCGTAGCTGACGATTTCCGGTTCATACACCACCAGAACCACTTCGCTATGGCCGGTCAGGCCCGAGCAGACTTCTTCGTAGGTCGGGTTCGGCGTGAAACCGCCGGCGTAACCCACCGAGGTGCTGTACACCCCTTCACGTTGCCAGAAGCGTCGTTCCGCGCCCCAGAAGCAACCCAGGCCGAAAATCGCGAATTCCACGTTGCCGGGGAAGGGCCCCAGCAGCGGGTTGCCGTTGACGAAATGCTTTTCCGGCACGCTCATCGGGGTTTCGCGGCCAGGCAGAGCTTGTTCTTTGGTTGGGAGCACGTTTTTGTTCACCAGTATTTCCGAGCGCAAGACCATGTCACAGTCCTCTCAGTCAGGTTGGGATAAGCGATACAGTAGGATAGACCGACAGTGTGCCCGAGTGTTACAGCGCTGTCAGGCCATAGGGCCGCGCGGGTAACGTTTGAGCTGCTGGATCAGGTCGAGACCGGGGATCGGCCGGTCGAACAGGTAGCCCTGGCCGACATCGCAACGGTGGCGCCGCAGGAAGGTCAGTTGCTCGTAGGTCTCGATCCCTTCGGCCACCACCTTGATCTTCAGGTTGTGGGCCATGGCGATCACCGCGGAGGTGATTTCCATATCGTCCTGGTTGTCCGGGATTTCATGGATGAAGCTGCGATCGATCTTGATGATGTCGATCGGGAATTTCTTCAGGTAGCTCAGGGACGAATAGCCGGTGCCGAAGTCGTCCATGGCCAGGGTCAGGCCAAGCCTTTTCAACTGGTCGAGTTGCTGGTGGGTGTCTTCGGTGGCTTCCAGCAGCAGGCCTTCGGTCAGCTCAAGCTCCAGCAGGGCCGGCGCCAGCTGTTCTTCCTTGAGGATACTGGCGATGGAGGCCACCAGGTCCGGGTCGGAGAACTGCTTGGGCGACAGGTTGATCGCCACCTGCAGCTTGCCCAGCCCGGAGGCGGTCAGTTGCTTGCTCATGCGGCAGGCCTGGCGCGCGACCCATTTGCCGATCGGGATGATCAGCCCGGTTTCTTCGGCGACGCTGATGAACTGGTCCGGGCGGATCATGCCGCGTTCCGGGTGGTTCCAGCGCAACAGCGCCTCCATGCCCAGCAGGCGGCCGCTGCGCAGGCAGAGCTTGGGCTGGTAGAACACGTCCAGCTCGTTCTGGGTCAGGGCCCGGCGCAGGTTGTTCTCGACGAACAGCTTGTAGCTGGCCTCTGCGTTCAGCGCCTCGGTAAAGACCTGGACCTGGTGCTTGCCGTTGGCCTTGGCCTTGTGCAGGGCCAGGCCGGCGTTGCGCATCAGGGTCTGTGGGTCGCGGCCGTGCAGCGGTGCGCTGGCCAGGCCCACGGAGCCGGTGACGCTGATCAGCTGGTTGTCGACGAACATCGGCTTGTCGAGGGTGGTCAGCAGCTGGCTGGCGATCTGTTGCCCGGTTTCCAGGTCGGTATCGTCCAGCAGCACCGCGAATTCGTTACTGGCAAAGCGCGCCAGACTGCCGCTCGGACTCAGGCTGTTGCGCAGGCGTCGGGCCAGGCTGATCAGCAGTTTGTCGCCGGTCTGGTGGCCGAGGCTGTCGTTGATCCGCTTGAAGTTGTCGATGTCCACCAGCAGCAGGCTGATGGGCGAGTCGCTGTCGCGGGCGAAACGCTCGTCGAGGTTGCGGATGAACGCCGGGCGGTTGCCCAGGTTGGTCAGGTTGTCGGTGTAGGCCAGGCGCTCGATGCGCTGTTGCGCCAGCTTGCTCTGGGTGATGTCTTCGTAGATGCCGATGTAGTGGGTCAGTTCGCGGTTGTCACCGTAGACCTTGGAGATCGACAGCTGGCCCCAGTAGGGCTCCAGGTTCTTGCGTCGGCTCTTGAACTCGCCTTGCCAGCTATTGCTCTTGGCCAGGCTCGAGGGCGCGTCGAACAGCAGCTCGCTGAGGTTCTCCAGGGCTGGCAGCTCGGAGAGCTTCTGGCCGTGGACTTCCTCGGTGCTGTACTGGGTGATGGCGGTGAAGCTGGGGTTGACGTATTCCACCACGCCTTCGCTGCTGACCAGCAGGAAGGCGTTGGCGCTCTGTTCCACGGCGCGCTGGAACAGGTGCAGGGCGCTGGTGGCGGCCCGTCGGTTGTGGTTGTTGATGACCTGGGCGAACTGGTCTGCCAGCTCACCGGCAAAGGCGATCTCATCGGACTGCCAGGCGCGACTCTTGCCGGTCTGCTCCAGGCACAGCACGCCGACCACCTGGCCATCGATGCGGATACTGGCATCGAGCATGGCATTGGTGTCCCGTGGGCGCAGGCTTTCGGCCATTTCCCGGGTACGCGGGTCGCGGTTGGCATTGTGGGCGTCGATGGCACGGCTGGTGTGCAGGGCTTCGAGGTAGTCGGGAAAACCACTGACGTCGATGATGTCCGGCAGCACGTATTGCTGGCGATCACGGTGATAGGAGCAGATCGGTACCAGGCGGTTGCCTTCGAGGTTCCAGATACTTGCGCAGTCGATCTCGTAGATGTCGCAGGCGCAGCGGGTGATCAGTTCGGCGGCTTCGAGCAGGGACTTGCCGGCGCTGTAGCGCTGGCGCGCCAGGCGCAGGATCAGGTCCTGCTGGGCGCGTACCCGGTCGAGGTGGAGCAATTGTTCCTGCTGGGCGCGCTGGTTCAGTTCCAGGGCAATCTGCAGGCGGCTGTTCTGGGTTTCCAGGTCGGCGGCCGGCAAGCTCGGCTCCTGGCCGAGCAGGCCCTCGACCACCAGCAGGTAGCCGCGCAGCAGGTGACGGTTGTGTTGTTTGTAGGCTTCACCGACTTCCAGCAGGCTCAGTGGCCCCTGGGTGGTGTGCAGGGTGTAGCGAATCAGGTAATGCGGGCTGTCGACCAGTTGCTGCTGGATGGTATCGTGCAGCCGGTAACGGGCTTCCGGTTCCATCAGGCTGGCATAGGGCGAGCCGACCAGGGCGCAGAGTTCAATGGCCGGTTGGCCGAACTGGCGCTCGCAATTGGGATCGAGAAACAGCAGTGCCCAGCTTGCTTCATTCAGCCGTTCGAAACGCAGCATGCCGAGCCGCGAGGGCACCGGCAATTGCGTTACTACCTCGGCCGCCAATCTATTGGCGACATCCGGTTGGCTTTTCATTGAGAGCTCGCTTCAAGAGTACGGGTCACGCTGGGTACAAACCGTTTTTCTGGCGTGTTGGGCAAGGTTGCATTAAGCAGGTCAGGCTGACAAGCACAACAGTGGCTCCGTGCCTTCAATGTATCGGCCGAGGAGGGGATTTCTTCAATTAACGGGCGTCGCCACCCGTCTATTTCAAGGGGCGCACGGTGTTTGCTGAATCGTTTATGGCATTGCCCGGAAAACAGGCAAAAAAAGCCCCGCCAATTGGCGGGGTTGAGGTACGAGCGTGGCGCTCGGAAATCGGTACGCGGGCCCGGTCTCCTCAAGGGAAGAGACCGGGTTCGCGGTTACAGCAGGATAGTGCGGATATCCGCCAGCAGGTCGCTCAGGCGCTTGGTGAAGCGCGCGGCGGCTGCACCGTTGATCACCCGGTGATCGTAGGACAGCGACAGTGGCAGCATCAGCTTGGGCTGGAAGGCCTTGCCGTCCCAGACCGGCTGGATGGTGGCCTTGGAGACACCGAGGATCGCCACTTCCGGCGCGTTGACGATCGGCGTGAAGCCGGTGCCGCCAATGTGCCCGAGGCTGGAAATGGTGAAGCAGGCGCCCTGCATGTCGTCGGCGGAGAGCTTCTTGGTCCGGGCTTTTTCAGCCAGGGAAGCCGCTTCGGCGGCGAGTTGCAGCAGGTTCTTCTGGTCGACGTTCTTGATCACCGGAACCAGCAGGCCATCCGGCGTGTCGACGGCGAAGCCGATGTTGACGTACTTCTTGCGGATGATCGCCTTGCCGCTTGGGGCCAGCGAACTGTTGAAGTCCGGCAGTTCCTTGAGCAGGTGAGCGCAGGTCTTGAGCAGCAGCGGCAGGATGGTCAGCTTGACGCCAGCCTTCTCGGCCACGGCTTTCTGGGCCACGCGGAACGCTTCCAGTTCGGTGATATCCGCCGAGTCGAATTGGGTCACGTGCGGTACGTTCAGCCAGCTGCGGTGCAGGTTGGCGGCGCCAGCCTGCATCAGGCGGGTCATCGGCACTTCTTCGATTTCGCCGAAGCGGCTGAAGTCCACGACCGGGATCGGCGGGATGCCGGCACCGCCGGTGGCGCCAGCAGGTGCGGCGGCCGGTGCTTCCTTGGCTTTCTGCATCATCGCCTTGACGTAGGCCTGCACGTCTTCCTTGAGGATGCGACCGTGGGGGCCGCTGGCGCTGACCGCGTTCAGCTCGACGCCGAATTCACGGGCCAGTTGGCGTACCGCCGGGCCGGCGTGAACCTTGGCACCCGGGTTGGCCGGAGCGGCTACCGGGGCAGCGGCTGGAGCCGGCGCAGCAGCAGGTGCGGCTTCAGCCTTGGCCGGTGCGGCAGGTGCAGCCGCTGGAGCAGGAGCGGCTGGCGCGGCAACGCCCTTGACCTTCAGCTTGAGGATCAGGTCGCCGGTACCGACTTCGTCGTCGAGCTTGATGGAAATGCTTTCCACCACGCCGGCGGCCGGCGATGGGATTTCCATGCTGGCTTTGTCGGATTCGAGGGTGATCAGCGATTGATCGACCTCGACGGTGTCGCCGGCCTTGACCGAGACTTCGATGATCTTGGCCTTGCCCGCCGAGCCGATATCCGGCACGTGGATGTCCTGGACGCTGTCGGCAACCGGAGCGGCCGGTGCAGCCACTGGCGCCGGAGCGGCAGCAGGTGCGGCGGCGGCTTGGGCCGGTGCTGGAGCAGCGGCCGACGCCGCGCCCGCGACTTTCAGGACCAGGATCAGGTCGCCGGTACCGACTTCGTCGTTGAGCTTGACGTTGATGCTTTCCACGACACCGGCGACCGGCGATGGGATTTCCATGCTGGCCTTGTCGGATTCGAGGGTGATCAGCGATTGATCAGCTTCGATGCTGTCGCCGACCTTGACCGAGATCTCGATGATCTGGGCCTTGCCCGACGAACCGATGTCCGGCACGTGCACTGGCTGGGCCGAGGCGGCGGCAGGTGCGGCGCTCGGAGCGGCAACTGGTGCGGCGGCCGCAACCGGCGCAGCCGCCTGGGCAACAGGTGCCGGTGCAGCCGCAGGCGCCGCAGCAGCGGCACCTTCGACTTCCAGTTCCAGCAGCTCGTCGCCTTCTTTCAGGCGGTCGCCCAGCTTCACTTTCAGGCTCTTGATGATGCCGGCTTTCGGCGCGGGCACTTCCATGCTCGCCTTGTCCGATTCCAGCGTCAGGATGCTCTGGTCGGCTTTGATGCGGTCGCCGACCTTCACAAACAATTCGATTACTTCACCTTCACCGCTGCCGATGTCAGGTACGCGAATGAGTTCGCTCACAGGGTGTCTCCTCAGCAGTCCAGTGGGTTGCGTTTTTCCGGGTTGATCCCGAACTTGACGATGGCGTCCGCCACCACCTTGGGTTCGATCTCACCACGGTCAGCCAAGGCTTCCAGGGCTGCCAACACCACGAAATGACGGTCGACTTCGAAGAAGTGACGCAGCTTCTTGCGGCTGTCACTGCGGCCGAAACCGTCGGTACCCAGGACTTTGAATTCCTTGGATGGGACCCACTGACGAATCTGTTCGGCAAACAACTTCATGTAGTCGGTAGAGGCGATCACCGGACCTTTGCGGCCGTTGAGGCATTCTTCGACGTAGCTCAGCTTTGGCTTCTGGCCCGGGTGCAGGCGGTTGCTGCGCTCCACGGCGAGGCCGTCGCGACGCAGTTCGTTGAAGCTGGTGACGCTCCACACGTCGGCGCCGATGTTGAATTGCTCACGCAGGATCTTCGCCGCTTCACGCACTTCGCGCAGGATGGTGCCGGAGCCCATCAGTTGCACGTGGTGGGCCGCTTCCTTGGTGTCTTCCTCGAGCAGGTACATGCCCTTGATGATGCCCTCTTCAACACCGGCCGGCATGGCGGGTTGCTGGTAGGACTCGTTCATCACGGTGATGTAGTAGAAAACGTCCTGCTGCTCTTCGGTCATCTTCTTCATGCCGTCCTGGATGATCACCGCCAGCTCGTAGCCGTAGGTTGGATCAAAGGTACGGCAGTTCGGGATGGTGCCCGCGAGGATGTGGCTGTGACCGTCTTCGTGCTGCAGGCCTTCGCCGTTCAGCGTGGTTCTGCCTGCGGTACCGCCGATCAGGAAGCCACGGGTGCGGCTGTCGCCGGCGGCCCAGGCCAGGTCGCCGATGCGCTGGAAGCCGAACATCGAGTAGAAGATGTAGAACGGCAGCATCGGCTGGTTGTGGCTGGAGTACGAAGTACCGGCGGCGATGAAGGAGCTCATGGCGCCCGCTTCGTTGATGCCTTCTTCGAGAATCTGGCCCTTCTTGTCTTCCTTGTAGAACATCACCTGGTCTTTATCGACTGGCTCGTAGAGCTGGCCGACGGAGGAGTAGATGCCCAACTGACGGAACATGCCTTCCATACCGAAGGTACGGGCCTCGTCCGGGATGATCGGGACGATGCGCGAACCGATTTCCTTGTCCTTGACCAACTGCGCGAGGATCCGCACGAAGGCCATGGTGGTGGAGATTTCACGGTCGCCCGAGCCGTCCAGGATAGCCTTGAGGGTATCGAGTGGCGGCGTCGGGATGTTGAAGCTTTGCGCGCGGCGCTGTGGCACGAAACCGCCCAGTGCGGTACGGCGCTCGCTGAGGTAGCGGGCTTCGGCGCTGTTGGGTTCCGGCTTGAAGAACGGCAGGTTTTCCAACTGGTCGTCTTTGACCGGAATGTCGAAGCGATCGCGGAACAGCTTCAGGCTTTCGACATCGACCTTCTTGGTGTTGTGCGCGGTGTTCTTCGCTTCGCCGGCACCGGTGCCATAACCCTTGATGGTCTTGGCCAGGATGACGGTCGGTTGTTCCTTGTGGTTGACCGCTTCGTGGTACGCCGCGTAGACCTTGTACGGGTCGTGGCCGCCACGGTTGAGTTTCCAGATCTCATCGTCGGACAGGTCGGCAACCATCGCCTTGAGTTCTGGCGAGTTGAAGAAGTGTTCACGCACGAACGCGCCGTCTTTGGCCTTGTAGTTCTGGTACTCGCCGTCGATGACTTCGTCCATCCGGCGTTGCAGGATGCCGTTGACGTCCTTGGCCAGCAGTGGGTCCCAGAAACGGCCCCAGATGACTTTGGTGACGTTCCACTGGGCGCCACGGAACACGCCTTCGAGTTCCTGGATGATCTTGCCGTTGCCGCGAACCGGGCCGTCGAGGCGCTGCAGGTTGCAGTTGATGACGAAGATCAGGTTGTCCAGCTTCTCGCGGCCGGCCAGGGAGATGGCACCCAGGGATTCCGGCTCGTCGCACTCGCCGTCGCCCAGGAAGCACCAGACCTTCTGCTTGCCTTCCGGGATGAAACCGCGAGCTTCCAGGTACTTCATGAAGCGTGCCTGGTAGATCGCCTGGATCGGACCCAGACCCATGGATACGGTCGGGAACTGCCAGAAGTCCGGCATCAGCCAAGGGTGCGGGTAGGACGAGAGGCCCTGACCGTCGACTTCCTGGCGGAAGTTGTTCATCTGTTCTTCGGTGATGCGGCCTTCCATGAACGCACGGGCGTAGACGCCTGGCGAGGTGTGGCCCTGGAAGTAGATCAGGTCGCCGCCGTGTTCGTCGGTCGGGGCCTGGAAGAAGTAGTTGAAACCGATGTCATACAGGGTGGCGCTGGAGGCGAAGCTGGAGATGTGACCGCCCAGGTCAGAATCTTTCAAGTTCGTGCGCATTACCATGGCCATCGCGTTCCAGCGCACCAGCGAGCGAATGCGGCGTTCCATGAACAGGTCGCCAGGCATGCGTGCTTCGTGGGTGACGGGAATCGTGTTGCGGTAAGGCGTGGTGATGGCGTAGGGCAGTTGCGAGCCGCTGCGGGTCGCGAGTTCGCCCATACGGGTCATCAGGTAGTGAGCACGGTCTTCGCCTTCTTTGTCGAGAACCGATTCCAGGGCGTCCAGCCATTCCTGGGTTTCGACGGGATCGAGGTCTTGCATGGCTTGCTCCAGGGCGGAAAGGCTTCCAGAATCGGTTGCCTGAGTTTGCGACTGGCCTTGTGGGCAGACGACATAAATTCTTGGATGTCCGGAGGTTGTACCGGAGTCCTGTAGTTTTACTACAAATCGTCGACCATTTCAGCCTTTCGAATGTATAGACGAGTAGTAAAACTACAGATCGACGAGTAAAAACTTCCTGCTATGTTGTGAGCGTAATCGATATTGTTGGTTGGAAAATAATCAAGGTGACCACCTTTTTGAGGCTGGCTGCCAAAAAATAACCATTATCAGCTATTTCTAACTTTTGTTCGACAGTCCTTTCCAGAGCGTGTTTCTCGCTATCACAGACTGCGGCTGATTGTTCGATCACCAAGGATAGACCATGAGCCTTCCAATGTTGGCCGACCTGCCGGCCATTCTCCTGCCTGCCGCCAGTCGTGCCGAGCAGTCGTTTCGTGCCGCTGTCGCCGCCCTGGAGGATGATCACGGGCTGGCTGAATGGACCGCGCCACGCTGGGCGCAGTTCTCCCGGGTCAGCGCGGCCAGCGACTTCTTTATTGAACAATCGCTGCGTGACCCTTTGATGTTGCTGGAGCTGGCGCAGTTCGGCGACCTGGATCGCGGCTTCGCGCCGGGGGAGATGTGCGGGCAGATCGCCGCGGCGTTGCAGCAGGTCGAAACCGAGGACGAACTGGGCCGCGCCCTGCGCCGGCAGCGCACGCGCCAGCAGGTGCGGATCATCTGGCGCGACCTGACTCGCCAGGCGGACCTGGTGCAGACCTGTCGCGACCTTTCCGACCTGGCCGACGCCTGCATCGACCAGGGGTATCACTGGCTGTATCCACGGCATTGCCAGCAGTTCGGCACACCCACCGGGCGGCGCAGTGGCGAGCCGCAGCAGATGGTCATCCTCGGCATGGGCAAGCTCGGTGCCGTGGAGTTGAACCTGTCTTCCGACATCGACCTGATCTTTGCCTACCCGGAAGGCGGCGAGACAGTCGGGACCAAGCGCCCGCTGGACAACCAGGAGTTTTTCATCCGCCTGGGCCAGCGACTGATCAAGGCGCTCGACCCTATCACCGTCGACGGCTTCGTGTTCCGCGTCGACATGCGCCTGCGCCCCTATGGCTCGGCCGGCGCGCTGGTGTTGAGCTTCAACGCGCTGGAACAGTATTACCAGGACCAGGGGCGCGACTGGGAGCGCTACGCGATGATCAAGGCGCGGGTGGTGGCCGGCGACCAGGTGGCCGGCGCGCAGTTGCTGGATATGCTGCGGCCCTTCGTCTATCGGCGCTATCTGGACTTCTCGGCCATCGAAGCGTTGCGCACCATGAAGCAGTTGATCCAGCAGGAAGTCCGGCGCAAGGGTATGGCCGAGAATATCAAGCTGGGTTCCGGCGGCATTCGCGAGGTCGAGTTCATTGCCCAGGCCTTCCAGCTGATTCATGGCGGGCGTGACCTGAGTCTGCAGCAGCGCCCGTTGTTGAAGGTGCTGGGGACCCTGGAAGGCCAGGGTTACCTGCCGCCGGCGGTGATCGGCGAGTTGCGCAGCGGCTATGAATTCCTGCGCTACACCGAACATGCGATCCAGGCGATTGCCGACCGCCAGACCCAGATGCTGCCCGATGGCGAGAAGGATCGTGCGCGCATTGCTTTCATGATGGGCTTCGACAGTTGGGAGGCGTTTCATGAGCGGTTGATGTACTGGCGCGGGCGGGTCGACTGGCATTTCCGCCAGGTGATCGCCGATCCGGACGAAGAAGATGGCGCCGACTGTGAAGTGATGGTCGGCGGCGAATGGCTGCCGCTGTGGGAAGAGTCCCAGGATGAAGAGGCGGCCTGCCGGCAGTTGCAGGAAGGCGGTTTCAAGGATGCCGCCAAGGCCCTGAAGCAACTGACGGCGCTGCGCACCAGCCCGCAGTTGCGCGCCATGCAGCGGCTCGGTCGGGAGCGGCTCGATGCCTTTATCCCGCGCTTGCTGGCCCAGGCGGTGGAACATGCCGATCCGGACCTGGTGCTGGAGCGGGTGCTGCCCTTGGTGGAAGCAGTGGCCCGGCGTTCGGCTTACCTGGTGCTGCTCACGGAAAACCCCGGTGCCTTGCGTCGCTTGCTGACCTTGTGTGCTGCGAGCCCCTGGATTGCCGAACAGATCACCCGCTTCCCGATGCTGCTCGACGAGTTGCTCAACGAAGGCCGGCTGTTCAAGCCGCCCCTGGCGCCGGAGCTGGCCGCGGAGCTGCGTGAGCGCCTGACGCGGATTCCGGAAGACGACCTCGAGCAACAGATGGAAGCCTTGCGCCACTTCAAGCTGGCGCATCGTCTGCGGGTCGCGGCCTCGGAAATCTCCGGTAGCCTGCCATTGATGAAGGTCAGCGACTACCTCACCTGGCTCGCCGAAGCGATCCTCGAACAGGTGCTGGCCCTGGCCTGGCGCCAGACCGTCGGCCGCCATGGTTCGCCACGACGTGTCGATGGCAGCTTGTGCGACCCGGGCTTTATTATTGTCGGCTACGGCAAGGTCGGCGGTATCGAGCTGGGCCATGGCTCGGACCTGGACCTGGTGTTTATCCACGACGGTGACCCGAATGCCGAGACTGACGGCGCCAAGCCTATCGATACCGCGCAGTTTTTCACCCGCCTGGGTCAGCGGATCATTCACCTGCTGACCACCCAGACCAACTCCGGCCAGCTCTATGAAGTGGACATGCGCCTGCGCCCGTCCGGGGCTTCGGGGCTGCTGGTCAGTTCCCTGGGCGCTTTCGAGCGTTACCAGCAGAACGAAGCCTGGACCTGGGAGCACCAGGCGCTGATCCGCGCCCGGGTTCTGGTAGGTTGCAACGAGGTCGGCACGGCGTTCGAGAAGGTACGCGCGGCGGTGCTGGGGCGTGAGCGGGATTTGCCGACCTTGCGTCAGGAAGTCAGCGAGATGCGCGCCAAGATGCGCGACAACCTGGGGAGCAAGGCCACCGCGGCGGGCACGGCGGCCAATGCCTTCGAGGCCACGGCGCCCTTCGATATCAAGCAGGATGCCGGTGGTATCGTCGATATTGAATTTATGGTGCAATACGCGACATTGGCTTGGTCGAAAGCGCACCCGGCGTTACTCCGCTATACCGACAATATCCGCATTCTCGAAGGGTTGGAGCAGGCGGGCCTGATCCCCGCCACGGACGCCCACCTGCTGCGCGAGGCCTACAAGGCCTATCGCTCCGCCGCCCACCGCCAGGCGTTGCAGAAGGAGGCGGGGGTGATCACCGGCGATCAGTTCGCGGTCGAACGCCGCGATGTCATGCGGATATGGACCGAGCTGGGGCTAAGCTGATTGATATTTTAGAGGCGGGGAGGCATAAGCCTCCCCGCATCGTTTGTGGAAGCCTATGAATATTCTGATCGTTGGGCCCAGCTGGGTCGGTGACATGGTGATGGCTCAGACACTGTTCCAGTGCCTGAAGCAGCGTCATCCGCAGTGCGAGATCGATGTGCTGGCCCCGGAATGGAGCCGCCCGATCCTCGAGCGCATGCCCGAGGTGCGGGCCGCCTTGAGCTTTCCGCTCGGCCACGGCGCGCTGGAACTGGCCACGCGGCGGCGCATCGGCAAGTCCCTGGCCGGCCGGTACGACCAGGCGATCCTGTTGCCCAACTCGCTGAAGTCGGCGCTGGTGCCGTTTTTTGCCGGCGTGCCGAAGCGCACCGGCTGGCGTGGCGAGTTTCGCTATGGCCTGCTCAACGATGTGCGCAAACTGGATAAGGAACGTTATCCGCTGATGATCGAGCGATTCATGGCCCTGGCCTATGAGCCGGGTGAAAGCCTGCCGACGCCGTATCCGCGGCCGAGCCTGCGGATCGACCCGGCCAGCCGCGCGGCCGCGCTGGCCAAGTTCGAGCTGAGCCTGGATCGCCCGGTACTGGCGCTGTGCCCGGGGGCCGAGTTCGGCGAATCCAAGCGCTGGCCGTCGGAGCATTACGCGAAAGTCGCCGAGGCGCGGATTCGTGAAGGTTGGCAGGTCTGGCTGTTCGGTTCGAAGAACGATCATGGGGTCGGCGAAGACATTCGTCAGCGCCTGATTCCCGGGCTGCGCGAAGAGGCGGTCAACCTCAGTGGCGCCACATCCCTGGCCGAGGCCATCGACCTGATGTCCTGCGCCGATGCGGTGGTTTCCAACGATTCTGGGCTGATGCACGTCGCTGCCGCGTTGAACCGCCCGCTGGTGGCGGTCTACGGCTCGACTTCCCCAGGGTTCACCCCGCCGTTGGCCGACCAGGTGGAAATTGTCCGCCTGGGCCTGGAGTGCAGTCCCTGCTTCGACCGGACCTGCCGCTTCGGCCATTACAACTGCCTGCGTCAGCTTGAGCCGACTCCGGTGAACGAAGCCTTGCAGCGTTTGCACGGCACTGCGGTCGAGGTCCATTAATTGCGCGTATTGCTGGTCAAGACCTCTTCCCTGGGCGATATCATTCATGCCTTGCCGGCCCTTACCGATGCCGCGCGGGCGATTCCCGGTATCCGTTTCGACTGGGTGGTCGAGGAAGGCTTCGCCGAACTACCGAGCTGGCACCCGGCGGTGGACAAGGTGATTCCGGTGGCGATCCGCCGCTGGCGCAAAAATATCTGGCAGACCCTCAAGAGTGGCGAGTGGCGGCGATTCAAGGAGAGCCTGCGGGCCAAGCCGTACGATCTGGTGATCGATGCCCAGGGCCTGGTGAAAAGCGCGTTGCTGACCCGTTATGCCAAGGCCCCGGTGGCCGGTCCGGACAAACAGTCGGCCCGCGAACCCCTGGCCAGTCGTTTTTATTCGCGGCGCCTGGCGGTGTCGCGCAATCAGCATGCGGTTGATCGCATGCGCCAGTTGTTTGCCTTGGCGCTGGGTTATGACCTGCCCAGGGGTATGGGCGACTACGGCCTGGATGCCGACAAGCTGGTCGAGTTGCCGCGCAAGCCTTTCGTGGTGTTCCTGCATGGCACCACCTGGGACACCAAGCACTGGCCGGAAGCCTATTGGCGCGAGCTGGCCGTGCGCCTCGGTCAGTTGGGTGTACCGGTGAAACTGCCCTGGGGCAATGCCGAGGAAAAGGCCCGGGCCGAGCGGATTGCGCGCAACCTGAAGCATGTCGTGGTGCTGCCCAGGCTGAACCTGGCCGGGGTTGCGAAGGTACTGGCCGCCGCCACTGCCTGCGTGGCGGTGGATACCGGCCTCGGTCACCTGGCCGCCGCGCTGGATGTGCCGACGCTGTCGCTGTTCGGTCCGACCAGCTCGATCCTGACCGGTGCCTACGGCCGGTCGCAGATTCATCTGGCGAGCAACTTCCCTTGCGCGCCTTGTCTTCAAAAGAAATGCACCTACGTTCCGACAGCGGAGGACCAGCAGCGCTTCGATCTGAAGCGCGAGTTGCCTCTGTGCTTCACCCGTTTGAATCCCGAACGGGTGGCAAGCCGATTGAGCGCGCTGTTAATGGCTGAGGAGCGGCACTGATGCAATTGGCTTTTGTCCTGTACAAGTACTTTCCGTTTGGCGGATTGCAGCGTGACTTCATGCGCATTGCCCTGGAATGCCAGCAGCGCGGGCACCAGATCCGCGTCTACAGCCTGTTCTGGGAGGGCGATATCCCGCCCGGTTTCGAAGTGGTGATGGTGCCGGTCAAGGCGTTGTTCAATCATCGGCGTTACGCCAGGTTCAGTGCCTGGGTAAAGGCCGACCTGGCCAAGCGGCCGGTGGCACGGCTGATCGGCTTCAACAAGATGCCTGATCTGGACGTCTACTATGCCGCCGACGGTTGCTTCGAAGACAAGGCGCAGAACCAGCGTCATTCGCTCTATCGCCTCTGGGGCCGCTATCAGCATTTCGCCGAGTATGAGCGGGCGGTGTTCGCCAGGGAGGCAAAGACTGAAATCCTGATGATCTCCGAAGTCCAGCAGCCGTTGTTCGTCAAACACTACGACACCCCGCCGGAGCGTTTCCACCTGCTGTCGCCGGGCATTTCCCTGGACCGTCGGGCGCCGGCGAATGCGGCCGAAATCCGCGCCGAGTTCCGCCGCGAGTTCAAGCTGGCGGACGATGAGCTGCTGCTGGTGCAGATCGGTTCCGGGTTCAAGACCAAGGGGCTCGATCGCAGCCTCAAGGCCCTGGCCGCGTTGCCGCCGGCCCTGAAAGAACGCACCCGGCTGTTTGTCATTGGCCAGGACGACCCCAAGACCTTCCAGGCGCAGAGTGCTGCGCTGGGATTGGGCGAGCGTGTGCAATTCCTCATGGGGCGCAGCGATATCCCGCGCTTCCTGTTGGGAGCCGATCTGCTGATCCATCCGGCCTACAACGAAAATACCGGTACGGTGCTGCTTGAGGCCCTGGTGGCCGGGTTGCCGGTGCTGGTGACCGCGGTCTGCGGTTATGCCCGCTACATCGCCGAGGCCGACTGCGGCCTGGTGCTGGACGAACCGTTCGAGCAGTCCCAGCTCAATCAGTCTCTGGAGCGTATGTTGTCCGATCAGGCCGCGCGCCAGGCGTGGAGCCAGCATGGCCTGAGCTACGCCGAGACCGCCGACCTCTACAGCATGCCGCAGCGCGCGGCGGACGTGATCCTGGGGGAACTACCGCAATGAAGCTGATCCTGGCCGAACCGTTCAAGCGCTTGTGGGCTGGACGCGATGCGTTCGCCGAGGTCGAGCGCCTGGAGGGTGTGGTTTACCGTGAGCTGGAAGCGCGACGGACCTTGCGTACGGAAGTCGACGGCCGTGGTTATTTCGTCAAGATCCACCGTGGCATCGGCTGGCGCGAGATTTTCAAGAACCTGTTGACCGCCAAGTTGCCGGTCCTCGGCGCGGGGCAGGAGTGGCGGGCGATCCAGCGCCTGCAGGAAGTCGCGGTGCCGACCATGACCGCCGTGGCTTATGGCGAGCGTGGCAGCAATCCGGCGGACCAGCATTCGTTTATCGTCACGGAGGAACTGGCGCCGACCATCAGTCTCGAAGACTTCAGCATGGACTGGCCCAAGCAGCCGCCGGAGCCACGGCTCAAGCGCGCGCTGATCGCCGAAGTGGCGCGCATGACCGGCATGATGCATCGCGCCGGGGTCAATCATCGCGACTGCTATATCTGCCATTTCCTGCTGCATACCGACAAACCGGTGACGGCCGAGGACCTCAAGCTTTCGGTCATCGACCTGCACCGTGCCCAGACCCGCGCGGCGATCCCCGCGCGCTGGCGCAACAAGGACCTGGCGGCGCTGTATTTCTCGGTGCTGGATATCGGCCTGAGCCGGCGCGACCTGCTGCGTTTCCTGAAAGGCTATTTCCGCCAGCCGCTGCGCCAGATCCTGCGCGATGAAGCCGCGTTGCTGGTCCTGCTCGAGCGCAAGGCGGAAAAACTTTACCAGCGCAAACTGCGCTACGGCGGCGCGCTCTGATGTCGCTGCGCTTGCGTCGTTTGGCGAAGGATGGGGTTGATGCGTTTATCTGAATTGAAAGCGGCCGGACGGGCTCCGGCTTTGCCCCTGGACCTGGAGTTGGCGGATGCCGCCGGCCGTGCGCAGCTGCAGTTGCTGAGTCTGTTGCGTGTGTTGCCCGGTCAGCGTTATGTCGGCGCCGGGGTTTGGCGTGGACGTCCGGTGCTGGCCAAATTACTGGTGGGCAACAAGGCGCCACGGCACTTCCAGCGTGAATTGCAGGGTGTTCGGCTGTTGGCCGAGCAGGGCCTGACCACGCCGCTATTGTTGGTCGACGGTTTGAAAGAGGGCGAGGGCGGTTGGTTGCTGTTCGAGTTTCTCGAAGGTGCCGAGAGCCTGGGCGAGGCCTGGAGCAAGGTTGAATCGCTGCCGTTGTTGGCCGACGAACAGCAACAGGTACTGGCCGAGGCGCTGGGCGTCATTGCGCAGATGCACGGCAAGGGCCTGTGGCAGGAAGATCTGCACCTGGACAATCTGCTGCGCCATGACGGCAAGCTGTATTTGATCGACGGTGCCGGAATACGTGCCGAACAGCCGGGCCAGCCGTTGTCACGGCAGAAGGTTCTGGAGAACCTCGGGGTGTTTTTCGCCCAGTTGCCCAAGGCGTTCGAGCCGTTTATCGAAGAGCTGCTGGTGCATTACCTGCTGAGCAATGGCGAACATGCGCTACCGCTGGAGGCGTTGCTCAAACAGGTGGACAAGGTCCGTGGCTGGCGCCTGAAGGACTTCCTCGGCAAGGTCGCCCGGGACTGTTCGCTGTTCAGTGTTCGGAGCGGGGCCTTTGGCCTGCGGGCCATTCGTCGCGAAGAAGAAGCAGCGCTGGCGCCGGTGCTGGAGCAAGCCGATGCACTGCTCGCCCAAGGGCCCTTGTACAAGAACGGCGGAACAGCCACGGTCGGGCGAGTCGATGTCGGTGGCCGCCCGTTGGTGCTCAAGCGCTACAACATCAAGGGGGTCGGTCATTGGCTCAAGCGTTTCTGGCGGCCGAGCCGGGCCTGGCACTCCTGGCGCGAGGGCAATCGCTTGGCGTTCCTCGGGATCGCCACGCCCAGGCCGCTCGCGGTGCTGGAGCGGCGGTTCTTCTGGCTGCGCAGCCGCGCCTATCTGCTCACGGAACACCTTTCCGGGCCTGATGTGATCGAGCGTTTTGCGCCGTACGTGGAGTCGGGCGCAGTGCCGCCGGCCGAGCTCACGGCGCTGGAGCAACTGTTTGCCGAGTTGATCCGCGAGCGTATCAGCCACGGTGATTTCAAGGGGCATAACCTGTTCTGGCAGGATGACCGTTGGACCCTGATCGACCTGGACTCGATGCGCCAACATACCTCGGCCCATAGCTTCGCCAAGGCTTATGCCCGTGATCGGGCGCGCTTTATGCGCAACTGGCCGCCGAGCAGCACTTTGTATCAATTGATTGATCAGCGTTTGCCCCGCCTCCAGGGCTGATACCTCTGCGGCGGGCGAAGCGGGCAGATGAAACCAGAGTGATCGTCTGCCCGCTGTCAGCTCCCGCATTGATAATCCTTGCTATAATCCCGCGCTTTAGTTGCTTGCCACTCCTTTGGTGGCACACATTTTTTCGGGCGCCTTGTCGCCTGCATATGGACTTTGAGAGGCTAGACCCCTGTGGCATTGACGATTCTCGGCCTGTCCGGCGCCCTTAGTCATGATCCCTCCGCAGCGCTGTACATCGACGGCAAGCTGATTGCAGCGGCCGAAGAAGAACGCTTCGTACGCGACAAGCATGCAAAGAACCGCATGCCCTACGAATCGGCGAAGTTCTGCCTGGAGCAGGCGGGTATCAAACCGTCCGACGTTGATGTGGTGGCGATTCCGTTCGCTCCCATCAGCCTGTTCGGAAAGGCTCGCTGGCACTATGCCAAGCGTTACTGGTACGCCCCGGATCGCGCCCTTGACGCGATCCTGATGGGCAACCGCCGCTACAAGCGCTATCGCAACAAGATCGTCTGGTGCCTGGAGCAACTGGGCTTCGATCCGAAGAAAGTCAAGATCGAGCCGGTCGAGCACCATCTGGCCCACGCCTCCAGCGCCTACCACTGTTCCGGTTTCAAAGAGAAAACCGCGATCCTCGGTATCGACGGCAAGGGTGAGTACGCCACGACCTTCTTCGGCTACGGCGAAAACGGCAAGATCCACAAGATCAAGGAGTTCTTCGATCCGGACTCCCTGGGTGGCCTGTACGGTGCGATCACCGAGTTCCTCGGCTTTGAAATGCTCGACGGCGAATTCAAGGTGATGGGCATGGCCCCTTACGGCGATGCTAGCCAGTATGACTTCTCGCGCCTGGCCTCCTTCGAAAACGGCGAGCTGGTGATCAACACCGACTACGCCAACGTCGTCGGCCTGCGTCGCTACAAGGAAAAGGGCAAGGGCTTCTACTTCTCGCCGAAACTGATCGAATGGTTGGGCCCCAAGCGCGAAGGCGATATTGCCGACGAGCCCTACATTCACTACGCGGCCAGCATGCAAGCGCTGTTCGAGAAGATCTCGCTGCAGATGATCGACTACTACCTGGGTGATGTTCTCAAGGAAACCGGCAAGCTGGCCTTCGCCGGCGGTTGCGCGCTGAACGTCAAGCTGAACCAGAAGATCATCGCCCGCGACGACGTCAAGGAGCTGTTCGTGCAACCGGCTTCTGGCGACGCCGGTACGGCGGTGGGCGCTGCGGCCTATGTGTCCCATGCCCGCGGTGTGCCGGTGGAGAAGATGGAGCACGTCTATCTCGGCCCGTCCTACAGCAACGAAGATGTGATCGCCGCCTGCGCGCGTCACGAGAACGCGCCGAAGTGGCGCAAGCTCGAGAACATGCCGGAGCAGATCGCCAAGATCATGGTCGATGGCAATCCGGTGGCCTGGTTCCAGGGCCGCATGGAGTTCGGTCCGCGGGCCCTGGGGGGGCGTTCGATCATCGGTTGCCCGAGCATCGCCGGCGTGGCGGATCGGATCAACCACCAGATCAAGTTTCGCGAGCGCTGGAGGCCTTTCTGCCCGTCGATGCTCGACACCGTGGCCCCACAGATGATCAAGATCGATCATCCGGCGCCGTTCATGACCTTCACTTTCGAAGTGGCTGAAGAGTGGAAGACCCGTGTGCCGGAAGTCGTCCATGAAGACGGTACTTCGCGGGCCCAGGTGCTCAAGCGCGAATACAACCCGCGCTACTACGACATGATGAAGGCGCTGGAGGTACTCACCGGTAATGGTGTCTCCCTGAACACCTCGCTGAACCGTCGTGGCGAACCGATGATCTGCTCGCCGACCGATGCCCTGAACATGTTCTTCGGCTCGGACCTGCAGTACTTGATCATGGAAGACATCCTTGTGGTCAAGGATGGCGCCAATGAGTATCCCGAGTTCTGATCCGTCGAGGGGCGTCGTCATTGTGGTTCGGCGACGCTGATGGGGGTCATGGGGATTGGGTTGGGTCATGCAATCCAATGGGTGAAGTTTGACGGAATTTCGTTACGCAAGGATTGCGTTGGTATTGAGGGGCGGCAAGGTGGTGGGTATCGGCGGCAAGGCAGTGGCATTGGTCTCCAGGAGTATCAATGAGTATCCGGTTCGAGTGGCTTTCCTGGGGAGCCTGCTGCTTTCCCTGATCGCGGTGATGGGGTTGGTGACGATCGGTCGCGATGCGGCCTTTTACATGACGATTGCCCAGGGTGTCACGGAGCAGGGGCCGAAGCTGGCCTTCCAGTCGTTCGACTGGCCGTGGTTCACCTTGCTGATTGCCGGGACCCACGTGGTCCTGCCCCTGCCGTTCGAGACAATCGCCCATTTGTGGTGCGCTTTTCTCCTGGCCGGGACCTGCGCGCTGGTGGTCGACTGTGTGCGCCAACGCACGCCGGAAGCCGCACGCTGGGCCTGCCTGGTGGTACTGGCAATGCCGGCGGTCAACCAGGATCGTGATGACATCCTGCGTGAGTTCGGCTTCTGGTTCTTCTGTACCCTGACGCTCTGGTTGGCCTTGCGCTGGCAGGCGCGCGGCGGTTGGTTGCGTGCGGCCAGCATGCATATGGCCATTGTGGCGGCCCTGCTGTTCCGGCTCGAGGCGGTACTGCTGTGGGCTGCCCTGGGCTTGTGGCAGCTGCCGAACCTCTGGTCGAGCGAGCGGCGCAAGCAGTTCCTGCAGTTCGCGTTGCTGCCGATGCTGGGGTTGATCCTGGCAGTGGCTGTGCTCTCGATGAAGGGGGGGCTCTCATCGGTTCGTGTCCAGGCGTACCTGGATATGATCAATCCGCGGAATGTCTTTGCCTCTTTCAACTTGCTGTCCCAGCAGTTTGCCAACACCTTGAGTCACACCTATTCCAGATCTGATGCCGGACAGATCATCTTCTTTGGCCTGCTGGCGACGGTGGCGATTCTTTTTGTGAAGATGATGGGGGTTTTCGGCGCCTCCTTCCTTTATCGCGGTAGCTGGGGCGTGCTGGGGATTTACTGGCGTCAGTACCGCCCGTTCGTCTGGGCCGCCTTGCTCTACTGCGTGGTCCTGATGCTGTTCTTTATCAAGCAGCAGTTCATGATCGGTCGCTATGTAAGCTTTCTGAACCTGTTGTTCGTCCCCGCGCTGGCCATGGCCCTGGTGGTATTCGCCCGGCGGTTCCCACGATTGGGCAAGGTCGTGCTGGTGATCGGCCTGCTGTTGGCGCTGTCCAACGTGATTACCATCGGGGCAAAAAAGACCCAATATATCGAGGCGGGTCATTGGGTGGCTGCCAATATGGAGCCCGGTGCATCGGCCTACTACGATGACGGACGCATCAGTTATTACGCCGGGCGCGGGTATGTATACCCCACGGTGACCCGTGAGGAGGCGATGTCTGCGGAGCAGGCGGAGCGTTATCGCTATTTCCTGATCGAGGCCAAGGGGGACGAGCCCTGGTTGAGCGATTGGCTGGTCGGGCGCGAAATGCGCATTATTGCCCGCTTCGCCAATCGCAAGGGCGCCACCGTACTGGTGATCGGCAAGTAGACTTCAAGCTGACGGCAGGCCTGCCTGCCGTCATCTTCATTGGTCAGAAAAGGGGGTGTGATATTATCCCGTTCTCACTGATTCGCGCGGATTCCCATGAGCAGTCCTGAAACCCAAGCCCAGTCCACGCTGGCGATCTATTTCCGTCTTCTGAGTTACGTAAGGCCCTACGTGGGTCTGTTTGCTCTGAGCATCGTTGGGTTCCTGATTTTCGCTTCTACCCAGCCGATGCTGGCGTACATCCTCAAGTACTTTGTCGATGGCCTGGCCAATCCCGAGGCGGCGCTGTTCCCGGGCAATCCCTATTTCGGCAAGCTGCAACTGCTTGAAACCGTGCCGATGATGATTGTGCTGATCGCAGTCTGGCAGGGCGTGGGTTCTTATCTGGGCAACTTCTTTCTGGCCCGGGTTTCCCTGGGGCTGGTCCACGATTTGCGCATCGTCCTGTTCAATAAGCTGCTGGAATTGCCTAATCGCTTCTTCGACAGGCACAACTCCGGGCATCTGATCTCCCGCATCACCTTCAATGTGACCATGGTCACGGGCGCCGCCACCGATGCGATCAAGGTGGTCATTCGCGAAGGCATGACCGTGGTCTTCCTGTTCTGTACCCTGGTCTGGATGAATTGGAAGCTTACCCTGGTCATGCTGGCGATACTGCCGGTGATCGGGATGATGGTGAACAGCACCGCCCGCAAGTTCCGCAAGCAAAGCAAGAAGATCCAGGTCTCGATGGGCGATGTCACCCATGTAACTTCCGAAACGATCCATGGTTACCGGGTCGTGCGCAGCTTTGGTGGCGAAACCTACGAGAAACTGCGTTTCGAGCAGTCCAGCCAGCGCAATACCGACAAGCAATTGGCAATGACCAAGACCGGGGCCATCTATACGCCGACGCTGCAGCTGGTGACCTACACCGCCATGGCCGTGGTGATGTTCCTGGTGCTGTACCTGCGCGGCGATGCTTCGCCGGGCGACCTGGTGGCCTATATCACCATGGCTGGCCTGTTGCCCAAGCCGATTCGCCAGCTCTCTGAAGTCAGCTCGACCATCCAGAAAGGGGTCGCGGGTGCCGAGAGTATCTTCGAGCAGCTCGACGAGCCTGCGGAAGTCGATGACGGTACGGTCGAGCATGAGCGTGTCGAAGGTCGGCTTGAAGTGCGTCATCTCAGCTACCAGTACCCCGATACCGACAAGCGGGTGCTCGATGACATCAGCTTTGTCGTCGAGCCCGGGCAAATGGTCGCCCTGGTTGGGCGTTCGGGCAGTGGTAAATCTACCCTGGCCAGCCTGATCCCACGTTTCTATCAACACCAGCAGGGACAGATTCTGCTCGATGGCGAGGAAATCCAGAGCTTTACCTTGCGTAACCTGCGTCGCCACATTGCCCTGGTGACCCAGCAGGTCACGCTGTTCAACGATACCGTCTCCAACAACATCGCCTATGGCGACCTCGCGGGGGCTTCGGCCGAACAGGTGCGTAAAGCGGCGACCGAGGCTTATGCCGACGAGTTCATCATTAAAATGCCGCGAGGCTATGACACCCTGGTGGGCGAGGACGGCGTGCTGTTGTCTGGTGGCCAGCGTCAGCGCATTGCCATTGCGCGGGCCTTGCTCAAGGACGCGCCGCTGCTGATCCTCGACGAGGCGACTTCGGCACTCGACACCGAGTCCGAGCGGCATATCCAGGCGGCATTGGATCACGTCGTCAGCAACCGGACGACACTGGTAATTGCTCACCGTCTGACAACCATCGAGAAGGCCGATCTGATTCTGGTGATGGACGAAGGGCGGATCGTCGAGCGCGGCACCCACGCTCAGCTGTTGGCCCAGAACGGTTATTACGCTCGTCTGCACGCCAAGGAATTCCAGGAAGGTGACGAGCCGGGCCCGACCAAGGTGGTGGGTATCTGCTGAGGGGCTTCACCGGTTTGAGCGCGACTATCGACTGCTATTGAGGCAGTCGGCGCTTTTGCCTGTGTTAATATCGCGCCCCTGTTCATTTGTATGTGGGTTGCTCCATGAAGTTGTCCATGCCGCGATTCGATCAAGCCCCTGTCTTGGTGGTCGGCGATGTCATGCTCGACCGTTACTGGCATGGTGGTACCTCACGGATTTCTCCTGAGGCGCCGGTGCCGGTGGTCAAGGTCGAGCACATCGAGGATCGCCCCGGTGGTGCCGCCAACGTTGCCCTGAACATCGCCGCTCTGGGGGCCCCGGCGTCGCTGGTGGGTGTCACCGGTGACGACGAGGCCGCCGACAGCCTGACCAACAGCCTCAAGGGCGCCGGGGTCCGGGCTCTGTTCCAGCGCATTGCGCACCAGCCGACCATCGTCAAGCTGCGGGTCATGAGTCGTCACCAGCAGTTGCTGCGCATCGACTTTGAAGAACCCTTCGCCACCGATGCGCTGGCCCTGGGGGCTGAAGTCGATGGCTTGCTCGAAGGCGTCAAGGTGTTGGTGCTGTCCGACTACGGCAAAGGCGCCTTGAAGAATCATCAGGTCCTGATCCAGGCCGCCCGGGCGCGGGGTATTCCCGTGCTGGCCGACCCCAAGGGCAAGGACTTTTCGATCTACCGTGGCGCGAGCCTGATCACACCGAACCTCAGCGAGTTCGAAACCATCGTCGGCGGTTGTGCCGATGAGCATGAGCTGGTGGCCAAGGGTGCCCAGTTGATGCAGGACCTGGACCTCGGTGCCTTGCTGGTGACCCGTGGCGAGCATGGCATGACCCTGCTGCGCCCCGATCATCCGGCGCTGCACCTGCCGGCCCGGGCCCGTGAAGTGTTCGATGTGACCGGTGCCGGCGATACGGTGATCTCGACCCTGGCCGCGGCCATTGCCGCGGGCGAAGAACTGCCCCACGCAGTGGCCTTGGCCAACCTCGCCGCCGGCATCGTGGTCGGCAAGCTGGGTACAGCGGCCATTAGTGCACCTGAGCTGCGCCGGGCGATCCAGCGCGAGGAAGGTTCCGAGCGCGGTGTGCTGGGCCTGGAGCAATTGCTGCTGGCGGTCGACGATGCGCGGGCGCACAACGAGACGATCGTGTTCACCAACGGCTGCTTCGATATCCTCCATGCCGGTCACGTGACCTACCTGGAGCAGGCGCGGGCCCAGGGCAATCGCCTGATCGTCGCGGTCAATGACGATGCCTCGGTAAGCCGCCTCAAGGGCCCTGGCCGTCCGATCAACAGCGTTGATCGGCGCATGGCCGTGCTGGCCGGCCTGGGGGCCGTGGACTGGGTTATCAGTTTCCCCGAGGGCACCCCGGAGAACCTGCTGGCCCAGGTCAAGCCGGATGTGCTGGTCAAGGGTGGCGACTACGGGATCGACCAGGTGGTCGGTGCTTCCATCGTGACGGCCTATGGCGGTACGGTGAAAGTGCTTGGGCTGGTGGAAAACAGCTCGACCACGGCGATTGTCGAGAAGATCCGCAGCAACTGACTAAGCGCCGGGCCCATGTGTGGAGCCGGCTTGCCGGCGATGAGGTCCTTGACCTTGTGGTGACTATACGGTCGCCATCGCCGGCAAGCCGGCTCCCACAGGGATGGCGTACATTCCTCCCTGTCAGCGCCCGGTTTTCACCGGCACGATCTTGCGCAGGATCTGCCGGGCCTTGCCGGTCAGGCGCCTGATCTTCGAGTCCTTTTCAGGCTCCGCCATCCCCTGCTGCCGGACCCAGTCCTTCCAGCGAATCCGCTCCTCGCGCACCACCCAGCCTTCCTGTCGGGCAAAGCTTTCCGCCAGGTACAGGCCACGGGTACTGGCCGGGTGCAATTGATCCTTTTTCAGGGTGTACAGCTCGGCACACGGTCGTCCGTCCTTGAGTGGCATCAGGTACAGATCGGGACGACTGCGGTCCAGGCGCGCCACCAACTGATCGTTCTCCAATCGTTCGTCGACATGGAACAGGCTCAGGGATTTGGCGTCGCGGGGGACCTCGAGCCGCAGGTCATAGATCAACTGCAGTGAAGCGGTGGGCAGGTGCACGTAGGTCTGCGGTCGTTCCATCAACTGCAGCGCGCCGCAGCGTACCGGCCTTGCCGCGCCGGACAAGGGCGTCAGGCGAAAGGGCAGGGCTTCGCGATAATGCAGCGCCGCGGAGTAGGGCGCCGGCAGCCAGGTGTCGTTGAAGCGCCCGGTCAGCCAGCCTTCCGGGGTTTCCAGCAGGCACTCTTCGGCGATTTCGGCAATCGCGGTGAGCAGCGGAATGGCCAGTTCATGGGCCGGCACATAACCGGAAATCAGCTTGAGCACCACGTCGCCGCGATCCTGGCGGCGCTGGCGGACCAACACCCAGTAGTCGCGGTTGTGCCAGTGCAGGGTCAGTCGCACCGAGACGCCGAGGTTGGCCAGTTCCAGGGTGAAACGCTCGGGGTCGTCCACCGCGACCGGTTTGCGTTTGTGCAGGGTTTGCGCAAAGTTCAACGGCATCCCGACGCTCTGGTAGCTCAAGCCTTCGGGGGTCGCCTCGACGAGTAATGGCAGGGTCTTGAAGTCGCTGGGGTTCTTGCGTATCAGCGTCCGCGGCATCTCGGCTCCTTCTTGCGTCGGGGTCGGCCGCTTGGGCGGCATCAGTTTTGGCGAATGACCCGGGCCACCGTCGCCACATTGTGGGCCAGGTGCAGCGGGTTGATGGTGCCGACAATAGCACTGGCAACACCGGGCTGTGCAAATAGCAGTTCAAAGCTGGCCCGCACCGGGTCGATACCGGGGGCCAGGCAGACGTGGCCGCTGGCCAGGGCCTTTTTCACCAGGATCGCCTTGCCGTGGGCAGCAGCATAGTCAATGACCGGTTTCTCGCCCTGTTCGTTCAGATTGTAGGTGATCATAGCGCAATCACCTTGTTCCAGAGCTTTCAGGCCGCCTTCGACGGTTTTGCCGGAAAAACCGAAAGCACGGATCTTGCCTTCGGCCTTCAAGGCGGCGAGGGTCTGGTAGACCTCGCTGTGTTCGAGGATCGCCAGGTCGTTGCCGTCGGAGTGCACCAGCACCAGGTCGATAAAATCGGTTTCCAGGCGTTGCAGGCTGCGCTCCACGGAGAATCGTGTATGGACGGCACTGAAGTCATGGCTCGACTGGCCGGCTTCGAACTCTTCGCCGACCTTGCTGACGATCACCCACTCCTGGCGCTGTCCGCGCAGCAGCGGGCCCAGGCGTTCTTCGCTGCGACCGTAGGCCGGTGCGGTGTCGATCAGGTTGATGCCCAGATCGCGGGTCAGATGCAGCAGTTGGCGGGCTTGCTGGTCGTCGGGAATCTGGAAACCGTTGGGGTATTTGACTCCCTGGTCGCGGCCGAGCTTGACGGTGCCCAGGCCCAGGGGGGACACCTGCAGGCCGGTACTACCGAGGGCTCGATGCAGGTCGTGCAGGGTCGGCAGGCTCATGGCAGCAGTTGCTCCCAGGGGGTTGGCGCGATGGTCGGTTTCGGCAGTTCGGGCAAGGTGGTTGCGGGGCCGGGGCGGATACCGTCGCGTTCCAGGCTCTTGATCACGCGGTCGGCGAAGTCCGGCGCCAGGGCCAGCTTGGTCGGCCAGCCCACCAGCAGGCGATCCTGCTCGGCGAGGAAGGCGTTGTCCGGACGGGTCAGGCCCGATTGCAGCGGCTCGGCGCGCTCCACCCGCAAGGTAGCCCATTGCGCCTGGCTCAGGTCGACCCAGGGCAGCAGGTTGCCGAGCTCCTTCTGGGCGCTGGCGATCTGGGCGGCGGGCTCGCGGGCGACGCCTTCGGCCTCGGCGATATCGCCGCCGAGGTACCAGACCCACTGGCCATCGGCCGCCGGATGGGTGGTCACGGTAATCCGTGGCTTGGGCCCGCCGCCCAGGCAATGGGCGTACAACGGCTTCAGGCTCGGGCCTTTGACCAGCACCATGTGCAAGGGGCGTGTCTGCATGGCCGGCTGGCTCAGGCCGAGGGCCTTGAGCAACGCGGCGTTGCCCGCCCCGGCGCTGAGCACAATGCGTTGGGCATGGATATCGCGGCCATCGACCCGCAGGCCCACCAGTTGCTCGTTGTCCAGCAGGGGTTCGATATCGTGGCCGGCCAGCAGGCCGTCACCGGCCAGTTCGGCCAGGCGGGTGATCAGGCTCGGCACATCGATCACCAGTTCGGCCAGGCGATAGACCTTGCCCTTGAAGCGCGGATTTTGCAGGGCGGGCGGCAGTTGCTCGCCCTTGACCTGGTCGACCCGACCGCGCACGGCCTTGCTGGCGAAGAAGCTGGTGAGGTTGCCGGCCAGGGTGCCGGGAGACCACAGATAGTGGGCTTCGGAGAGCAGGCGCACGCCCGACAGGTCGAGCTCGCCGTTGCCGGCCAGGGCCTCGCGCCAGCGCCGCGGCATGTCGGCGATGGCTTCCGAGGCGCCGCTCAGGGCACCGTGCAGGGCGTATTTGGCACCGCCGTGGATGATGCCCTGGGATTTGAGGCTCTGCCCGCCGCCGAGGCTGGCGCGTTCCACCAGTACCGTCGAAAACCCCTGGCGGCGCAGGCGCGCGTTGAGCCAGAGACCGGCAACGCCGGCGCCGACAATCAGGACATCGGTGGAGAGAGCGGATGGCATGCGGCGACCTCGGTGTTCAAGACAAGGCTCGCAGTATACAGGTGGCGAGCGGGCTAGTGCCCGGCGGTCTTCGAGAACAGCTGGATCACCACCACGCCGAGCACGATCAGGCCCATGCCGAGCATCGCCGGGATATCCAGCTTCTGCCCATAGAGAAACAGCGCCGCGACGCTGACCATGACAATGCCCATCCCGGCCCAGACCGCGTAGGCCACGCCCACCGGCACCGTGCGCACCACCAGGGTCAGCATCCAGAAGGCGATGGCGTAACCGACGATGATCAGCAACAAGGGGATCGGCGTGCTCAGGCCCTTGACCGCTTTCATGGAGACGGTGGCGATGACTTCGGCGCAGATGGCGATGGCCAGGTAGTAGTAAGCGTGCATGGGACAATCTCTCGTATTTGGGCCTGCTGATAAGGTTGGCATTCTAGAGACTCATCAGATGGGGTAAAGTCATTACCTATCTGAAAAAAAGATGGGTTGCTCATGAGTATTCAGTGGAACCTGGAGCAGATGCGCCTGTTCGTCGGCGTTGCCGAGCAGCGTTCGTTTTCCGCCGTGGCCCGCCAGCAGCGCAAGGCGCAGTCGGCGGTCAGCAATGCGATCGCCCTGTTGGAGACCGATCTGGGGGTGACGCTGTTCGAGCGTAGCAGCGGCCGCCAGCCGAAGTTGACCGAGGCCGGGACCGCGTTGCTGGAGGAGGCGCGGGAAGTGCTGCGCCAGTGCGATCGTCTCAATGGTAGGGCGCTGGCCTTGATGCGTGGCGAGGAAGCCTGTTTGCGCCTGGCCCAGGACGAGGCCATGCCCTATCAGCCGGTGCTCGACAGTCTGGAAGCGCTGTCGGAGCATTACCCCAGCGTCGAGGTGCAACTGGCCAGCGGTGCCCAGGGTGATGTCGCGCGCAAACTGGTGGAGCGACGGGCGGACCTGGGCCTGCTGTTCCACCACGACCAGATGCCGCAAACCCTGGAGCGACGGGCGCTGGGCAGTGTCGAAATGGTCACGGTGTGCGCGGTCAATCATCCGCTGGCGGCTTCGCTGCGGGTCAACCGTCAGCAACTGGCCCGGCATCGGCAATTGCTTATTTCCCCGCAACAGAGCGGTTACCCCGGCGACGAACAGCTCAGTCCGCAGGTCTGGCGGGCGGACTCCTTCTACGTGATGGCCGAGCTGTTGATGCGCGGCCTGGGCTGGGCCTGGCTGCCACGGCACGTGGTGCAATATCCGGCGTACCAGAACCAGATGGTCGAGCTGAGCAGCGAATGGACGCCGCCGGCGCTGGTGGTTGAACTGGTCTGGCGTCGCGACGAGCCCCTGGGGCCGGCGGCGCGCTGGCTGGCCGAACGGTTTGCCGAGCACTTGCAGGCGATCGGCTGAAAAAGTCGATAAACTCCGTCGCCATGAATAGAACTCTCTACAGTTTTTTGTTTCATCTGGGGCTGCCGCTGGTGGCGTTGCGTCTATGGCTGCGGGCGCGCAAGGCGCCGGCTTATGCCCGGCGGGTCGGCGAGCGCTTTGCCCGTGGCCTGCCGACATTGCGCCCGGACGGGATCTGGGTGCACGCCGTGTCGGTTGGCGAGAGTATTGCCGCCGCGCCGATGATTCGCGCCTTGCTGGCGAAGTATCCGCAGCTGCCGATCACGGTCACCTGCATGACGCCCACCGGTTCCGAGCGGATCAAGGCGTTGTTCGCCGACGAGCCGCGCATTCAGCATTGCTACCTGCCCTATGACTTGCCGTGGGCGGCGGCGCGTTTTCTCGAGGCGGCGCGGCCAAAGCTGGCGGTAATCATGGAGACCGAGCTGTGGCCCAACCATATCCATCAGTGCGCCAGGCGCGGGATTCCGGTGGCGTTGGCCAATGCGCGACTGTCGGCGCGTTCGGCCAAGGGTTATGGCCGATTCGCCCGCCTGACCCGACCGATGCTGGAGGAAATGAGCCTGATCGCGGTGCAGACCGAGGCCGAAGCCGAGCGTTTCCGGCAACTGGGGGCACGGCCTGAATGCGTCGAGGTGACCGGCTCGATCAAGTTCGATTTGAGCATCGACCCGCAACTGCTGGTGCGCGCCGCTGAACTGCGTGGGCAATGGCAGGCACAGGAACGGCCGGTGTGGATCGCCGCGAGCACCCATGAAGGTGAGGACGCGGTGGTGCTGGCGGCCCATCGGCAATTGTTGGGCAACTATCCGAACGCCTTGCTGATCCTGGTGCCGCGTCACCCGGAGCGCTTCGACAGCGTGTTCGCCTTGTGCCAGGAGCAGGGTTTTACGACGGTACGGCGTTCCAGCGGCGAGCCTGTCTGTGCGCAAACCTCGGTGTTGCTCGGTGACACCATGGGCGAGCTGCTGTTTCTCTACGCCTTGGCTGACAGCGCGTTCGTCGGCGGCAGCCTGGTGCCCAACGGCGGGCATAACCTGCTGGAGCCGGCGGCGCTGTGCAAGCCGGTGTTGAGCGGGCCGCACCTGTTCAACTTCCTCGAGATCGCTGCGTTGATGCGTGAAGCGGGGGCGTTGCAGGAAGTGGAGGATGCCGAAGGCCTGGCGGTGGCGGTGCAGCGCCTGTTCGAGTTGCCGCGGGATGCGCAGAAGATGGGTGAGGCGGGGCTGAAGGTGATGCGGGCCAACCAGGGCGCGTTGCAGCGTTTGTTGGATGGGTTGGGGCGTTTGTTGTCGCGCTAGAACCTCAATCAAGGATGAACACGATTTTGTGGCCGCAATACGTCCTGTAGGAGCAGGGCTTGCCCGCGAAGAGGGCCTTACTGGCGCCAAAAGCTTCGCGGGCAAGCCCTGCTCCTACAGGTTTCGTGGAGTTCTCAAGGTCCCGATCAATACTTTGGATTGCCCTTGAGATTGGCCGCGGCCGCCTTCGCCAGATCCGGTGGCAGGAAGTCCTTGTCCGGGTTGTAGTCGGCCTTCAGGTAGCGCTGCAGGTCGCTCAGGTCGCCCGGGTTCAAGGTGCCCGCCGCCTGCTTCAGGCGCAGGTTGTCGAGAATGTAGTCATAGCGGGTGTTGTTGTAGTCGCGCACCGAGGTGTACAGCTGACGCTGGGCATCCAGCACATCGACGATATTGCGCGTCCCCACCTGATAACCGATTTCGGTCGCTTCCAGCGCACTCTGGTTGGAGATGATCGACTGCTTTCGCGCCTGCACCTGTTCCACATCGGTGTTCACCGCACGATGCAGGTTGCGGGTGTTTTCCACCACCTGGCGACGCAGGGCTTCACGCTGCTGCTCGGTCTGGCTCAGGCGCGAAGTGGATTCACGCACTTGCGAGCTGGTCAGGCCGCCACTGTAGAGCGGCACGCTCAATTGCAGGCCGATCGTGGTCTGCTTCACTGGGCCGGCGTAGCTCTGGGGCAGCAAGTTGGGATTGCCCAGGCCGAAACCGTCGTTGTCGCCGGCCTCGTACTTGGCCACCGCGTCGAGGGTCGGGGCATGGCCGGCCTTGCGCTGCTTGAGGGTTTCCTCGGCGGCGCTGACGGCGTAGTTGCTCGCCAACAGGTTGAGGTTCTGCCGGGCCGCGGTGTCGACCCAGGCCTTGGCGTCATTCGGGGTCGGCGCCAGCACCGGCAAGGTGTGGACGATGCCCTGGATCGAGTTGTACTGACGGTTGGTCAGGGTGATCAGGGCTTCGAAGGCATCCTCCACCGAGCGCTGGGCAGCGATCCGGTTGGCCCGCGAGGTGTCGTAGCTGGCCTGGGATTGCAGCACGTCGGTCTTGTCCGACAGGCCGACGTCGAAGCGCTCGTTGGACTGGTCGAGCTGGCGCTTGAACGCCGCTTCCTCGGCCTTGGTCGAGGCCAGGGTGTCCTGGGCGCGCAGTACCGCGAAATAGCTTTCGGCGCTTTGCAGGATCAGGTTCTGCTCGGTCGCCGAGAGTTGCAGGGCGGCCTGTTCGTTGACGTCCTTGGCGGCCTGGTACTGGAACCAGCGATCGGCCCGGAACAGCGGCTGGGACAGGGTCGCCTGGTAGGTCGTGGCGCTGCGGTTGAGGTTCATCGACGGCTGGTCGATGGAGGTCTGGACATTGTTCGTACTGGCGCCGGCCGACAGGTTCGGCAGCAGGCCGGCCCGGGCCTGGGGCACGACTTCCTTTTGCGCGTCATAGTTGGCGCGGGCGGCGGCCAGGTCGGCGTTGTTGCCCACGGCTTCCTGGTACACGCTGACCAGATCGGTCTTGGCCGTCAGGGGCGTTTCAGCTGCCCAGACCAGTCCGTTGGTCGCACAAGACACGGCCAGGGCCAGTGAAAGTTTGCGCAGCATGAGGCAGTTCCTAGAGTAAATATTACGGTGGTAATGCGATGGCCGAGGCTACTGCCCGGCCTGCCCAGCGTCAAGAAGTAGCGAGTGTAGTGCCGGGGGCGGGTCGGCAACAATCCTGTATATCTGCCATTTATCCAGACGAATAAGGGGGAGATGGCATTATGTCGCAGTCTTCTCTACACTCGGCTGGTTCTTGTCGGGGTGCCTTGCTGTGAGGCTGAGATCGGATAATTCCGGATCCCGTTGAACCTGATCAGGTTAGCGCCTGCGTAGGGAACAAGATTTCTCGTCCCCCGGCGAGTCCTCTTGTGCTCCGTCCGGGATGTTGTTCGACAATCGAACAGCCTTCACGAGGACCGAGCACAGCACCAGTCCTGGTGCGTCCGTGCCTTTCAGGTTCGTCCCGACAATCCCCCTGGATGCCGTCTGGAGAGCCGTGATGAGTTCAAAATTAAAAGATGCCGCCAACCTCAGCGATTCAGCCAAGGTCGACGAGCAGTCGGTACAGCCTTTTACCCGTTCGCAGAAAATCTACGTGCAGGGCTCGCGCCCGGATATCCGTGTGCCGATGCGCGAAATCAGCCTGGATATCACGCCGACCGACTTCGGCGGCGAGGTCAATGCCCCGGTGCTGGTCTACGACACCTCCGGTCCCTACACCGATCCGAACGTGATCATCGACGTGCGCAAGGGCCTGGGCGATGTGCGCTCGGCCTGGATCGACAGCCGTGGCGACACCGAACGCCTGACCGGGCTGAGTTCGAACTTCGGTCAGCAGCGCCTCGCTGACCCGGAGCTGACCAAGCTGCGTTTCGCCCATGTGCACAATCCGCGTCGGGCCAAGGCCGGCGCCAACGTCAGCCAGATGCACTACGCGCGCCAGGGCATCATCACCGCCGAGATGGAATACGTCGCCATCCGCGAGAACCTCAAGCTGGAGGAAGCCCGCGCCGCTGGCCTGCTCAAGCAACAGCACCCGGGCCACAGTTTCGGCGCGAGCATCCCGAAACAGATCACCGCCGAATTCGTCCGCGAGGAAATCGCCCGCGGTCGCGCGATCATCCCGGCCAACATCAACCACGTGGAGCTGGAGCCGATGATCATCGGCCGCAACTTCCTGGTGAAGATCAACGGCAATATCGGCAACAGCGCCCTGGGTTCTTCCATCGAGGAAGAAGTGGCCAAGCTGACCTGGGGCATCCGCTGGGGCTCGGACACGGTCATGGACCTGTCCACCGGCAAGCACATCCATGAAACCCGCGAGTGGATCATCCGCAACTCGCCGGTGCCGATCGGTACCGTGCCGATCTACCAGGCCCTGGAGAAGGTCAATGGCGTGGCCGAGGACCTGACCTGGGAGCTGTTCCGCGACACCCTGATCGAACAGGCCGAGCAGGGCGTCGACTACTTCACCATCCACGCCGGCGTACTGCTGCGCTACGTGCCGATGACCGCCAAACGCGTCACCGGGATCGTTTCCCGTGGCGGTTCGATCATGGCCAAGTGGTGCCTGGCGCATCATAAAGAGAACTTCCTCTACACCCATTTCGACGAAATCTGCGAAATCATGAAGGCCTACGACGTCAGCTTCTCGCTGGGCGACGGCCTGCGTCCGGGCTCGATTGCCGACGCCAACGACGAAGCGCAGTTCGGCGAGCTGGAGACCTTGGGCGAGTTGACCAAGATCGCCTGGAAGCACGACGTGCAGTGCATGATCGAAGGCCCGGGGCATGTGCCGATGCAGTTGATCAAGGAGAACATGGACAAGCAGCTGGAGTGCTGCGACGAGGCGCCGTTCTACACCCTTGGCCCGCTGACCACTGACATTGCGCCGGGCTACGACCACATCACCTCCGGTATCGGTGCGGCGATGATCGGCTGGTTCGGTTGCGCCATGCTCTGCTACGTCACGCCCAAGGAGCACCTGGGCCTGCCGAACAAGGATGACGTGAAGACCGGGATCATCACCTACAAGATCGCCGCCCATGCCGCCGACCTTGCCAAGGGTCACCCGGGCGCGCAGATCCGCGACAACGCCTTGAGCAAGGCGCGCTTCGAGTTCCGTTGGGAAGACCAGTTCAACCTGGGCCTGGACCCGGATACCGCACGGGCCTACCACGACGAGACCCTGCCGAAGGATTCGGCCAAGGTCGCGCATTTCTGCTCGATGTGCGGGCCGAAGTTCTGCTCGATGAAGATTACCCAGGAAGTCCGTGAATACGCGGCCAACCAGCGGATCGAAGCGGTCGATGTGGAGGCGGCGCAGGGCATGGCGGAGCAGGCGGAGCGCTTCAAGCGTGAAGGTAGCCAGTTGTACCAGAAAGTCTGATCTGATTCGGGATGAGTGGCGCCTGTGCGGGCCTCTTCGCGGGCAAGCCCTGCTCCTACAGTTCGGTGTCGTGCGCCAAATCTGTGTTCGACGCAAAACTGTAGGAGCAGGGCTTGCCCGCGAAGGCGTCCGCACGGGCGCCGCTGCATTCACAATAAAAACACCTATCTCCGAGATACCACTCTTGAGCACACCCAGCAGTACCTACTCCCCCGATCTCGCGGTCCCCTCCGACAAGCGTGTGTTCGGCGCGCGCGATCTGTTCTCCCTGTGGTTTTCCCTCGGCATCGGCCTGATGGTCCTGCAAACCGGTGCCTTGCTGGCACCGGGCCTGGGCCTGTCCGGTTCGTTGCTGGCGATCTTCCTCGGCACCGTGGTCGGCGTCCTGCTGCTGGCCGCCGTCGGCGTGATCGGCAGCGACACCGGCCTTGCCTCCATGGCCGCGCTGAAGCTCAGCCTCGGCCAGTACGGCGCCAGCCTGCCGGCGCTGCTCAACCTGCTGCAACTGGTGGGTTGGGGCGCGTTCGAAATCATCGTCATGCGCGATGCGGCGAGCCTGTTGGGCGCTCGGGCGTTCAGCGAGGGCAGCCTGTTGGCCAACCCGCTGCTCTGGACCCTGGTGTTCGGCGCGCTGGCGACCCTGCTGGCGGTCAGCGGTCCACTGACCTTCGTGCGCAAGATCCTGCGCAAGTGGGGCATCTGGCTGCTGCTGGCGGCCTGCCTGTGGCTGACCTGGAACCTCTTCGCCAAGGCCGACCTGGCGGCGCTTTGGGCGCAGGGCGGTGATGGCTCGATGCCGTTTGCCGTGGGCTTCGATATCGCCATTGCCATGCCGCTGTCCTGGTTGCCGCTGATCGCCGACTACTCGCGTTTCGGCAAGCGCGCGAAAAGCGTGTTCGGCGGCACGGCGTTGGGCTTTCTGATCGGCAACTTCTGGCTGATGAGCCTGGGCGTGGCCTACACCCTGGCATTCGCTCCCAGCGGTGAAACCAATGCCTTGCTGCTGGCCCTGGCCGGTGCCGGGTTGGGGATTCCGCTGTTGCTGATCCTGCTCGACGAGTCGGAAAACGCCTTTGCCGATATCCACTCTGCGGCGGTCTCCAGCGGCATCCTGCTGCGCTGGAAGGTCGAGCACCTGGCCCTGGCCATCGGTGTGCTTTGCACCCTCATCGCCTGCTTCGCACCCTTGGCGCAATACCAGAACTTCCTGTTGCTGATCGGCTCGGTGTTCGCGCCGCTGTTCGGCGTGGTGCTGGTGGATCACTTCATCCTGCGTGGACGCAGTGCCGCGGGCGCCTCGTCGCTGTTGCGCTCGCCGGCACTGCTGGCCTGGTTGGGCGGTGTGTCGACCTACCACCTGCTGGCCAATTTCCATCCGGAGCTGGGCGCAACCCTGCCGTCACTGGTGGTGGCAGGGCTGCTGCAAGGCTTGCTCGGTCGTGCATTCAACGTCGGGCGGGGAACAGCTCGGGCTTGAGCACGCCGTTGAGGCGCTGGTAGGGAATGCTCATTTCGATCAGGCCCATGGCGTAGGGGGCGATGGTCGTCACGTTGTACTTGAGGATCACGCCGTCGCTGGCCAGGGTGACGTTCGGGGTTTGCCGGAAGGGCCAGGACGCAATGAAGTCCTGGTCCAGCCGGTTGTTGATCTGCCAGTTGTTATGGGCGACCTTGGCCAGCTTCCAGAATGTCTCTTCCTGGCCGGGCAGCAGCATGTCCTGCAAGCTCAGGGCCTTGTGATCCTGGCGCGACCAGGTGAGGAAGCCGCGCCCCGGCATGCCGTGCTCGGCACCATCGTCCAGGTAGCTGGCGAGTTCGACGATCACCAAGCCGTCATGCTGCTCACGTACCTTGGCCTCCAAGTAGCTGCTGTGGCCGCTTTCGGCGGTGGCGAGGAATTGTTCCCGATAGAGCTTGAGCGAAGTCGGCAGCGGCGCCTCGGGCGAGGTCCGGCCCATCTGCAGCAACGCCCGCTCCACCGCTGCGTCCAGTTGCGGCTCATCGGGGAAATGCACGGTATTGATATTCACCAGCGGGCAGTCCGGATTGCTGCAGCCCGGCTTGACCTGTTCGGAAGCGTCGCTCTTGACGCTCAGCAGGGTCTTCAGGCTTGGCTGGAACAGGCTCTGGCAGGCGCCCAGGGTCAGGGCGATGAGCGTCAGCGCGGCGATTTTAAAAAACGACATGGGTGTCCTTCGTCAGCGAAAGAAAGGTCAAGTGATCGTGCTTCGACTGTCAGCGGCGTACTCGGTTCGCCACTACGCTAATTAGAGTAGGTTTCAGGGGCGCCCGTCTATCCCGGCGAGGGGAAAGGGCTGCATCATGGCACTTCGGCGCGTTAGGATGGCGCGAAGTCGAGGGAAAGCCTCGCTGCTATCACAATGGGGAACATGATGACGGACAGCACCAGGACCAGCCCGACCACGGTCGAGGTCATCCTCCGGGAGAACTGCTTCAAGGGCTTCTATCGGCTCGATCGCCTGCACCTGCGCCATGAACTGTTTGACGGCGGCATGGGCAATACGATCAATCGCGAAGTCTTTGTCCGGCACGATGCCGTGTGTGTCTTGCCCTACGATGCCCGGCGCGATGAAGTGCTGCTGCTGGAGCAGTTCCGGGTCGGCGCCATGGGCAAGGCGGAGAATCCCTGGATGATCGAGCTGGTCGCCGGTCTGATCGACAAGGACGAACAACCGGAAGAGGTTGCCCACCGCGAGGCACAGGAGGAAGCTGACCTGAACCTGACGGCCCTGTGGCCGATCTCCCGGTACTTTCCGTCGCCGGGGGGCAGCAACGAATTGGTGCATCTGTACCTGGGGCGTTGCGACACCCAAGGGGCTGGCGGCCTGTACGGGTTGCCGGAAGAAAATGAAGATATCCGTGCCACGGTCTGGGCGTTCGAAGACGCCCTGCAAGCCGTGCGCGATGGGCGAATTGCCAACGCGGCGTCGATCATTGCCTTGCAATGGCTGGCGTTGAACCGCGCTGAAGTGAGGGGGCTATGGTCGTAAGTCTGTTGCGCGAACGTTATCGGGTTGACCTGGTGGGGCTGCAAGCGGCCTGCGAGGCCAACTATGCGCGCCTCATGCGGTTGCTGCCGCAGATGCGCGAGCAGCAGCGCGCGCGGCGCATTGCCATGACCCAGGGCGAGCAGATGCTCGGCGTGCTGGCGCTGGAGGTGTTGCAGGACAATCCCTACACCACCACCTTGCTGGTGCGCCAGGAACACAGCCTGCCGTGGTTGCCGGTGCCGCAGTTGCAGGTACAGGTCTACCACGACGCGCGCATGGCCGAGGTGATCAGTGCCGAACATGCCCGGCGTTTTCGCAGTATCTATCCGTATCCGAACTCGGCCATGCACCAGCCGGACGAAAAAGCCCAGCTCAATGTGTTTCTCGGGGAGTGGCTGAGTCATTGCCTGGCCTGCGGCCATGAGTTCGAGGCGGTTCGCTAGTCGAGCTGTCTTGTCCCGGGATTTTACGACGTCGTATTAAACGGCGGTTCTACCTTTTGATTTTCATCCGGCGGCTGGTATACCCTGAAATTCGGCGCGGTTGTTCAGGGTTCAACGTGGCCGCGCGGAGAGTCAGTGTCCTCATTCCTCAAGGCCTGGATCTTCTCGTGGCGCGGTAGTGGATGGGGAGTCCCTTGGGACCGTAACATGGGTAGGGGATAAAGATTTCAGGACCAACAGATGACGACTTGTGAAATTATTGACCTTGTCGCGATAAAAACGACCCCAGTACAGTTATCACCTTTTCCGTATAGCATTATTGATCATGTATTGTCTGATCGGTTTTTGTCGACGCTTCAGCAGGACTTTCCGTCTATTGACGATGCGGGTAGTTTTCCCCTGGCGAGCGTCCGGTATGGGGCGTCCTTCGCTCAGTTGATCGATGAGTTAAACAGCGATGCGTTTCGCCAGGTGATTGCGGAGAAGTTTGCGATTGATCTCGCTGACAAGCCGGTCATGATTACGGTGCGTGGCAAGGCCGATCATAAAGATGGGCGCATTCATACGGACAGCAAAAGCAAACTGATTACCGTGCTGTTGTACCTCAATGAGGAATGGTCGGTTGATACGGGCCGATTGCGTTTGTTATATGGCCCGCATGATCTCGAAAATTATTGTGCCGAAGTGCCGCCGACGGCAGGTACCATGTTGCTTTTCAAGGTCGCTGAGAATGGCTGGCACGGTCATAAACCCTTTGTCGGGACGCGCAAGGTCCTGCAGCTCAATTATGTCGTGAGTGAGGCGATCTTGAATAAACATGCCGCTCGCCACCGGTTCTCTGCAAAATTCAAAGCCTGGCGCCGCTATTTTCTGGGTCAAAAAGCCTCATGAAGGTTCTAGTGGTCAAGCTCACCTCCATGGGGGATTTGCTTCACGCGCTCCCGGCGATTAGCGATGCCGTTAAGGCTATTCCAGGTATTCAGTTTGACTGGGTGGTGGATGAGGCCTTCGCCGAGATTCCCACGTTACATGCTGCGGTTAATACTATCGTGACGACCGCGCATCGTCGCTGGCGTCGTGATATATGGCTCAGTATTAAGCGCGGTGAGCTGGTGGCGTTGTGGAAAAAGGTTCGCGCGAAAAAATATGATGTCGTCATCGATGCGCAAAATAATTTAAAAAGCGCCGCGGTCATGAGCTTTGCCCGCGGCTTACGTCACGGGATGGACAGGCGCAGTGCCCGGGAGTCGTTTGCAAGTTGGATGTGCGATAAAACCTTTACCATTCCACGGGGGTTGCATGCTGTTGCCAGGCAGCGCCAGTTATTTGCCAAGGCCTTAGGGTATGCGCTGCCTGATTCATTACCTGATTTTGGGATTGATCAACAGCGATTACCTGTGTTGCCTGTTGCCTTGCCAGCCCCTTATGTGGTGTTTGTTCACAGTACTACCTGGGCCGCCAAACATTGGCCTGAACGGTATTGGCAACAACTAATAAAGCTTGCTGCGCAAGCCGGTTATCACGTTGTTTTACCGTGGGGGAATCCCAACGAGCAGGCCCGTGCGATTCGACTTGCCGAGGCGTCAGTACACGCCATCGTCTTGCCGCGTTTATCGATCACCCAGCAAGCGACGGTGATTTTACAGTCGCAGGGTGCTATTTGTGTCGATACAGGGCTTGGGCATTTGACGGCGGCGCTTGATAAGCCGGCTGTTCATCTTTATGGTCCAACGGACCCCGCATTGATTGGTGCGACGGGGTTGCATCAGCAGCATCTGACCGCTGAATATGAATGCGCGCCTTGTTATCGACAGCACTGTAAGTTTGGAGTGGACGCTGCCTGTTTTGTGCAGGGTGTGCGCCCGGAGCAGGTGTGGGCACAATTTGTGGCGCGTCTTGAAGTTGCTGCAACGGATAGACAGGCTCTGTCCTCTTGAAGTCTACGAGCTCGTCGCTTCTGCGCAATGGAAGCGATGAGGTCGTGGGTTTCAAAACCGTGGCGAACGCCTGTGCTGATTTCCAGCTTGTATCCGGTTAAATGTGAAGTGTGTCCGGTTCGCCTATTTCCTCTTTGCCGATTCTCCGACCATAATTGCGTGCTGCACGATTTTTAACCGAACCGTTCAGAACGACCCCTCAGCATTTTGCAGGAGAGCCTCTTGCCGAGCGAATCCATTCAGTCGACCACCGCGGACGCCGTGTTGCTGGTGCAACTGTCCGACAGCCATCTGTTTGCCGAGGCGGACGGCACGTTGCTGGGCATGAATACCCGGGACAGCCTGCAACGGGTGATCGATTGCGTGCTGGCGGAGCAACCCGCTGTCGACCTGCTGCTGGCCACGGGTGACTTGTCCCAGGACGGTACGGTGGCGTCCTATCGGCAGTTCCGTGAGTTGAGCGAGGCGATCGACGCGCCGGCGCGCTGGCTGCCCGGCAATCACGACGAGTTGCGGGAAATGGCCGAGGCCGCTCACCACAGCGATCTGCTCGAACCGGTGGTGGATATCGGCAACTGGCGGATTACCCTGCTGGATTCCGCCGTACCGGGCTCGGTCCCCGGCTATCTGCAGGACGAACAGCTGCAGTTGCTCGCGCAAGCCCTGAGCGAAGCGCCGCAGCGCCATCACCTGGTGTGTTTCCACCATCATCCGATTTCCATCGATTGTGCCTGGATGGAGCCCATCGGCCTGCGCAATCCGGAGGCACTGTTCGCCGTGCTCGACCGCTTTCCCCAGGTTCGCGCGCTGCTCTGGGGGCATATCCACCAGGAACTGGACCGCGAGCGCAACGGCGTACGCCTGCTGGCGTCGCCCTCTACCTGCGTGCAGTTCGCGCCGGGTAGCGAGGATTTCAAGGTCGACGACAAGTCACCGGGCTATCGCTGGCTGCGCCTGCATTCGGACGGACGGCTGGAGACGGCGATTTCCCGGGTCCGCGGCTTCGATTTCGAGGTCGACTACGGCGGCACCGGCTACTGATCACTTCTTCTTAATGGGTAGGAAACGTCTCAGGGCGAGTCAGCGCGCCGGAGTCAGGCTAAACTGCGCGTCTTTGCCTGTGCGGTGCCCGGCTCCTGTGTGCGGGAGCCTGCCAATGGAGAACGCTCACATGTCCGGTTCGATCCTGTATATCCACGGTTTCAACAGCTCTCCGCTGTCGAAGAAGGCCACTCAGTTGATCCAGCTGATGGAGCGCCTGGGCCTGGAAGCGCAGCTGCGGGTGCCGGCCCTGCATCATCATCCGCGCCAGGCGATACCGCAGCTGGAAGCGGCGATTGCCGAACTCGGTCGTCCACTGCTGGTCGGCAGCTCGCTCGGCGGCTACTATGCGACGTGCCTGGCCGAGCGCCATGGGCTGAAGGCGTTGCTGGTCAACCCAGCGGTGGCGCCGCACCGGATGTTCGACGGTTTCCTCGGTCCCCAGCAGAACCTCTACAGTGGCGAAACCTGGGACCTGACCCTCGATCACGTGACGGCCCTGGCCGAGCTGGAAGTCCCGGCGCCCCGGGACCCGCAACGTTTCCAGGTCTGGCTGCAGACCGCCGACGAAACCCTGGACTATCGCGCCGCCCAGCAGTATTACCGGGCCTGTGCCTTGCGTATCCAGGCCGGCGGCGATCATAGTTTCCAGGGCTTTGCCGAACAATTGCCGGCCTTGCTCAGCTTTGCCGGCATCGGTGCCGATACATACCAGGCGATCGATTTCTCGCAGCTCTGATGCCCTGAGGCGCGGAGCCCGAGAATGACCCCTATTCACAGACGACTGACGACGAGACCCCATGGCCACTCCCAGCGCTAGCTCTTATAACGCAGACGCCATCGAAGTCCTCTCGGGCCTCGACCCGGTGCGCAAACGCCCGGGCATGTACACCGACACCAGTCGGCCGAACCACCTTGCCCAGGAAGTCATCGACAACAGTGTCGACGAAGCCTTGGCCGGGCATGCGAAATCGGTACAGGTGATCCTGCACGCCGACCACTCCCTGGAAGTCTCCGACGACGGTCGCGGCATGCCGGTGGACATTCATCCGGAAGAGGGTGTGTCGGGCGTCGAGCTGATCCTCACCAAGCTCCACGCCGGCGGCAAGTTCTCCAACAAGAACTACCAGTTCTCCGGCGGCCTGCACGGCGTGGGGATTTCCGTGGTCAACGCCTTGTCGACCCAGGTGCGGGTCCGGGTCAAGCGCGACGGCAACGAATACCAGATGACCTTCGCCGATGGCTACAAGGCCACCGAGCTGGAAGTGGTCGGCACCGTCGGCAAGCGCAACACCGGCACCAGCGTGTACTTTGCGCCGGACCCGAAGTATTTCGATTCGCCGAAGTTTTCCGTCAGCCGCCTCAAGCACGTGCTCAAGGCCAAGGCGGTACTGTGCCCGGGGCTGCTGGTCAGCTTCGAGGACAAGGCCACTGGCGAGAAGGTCGAATGGCATTACGAAGATGGCCTGCGTTCCTATCTGGTGGATGCGGTCAGTGAATTCGAGCGCCTGCCGGACGAACCTTTCTGCGGCAGCCTCGCCGGTAACAAGGAAGCGGTGGACTGGGCCTTGCTGTGGTTGCCGGAAGGCGGCGACAGCGTCCAGGAAAGCTACGTCAACCTGATCCCCACCGCCCAGGGCGGCACCCACGTCAATGGCTTGCGCCAGGGCCTGCTCGATGCCATGCGCGAGTTCTGCGAATTCCGCAGCCTGCTGCCGCGCGGCGTGAAGCTGGCGCCGGAAGACGTCTGGGAACGGATTGCCTTTGTCCTGTCGATGAAGATGCAAGAGCCGCAGTTCTCCGGCCAGACCAAGGAGCGGCTGTCGTCCCGCGAAGCCGCCGCCTTCGTTTCCGGGGTGGTCAAGGACGCCTTCAGCCTGTGGCTCAACGCCAACCCCGAGCTGGGCATGCAACTGGCGGAACTGGCGATCAACAACGCCGGCCGCCGCCTGAAGGCCAGCAAGAAGGTCGAGCGCAAACGCGTTACCCAAGGGCCGGCGCTGCCGGGCAAGCTGGCCGACTGTGCCGGGCAGGACCCGATGCGTGCCGAGCTATTCCTGGTGGAAGGTGATTCCGCCGGCGGTTCGGCCAAGCAGGCGCGGGACAAGGAGTTCCAGGCGATCCTGCCGTTGCGCGGGAAGATCCTCAATACCTGGGAAGTCGACGGCAGCGAAGTGCTCGCCAGCCAGGAAGTGCACAACATCGCCGTGGCCATCGGTGTCGATCCGGGTGCGGCGGACATCAGCCAGCTGCGCTACGGCAAGATCTGCATCCTCGCCGACGCCGACTCCGACGGCCTGCACATCGCGACCCTGCTCTGCGCCCTGTTCGTCCAGCATTTCCGCCCGCTGGTGGATGCCGGACACGTCTATGTGGCGATGCCGCCGCTGTATCGCATCGATCTGGGCAAGGAAATCTACTACGCCCTCGACGAAGGCGAGCGCGATGGCATTCTCGATCGCCTGGTGGCCGAGAAGAAGCGCGGCAAGCCCCAGGTCACCCGATTCAAGGGCCTGGGTGAGATGAACCCGCCGCAACTGCGGGAAACCACCATGGATCCCAATACCCGGCGCCTGGTGCAGTTGACCCTGGACGATTTCGAAGCCACTTCGGAAATGATGGATATGCTTTTGGCGAAGAAACGTGCCGGCGACCGCAAGACCTGGCTGGAATCCAAGGGCGACCTGGCCGAGGTCCTGACCTGATGCGCGGCTGTCCCGGCGGCGAACCACGACTGCCGGGCCCGCGCCTGTTGAACACCCCCGAATTCACCAGCGCGGCGCTATCACCGCCGCGCCAGACAACGAACTGATGAGGCCCGCATGAGCGACTCCCTTGATCTCAGCCTGGATGGCGTAGAACGCCGGTCATTGGCTGACTTCACCGAACAGGCCTACCTCAACTACTCCATGTACGTGATCATGGACCGTGCGCTGCCCCATATCGGCGACGGCCTGAAGCCGGTACAGCGGCGTATCGTCTACGCCATGAGTGAGCTGGGGCTGGATGCCGACGCCAAGCACAAGAAATCCGCGCGTACCGTCGGTGACGTGCTCGGCAAGTTCCACCCCCACGGCGACTCGGCCTGCTACGAAGCCATGGTGCTGATGGCCCAGCCGTTCAGCTACCGCTATACCCTGGTGGACGGCCAGGGTAACTGGGGTGCGCCGGACGATCCGAAGTCCTTCGCGGCCATGCGCTACACCGAATCGCGCTTGTCGCGTTACTCCGAAGTGCTGCTCAGCGAACTGGGCCAGGGCACCGCGGACTGGGTGCCGAACTTCGACGGCACCCTCGATGAACCGGCGGTGTTGCCGGCGCGTTTGCCGAATATCCTGCTCAACGGCACCACCGGTATCGCCGTGGGCATGGCCACCGACGTGCCGCCGCACAACCTGCGGGAAGTCGCCAATGCCTGTGTGCACCTGCTCGATGAGCCCAGCGCCAGCGTCGAGGACCTGTGCAAGTTCATCCCTGGCCCGGATTACCCGACCGAAGCGGAAATCATCACCCCGCAAGCCGACCTGCTGAAAATCTACGAAACCGGGCGTGGCTCGGTGCGCATGCGCGCGGTCTATCGCATCGAAGACGGCGATATTGTCGTGCATGCCCTGCCGCACCAGGTCTCCGGGGCCAAGGTGCTGGAACAGATCGCCGCGCAGATGCAGGCCAAGAAGCTGCCGATGGTCGCCGACCTGCGGGATGAATCCGACCACGAGCACCCGTGCCGTATCGTGATCATCCCGCGCTCGAACCGTATCGACCTCGACGAACTGATGCAGCATCTGTTCGCCACCACTGATCTTGAGTCCAGCTACCGGGTCAACATCAACATCATCGGCCTCGACGGCAAGCCGCAGTTGAAGAACCTGCGCGCCTTGCTGGTGGAGTGGTTGTCGTTCCGCGTCAACACCGTGCGCCGGCGCCTGAAGTTCCGCCTGGACAAGGTTGAGAAGCGCCTGCACCTGTTGGACGGCTTGCTGATCGCCTACCTCAACCTGGATGAAGTGATTCATATCATCCGCACCGCGGAGCACCCGCGGGCCGAGTTGATCGCGCGTTTCGACCTCAGCGAGATCCAGGCCGACTACATCCTCGACACCCGCTTGCGTCAGTTGGCGCGCCTGGAAGAGATGAAGTTGCGCAACGAGCAGGATGAGCTGCTCAAGGAACAGGCCAAGCTGCAAGCGCTGCTGGCCAGCGAAGCCAAGTTGAAGAAGCTGGTCCGCACTGAACTGGTGGCCGATGCGCAAACCTACGGCGACGACCGTCGTTCGCCGATTGTTGCCCGTAGCGAAGCCAAGGCCCTGTCGGAAAACGAGCTGATGCCGACTGAGCCGGTAACGGTCGTTTTGTCGGAAAAAGGTTGGGTTCGCTGTGCAAAAGGCCATGATATTGATGCCACGGGCCTGTCCTACAAGGCCGGTGATGGCTTCAAGACCTCGGCGGCGGGGCGCTCCAACCAGTTCGCGGTGTTTATCGACTCCACCGGGCGCAGCTACTCGGTGGCGGCCCATACCTTGCCTTCGGCCCGTGGCCAGGGCGAGCCGCTGACCGGTCGTCTGACGCCGCCGCCAGGGGCCAGCTTCGAATGCGTGCTGCTGCCTGAAGACGAGGCCTTGTATGTCATCGCTTCCGATGCCGGGTATGGTTTCGTGGTCAAGGGTGAAGACCTGCAGGCCAAGAACAAGGCGGGCAAGACCCTGCTGAGTCTGCCCAACGGCTCCAAGGTGATGCCACCCAAGTCGGTGGCCGACCGTGAGCAGAACTGGCTGGCGGCGGTGACCACCGAAGGCCGGCTGCTGATCTTCAAGGTCAGCGACCTGCCGCAACTGGGCAAGGGCAAGGGCAACAAGATCATCGGCATTCCCGGTGAGCGCGTGGCCAGCCGCGAGGAATACGTCACTGACCTGGCGGTGATTCCGGACGGTGCGACCCTGGTGTTGCAGGCGGGCAAGCGTACCTTGTCGCTCAAGGCCGATGACCTGGAGCACTACAAGGGCGAGCGTGGCCGGCGTGGCAACAAGCTGCCACGGGGCTTCCAGCGGGTTGACGCGTTGTTGGTAGAAGGCCTCGGTTAAAGCGGTTTAGAGCGTTCGTCCAGCGTTTTAGCAGGAAGAACGCTACCGTGGCACTGGAGTCATGGCGCATATTCACGGATGATATGCGCCACTTGCGGCACCCGCGTGGCGGCGTGCCCAAACGAATTTTTGGATCAGACTGTGGCAGGGCCTTATGGCGGCCACCTGGATGGGATGATGACTGTTCTGCGCCTTCCTTTTATTCTGCTGCTGACGGGCCTGCTCGGCCTGGCCGGCTGCAGCGTGCACCAGCCGGTGTCCTTGTATCAGCTGGACAGCGGCACGCCGGGCCAGCCTCAGCAGAGCTCGGGGATGTCGGTGGTGCTCGGGCCGATTTCCCTGGCCGATTACCTGCAACGCGAAACCCTGCTGCAGCGCCAACCTGATGGCAGCCTGACCGCGGCGACCGACGGTCGCTGGGCTGGCAGCCTGTCGTCCGATATCAATCAGTTGCTGGTTCGCCAGCTGGCCTGGCGCCTGGACAGCCAGCGCGTGGTCCTGGCCCCGGCGATTGCCGGGAGCACCCCGGATGTGCAGGTGTTGTTGTCGATTACCCGACTGGATTCCGGCACCCATCAACCGGCGATTCTCGACGCGCAGTGGCGTTTGCTCGACCGTCGTGGGCAGGTACGGGATAACCGCATCGTCCACTTGGAACAGCAGCACACCGGCACCTCGGCGGCACAGGTCCAGGCCCAGGGCGAGCTGTTGCAGCGCCTGGCCGAGCAACTGAGCGTGGCGCTCAAGCCATTGGCCAATCAAGCGCCGCTGGTTGAAAACCGCAAGGCGGCGGCTCCGGCACCGGCCAAACAGGCCGGGCCGGAGAAGCCGAAGATCCCGATGGCTTCGCCGATTCGTACGGATATGGAAGTGTTTCGCTTCTGATTCGACACTTGGTCAGAGCCTCCGCGCCTGGCTGTCAGTGCCAGCCGCCCTCGCTACCAGTAGTCCGGTTTGATGATGGCGGGTTTCTTTGGTAGCGGGACTTTTGGCGGTAGCTGACAAGCCGCTAATTCAGTATCGCTTATAGATCGGCGTATCCAGTGCGAATGGAGTTTGAGTGATCCGGGGGCTTCCCGGGCCAACTCACCATTCTCGCTCCTGTGGGGCACGATCACTCCCAGCGTGAGCTGTGCAAAATCTGTTCTGATGGCGGCTAACGCTGGCGCGAGATCGGTATCTCCTGACACTAGAACGATTTGTCCGATTTGTAGCGGCTCTGCTTGGCAGGCCGCTCGATACATGCCCAGTGCCAGGTTCACATCCGTCTCTTTTTCCTCGAGCTGCCAGATAGCCACTTGGTCAGAGCGTGACGCTTTTTGTCCTTTGACGAATCTGGGGGCGAACCCTCTGGCAAGGCGATGATTACCGAGTACGACCGTGACCCCTTTTGTTTGCAGTGCTCGGATATAGCGGCTTTGAGCGTCATTGGATGCCTGGCCACGGGTTGCCAGTCGAGCAATGACAGGAGAGGTATAGTAATGAACCGACGCCGTTTCACAGGCCGGGTTCTGAGCCTGCAGAATGCGGGAGAGGATGGCCGGCAGGTCCAGCCACTTATAGGGCGAGCCGTGAAGAGCTCCGTAGTAGAGGTTGTACCCGTCTACGAAAAAAGCGGTACGCACAAATTCAGATCCTTGAAAACGAAAAAACCGGCTATTGGGCCGGTTTTTTCACCTGAGGCTGAGGCTGAACTTAATCGGCCCGCCAGAGGTTGAGTCGTGCGCTCAGACTACTCATTTTTGAGCAGTGGAGCAACAGCGCTTGAATCCAGGAGTGATTCAAGTTTTTTCACTGCGTCTTGGCCCGCGTCTCGTGCATCCGCGCCAGTTGCCGTTCCAGCATCGACGGATACGGCTCCATCAAGCGTTCCACGCAGCAGGCACCCTCGGGGCTGGCAATCGGCCGAATACGCGCACGCTGGCGAATCAGCGGGTCATCGCTGATGCGTCGTTCCACCAGCAGCAGGTTGCGGCTGTGTTGCGACAGCGCCAGGGCGTCCTGGGCGGTTTCCGTCAGCAGCAGGTCGATCTGGCTCAGGCCGAACAACTCATCGCCCAACGTAAGACCCAGCTGCAGTTGCAAGGTAATGCCACTGTCGGCCACCTCGATCTGCAACTGATGGCCCAGGGCCCGGAGCAGCTCGCCACAGCAGATGGCGTTGGTCAGGTAGTCATCACCGCTGTCTTCGGTGTGGAAGAGCATCAGGGTGCTGCCGTCGTTCAGCGTGTGCAGATCGCTCTCATACAACGAGGCGGCCTGGTCCAGGCAATCGCGGTAACGGTCCAGCAGTTCCGTCAGGCGCGCGCGTGGCAGGCGCCGCAACTGGTCCTGGGCACCCAACTGCACCGCCAGCACCGCGCTGTGCTGTGGCTGGCTCGGTGCTACCGGCTGTGGTTTCACTGCCGCGCCACTCGCGGGCCGTGGGCTTTCCCGCAGGTCGGCGAACGGGTCTTCGTCGTCGTCCAGTTCGTCTTCCACGTTGCTGACAATATGCCGCGGAGCCGGCTTGGGTGTCGGCGCCGCCGCGGTCTCGTCGAAGCTCGGGTCGCGCAGGTTGCGGACCTGGAACGCCGGCTCGACGTCCTCTTCTTCCTCGACGTAGTCATTCTCGTCGTAGTCGATTTCCGGCTCCGGCTCGGGCTCCGGTTTGACCGGGGCGAAGCGCGAATGCAACTGGCGCGCGAGATCGCCGATTTCATCCTGGCGCTGGGTCGCCGGGGTGTGTTCGTCCATGTCCCGCAGCCAGACCCGCAATTGCAGCAGCGGCGTGGAGATATGCCGGCCCAGGCGCAGGCTCAAGGCCAGGGCCAAGGCCAGCAGGATCGCACTGAGAATGCCCATGCTTTGCAGGCTGATGGTCATCGGCTGTTGGAATTGCGCCATGTCCAGGCTGATGCGCAGATGCCCGGCGGTCACGTCCTGGAAGGTGATCTTGGTCTGGTACAGCCCTTCGGCTTCACCCAGCAGGCCGTTTTTCGGACGCTGGCCGGCTTCGGCGAGGATGCGGTTATCCACGCTGTAGATGGCCGCGTGGGCCACCAGCGGGTTCTTCGTCAGGTTGTTCAGCAGCACGTTGAGGCTGAGGATGTCGTTGGACACCAGCAGTTCCGTGGCAGAGGTGGCCGTCTGGGTGGTCAGGCTCTGGCCGAGGGCATCGGCCTGCTGGTGCATGGCTTCCTTGAACTGCAATCCCATCACGCAGGCGTAGATGACCAGCGCCAGCGCGACGAGGATCACGTTGTGGCTGGCGATGCGCAAGGCGAGCGGTACACGGCGGTGACGCAAGGCCCGGAAGATCAGCAGGAAGAAGTTATCGGTTTTGACTGGCGTGGGCCGGTTCACTGAGCGCGGCTCTTTTGTCCGTGAAGTTGACGCGCAGTATAGCGAGAGGCCCTAGACCGGCAAAGCGCTGGCTGTGCCCGATGGTCAGTGAAAGTGGGTAGAATGCGTTTTTTTTAACGAGCGGGGGTGCGCTTTGCGCGAAATCGTCCTGATCAGCATCACCGGAGAGGACCGTCCGGGTCTGACCGCAGCCATTACTGGCGTGCTGGCACAAGGTGCTGTGAACATTCTCGATATCCGCCAGGCGGCTATCCACGGCAGTCTGGCGTTCGGCATCCTGGTCGAGTTTGCGGACGCCGCGCGGGCCGCGTCGATACACCTGGACATTGAGGCCAGCCTGCCCGGGCGCGCGCAGCAGGTGCGTTTCAGTCGGTTTTCCGAGGCTGAGCATCAGGACTGGTTGGCGACATCGGGCGGCAAGCGCCATGTCGCGACCCTGATGAGCCGCCAGGTCACCGCCGAGCAGTTGCAGCGGGTGATTGCGATCACGGCGCGCCATGGTCTGGAAGTCGAGCGGATCGACCGTTTGTCGGCGCACACGCCGTCCGCCGCACCGTCGGCCCTGAGCAAGAGCTGCTTCGAAGTCTCTCTGAACGGCGAACTGACCGATCCGCAAGCCTTGCGCCGCGAGTTCCTGAACGCGGCCCAGGAGCTGAATGCCGATATCGCCCTCCAGGAAGACTCGCTGTTCCGTCGCCACCGTCGCCTGGCGGTGTTCGACATGGACTCGACCCTGATCGAGGCCGAAGTGATCGACGAACTGGCCAAGGCGGCCGGCGTGGGCGAACTGGTCTCGGCCATCACCGAGCGGGCCATGGCCGGCGAGCTGGATTTTCGCGCCAGCTTCAAGGAGCGCCTGGCGCTGCTCAAGGGCCTCGACGTCAGTGTGCTGGACGCCATCGGCGCCTCGCTGCGCCTGACCGAAGGCGCCGAAGTGCTGTTCGCCGAGTTGAAGCGCCTGGGCTACAAGACTGCAATCCTGTCGGGGGGCTTCACCTATTTCGCCAAGCAATTGCAGGCGAAGCTGGGTATCGATTATGTCTTCGCCAACGAACTGGAAGTGGTGGACGGCAAATGCACGGGCGTGGCCATCGAGCCGATTGTCGATGCCCAGCGCAAGGCCGATCTGCTGCGTGAGCTGGCCGAGAAGGAAGGCCTGAGCCTGGAGCAGACCATCGCGGTCGGTGACGGCGCCAATGACCTGCCGATGCTGGCGATTGCCGGATTGGGCGTGGCGTTCCGCGCCAAGCCGCTGGTCAGGCATTCGGCCAAACAGGCGATCTCGACACTGGGCTTGGATGGGGTGTTGTATCTGCTGGGCGTGCGGGATCGCTGAAGCCGGCTACAGGATTTTCCACAGCGAGCCGAAGTCGTCTTCGGCAACGCCCAGGCCACCGGCACTCGGATCGGTCTTGGGTGTCACCGGCTGTTCGAGCAGGCGGTACTCGAACTGATTGAAGCTGCCGGTGCTGGCCAGACGCTTGTTCAGCCCGGCCCGGCGTTCTTCACCATTGCTGTTGATGATCACCTTGTGTCCTTCCTGGAACGGCAGGCGTGGCGCCAGCAGCGTGGCCGGTACGCCGATGGCGCTGATTTCCGGCAACAGCAGGGCCCGCAGATACTGACTGTGGCCTTCGCCGCCGCGCAACAGTTGCAGGCCGCAAGGCTGGGCATGGGGCGCCACCAGCTCGATGCCCATCTGCGTGCCGCCGCTGCGCACCTGGCGGATCCAGCGCACCACGGCGACACTCCAGCCCTGGCTTGAGGGGTCCTGGACCCCGACCATTTCCCCTGCCTGCAATTGCGCGGGTACTTCCTTGGGCCAGGCCAGGCAGTAGCCGCCGGGGCTGTGGTTGATGATCTGCAGGCCATGGGTCGGGAAATCTTCGGCGCTATTGAAAGCGGCCTGGCTGCTGTCGGCATCACTGACGTGATACTGGATTTCCTCGTAAGGCAGCAGGGTGTCGGCGCTGCCGGCGCGCTGGGCGTCGAAGGCGTGGTTCCAGGCATCCTTTTCTGCGCTGTTGGACAACTGCACGGTGAATTGCGCGGCCTTGCTGGCCGTCGGGATCTTGAGGATATCGCTGAAGGAGCGCTGGCCGCCGAGGTAAAAGTGCAGCGCGCTCATGCCGACACACAGGGTCACGGTGCCCTGGCCCGGGGTGCGCTGGAAGGTTCGTTCGGCGGCTTCGCCCCAGGCGGCGCTGAGGTGTTGCAGTACGTCGAGGCTCAAACCGCTGGGGACTTGCAGGCGCGACTGGCCGCGCAGGTCGGCGGGCAGCGCGAGGTAGTCCTTGATGGCTTCGACCAGGGGCAGCGTGTCGATGCCGATCAGGTTCGGCAGTTGCTCGACCGCGAACAGCGACGTGTAGCGTGGCGGCGCGTCGCTTCCGGGGGCGACGGAGAACAGGCTGGACGCCTGCTCGGCACCTTGCAGCCGGACCTGGGCGCTCCAGGGTTCGAGCACCTCTGCCAGGCGGGCAATATTGTTCTGGCGCATCTGGTTGCTGCGTGCGCACCCCAGCAGCAGGGCGACAATATAGGTGTTCTCTACGCTCAGGGGCAGCGGCTGGCTGGCCTGCTCGTCGAACACCGGCGTGTTCTGCACCTGATGGGCAAGGGCCACCTGATAGAGCTGGTGCACCTCGAACCAGAGGCTTTCCGGTACCGGACAATAGAGCTGGCTGGCGCGCACCAGCGGGCCGTTGAGGCAATGCAGCGCCCGTTGCAGGGCGGTGGTCAGCAGGGTGCGGTCCTTGCCACCCTTTGAGGCCACGCGCATGGCGATCTGCTTGTAGCCGATGGCCAGGTGGTTTTGCAGGGCCTGGCAGAGGTTGGCGACTTTTCTCGGGCGTTCGTCGAGGACGATGGACTGGTTGAGAAAGTGTCGTTCCAGGTGCTTGCAGACGTAGTACACCTCGGGGCGCAGCAGTTCCAGCAGTTGCAGGCGGTTTTCGCTGGGGGTGAGCAACAGGTTGAGTTCGCCCAGGCCCTGATACAGCAGGCGAGCGGTTTCCCCGAGATTGGCTTTCGGCAGGCCGGCGATCCAGCGCTTGAGGTCGCGCGGTGTCGCATCGCAGAAAGACAGGCTCAACTGCGTAGGCGTCGGTGCGCGCAACAACAGATGGGGACTCGGATTGCTCATGTAGCGGTCCAGCTCCGGCAGCGAAACAACCCGGGCCCACTACAGGCCAGGATGACAAAAAAACGATAGCAAAATAATGCCACACCTCTAGCAGGGCCGCGGGACATTTGCAGCCTTACCGGTCCAATCCGACTGTGACCCGTTGTCCCTGCCCTGGTCTTTCGGGCTTGCGAAGGCAGCTCGCAAGCCGTAAAGATCCAGTGTACATCAGGCCTGGACGGGAGCGCCGAGGCCTTGGCCCATGCGCACGGGCGAGCCCGCGACCAGCCCTTCAGTCCATTGTACCTGCTGTGGCCCGAACAGCACGATGGCGGTGGAGCCCAGTTTGAAACGGCCCAGTTCGGCGCCTTTTTCCAGATGAATGGGCTGGCGCGCGGCTTCGTCGTAGCGCACGGTTTTCAGTTCGCGCTTGGGCGGTGTGACCAACCCGGCCCAGACGGTTTCGATCGAGGCGACGATCATCGCACCGACCAGGACCACGGCCATCGGCCCGCGCTCGGTATCGAACAGGCAGACCACACGTTCATTACGGGCGAACAGCTCCGGGACGTTTTCCGCCGTGGTCTGGTTGACCGAGAAAATCCGGCCCGGCACGTAGACCATTTCCCGCAGAGTGCCGGCCAGGGGCATATGCACCCGGTGGTAGTCCTTCGGCGACAGATAGATGGTGGCGAAGTCGCCGCCCATGAACGGTGCGGCGGCGACCGCGTCGCCACCGAGCAGTTCCAGCACGCTGTAGCTGTGGCCCTTGGCCTGGAACACCCGGCCGTGTTCGATCGGACCGAGCTGGCTGACCGCACCGTCCGCCGGGCAGAGAATCGCCCCCGGGGTTTCATCCAGCGGCCGCGCGCCGTCTTTCAAGGCGCGGGTGAAGAAAGCATTGAAGTGCTCGTAGGCGGTCAGGTCTTCGACCAGCGCCTGGGACATATCCACCTGGTAGCGCTTGGCGAACCAGGCGGTAAAGGCGTTCTTGAACCAGCGCACGCGGCATTCGGCGATGCAGCCGGCCAGGCGCGACAGCAGGTGATGGGGCAGCAGGTACTGGCTGAGGATGAACAAACGCTTTTTCATCAAGAATCCTTGGAAATTTCAAATCTCTACGGGGGTGTCGGGGTGGTTGCCCCATTCGCCCCAGGAGCCGGCATAACCTTTGACGCGCGGGTAACCGAGCGACTTGGCGACCAGGTAGGTAAAGCCAGAGCGATGGTGGGTCTGGCAGTGGGTGATCACTTCCTTGTCCGGGGTGATGCCCAGGTCGGTGAGGATCTGCGGCATGTCGCGGCGGATGCGCAACTGGCGCTCCTTGTCCATGCCGGCGGTCCATTCGAAGTTCACCGCGCCGGGGATGTGCCCACCCTTGGCCGCGAGGACTTTCTCGCCGCTGTATTCCAGCGGGCCGCGGGCGTCCCAGATGGCCAGGTCGGCGGCACCGAGGCGGCTTTGCAGGTAGTCGCGGGTGGCGGTGGGTTCGTCGTGCAGGGTCAGGGTGACGGGGCCGCCGACGCTCGCGGGGATGTCGCTGTCGACGGGCAGGCCTTCGCCCAGCCAGGCGTGCAGGCCGCCATCCAGATAGTGGTAACGGCTGTGACCGATCACGTCCAGCAGCCAGATAAAGCGTCCGGCCCAGCCGCCGCCTTCGTCGTCATAGACCACGTAGACCGCGTCCGGGTTATGCCCCAGTTCGCCGAACAGCGCTTCGAGCAGTGCCTGCGGCGGCATCAGGCCGGGGGCCGGTGGCTGGCCCAGTTGGGTGCGCTTGGGATCGACGAAACGGGCCCCGGGAATATGCCCGCTGGCATAACGGGCGCTGCTGGTCAGGTCCACCAGGATCAGCTCGGGGGCGCCGAGGCGGGGCAGCAGGTCGCCGGGCTCGATCACCAACGGCAAGCCAGAGAAGTCAGGCATGTGAGGTCTCCAGGGCGCAAAAAAGGGAAGATTGTAACGCAGCGTCAGGCGCCACGGTTGGTAAAGGCGTGCAGCGCCTTCTCGATGCACTGTGCGGTTTTGCCGAAGGCCTGCACGGTCATTTCCGAGAAGGGCCCGCCGCCCTGGTCGGCCACCACCAGCATGATCACCCGGCCATTATTGCTCAGGGAGCGCAGCAGCAGGTGTTCGCCGGGAAACTGTGCCCGCAGGTTGCCGGGCAGCAGGGCGGAGAACTGGGCGTTGTTGGCCGGGGTCAGGCGAATCTGCGCCGGCTGGCTCAGCAGTCGTTGCAGGACCGGGCTCGAGCTGACCTGCAGCACCAGGCTGGCCGACTCTTTCGCCAACCCGGCGATCTGGTGCACCCGCAGGGTGCTCTGGGTCCGGTCGGCCATCAGGATCATCACCCGGCGCAGGCCGCAGGTGCTCAGGGCGTCGCGGGCGATGCCGGTCAGGTGCATGGCGTTGGTGAACCGGCTGGGTTCGGCGAGCAGTTCGGCACAATGTTTGCGCCAGAGGGCCAGGGCTTCGGGCGAAGGATCCACTGCCGGTAGCAGGCCGCTGTGGACGCGGCGCATGCTGCCGCGCCAGATCAGGGCTTCGGCCGGGTGCCAGAGATCCGGCATGCTGTGCTGGTTGGCGCTTTGTGCCGCCTGCTGGTGCAGTTGCTGCTGCAACTCATCCATGGGTTGTTGCAGGTACAGGCTGGTCAGGTATTGCCAGCGCAGATGGTGCGGACTGTCCCAGGCCTGTTGCGCCGAGAGGGCCAGGCCGTTGGCCAGCAGCACCGTGTTGGAGGGCTGGTTCAGCCAGCGGCGTAGCTCCGGATCGGCGTCGAGCTGCTGTTGCTGGTGCAGGCGGTGCTCGCTGTCACGGGCGATGTGCAGCGCCCTGGCCAGGGTACGCAATTCGGTTTTCAGCAGATGATAGCCCTGGGTCACCCAGTTCGGCAGGCGCCAGATATCGGCCATTGCCTGGCACAGGTCGAGCAGGCGTACGCCGAACAGTTCCTGTTCGACGGCCGCGGCCGATTCATTCTTGTGAATCACCCGCAGCTCCCAGTCTTCGAGCAGGTTGGGATGCGTCAGGGCCAATGGCCAGAGGGGCGAGAGAAACAACAGGCTGCCCCAATGGATGTCCTGCCAGAGCCGCGCCAGGCGCGCGGCGAACAGGCCGTTGGCCTGTTGGCTGGCGTGCTGGCTGATCAGTTGGAGCTGACGCAAGGCGATGGGAATCTCTTCCGGTGCCTTGGCCGGCAGGCGCGCCAGCAGCTCCTCGGTGCGTTTCAGGCCCAGGCGATTGATCGCCACCTCAAGGTTTTCCGCAGGCTCGGTCATGCTGCCATGGGTGTGCTGGTTGGCCTCGCAGATCACACTCAGCGCCAGGGCCGGGCTGTCCTGCATAAGCTCGGCGATATCGCGCAATGAGCTGCGATTGTCGCGGATGGCGCGGCAGACCCGGTCGTGACTGTCCTGGGGGACGGGCAAGCGCACGGCTTGCAGCAGCTTGACCCAGCCCTGCAACGTGTTGGGTTTTTGTGTGGAGACAGTCGTTTCGTTAGCCATATTCGAGCGCGATCATCATCACTGTTAACAGGCCCGTAATGGGCTGGGCAGGCGCCGCGCAATCGACCGTGCAAGCTGGCACATGGCCGGTTTTCTGGCTTTTCGCCTGAACTGGCTATAGTCTGGCGCAGATTCGCCGATAAGGAGAAGAAGAGATTTATTAACTTCCGAATATGACCTTGAACCCGACTCAGTAAGTGCTCTCTACCTATGGCTAAAATTATCGGCATCATCGTCGTATTCGCGAGCGTGCTCGGCGGGTACGTGCTTTCCCACGGCAAGATTGCCGCGCTGATCCAACCCTTCGAGGTGATGATCATCGGCGGTGCGGCCTTCGGTGCGTTCCTGCAGGCCAACCCGGGCTACATGACGATGCACGTGGTCAAGAAATCCTTGAGCATGTTCAGTTCGCGTTTTACCCACACCTTCTACCTCGAGGTCCTGGGGCTGATCTACGAGATCCTCAACAAGAGCCGTCGCGAAGGCATGATGGCGATTGAAGGTGATATCGAAGACGCCGCCGCCAGCCCGATCTTCGCCAAGTATCCGGCGGTGCTCAAAGACGAGCGCATGACCGCGTACATCTGCGACTACTTGCGGATCATGTCTTCCGGCAACATGGCGCCCCATGAACTCGAAGGGCTGTTCGACATGGAGCTGTTCTCCATGAAGGAAGAACTCGAGCATCCGGCCCATGCCGTGACCGGCGTCGCCGATGCCATGCCCGGCTTCGGTATCGTCGCGGCGGTACTGGGGATCGTGGTGACCATGGCCTCCCTCGGTGAGGGCGACCAGAAGTCCATCGGCCTGCACGTAGGCGCGGCACTGGTGGGTACCTTCTTCGGTATTCTCGCCGCCTACGGTTTCTTCGGTCCATTGGCGACTTCCCTGACCCACGATGCCAAGGAAGAGCTGAACATCTACGAAGCGATCAAGGCTTCCCTGGTGGCCTCGGCTTCCGGCATGCCACCGTCGCTGGCGGTGGAGTTCGGGCGCAAGGTCCTGTATCCGAAGCACCGTCCCAGCTTCGCCGAGCTGGAACAAGCGGTTCGCGGTCGCTGAGTCATGGAAAACAATCAGCCGATCATAATCAAGCGCGTCAAGCGCTTTGCCGGTGGGCATCACGGCGGCGCCTGGAAAATCGCTTTCGCCGACTTCGCGACGGCGATGATGGCGTTCTTCCTGGTGCTGTGGCTGCTGTCCACCGCGACCCCGGAACAGAAGATCGCCATCGCCGGCTATTTCAAGGACCCGATCGGCTTCTCCGAGAGCGGTACGCCCTACATCATCGACCTGGGTGGTTCGCCGGTGCTGGCACCGGACAAGACCCTCAACCCGGAAGTCAAATCCCAGCCGCAACCGGACAAGGTCACGGTCGACACCGATCAGGTCGAGAGCATGGCCGAGCAGGTGGAGAAAGAGCGCCTGGAATTGCTGATGCAGGAGCTGCATAAAAAGGTTGATGAGAGCCCTGAACTGCAGAAGTTCAAGGACCAGATCAAGTTCGAGATCACTCCGGATGGCTTGCGTATCCAGATCATGGATGCGGAAAACCGGCCGATGTTCGACTCCGGCAGCGCGCGCCTGAAGCCTTACTTCGAAGATATCCTGCTGGCCATGGCCGACACCATCAAGGCGGTGCCGAACAAGATCAGCGTCAGCGGCCACACCGATGCCAAGCAGTACGCCGGTACCGGCGGCTTCAGTAACTGGGAGTTGTCGGCCAACCGCGCCAACGCGGCCCGCCGTGCCCTGGTGGCCGGCAGCTATCCGGACACGCAAGTGGCGCGGGTGGTGGGTTACGCCTCGTCGTCACTGTTCGACAAGGCCGATCCGTTCAATCCGGTCAACCGCCGTATCGATATCGTGGTCTTGACCAAGAAGGCCCAGAAGGCCATCGAAGGCGAGCAGGGCTCGGATGACGCACCGCCGGCCCCGACCCCGACCGAGGGGCAGGGCGCACCGGGTGAAGTGCCCGCCGATCCGAACGCGCTGCCGGCCGATAAGCAGCCGCTGCCGGCTCATGAGCTGCGGCAACGGTTGAACATCTTCGAGGACGGTGTGCTGAAGATGGATGAGCCGGGCAAGCCCAAGACAGGCTCATAAGTCAGACAACAAGGCCGCGATGATCGCGGCCTTGTTGTTTCGGTCAACTCAATAGCTGTCTTGCGGCAGGCTGGCGATGATAGAGCGGTAGCTGTTCATCCGCTGCTGCTGCACACGGCCGTCTTCCAGGGCCTTGAGCAGGGCGCAGCCGGGTTCGCGATCATGTTTGCAATCGCGGAAGCGGCAGGTGCCGATCAGGTCGTTGAACTCGATAAACCCCGCCTCGACATCGGCGCGGCTCACGTGACCCAGGCCGAACTCGCGAATCCCCGGGGAGTCGATCAGCTCACCGCCGCCAGGGAAGTGGAACAACCGCGCGGTAGTGGTGGTGTGGGTGCCCTGGCCGGACAGCTCGGAGAGCGGGCCGACACGGGTGCCCACCTCGGGCAGCAGGCTGTTGACCAGCGAGGACTTGCCGACCCCGGACTGGCCGACAAACACACTGATGCGCCCGTCCAGTTGTTGCTGGAGCTGTTCCATGCCGTTGCCGTGATGGGCCGACACTTCCAGCAATGGATAACCCAGTTGCCGATAGACCGCCAGCAACGCATTCAGCGCCGGGGCATTCTGCTCGTCGATCAGGTCGAACTTGTTCAGCAGCAGCAGCGGTCGGATACCGGCATGCTCGGCCGCCACCAGGTAGCGGTCGATCAGGTTGGCATGGGGCTCGGGCAGCGGCGCGAAGACAATCACGATCATGTCGACGTTGGCCGCCACCGGCTTGAGCTGGCCACGGCTGTCCGGGCGCTTCAGTTCGGTGGTGCGCGGCAGTTGCGCGACGATCACGCCGATGCCCTGGTTGCCGGCACGCCAGACCACCTGGTCGCCGGTGACCAGCGCCGGCAGGTTGGCCCGCAGGTGGCAGCGGAACACCTGGCCCTTGAGCTCGCCTTCCAGCGCCTCGACTTCGACCTGCACGCCGAAGTGCGCGATCACCAGGCCCGTCTGCTCGGCCCCCAGGTCGCCGCCTTCCAGTGCCTCGACGGCCTGGGATTCGCGTTTGGCGGCGCGTGAGGCGCGTTCGCCCTGGATCTTTTCGATGCGCCAGTTCTGGCGGCGGTTGAGCTGGCGTTTGGCCATGGGTGTTCCGTATCGTTGAATCGGCGGGGAGGGTCAAGCGGTCGCGAGTTTAGCACGCCCGGCAAGCGCGGCCTGCGCTAAACTGTGCGGCTACGCCGAGGAGCCAACCCATGCAAAACCCACAGAACCTGATCTGGATCGACCTGGAGATGACCGGCCTGAACCCGGACACCGACGTCATCATCGAAATGGCGACTATCGTCACCGACAGCGATCTCAACACCCTGGCCGAAGGTCCGGTGATCGCGATCCATCACAGCGATGCGATCCTGGCCGGCATGGACGAGTGGAACACCCGTCAGCATGGCGGTTCGGGCCTGACCCAGCGCGTGCGTGACAGCCGTATCGACATGGCCGAAGCCGAGGCGCAGACCATCGCCTTCCTGGAGCAGTGGGTGCCGAAAGGCAAGTCGCCGATCTGCGGTAACAGCATCTGCCAGGATCGACGCTTTCTCGCGCGTCATATGAAGGCCCTGGAAAACTATTTCCACTACCGCAACCTGGACGTGTCCACCCTCAAGGAATTGGCCGCACGCTGGGCGCCGGAAGTGCGTGACAGCTTCCAGAAGGGCAGCACGCACCTGGCACTGGACGATATTCGCGAGTCGATCGCCGAGCTGCAGCACTACCGCAAGCACTTCATCAAGTTCTGAGTCACACCGATGATTAGCGCGCTGCGCCCTTTTGGGGCGCGGCGCAAATCAGTAGACTGCCGGCCTTCACCTGCCCGGATCGCCATCATGTTGCTGATGCTCTACCTCGTCGCCATTACCGCTGAAGCCATGACCGGTGCCCTGTCGGCCGGACGTCGTGGCATGGACTGGTTCGGCGTGGTGCTGATCGCCTGTGTCACCGCCCTCGGCGGCGGTTCGGTGCGCGACGTGTTGCTGGGGCATTACCCGCTGACCTGGGTCAAGCACCCTGAGTATCTGGTACTGACCTCGGTCGCGGCCTTGGTGACGGTGTTTATCGCGCCGTTGATGCGTCACTTGCGTTCACTGTTCCTGGTGCTCGATGCCCTGGGCCTGGTGGCCTTTACCCTGATCGGCTGCATGACCGCCCTGGAAATGGGGCAAGGCATGATGGTGGCTTCGGTCAGTGGGGTGATCACCGGGGTGTTTGGTGGAGTACTGCGAGATATTTTCTGCAACGATATTCCCCTGGTCTTCCGCCGTGAACTCTATGCCAGCGTCTCGTTCGCCGCCGCCTGGTGTTTCCTGGGTTGTACCTATTGGCAGTTGCCCAGCGAACAGGCGATCTTGATCACACTATCCGGTGGTTTCCTGCTGCGCTTATTGGCCATTCGCTTTCACTGGGAAATGCCGAAGTTTGTTTATAACGATCAGGCCTGATAGTGGACCTATATATCTATTGTTTGATCTCTTATTGTTGATCTGTTTCGCAGGCATCGGATCAATAAATTCCGTTTTTATTTAGAAAAGGACTGCGCGTAGCCTTGTGACTCATCAGGAGTAATAAGGATATTGCGATGCTTGAGTCTTTTCCGCCTGGCAGCCTCCCTTCGCGCCCCCTTGCGCAGGGTGGAAAGCTACTGTTCGACCCGGACCTGAATCACTATCAGATTTCGGGTGGTGTCTTGAACAAAGACAGCCTGATCTATCTGGAAACGGTTCGGCGCACGTTGAAGAAGTATGATGTTTCTTTACCGGGTCTTTATCTGCAGGATAGGGAAATCTATGCGGCCCTGGGCGAAAAGGCCTATCTCCTGGGGCGGATTTATACGCAAGGAGTGAATGAGCAGCGCATTATTTATCCTTGCTTTAGAGATCGTTTTGTATTCGATTTCATGCAGGAAATATCGACCTTTTCTCTCTGGAAAGAAATGACTGAGGAGTCAAGGGCGGAGTATGCAGATCTCAAGTCGAAATTGATAAAGGCGCCCGCCGCCGAAGAACAGCGGATCAACTTTGTGCTGACCCAGGATTTCACGACCCAGGCCAGTCTGGAGGGCGGGGATTTCAGGGGGAAAAAAGAAGAGCTGGGGTTTCTGAATGGACTGCTTTCTCTTTACCAGGTGGGCGTCGCACAGGCAAGGATGAGGGCGTTGCGAGGGGTGGTCCTGACGAATGCCGGGGTGTCGGCTACGAAAAACAGTCGACGCAAGCGAGCCGTAGGGCATTCGTTGAATCTCCTGGTGGGTGATGATGTTGCCGATATCAGGCTCTATCAGGTTATCGCTTCGCAAAGTGTTACCGACCGTGCGTCCATGCAGTTGCTTTCCACCTACTACAGGCGATGGAAAGGGCGTATCAAGACACGGAAAAACTTTATTGATTTTTTGTCAGCCATCAATCTTCGCTCAATTCCCCTTGGTTACCTTAGCGGGCTTCACCAATTAACGGCATTGAGAGAGCATAACCTGGCCCAAACGCTTCTTTCTCTACCTAACGTAAACTCTGCTGAATGGCGGCGGGTGTTGCTCAGTGTCCACGAGGAGTTTACGACGCTTAGAGGAAGAATCCTGGCCGGTATACTCAGTCCTGGCGCTCGTCCGTATTTAACCTGGGACGCGGCTTATACCCTGAGCAATAGTCGTCTGCTGATAGGCTATGCTTCTCCCACCACGGGGGGGCTGCCTTTTGATGGGGTTGTCAACATTATAGGGCATGGCATCGATATAGAGAGTCGTGTGCTCGGGGACGCAGAAAAGGTAGCGGGTTGGCTATACAGCAATTTACTCGCGACCTATGCCGAGGCTGGGTTTAAAAAATTAAAGGTTGTCAATTTTCAGTCTTGCCATATTTCTCAAAGTCTGGCCACCCACATCACGCTTCTTCTTCTGGAGAAGGCGCTGCCTCATTTTGAAACGGACAAGATTCCCAATGTGCTTGTCGTCAGCAGTCCCACCGCGCCTCTTGTATTAACCGCCGAGCCACCCCTCGGACATCTGTCGAGTCGCTGGCAAGCGCAATATCTGGTTTTTCCGGGTCACGTTCTCAAGGCGTTCAGGTATCTCATCAATACCTACCCCACTATTCAGTTGGCGGTCAAAGAACATTTTGAATGGCCGGGTCATGATCCCGATTTGAGTAATCCTTCATTCATTGAGTACTTGAGGAGTACCAATGTTCTCAAGGTGAGTCGGATATCTCCCATCGCCGGTTCTGAGCTGGAAAACGTATCGCTCAGGTATTTGAGGGGGGTTGTAACGGAGTATTTTGATGTTCGGCAGCGCGGTGTTGATGAATATACCCGGCTCATCAGCGAACATTTTCCCGAAAACGTTGACGCAATTCGCTCATTGGTCACGGTCGCCTCTATAGCGGAGGGATCACAGTTATTGCCCGTCGGTGAAGTCAAGACAATCAGAAAAGTAGTGTTTTTTCTGGCGAGTTTGAAGCTGGCCAGGGCGCGACGTGATTTCGTGGGCGGCTATAATCTGTATACAAGCACGAAATTAAAATTTCTGATCGACCCTTATGATCCTGTCGGTCCGTTAAAAATAAGGAGTTTTACGGATGTGATTTTCAGGCTGTGTGGTAGCCCGGTACCTAGCAGCGAGACGAATTACCAGCTTGCTTACAGGAAGATGTTTTTACTCGATAAGCAGGATTACTTCGAGATGACCAACATCAATATCGATGCGGCCGCTCGTGAGTTTTTCAAGAATATACCCTATGTCAATTTCACTCCGGCGGTGTTCCATTCTTTTCAAGAGGCGAGTCCGCAGTCGAATACTATCGTGGTGGACGCGGCCCTGCGACAGGGCCTTGTGGGTAGCGAACAGTTTGGCGTGTCGACGCGGGATCTGAGAGCGGTGCTCGAGTCGGGCGAGGAAAACAGAATTCTTCCCGCCATCGATCAGCTGGAAAACAGCCTGAAACGAAAGAAGGCGCTGGTGCAGGACTCGGCGTCCTTGAGAAGCCTGCAAGAGACCCAGGAAAACCTCGGCCGCGCGAAAACCGCCATCGAGAAAAAGCAACTGTCCCCCGCCGTCCTGAAGAGCACCGCGCGGGTGGCCGCCGGCTCCAGTCGATTGCTCGGGGCCTTCGGCGTCTTCGTGGACTTCCGCACCCAGCCCTTCCACTTGGACTTTTCTTCGGTCAAGTCGGGCCTGTTCACCACCAGCGACTCATTGGCGGTGATCAAGGGGGTCTTTGATTTCACCACCGACATCGGGCCGGTACTCGCCTTGCGCCTGGCCTCCAGTGCTTCGCGAGCGCTCTGGCAGGCGAGGCTTGATCATCTGTTCTTCAAGATGAACAAGGTGTTGCTGCCCCTGGATGTGCTGTTCACGGCGGTCAGTCTGTACCGCAACGTCGAGGGCGCCCGCTTGGCGAAGAGCGCCGAAGAGCAGGCGCTCTATATCACCATGACGGTGATCGATGGCGCCTCGTTCGGTGTGAGTCTGGCGGGATTTATCCTGATTGGCGTGCCCGGGGTAGGAGTCGCTCTGATCCTTGTGGGCATGGCCCTGGCCGTTGTGAATATCCTCTTGAATGCCATCGTCAGCCTCGCCCAGCTGGAGAATTATCGCTGGGATGAGAAGGTGGGGCTGTTCTTCAGTAATCTGTTCGGCGCCTCGACGCTGCCGGGGATCCTGACCCAGCAGCAGATGCGCCAGGCGGCGGATCGGCTGTTCGAGGGGAATGCCGATCACACGCAAGGTGCCATCAGCAGCGGCTTGTATGAAGAAGGTATCGATCTTCTTCTGACGCCGATGATCAATGACGTGGACGATCAGGATCAGACCAACCCGATCAAGGACATCGGGATGGTGAGCCAGGACACCAGTGTTCGCCAGCAGCCCAGGGGCTACACGTTGTCGCCGGCGGGGCTTGGTCCGGCTGATTTGGCCGTTTGGTCGGATGCCAAGGGCAAGGGCAAAAGCGAGCAGGTCTACAAGGGCTGGTACCTGCGCCGTCGGGAGGCTCGCCGGGGGCGAGAGCGCAAGCTGATGGTGACGATGCCTTCCACGCCGGGTACGCAGCTGGAGGTACTGGATTTCGGTCCGACACCGACGATCCTGCTGTTCGGTGCCACGCCTCATCTACTGCTGGAGGCCAATCCGTTCGGCTGGGCGGCGGGAGAGTCCCCGCAGGAGCAGGCCCTCAACAAATACCAGGTCAGGCTGCACCCCGAGACCGCCTACACCCTGCAGTTCAAAAAGAGCGTACTGACCTCAAAAGACTTTGACTCGAACTTTGGCAGCCGAACGGAGTTGATCGTGCCCGAGGGGGCGTTCCTGCGTTTGCCTCAAGTGAGCCTGGACCTGTCCGGCCAGGAGGATGCCCGCGAAACGCTGGCGGAGTTGGACCTGTCCCTGCCTTCGCTGGAGGTCGTCAAGTTCAAGGACAAGAGTACTTTCCGGCTCGACCTGGTGAATGCCGCTGACCACGGCGCCTGCGCGCTGGAGCAGGTGGTGCGGACCGTCCAGCTGCCGGCCTATATCCGCTTCAAGAGCGGAGAAACCCACCCCGTGATGGCGGTGGTGGGGGAAGGCTCACGGATCACGCTGAGAAACTCGACGGGACGTTCGCTGCTGCTGTTGAGGCGGGAGGTTCGTCGTTGCGAGATTGAGATACAGGCATCGGTCAGCGGTTTTGCAGTTTCCGTTTAGGTACGAATCTGACGGTTAAATAAAGTTTAAGCACTTTAAGGGAATATAAGTGATGAGTGACAGGAAAGTAATAAAGATTACCGGGCATGCCGCCCCGACGGACTCGAAGCTGGAAAAGGTCGAGTTGATTCTGACGGATACTTCGCTGAGATATTATGATCTCATCACCCGGCTGGACCCACGGGTGACATCTGTTAACAGGCAATCGTTCAAGGTGGAGGATCGTGATCAAGCCAAGCTGCAGGTGTCGTTGGAGGGCAATTTTTTTGTCAGCGAAGTCAAAGATGATGAGTTGATTCTAAGAAAGAACATAGAGAATAATTTAAAGCTCATTCTGCAAAACCAGACCATTACCTTGAATCCCGATCTCTATTACGGAAATCGTTTATATAATGTTCTGGAAATGGATTTGCCGGAACTTCCCATTCCCGGGAATAACCAGCCGGTGATGTTGGGGAGCGCCGCCAGTCGGCCCTATGACTCGACAGCGCTGGTATTCAATGCAGAGAAGGAGGCGGATCTCGATCGATACCCAGGCGACACCCTGGTCAATTACGAAATCAAGCTGACCCGGCATGACGGGCAGCCGACGATCCCGACAACAGGGTATCTGAGTTTTGAGGAGATAAAGAAAGCCAAAGCAAAAGGTTTCGTTATTCTTCCGAGTGTTCCGACGTCAGCCTTCCATTTGAGCTCCCTGCAGTTTTCCTACCGTATTACGACGCGTGGGGGCGCTCGAGTCAGCTCTTTGGAGGACGAAAAAAAAGATTTCCTGCTGATCATGGCTCGCGCGTCAAGCCATCAGCTTATCGATATGAAGGCCATCAACAAGACCCATAGCCTCGACTTTTTGGAGATGAAATGTCTATTGAATGGCCAAGACCTGTTCAAGTATTTGAATATCGACTTTCCTCGGTTCAGGGTTTTTTATGATTCGGGAAGTGAGGTGTCCTATAACAGTGTGCACCACCTTGAACTTTCGACGGCAGTCAAGAAAATAGAGCATGGGCTGCTGATTGATATGGCGTCGCTCGCATCGGTCACTTATCTTGATCAGGAATCTTTTTTGCGCATGAAGGGATTGGCGTATTTTGAACAGGCACCACCGGAAATCGTCAATTTTTCCTATGAAATGCTCGACGCACATTATCAGCCGTTGGGCGAGGAGCCCTATGTAGGTCGTGGTCACTTTAGAAAAGTCATCGAAGACGCTGCCACGACGCGATTGTTCAATTTGGACAGGCAGGGCGACCCCTACTTTTTTCAGTTGGATATCAAGGACCCTTTAAAAGAAAATACCTCGGTTTGTTATTATCGAATCCTTCTGACGCCTCTCTTTCCCTCGGCGGCAATGGATCAGGTATTTTTCTCCGAAATTGACTTTTACTTTGATCGCGCGCTGACATTTTCAGCGATTGCCCAAGGGGTGGATCTCCCCCATGAGGACCTGGATATAGATCCCGTGGTCGAGGATTCCAAGCTGGAAGCGTTTCTTGAACAACATGTTTTGGCCTATACGGAGATTCCTTTCTCTTTTGAAAGAATGGCGAAAGATGTGTTCATGCGCGGGGGCTTTCCCGAAGCGGTGGCGAAGAATGTCTCTGTTCATGGCTATTCGAAAACCGGAAGAAAGCTATTCAGTAGCGCCTGGCTGAAAAAAGCCAGCCTCGAAGAAACACCCGCCTGGTGGCGGGGTGTGGAAATACTGGTGCTCTGTATCTGGATGAAAAAAAGTGCCCTTTCGGCAACCCCTTCACCTTACACATACCGCGCGGAAAGGGAGTTTGAAGGGGGCACTTATGACGCACCGTATTTTCTGGCCGTCGAAGGGAAATTCAATCCGTATACCTACATTCCCTGCCTGAAAGGCAACCATGAATATGAACTGGACCCGCTCTTTTCCAACATCCTGTATGTGGGCCAGGGGCGCAGCAAGGTTCAAGGTCGCGGCTCACCGAATACGATTTATCTGATGTGGGACTCCCACACCACCTTTGATTTAGCCGCGGAGGAAGACCTTCGCAAGGGCATGGCGCCTTCTCGTCTGAAGCTGATGGGGGTCGAACTGGAGCACATCACGATGCAGGTCCCGGGGCCGGAGGATGAGCGTTGGGGGAGTATCGTTTTAGAGTGGGCCGTGCTGGTCGATCCTGAAAAGGAGCTGGCCGCGACCCAGGATTCCGTGCTTCTGGCCAGGTTGGGGGGGCGCCAGACGTCGCTCAAGGAAGGCTCGTTGACGCTGGTCAATTTCTTGAAGGAGCCGATCGGCGAGTTTCTGGAAATCGAGATAAGGGGACGCCGGTACAGCCTGGAAGTGTCGCAAAACGACGGAAAGGTCCATTGGCGGCGACACGTTGACCTCAGTCGTGAAACGCTGGGTGAGAAAACCGTTCTGCGTCAGTGGAGTGGCAAGACAGAGTACGTGTTGCGCAACAGCATTCTGGGGCAGGCCAATACGCCCCTTTATCCCAGCGAAGACGGTCAGGATATTTTGATCGCGCGGGGTGACGTGGCCTATCTGCATGGCGGTCGGCATGAAACCCAGCTGGTCGGAAATTTACCCGAGAACTTTTTCTACCTCAACCAGGGTGGAACCGACAATGTGATTGCCAACGGTTATAGAAATACCATTGAAATTTCCGACGTATTGGGCGGGGACAAGGTGCTCTTCCTGTCTACAAAGAAGGAGGCGGTCAACTTTATTTCAGCCCCTGCTGTCAGTTTCAGAACGGCGCAAATAAGAGAGGATGACCTGTTCTTTTTTCTGGAAACGGACGAGCACCTGCTGACGATTTGCTTGAAAGGCATTCTGGCGTGGCAACGCTCCGCGCAAAAACGACTCAGCCTGCTGCTTGAGGAGGGGATGTTCAGCGCCGATCAGTTGATTGAGTTTTTGAAACAGTCGGAGCGGAGTCATCGAGAGGAGGCTTATCGGTTCCAGTCGGCTCTACCGGAGCCGGCTCTTCAACAAGGCTTTACTCAATTGGCCGATAGGGTGGCTGAGGATAAGCACTCCAAGGCGTATCTGAAGGATCAGATCAACCGGTATGACGTGGTCGAAAAGGAATAAGGAGAAGCCCTGATGTCTGCGCAAGTCAAGTTATTGGAGATGAACGAAGGCCGTTATAAGGTAGCGTGCCCTTTTTATGGAGAAAAGGACTATGCCTTCACGTTCAAATTTACCGCTGCTCACGCGGTCTGGCAGGCCCATGATGCCGATTCCGCCAGTCTTGTCGCCAAACCGAATATCTGGATGGGTGAAGAGAAAGAAGATCATTATGTTATTGAACAACGGCCAGGGGCTGCTGAGGAACGGGTGCTTTCTTATCGGCTAGGCCGGAGTTTTACATTGGTCTGCCTGAACGATCAGTTGTATCTGATGCTCAGGGTCTGGGAGGAAGATAAGGAGGGCAAGGTTTCAGCGGCGAGTCGGCGTAATAAAAGCGCGGTGAAAGTCGCCACCCGCGTGGTCTCGGGAAAAGTCGAACCGCTGATGTTCTCCCATCAGGATCCCTGTGTCATCAAACTGGAAACCAGGGAGGGGCTCTCGACCGTCAAGGTATGGAGCACTAAAAAAAACGCGGAAGCGCCCTATATTCTGAGTGATTTCGGTGACGCATTTAATGATTTTTTCTCTGGTTTTAGTGAGTTTCAGTTCAATACCATTCCCGTGGCCATTAAAAATGGTCAGCACTCCTTGCGCCTGGAGAGAGTGGCGGCCTGGGTGGGCAACGCCCAGCCAGAGGGGGTGGAAAATTTCAGGGATTATCTGGAAGAAAAAGATCAGGTATTGAAGTGCTTTGGATATCGGCAATTACCTCTGGAACGCTTGTCTGCCTATTATCCGTTTCAGAAAAACAGATGGGGCACACTCAATGACGAGCTGTTTTACGCCGTGGAAAATACCCATTTCGATATCGAAACGACTCAGGGGCTGTGCTTTGATGCATTTAAAAATAAAGTCTCCCTTTCTTTAACGCCTTCGGCAGGCCAAGGGGCCTCGGGCAGTTTTATGTTGAATGTGTTGTTGAAGGAGCCGAGGTTGTTTGAGATCACGACGGTCGGCTCGTTGATTGATACGTGGAGTCGCAAGGAGCCGGTCTTTTCAAAGCGGCAATACGGGTTGAACTTTAAGAAAATTGTGGAGGACGTGGAGCGTTTTGATCCGGCCGCGACCTTTGTTCCCGGTGCTCACTATAAAGATCGAACCCTTGCGGAAATGATCAAGATCGGCGCATTGGCGAGCAGGCTTCCGCTCTTTATGGAACAGCTGCGGGTGTCGAATTTTGAGGTGACGGGGCAACTGAAGGCAACCATGAGTCAGCTTCAGGCCAAACTGAACGAAGATAAAAAGGCCCTTTACACCCGTCGAGCCGATATTGGCGTTCTCACCTGCAAGACCTCCGTGCCACAGAACAGCATCGTATTCACTGTGCAAATGCTAAGGCGAATGAAGGTCGACTCAGTGACTGGGGAACTGAGTCATGAAGAGAAAATGGTTTTCCATGACGATCAGGGTAACGACCGTGGGGCGATAGACTTGAAGGATTTCCCGTGTTTCCTGCTGCTTTCTCTGAGTGATGATCGAAAGGCCTTCAACGTATGCGCTGCCCGTACTGACAGCGATCTTTCCCGCGGGCTGGACGCTTCTTTGACGTATGCGATTGCCCCCGTCGCCGATCAAACCAAGCCTCAAGACAATCAAACCATCGATGAAGTCATGCTGACGCTCGGCCTGGGAAGTACAGGGGGAGGCGGCCCGATGATCTCGATCAAGGATTTGAGTTTTTGGCGTAGTGCATTGTGGCGCCGTGAGGGGTTGCTGACGGTCGGGGATAAGGTCGACAAGGACTATAACGTGAAAACATTGGCCCACTTAAGCTTTTCCGGTTCGCTCAATCCTCTGGTCGAACAATATAAGAAATCTTTGAAGGTTTAGGTGGGTGTATGCAAAAGTTATCGTTTGACTACAGCCTGAATCAATATGAGATATCAGGCGCTGGGCTGGACAAGGAAAAGCTGGCCTATCTTGAGTCCATCCTGAAGGTCTTGAAGCGCTACGCGGTTGTTTTTCCAAGTCTTTATTTGGAGGATACAACGATCAGGGCAACGCTGGTCGGGAAGACTTACACCCTGGGCGAAATCTATACCCAGGGGAGCGGGGAGCAGCGAGTGATCTATCCCTGTTTTCGACATCAGTGGAGCTTTGATTTTACCCGGGATATTCAGTCCTTTGTGCTTTGGCAGGAGATGAATGAATCGCTGAGAGCGACTTATTCGAAGCTTGAGTCGGATTTGTTGACCGCAAGAGAGGGCGTTGCGCACGCGCGGGTCCATTTGGCCTTGCTCAAGGATTTCATCGCAATGGCCAAGGCCGAGGGCAATCACCTGACTGAAAAGCGGGAAGAGTTGAGCTTTTTGAAGGGGTTGATCTCACTCTATTATCTGGGTGTCGTCCAAAAAAAATGGCGGGTGTTTCAGGGTGTCAACTTACCGGTGAGCCCCTCCCGACCGGGTGTGCGTGTGAAACGTGCTGTGGGCACGTCGCTCAATCTGCTGATTGGTGAGGATATTGCCAGTACCCTGCTGTATCAATCACTTATAACCTATGAAAATCAACATCCGTTGACGCTGATCGATTTTTATTTTTCCCACAAAAATAGAGGTGCGTTGAAAGATCCCGATGATTTAATCAAGTTCTCCATTTCGTTTAAAGAGGTATTTCGACGGATCTATGGCAGCGAATGGCAGATCAGTGCAATCGCTTTTCCCACCATTGTCGATGTCTTGAACCCCAGTGCGGCAATCCCCATGGATCCAGAGGACGCTCATCGATATATCGGCAATCTGGATAAGGAGTTTGTACGTTTCAGAAAGGAAAATCTGGATCGGTTGATTGGGCTTGATCAGGACTTGGGCGTCCACAGCATCAGCAGCTACCATCAGGCGCGATCACATGATATCGATACGTTCTTCGGTCGCGGCCGACCCAGCCCGATTAATGTCCTATCGATTGATTACATCAGCCCACGGGCGGCAGGTGCTCCGTTTGACGGCATCATCAACATCGTCGGTCATGCGGATATTTTTGGTTTGGCCGGCGTCTCCAGTGCTGAGAGAGTAGCCGGCTGGATATACAGTAATGTTACGAGCGTATTTGGAAAGGAACCTGCCAGGTTCAAGGAAATCAGGTATCTTAATTTTGCCGCGTGTAATTTCCCCAAGGCCATGGCGGAGTATGTCGCGGCGCTTTTTGTCGAGCGCTGCCTGGAGGCGGGGCGCTTTAATGTACGGGGCGGGGACGGTGTAGAAAGGCGCTGGATCCCGAATATAACCGTTATTTGCAGTCCTCACGCTTCTTTGGTGGCGTCCGCAAGCTCGGGCCTGGTGCCGTTCAATGCGACGGATATAAAGGATAGAATGGCTCCTCTTCCTGGTGTCGTGCTAAGAATCATGAAGGAGATGCAATCGGCCGAGTTTATTGATTTTATATCGAAGACTGGCGCTTGGGATTTTGCTGCGCCCGCGGTTCAGCGCTTCTTGCAGGAAACCCATGTGTTTTCCGTCGCCGGTCTGGTCAAGGAGGCTTTTCAAGGCGGTGTTGTATCAGAGGCTGAGTTTGACCAGGCCAAGCAGGAAAAAGCGTCTGGTTATAGTGTTTATGAGCGCGATCTGGAAGAGGAGCGAAAGAGGAGAAGGGCTGAGACAGTTGCGATTGGTGAAATGCCGTCGTTGCTGCTTGGGCCTTTGGCAGAGGCGCGGCATATTGCCCGCATGGAACACTTGGCTTATGAGATGGTTTCCATCAGGCCCAAGGGCGCGGAAGCGTTTTTACGGGTCAACACATTTGAAACCATGCGCCAGTTGCACGGGTATTATGCGGAAATAAAAAATCGCTATCTCTCTCGCAAACCGGATGGAACCATTGATGCCGATGCGAAGGTCAATAGTCAACAGTACAAGAGGGCCTTGGAGGATTTGAGAGCAGAAAACAGAATCAAGATTCTGATTGATCCGTTCGATCCTGGATATCATTACAAACGGCAGTTGATACTCAAGGGCTTTCGTGAGCATTTAGGTATTGCCTATCGGGAGTTTCAGGATTTCCCGTTCTACAGTGCGCACTATTCCCCGTTGTATGGTGTGCAACCTGATAATTATGCAACGACGTCCTACTACAGTCAGCAGTTGGCGCAGATTCTCTTTGTCGTTACCAAGCAAGAGTACAGGGAGATGACAGGGATTGAGGTGGACAGGATTCACATGTCCCCTGAAAGTAGTGTGCCGGACTCTATCTTCACTAAGGTTCAGCAGCACTTTAACGCTTTGACCATGAGGGCAATAGTGATTGGTGCACCCCTCTATCTCAGTCTTTTGGGCAGCGAGCAATTTGGCGTGTCGACGCGAGACCTGAGAGCGCTGCTCGAATCAGGCGAGGAAACCAAGATTCTTCCCGCCATCGATCAGCTGGAAAACAGTCTGAAACGAAAGAAGGCGTTGCTGCAGGATTCGACGTCCTTGAGACACCTGCAAGAGACCCAGGAAAACCTCGGTCGTGCCAAGACCGCCATCGAGAAAAAGCAGCTGTCCCCCGCCGTCCTGAAGACCAGCGCCCGCGTGGCCGCCGGTTCCAGCCGATTGCTCGGGGCCTTCGGGGTCTTTGTGGACTTCCGTACCCAGCCCTTCCACCTCGATTTTTCTTCGCTCAAATCGGGACTGTTTACTACCAGCGATTCATTGGCGGTGGTCAAGGGTGTTTTTGATTTCACCACGGATATCGGGCCGGTGCTGGCCCTGCGCCTGGCCTCCAGCGCTTCGCGAGCGCTCTGGCAGCCGAGGCTTGATCATCTGTTCTTCAAGATGAACAAGGTGTTGCTGCCCCTGGATGTGCTGTTCACGGCGGTCAGTCTGTACCGCAACGTCGAGGGTGCCCGCTTGGCGAAAACCGCCGAGGAGCAGGCGCTCTATATCACCATGACGGTGATCGATGGCGCCTCGTTTGGGGTGAGCCTGGCGGGATTTATCTTGCTGGGTGTGCCCGGGGTGGGGGTGGCGCTGATCCTGGTGGGGATGGCCCTGGCGGTGGTGAACATCCTTTTGAATGCCATCGTCAGTCTTTCCCAGTTGGAGAACTATCGCTGGGACGAAAAAGTGGGGTTGTTCTTCAGCAACCTGTTCGGCGCCTCAACGCTGCCGGGGATCCTGACCCAGCAGCAGATGCGTCAGGCGGCGGATCGATTGTTCACCGGCTTGCGGGAAGAGGGCATCGATCTTCTTCTGACGCCGATGATCAATGACGCGGACGATCACGATCAGACCAACCCGCTCAAGGATATTGGTGCGGTCAGCCAGGACACCAGCGTTCGCCAGCAGCCCAGGGGCTATACGTTGTCGCCGTCGGGGCTGACCTCGGATGACTTGACGTTCTGGGCGGATGCCAAGGACAAGGAAAAGACCGAACAGGTCCATAAGGGCTGGTACCTGCGCCGCCAGGAGGCTCGCCGGGGGCGAGAGCGCAAGCTGATGGTGACGATGCCTTCCACGCCGAGCACACGGCTGGAGGTACTGGATTTCGGTCCGATACCGACGATCCTGCTGTTCGGCGCCACGCCTCATCTGCTACTGGAGGCCAATCCGTTCGGCTGGGCGACGGGGGAGTCCCCGCAGGAGCAGGCCCTGAACAAATACCAGATCAGGCTGCATCCCGAGACCGCCTACACCCTGCAGTTCAAAAAGAGCGTACTGACCTCAAAAGACTTTGACTCGAACTTTGGCAGCCGAACGGAGTTGATCGTGCCCGAGGGGGCGTTCCAGCGTTTGCCTCAAGTGAGCCTGGATCTGTCTGGCCAGGAGGATGCCCGCGAAACGCTGGCGGAGTTGGACCTGTCCCTGCCTTCGCTGGAGGTCGTCAAGTTCAAGGACAAGAGTACTTTCCGGCTCGACCTGGTGAATGCCGCTGACCACGGCACCTGCGCGCTGGAGCAGGTGGTGCGGACCGTCCAACTGCCGGCCTATATCCGCTTCAAGAGCGGAGAAACCCACCCCGTGATGGCGGTGGTGGGGGAAGGCTCACGGATCACGCTGAGCAATTCGACGGGACGTTCGCTGCTGCTGCTAAGACGGGAGGTTCGTCGTTGCGAGATTGAGATACAGGCGTCGGTCAGCGGTTTTGCGGTTTCTGTTTGAATCTCCAGGTCAGAGCGGGACTGGACCCAGGGCACTGCGCTCGGAATGTTGGCGCAGCGCCCACTGCACATGCTCCTGGACCAGTTCCGACGGATGGTCCCGGCGGGTATTGAGGGCTTCAAGCACGGGGATCGTCGAGGGCGCATTCCCCAGCCCGACCGCCAGGTTGCGCAACCAGCGCTCATACCCCGCCCGGCGCAGTGGCGAGCCCTCGGTGTTTTTCAGAAAGGTCTCTTCGTCCCACAGGAACAGCTCGGCCAGCCCGGCATTGTCCAGGCTGTGTCGGGGCTTGAAGTCGCCTTCATCGGATGCGCGGGCGAAACGGTTCCATGGGCAGACGATCTGGCAATCGTCACAGCCAAACACCCGGTTGCCGATCAGCGGCCGCAACTCTTCCGGGATCGCGGTTTTCAGCTCGATGGTCAGGTACGAGATACAGCGCCGTGCGTCCAGCACATAGGGTCCGACAAACGCCGCCGTCGGACAGATATCCATGCATGCCGTGCAGCGCCCGCAATGTTCTGTGGCATGGGGAGCATCCACTGGTAGAGGCAGGTCGACAAACAGTTCGCCGAGAAAGAAGTAGCTGCCGGCCTTGCGATTGAGCACCAGGGTGTTCTTGCCGATCCAGCCGAGCCCGGCCTGTTCGGCAATGGCCTTTTCCAGCACCGGGGCGCTGTCGACGAAGGCGCGGTAGCCAAAGGGTCCGATAACCTGCTGGATACGCTCGGCGAGCTGTTGCAGGCGTTTGCGGATCAATTTGTGATAGTCACGGCCCAGGGCATAGCGCGAGACATAGGCTTTTTCCGGTTGGCCCAGGCGCTGGGCCATCTGCGTGTCGCCCGGGAGGTAGTCCATGCGCAACGACACCACTCGCAACGTGCCGGGCACCAGCTCGTCGGGGTGTGAGCGTTTGCTGCCGTGGGCGCCCATGTAATCCATGTCGCCGTGATAGCCGGCATCGAGCCAGCGTTGCAGGTGCCGCTCATGCTCGCCCAGCTCCAGACCGGCGATGCCGACTTGCTGAAAGCCCAGTTCACGGCCCCATTCCTTGATGGATTGGGCGAGGGCGGGGAGGTCGACGCTATTTACAGGCATGAGACAGGAGAAACCTAGGCTTTGGTGCGTATAATTCTGCCAGACATCAGAGCTCGACGACGCATGCCGCAGACCAAACCGCCTTTTTCCGATATTCAGTCATTGACCCTCGCCACCCTGCCGAGCCTTCCCGCACGAGAACTGGACGCCCACAAAGGGCAGTTCGGCCATGTGCTGTTGATCGGCGGCGACCGGGGTTTTGGCGGCGCCATTCTGCTCGCGGCCGAAATGGCCTTGCGCGGTGGTGCCGGGCTGGTATCCCTGGCGACACGTCCGGAACATGTGGCGGCCTCCCTGGCTCGGCTGCCGGAGGTGATGGCGCTGGGCATCGAGTCGGCCAATCAGCTGATGACGGTGCTGGCCCAGGCTGGCGTGCTGGTGGTCGGCCCGGGGCTCGGTCAATCCGCGTGGAGTCGCAGCCTGTTGTCACTGGCGGCCAATGCCGGGTTGCCGCAAGTCTGGGATGCCGACGCCCTGAACCTGCTGGCCACGGGCAGCTTTACCTTGCCGGCGGACAGCGTGATCACCCCTCATCCAGGCGAAGCGGCACGCTTGCTGGGGATTTCCACGGCCGCTGTACAGGCGGATCGTCCCGCCGCCGCCCTCCGGCTGGCCCGGCGGTACCAGGCGGTCTGCGTGCTCAAGGGGGCGGGCAGCCTGATTGCCGCGCCGGACGGGCGCTTGTCGATCTGCGAACGCGGCCATCCGGCCATGGCCACCGCCGGGCTGGGCGATGTCCTCTCCGGTTTGCTCGGCGCCCTGCGCGCCCAGGGCTTGCCGGCTTACGACGCCACTTGCCTGGCGGTATGGCTGCACGCCAGTGCCGGCGAGCAGTCGGGTAAAAACGGCCGAGGACTGGCGGCCAGCGATCTGATCCCGGTCATTCGACAGTTGCTGGAGGAGCAATCACCGTGTCTGAACTAACCCTTCAACTGCCGGATGAAGAGGCCATGGTCGCCTTCGGCCGGAAAATCGCCGAAGTCACCCGTGGCATCGGGGTGATTTTCCTCGAAGGCGATCTCGGCGCCGGCAAGACCACCTTGTCCCGGGGCATCATTCGCGGCCTCGGCCATGCCGGCGCGGTGAAAAGTCCGACCTTTACCCTGGTTGAACCGTACGAAATCGCTGATATCCGTGCCTTCCATTTCGATCTGTATCGCCTGGTCGACCCGGAAGAGTTGGAATACATGGGGATTCGTGATTATTTCGACGGCGCGGCCCTGTGCCTGGTGGAGTGGCCACAGCGGGGCGAGGGCTTTTTGCCAAAGCCCGACCTGACCATTACCATTAGCCCGCATAATGGCGGTCGTTCGCTGTATCTGTTGTCCCAGGGCGCCCGAGGCGACTCCTGGTGTGCCGAACTGGCATTGGAAATCAAATAAATGATGGGGTTTGGTATGCGCCTTCGCGCGTTGGTTGCTGTCGTGGGATTGTTGCTGGCGGCACTGGCCGTTGACGCCGTTGCGGCGACACAGGTCAAGAGTGTTCGCCTGTGGCGGGCCCCGGACAACACGCGTCTGGTGTTCGACCTCTCCGGCCCGGTCCAGCACAGTGTGTTCACCCTGACTTCTCCGGATCGGCTGGTGATCGATATCAATGGCGCGACCCTGGGTGGCCCGTTGAATGTGCCGACCGCCAACACCCCGATCAACAGCGTACGGGCGGCCCAGCGCACACCGACCGACCTGCGGGTGGTGGTTGACCTGAAAAAGGCGGTCACCCCGAAGAGCTTCGTCCTGGCGCCGAACGCGCAGTATGGCAACCGCCTGGTGGTCGACCTGTTCGACAACCCCGCCGATGCCGCGCCACCCGCGGCACCGGCCCCGACGGTGGCAACCGTGCCAGCGGTCCCGGTGACGCCAACGGAACCGGCGATCAAGCTGCCACCGGCGCCGGCGGGCAAGCGTGACATCATTGTGGTGATCGACGCCGGCCACGGTGGCGAAGACCCGGGTGCCTCCGGCTCCCGTGGCCAGCACGAGAAAGACGTGGTGCTGGCCATCGCCCGCGAACTGCAACGCCAGGTTGGCGGTATGAAGGGCTACCGCGCCGAGCTGACCCGTACCGGCGACTACTTTATCCCGCTGCGCGGACGTACCGAGATCGCCCGCAAGAAAGGCGCCGATCTGTTCGTCTCGATTCACGCGGACGCCGCCCCTTCGGCCGCGGCCTTCGGTGCCTCGGTGTTCGCTTTGTCCGATCGCGGCGCTACTTCCGAGACTGCCCGTTGGCTGGCGGACAGTGAAAACCGCTCCGACCTGATCGGTGGGGCCGGTAACGTCAGCCTCGACGACAAGGACAAGATGCTTGCCGGCGTGTTGCTCGACCTGTCGATGACCGCTTCGCTGACCTCCAGCCTGAACGTCGGACAGAAGGTCCTGAGCAACATCGGCCGGGTTACGCCGCTGCACAAGCAGCGCGTCGAGCAGGCCGGGTTCATGGTGCTGAAGTCGCCGGATATCCCGTCGATCCTGGTGGAGACCGGGTTTATCTCCAACTCCAACGAGGCGTCCAAGCTGGCCTCTTCGAATCACCAGCAGGCCCTGGCGCGCTCCATCAGTGCCGGTATCCGCCAGTTCTTCCAGCAGAACCCGCCACCGGGCACCTATATCGCCTGGCTGCGGGATTCCGGCAAGATCGCCGAGGGCCCGCGTGACCATCGCGTGGCCCCGGGCGAGACCCTGGCCATGCTCGCCGTGCGCTACCAGGTCTCGGCGTCGACCTTGCGCAGTGCCAACAACCTGACCAGCGACGAGCTGAAGGTCGGGCAGAACCTGACGATTCCGGGTGCGGAACTGGCGGCCAAACAATGAGTGAAGCCTTGAACAGCAGTTCTCGTATCGAACTGCTCAGCCCGCGACTGGCGAACCAGATCGCCGCCGGTGAGGTGGTCGAGCGCCCGGCCTCGGTGATCAAGGAACTGTTGGAAAACAGCCTGGATTCCGGCGCCAGGCGCATCGATGTGGATGTCGAACAGGCCGGGGTCAAGCTGCTGCGGGTGCGCGACGATGGCAGCGGCATCTCCGCCGACGACCTGCCGTTGGCCCTTGCGCGCCACGCCACCAGCAAGATTCGCGACCTGGAAGACCTGGAACGGGTGATGAGCCTCGGTTTCCGTGGCGAGGCCCTGGCCTCCATCAGTTCCGTCGCCCGGCTGACCCTGACTTCCCGCACCCGTGACGCCGACCAGGCCTGGCAGGTGGAAACCGAAGGTCGCGACATGGACGCCCGGGTGCAGCCGGCGGCCCATCCGGTGGGCACCTCGGTGGAAGTCCGCGACCTGTTTTTCAACACCCCGGCGCGGCGCAAGTTCCTCAAGGCCGAGAAGACCGAGTTCGATCACCTGCAGGAAGTGATCAAGCGCCTGGCCCTGGCCCGTTTCGACGTGGCCTTTCACCTGCGCCATAACGGCAAAAGCATTCTCAGCCTGCACGAGGCCCATGATGATGCGGCCCGTGCCCGGCGCGTGGCGGCGGTCTGCGGCGCGGGTTTCCTCGAGCAGGCCCTGCCCATCGAAGTGGAGCGCAACGGCCTGCACCTGTGGGGTTGGGTCGGTTTGCCGACCTTCTCCCGCAGCCAGGCGGACTTGCAGTATTTCTATGTGAATGGCCGCGCGGTGCGCGACAAGCTGGTGGCCCATGCGGTGCGCCAGGCCTATCGCGATGTGCTGTTCAATGGCCGGCACCCGACTTTCGTGCTGTTTTTCGAGGTCGATCCGGCGGTGGTCGACGTCAACGTGCACCCGACCAAACACGAAGTGCGGTTCCGTGACGGGCGCATGGTCCACGATTTCCTCTACGGCACCCTGCACCGCGCCCTGGGCGACGTGCGCCCGGAAGATCACCTGGCCGCGCCTGCTGCGGTGGCCGGCATGGTCCGGCCGACAGGGATCGAGGCCGGCGAGTTCGGTCCCCAGGGTGAAATGCGCCTGGCGGCCAATCTGCTGGAGCAACCCCAGTCGCAGCCTGCGTCCGCCTTTGCGCCGGCGGCCGGATCGGGCTCGGGGGCCGGTTATCAGTATCAGTACCGCCCGCAATCGACCCAGATGCCGCCCGCCGCCGAGGCCCAGGGCGTCTATCGCGAGTTTTTCGCGCCGCTGCCGGATGCGCTGGCATCGCCGACCCTGCCCGACAGCCAGGGCGATGTGCCGCCCCTGGGTTATGCGCTGGCGCAGCTCAAGGGCATCTATATCCTCAGCGAAAACGCCCAGGGCCTGGTGCTGGTGGATATGCACGCCGCCCATGAGCGGATCATGTACGAACGCCTGAAGATCGCCATGGCCAGCGAAGGCCTGAGCGGCCAGCCGTTGCTGGTGCCCGAATCCCTGGCGGTCAGCCAGCGCGAAGCCGATTGCGCCGAAGAACATGTCGGCTGGTTCCAGCGCCTGGGCTTCGAATTGCAGCGCCTGGGCCCGGAAACCCTGGCGATCCGGCAGATCCCGGCCCTGCTCAAGCAGGCCGAGGCCAATCGCCTGGTCCAGGACGTACTGGCCGACCTGATGGAATACGGCACCAGCGACCGGATCCAGGCGCACCTGAACGAATTGCTCGGAACCATGGCCTGCCACGGCGCGATTCGCGCCAACCGGCGCCTGGCCCTGGCGGAAATGAACGGTTTGCTGCGGGATATGGAAAACACCGAGCGCAGCGGCCAGTGCAACCACGGTCGGCCCACCTGGACCCAGCTCGGGCTGGATGATCTGGACAAACTGTTCTTGCGCGGTCGCTGATGATGGCTTCCAAGGCACTACCGCCGGCCATTTTCCTGATGGGTCCGACGGCGGCGGGCAAGACCGACCTGGCCATCGAGCTGACCAAGGTGCTGCCGTGCGAGCTGATCAGCGTCGATTCGGCCCTGGTCTACCGGGACATGGATATCGGCACGGCCAAGCCCTCGAAAGCACTGCTGGCGGAGTTTCCCCACCGTCTGATCGATATTCTCGACCCGGCACAGAGTTATTCGGCGGCGGAGTTTCGCAGCGACGCCCTGGCGGCGATGGCCGAGATCACCGCGCGCGGCAAGATTCCGCTGCTGGTGGGCGGCACCATGCTCTATTACAAGGCGTTGCTGGAGGGCCTGGCGGAGATGCCGGCGGCCGATCCGCAGATCCGTGCCGAAATCGAGGAAGAAGCCGCACGTTTGGGCTGGCAGGCCCTGCACGACCAACTGGCGGTCATCGACCCGGTCTCGGCGGCGCGCATCCACCCCAATGACCCCCAGCGCCTGAGTCGGGCGCTGGAAGTCTATCGGGTCAGCGGATCGAGCATGACCGCCCACCGCCAGCGACAATCTGCGCAAAGTACTGACGCAGCCGCTTCGGGACGGCCGCAATTGCCCTATACTGTTGCCAACCTGGCTATCGCCCCGGCGAATCGCCAGGTTCTGCACGACCGAATTGCACAAAGATTCACACAAATGCTGGAACAGGGGTTCGTAGACGAGGTCGTAGCTCTGCGTGGGAGAAGTGACCTGCATGTCGGGTTGCCGTCCATACGTGCTGTGGGCTACAGGCAAGTCTGGGAGCATCTGGAGGGCAAGCTGACGTCAGCCGAAATGCAGGAGCGCGGCATCATTGCCACGCGCCAGTTGGCAAAGCGCCAGTTCACCTGGTTGCGCAGCTGGACGGATCTGCACTGGCTCGACAGCCTGGACTGCGACAATCTGCCACGCGCCTTGAAATACCTTGGGACGATCTCCATATTGGGCTGAGTCCTTGCAATTGCCGTCTATCCTTGGGGGAAAGGCGGTACAAGCCATCCATTTACCCATTTTTTATTATTGATCCTTAAAGGAGTGCGGCACATGTCAAAAGGGCATTCGCTACAAGACCCTTACTTGAATACCTTGCGTAAAGAGAAGGTCGGGGTTTCCATCTATCTGGTCAACGGTATCAAACTGCAAGGCACGATCGAATCCTTCGACCAGTTCGTGATCCTGCTGAAGAACACCGTCAGCCAGATGGTCTACAAGCACGCCATCTCGACAGTGGTGCCGGTTCGTCCAATTCGTCTGCCTAGCGCAACCGAAACCGAACAGGGTGACGCTGAGCCAGGTAACGCCTGATAGGAGTCTCCTTTGTTCTTTGAGCGCCACGGTGGTGGTGAACGGACCATTCTCGTTCACTTGGAAGGTCAGGACCCTGAGGCGCGCGAAGATCCGCAGGAGTTTCAGGAGTTGGCAGTATCGGCAGGTGCCGAGACCGTCGCGTTCTTCAACGTGCCGCGTCATCGGCCAACCGCCAAGTATCTGATTGGCACTGGCAAGGTCGAGGAGCTTCGCGACCTGGTCAAGGCCGAGCAGGTCGATATCGTGATTTTCAATCACATCCTCACGCCCAGCCAGGAACGTAACCTCGAACGTGTCTTCGAGTGTCGCGTGCTGGATCGCACGGGCCTGATTCTCGATATTTTCGCCCAGCGCGCCCGCACCCATGAAGGCAAGCTCCAGGTCGAACTGGCCCAGCTTGAGCACATGAGCACGCGGTTGGTCCGCGGCTGGACTCACCTTGAGCGGCAGAAAGGCGGTATCGGCCTGCGCGGTCCGGGTGAAACCCAGCTGGAAACCGACCGGCGCTTGCTGCGGGTACGCCTGCGGCAGATCAAGGGGCGCCTGGAAAAGGTCCGCAGCCAGCGCGAGCAGTCTCGCCGCGGGCGCAAGCGGGCCGATATCCCGACGGTGTCGCTGGTGGGCTATACCAACGCCGGCAAGTCGACGCTGTTCAATGCGGTCACCGAATCCGACGTGTATGCGGCGGACCAGCTGTTCGCCACCCTCGACCCGACCCTGCGCCGTCTCGAACTCGACGACCTCGGGCCGATCGTGCTGGCCGACACCGTGGGGTTTATCCGCCACCTGCCGCACAAGCTGGTTGAGGCTTTCCGGGCTACGCTCGAAGAGTCGAGCAACTCCGACCTGTTGCTGCACGTGATCGACGCCGCGGAACCGGACCGGATGCTGCAGATCGAGCAGGTCATGGTGGTACTCGGCGAGATCGGGGCCCAGGACTTGCCGATCCTCGAGGTCTACAACAAGCTTGATCTGCTCGAGGGCGTCGAGCCGCAGATCCAACGCGATGAAGACGGCAAGCCACAGCGGGTCTGGCTCAGCGCCCGGGACGGGCAGGGGCTGGAGCTGCTCGAACAGGCGATTGCCGAGTTGCTGGGCAACGATTTGTTCGTCGGCACCTTGCGCTTGCCGCAGCGTTTTGCTCGACTGCGTGCACAGTTCTTCGAGATGGGCGCGGTGCAGAAGGAAGAACACGACGAAGAAGGCAGTTGTCTGCTGTCCGTCCGTTTGCCCAGGGCCGAGCTCAATCGAGTGGTCTCGCGCGAAGGGATGAAGGCGCCGGAATTCATCGAACAACACACTTTGCAATAAAAGCCTGGGAAAGCGGTTGTGCCGCGTTGACAGGCATTCTGTAGCATTGGTCGGCGCGCCGCGGGCGCGTCTTTGCTTTATCAGATGGAGAGCGCTATGGCTTGGAATGAGCCGGGTGGCAACTCGAACAATCAGGATCCTTGGGGTGGCAAGCGCCGTAACAACGGCGACCGCAAGGGGCCGCCGGATCTCGACGAAGCCTTCCGCAAGCTGCAGGAGAGCCTGAACGGGTTGTTCGGTGGCGGTAAGAAACGCGGTGACGATGGCGGTTCGGGCGGTGGCAAGGGCGGCGGTTTCGGCCTGCTGGGCATTGGCCTCGTCGTGCTCGCGGCCATGTGGCTGTACAGCGCGGTCTATGTCGTCGATGAGCAGGAGCAGGCTGTCGTGCTGCGCTTCGGCAAGTACTACGAAACCGTAGGGCCGGGCCTGAACATCTATTTCCCGCCGATCGACAAGAAGTTCCTGGAGAACGTCACGCGTGAGCGGGCGTACACCAAGCAGGGCCAGATGCTGACCGAAGACGAGAACATCGTCGAAGTGCCGCTGACCGTGCAGTACAAGATCAGCAACCTGCAGGACTTCGTGTTGAACGTCGACCAGCCGGAAATCAGTCTGCAACAGGCCACCGACAGTGCCCTGCGCCACGTGGTGGGTTCCACCGCGATGGACCAGGTGCTGACCGAAGGGCGCGTGCAGATGGCTGGCGAGATCAAGGAGCGTCTGCAACGCTTCCTCGACACCTACCGTACCGGTATCACCGTGACCCAGGTGAACGTCCAGAGCGCCGCCGCGCCCCGTGAAGTCCAGGAAGCCTTCGACGACGTGATCCGCGCTCGCGAAGACGAACAGCGTTCGCGCAACCAGGCCGAAGGTTATGCCAATGGCGTGGTCCCGGAAGCCCGTGGCCAGGCCCAGCGTATCCTCGAGGATGCCAACGGTTATCGCGACGAAGTGGTGTCCCGCGCCAAGGGTGAGGCCGACCGCTTCACCAAGCTGGTGGCCGAGTACCGCAAGGCTCCGGAAGTCACCCGTGAACGCCTGTACCTGGACACCATGCAGGAAGTCTTCAGCAACACCAGCAAGGTGCTCGTGACCGGTAACAAGAACGGCCAGAGCAACCTGCTTTACCTGCCGCTGGACAAGATGATCCAGAGCGGTTCCGGCGCCGCTACGCCGGCCAAGGTGGTGGGGTCGATGGCCAGTGGCAACACTGATGTCACGCCGCACATCACCGAGCCGCAACCCACTCGCACCCGGGAGAGCCGCTGATGAGCAATAAATCACTGATCGCCCTGGTCCTCGGGGTCATCGTGGCAGTGGCTGCCTGGAACTGCTTCTACATTGTGTTGCAGACCGAGCGGGCCGTCCTGCTGCAATTCGGCCGTGTGGTCGAGGCCGATGTCCAGCCAGGCCTGCATGTGAAGCTGCCCTACGTCAACCAGGTGCGCAAGTTCGACGCCCGCCTGATGACCCTGGATGCTCCGACGCAGCGCTTCCTGACCCTGGAAAAGAAAGCCGTGATGGTCGATGCCTACGCCAAGTGGCGGGTCAAGGACGCCGAGCGTTTCTATACCGCGACTTCCGGTCTGAAGCAGATTGCCGACGAGCGTCTGTCCCGGCGTCTGGAGTCGGGCCTGCGTGACCAGTTCGGTAAACGCACCCTGCACGAAGTGGTCTCCGGTGAACGTGATGCGCTGATGGCTGACATCACCGCCTCGCTGAACGCCATGGCCGCCAAGGAGTTGGGTATCGAAGTGGTCGACGTCCGGGTCAAGGCCATCGACCTGCCGAAGGAAGTCAACCGCAGCGTCTTCGAACGCATGAGCACCGAGCGTGAGCGCGAGGCTCGTGAGCACCGCGCCAAGGGTAACGAACTGGCCGAAGGCATTCGTGCCGACGCCGATCGCCAGCGCCGTGTATTGTTGGCCGAAGCCTATCGCCAGTCGGAAGAAGCCCGCGGTGATGGTGATGCCCAGGCCGCCGCAATCTATTCCAAGGCCTACGGCCAGGACCAGGAGTTCTACGCGTTCTACCGTAGCCTGCGCGCCTACCGTGAAAGCTTTGCGGACAAGAGCGACGTGCTGGTGCTGGACCCGAGCAGCGACTTTTTCCGTTATCTGGAAAAAGCCAAGCCCTGATCCAAGACGTATCGTGTCCCCCCTCCGCCCGGCAGCTAAAATGCCGGGCGGGGTGATCCTTTCGGAAAACGGGTGTATGATGCGGCAGCCGGGAAATTCCCGGCTTTTTTGCGTCTGTATGTTTGATTGGCGGACGGCGGGTTGATCGACCCGACAGGTTTTTCGAGGAAAGTGGTAGGCGAAGCCGATTTCAGGCTGTTCGTCGCGTCGTTCTTGCGCGCGTGTTAACCATTTTCTGCTTCACTCAAGGCTCGCCTGTGGGCTTGCTGCCCAGATCATAGGGGAAAGGCGTTAATGGCAACGGTAGATCGCTGGCTTCTGCCAGATGGCATCGAAGAAGTACTGCCGCCTGAAGCGGCGCGCATCGAAGTGGCGCGGCGTCAGGTGTTGGACCTGTTCCAGAGCTGGGGCTATGAGTTCGTTGTCACCCCGCATATCGAGTATCTGGAATCCTTGTTGACCGGCGCCGGCCAGGACCTGGACCTGCGCACCTTCAAGGTGATCGACCCGCAGTCGGGTCGGCAGATGGGGTTTCGCGCGGACATCACGCCGCAGGTGGCGCGTATCGACGCCCACACCCTGCGTCGCGAAGGCCCGAGCCGCCTGTGCTACGCCGGCAGTGTGCTGCATGCACAGCCGCGGGCCCTGTCGTCCTCGCGCAGCCCGATCCAGTTGGGCGCCGAGTTGTACGGCGATGCCAGCCCGAGCAGCGACGTCGAAGTCATCAGCCTGATGCTGGCGATGCTGCAACTGGCCGATGTGCCGGATGTACACATGGACCTCGGTCACGTCGGTATCTACCGTGGCCTGGCTCGCGCCGCCGGTTTGTCCGGTGAAGTGGAACAACAGTTGTTCGATGCCCTGCAACGCAAGGCGATCGATGAAGTGATCCAACTGACCGAAGGTTTGCCGGCCGATCTGGCCGCGATGCTGCGGGCGCTGGTGGATCTGTGTGGCGGCCGCGAAGTGCTGGTGGCGGCCCGTGAGCGCCTGGCGGGTGCCCCGGCGCAGGTCGCGGCGGCGCTGGATGACCTGCTGGCGATTGCCGAGCGGCTGTCCACGCGCTTCCCGCAATTGCCGTTGTATTTCGACCTGGGCGAGTTGCGCGGTTACCACTACCACACCGGTGTGGTGTTCGCGGTGTTCGTTCCGGGTGTCGGCCAGGCCATCGCCCAGGGCGGTCGCTACGACGATATCGGCGCGGACTTCGGCCGTGCACGTCCGGCGACAGGCTTTTCCACCGATTTGAAAACCCTGGTGACCCTGGGGCGTGCCGAAATCGAGCTACCGTCTGGCGGTATCTGGATGCCTGACAGCACGGATGCGGCACTCTGGCAGTTGGTCTGCCAGTTGCGCGGCGAAGGTCAGCGTGTGGTCCAGGCCTTGCCCGGACAACCATCGGCCGCCGCCCGCGAAGCGGACTGCGACCGGCAATTGATTCAGCAGAACGGGCTTTGGCAAGTATTGCCGCTGGCTTCTTGAGTTTTCCCGCCGGCGGCTGCCGGCACCAAGTTTGCGCGAATGAGGACAAGTGTTATGGGTAAGAATGTCGTAGTCCTGGGCACCCAGTGGGGTGATGAGGGCAAAGGCAAGATCGTTGATCTGCTGACCGAACATGCTGCCGCCGTGGTGCGCTATCAAGGTGGCCACAACGCTGGCCACACCCTGGTGATCGACGGTGAGAAAACCGTCCTGCACCTGATCCCGTCGGGTGTACTGCGTGAAGGCGTCCAGTGCCTGATCGGCAACGGCGTGGTGGTTGCACCGGACGCCCTGCTGCGGGAAATCACCAAGCTGGAAGAGAAAGGCGTACCGGTGCGCGAGCGCCTGCGTATCAGCCCGTCCTGCCCGCTGATCCTGTCCTATCACGTCGCCCTTGACCAGGCGCGCGAAAAAGCCCGTGGCGAGCTGAAGATCGGTACCACCGGTCGTGGTATCGGCCCGGCATACGAAGACAAGGTCGCGCGTCGCGGCCTGCGTATCGGCGACCTGTTCCATCGCGAGCGTTTTGCCGCGAAGCTGGGCGAGTTGCTCGACTACCACAACTTCGTGCTGGTCAATTACTACAAAGAGCCGGCCATCGACTTCCAGAAGACGCTCGATGAGTGCATGGAATACGCCGAGATGCTCAAGCCGATGATGCTTGACGTCACCGCCGAGCTGCACAACCTGCGTCGTGCCGGCAAGGACATCATGTTCGAAGGCGCCCAGGGTTCGTTGCTGGACATCGACCACGGTACCTACCCGTACGTCACCAGCTCCAACACCACCGCCGGCGGCATCGCCACCGGTTCGGGCGTGGGTCCGATGTACCTGGATTACATCCTGGGCATCACCAAGGCCTACACCACCCGTGTCGGTTCGGGCCCGTTCCCGACTGAACTGTTCGACGATGTCGGCGCGTTCCTGGCCAAGCGTGGCCACGAGTTCGGTGCAACCACTGGTCGTGCCCGCCGTTGCGGCTGGTTCGATGCCGTGATCCTGCGTCGCGCCATCGACGTCAACAGCATCTCGGGCCTGTGCCTGACCAAGCTGGACGTGCTCGACGGTCTTGAAACCATCAATATCTGCGTGGGTTACAAGAACGAAAACGGTGCGGTCATCGACGCGCCGACCGATGCCGACAGCTATATCGGCCTGGAGCCGGTGTACGAAGAAATGCCGGGCTGGACCGAGTCGACCCTGGGGGCCAAGACCCTGGAAGAGCTGCCAGCCGCCGCTCGTGCTTACATCAAGCGCGTCGAAGAATTGGTCGGTGCACCGATCGACATTATTTCGACAGGTCCGGATCGCAACGAAACCATCGTTCTGCGTCACCCGTTCGCCTGATAAGCCGTTGATGTAGATCACAAAGACCCCCTTTTGGGGGTCTTTGTCGTTTCTGCCTGTTGTTCGGCACGGGCCTTGCTGGGATTATCCTCTAAAAAGGGTGCTATCAAATTAATGGCGCCAAAGTCGAGGAATCTCCAGTGTCGGCCATTCTCTCACTGTTACAAAGCCGTCTATTGCGGCCTGTGTTCGTTACTCTGGGTATCGCTCTTTTGGTGCAGGTGCTGGTGGCGGTCGCTCTGACCCGAAGCACGGTCACTGCGCTGGAGGCTGATCTGGGCGCTCGCCTGGGTATCGACAGCCAGAAGCTGTCCGGGGAGCTGGAGCAGGCGGGCAAAGAGGTGACGTCGAGTCTCGACAGCCTTTCGGTCAATACGCGCCAGCGTCTGAACAGCGGCTTGTCCTCGCGACTGAAGGATGAGCAGGCCCAGTTGCGTACGGCGTTGGAGAAGGATCTGCAGGATTCGGCCAACGACATGGCGCAGCTATTGGCTTCCGTGGCCCCGCGAGCCATGTGGGATAACGATGTACCGACCCTTTCCGAATTCGCCCGTCGCGCCCAGCGCAATCCGAATGTTCTGTTCGTGGTCTATGACGATGCGGCTGGCGAACACCTGACCCGCTACTTGAACCGTGAAAACCCGATCAACCAGGCTCTTTTGGCCAAGGGTGAGGGTGAGCGGGCGCTGGACAAGGTGCTCAGTGCGGCGAAGAACGATCCATCGGTCTACTACGTCGAAGCGTCGATCAGCCCTAACGGTGTGGAGATCGGCAAGGTGCGGATGGGGGTTTCCACAGCCTCGGTCGAGACCGAACTGAAGGCGCTGGACCAGCGTTTTACGGCCTTGATCGCCAGCAGCGACAAGCTGGTGGGCGATAGCCTGCAAGGGGCGTCGGCGGACAGTTCCAAGGCCATGCAGGCGCGCTTGCAATCGGCTCAGGCCACCGCTTCGCAAATGCAGGCCAATACCACTGCAACCGTGCAGGATGCGGCGCAGACCCTGCGTTGGCGGATCGGCATGGGTCTGGCCCTGGTCGGTCTCGGCGTGCTGCTGTTACTGGCGGTGGTGCTCGGGCGGCGGGTGGTCAACAAGCTGCACCTGCTGATTGCGGCCTTGAATGATCTGGCGGCGGGAGAGGGTGACCTGACCAAGCGTGTCCAGCTCAACAGTAATGACGAGATTGGTGACATGGCTTCGGCGGTGAACTGTTTTGTCGAAAAGCTGCAGCCTATCGTGCGGGAAGCGGGTGATGTGGCCCAGCGTACCGGAGTGGAAATCGGCCAGATGACTTTGCGCAACGCCGGTGCCGATGCCGCCGCAAATTTGCAGCGTGACGAAGTGGCGCAGAGCTTGCGCGAATTGTCGAAGATGGCCGATGACGCGCAGACCGAAAGCCATGCGATGCAGGCGGCGTTGAAGCAGGTGGTGGATATTCGCCAGGCGACCGATGAAAACACCCGGACTTCGAATCAGGTCGGCAATCTGATCGAGGCCCTGGCTGGACAGGTGGATACCGGTTCCAAGGTAATCGAGCGGCTGGCGCAGCAGAGTGAGCAGATTGAAGTGGTGCTGACGGTGATTCACGGGATTGCCGAGCAGACCAATCTTTTGGCCCTGAACGCGGCCATCGAGGCGGCGCGGGCGGGTGAAACCGGTCGCGGGTTTGCCGTGGTGGCGGATGAGGTGCGAGCGTTGGCGAGCAAGACGCAAAGCTCCACCGGCGATATCCAGGCGCATATCGGTGCTTTGCAGCAGGGCGCGCGGGAGGCGGTGGCGGCTATTGGGCAGGCGGGGCGTCAGGCCAGTGAAGGTTTGGCGGTGTTGCGCAGCAGTGTGAAGTTGCAGCAGAGCGTGCAGTCGTCGGTGGAGCAGGTGCATGCGGCGATTGGTCTGGCGACCAAGGCGGCGGCCCATCAGGCCGAAGGCGCGCATGCGGTGCGTGGGCGGGTCGAGGTGATCCATGCCCAGGCCGAGCGCGCGGCGCAGGCGGTGGTGGAGACCACGGCCAGCGGCAAGGTGCTCGACAGCCTGGCGGGGCAGCTCAAGGCGAGCCTGGGGCAGTTCCGGGCCTGATGCGGGGTGTCAGTGCTGGCCTCTTCGCGGGCAAGCTCCGCTCCCACGGGATTTGTGTCGCGCCGCCAATCTACGGCCAGGCGCGGACACTGTGGGAGCGGAGCTTGCCCGCGAAGAGGGCCTCAAGAGCGCTAAAGTACTTTCAGGCATGCTCCTGGCCTTAGCCGCGCCATCAATGCCGCTGAGAGTAGGGGTAAGAGTGAGTTGAAATGATTGAACCCCAGAAACGCAAAAACCCGCTTTCGCGGGTTTTTGTGAGATTCCAGAGTGTTACTCTGAAACTTGAATTGGTGCCCAGAAGAAGACTCGAACTTCCACGACCTTGCGGTCACCAGCACCTGAAGCTGGCGTGTCTACCAATTTCACCATCTGGGCAGCATCAGCAGCGTTGCGCGCCGTTGATGGGTCGCACTATACGGAGAGCCTTTTGATCTGTAAACCCCTGTTTTTGCTTTTAATTAAATCTCGGGTGCGGCTCGGTATCCGCCGGGGGCGGGTGGTGGAGCCGGAAGATTTGCAGGAGGTAGAAACGCAAAAACCCGCTTTCGCGGGTTTCTGTGAGATTCCAGAGTGTTACTCTGAAACTTGAATTGGTGCCCAGAAGAAGACTCGAACTTCCACGACCTTGCGGTCACCAGCACCTGAAGCTGGCGTGTCTACCAATTTCACCATCTGGGCAGTATCGTCAACGTCTCCGTCGTCGATGGCGCGCACTATACGGAGGCGCCTTTTAACTGTAAACCCCTGTCATGAAAAAAACCAAAAAAAACGCTTCAATGTGCATCAGCCGGCATTTTTCACGCGGACAAATGGGTTTTAAGGCCGCCTGTGTGCCTGAAATTTCCCGTTTCAATACGCGTATGCCAAACTAACCCGCATATAGACAAGGTGAAATTTATCTAATGGCCGATTGGCAGTCCCTCGATCCCGAGGCCGCTCGTGAAGCGGAAAAATACGAAAACCCCATTCCTAGCCGCGAGCTTATCCTGGCGCACCTGTCCGAGCGTGGATCGCCGGCCAGTCGCGAGGAGCTGGTGGATGAGTTTGGTCTGACCACTGAAGATCAGATCGAGGCTCTGCGCCGCCGCCTTCGTGCCATGGAGCGCGATGCGCAACTGATTTACACCCGCCGCGGCACTTACGCGCCGGTGGACAAGCTCGACCTGATCCTCGGTCGTATCGCCGGCCACCGCGACGGTTTCGGTTTTCTGATCCCGGACGACGGCAGCGACGACCTGTTCATGAGCCCGGCGCAAATGCGTCTGGTGTTCGATGGCGACCGTGCCCTGGCGCGGGTGTCCGGCCTGGATCGGCGCGGACGCCGTGAAGGCGTGATCGTCGAAGTGGTGTCCCGTGCTCACGAGAGCATCGTCGGGCGTTACTTCGAAGAGGGCGGTATCGGCTTCGTGGTCGCGGACAATCCGAAGATCCAGCAGGAAGTGCTGGTGACCCCGGGCCGCAACGCCGACGCCCGTGTCGGTCAGTTCGTCGAGGTGAAGATCACCCACTGGCCGACGCCGCGCTTCCAGCCCCAGGGCGATGTGATCGAAGTGGTGGGCAACTACATGGCGCCCGGCATGGAGATCGATGTCGCGCTGCGCACCTACGACATTCCCCACGTCTGGCCCGAGGCCGTGCTCAAGGAAGCCGCCAAGCTCAAGCCGGAAGTCGAGGACAAGGACAAAGAGAAGCGCGTCGACCTGCGCCATCTGCCGTTCGTCACCATCGACGGCGAAGATGCCCGCGACTTCGACGATGCGGTCTACTGCGAAGCCAAGCCCGGCAAGCTGCGCCTGTTCTCCGGCGGCTGGAAGTTGTACGTGGCGATTGCCGACGTTTCCAGCTATGTGAAGATCGGTTCTGCGCTGGACACTGAAGCTCAGGTCCGCGGTAACTCGGTGTACTTCCCCGAGCGCGTGGTCCCGATGCTGCCTGAGCAGCTGTCCAACGGCCTGTGCTCGCTGAACCCGCATGTCGACCGCTTGGCGATGGTCTGCGAGATGACCATCAACAAAAGCGGGCAGATGACCGACTACGTGTTCTACGAAGCGGTGATCCACTCCCATGCCCGTCTGACCTATAACAAGGTCAGCGCGATCCTGGAGCAGCCGAAGACCACCGAAGCGAAGAAGCTGCGTGGCGAGTATTCGGAAGTGGTTCCGGACCTCAAGCAGCTCTATGCCCTGTACAAGGTGTTGCTGGCGGCCCGTCATACCCGTGGCGCCATCGACTTCGAAACCCAGGAAACGCGGATCATCTTCGGTTCCGAGCGCAAGATCGCGGAAATCCGTCCGACCACCCGCAACGATGCCCACAAGCTGATTGAAGAGTGCATGCTGGCGGCCAACGTGGCCACCGCCGAGTTCCTCAAGAAGCACGAGATTCCGGCGTTGTACCGGGTGCATGACGGTCCGCCGCCGGAACGCCTGGAAAAACTCCGTGCCTTCCTCGGTGAACTGGGCCTGTCCCTGCACAAGGGCAAGGACGGTCCGTCGCCGAAGGATTACCAGGCGTTGCTGGCCAGTATCCAGAGCCGCCCGGATTTCCACCTGATCCAGACCGTGATGCTGCGCTCGTTGAGCCAGGCGGTGTACAGCGCCGATAACCAGGGCCACTTCGGCCTGAATTACGAGGCCTACACCCACTTCACCTCGCCGATCCGTCGTTACCCGGACCTGCTGACGCACCGCGCGATCCGCAGTGTCATCCACTCCAAGCAGGACACCCCGCACGTGCGTCGTGCCGGCGCGATGACCATTCCGAAGGCGCGGATCTATCCGTACGACGAGGCGGCGCTGGAGCAGTTGGGCGAACAGTGCTCGATGAGCGAGCGGCGTGCCGACGAAGCCACCCGTGACGTGGTGAACTGGCTCAAGTGCGAGTTCATGAAGGATCGCGTGGGCGAGTCGTTCCCGGGTGTGGTCACTGCCGTGACCGGTTTCGGCCTGTTCGTCGAGCTGACCGATATCTACGTCGAAGGCCTGGTGCATGTCACTGCCTTGCCGGGCGATTACTACCATTTCGATCCGGTCCATCACCGCCTGGCGGGCGAGCGCACCGGTCGCAGCTTCCGTCTGGGCGACACGGTGGAAGTGAAGGTCATGCGCGTCGATCTCGACGAGCGCAAGATCGACTTCGAAATGGCCGAGAAAACCCTCAGCGCGCCGATCGGTCGCAAGAAACGTGGCACTGAAGCCACCGCTCCTGCCCCCGCGCCTGTCGCGAAAGCGCCGGAGCCGGCCAAGGCTGGGCGTCGTGGCGCGGTGGCGAAGAAGTCGGACGAGGCTTATCGCCCCAGCGATGCAGCGGCGAAAAACGCCGAAGTGCGCCGCAGTCGCGAACTGAAGCAGGCGTTGTTGGCCGAAGCCAAGAACGGCGGTAAAGGCAAGACCGAGGGAAAGCCCGCGCGCGGGACGTCGTCGGAAAAACCGAGCAAGCATCGTAAAGGCCCGCCAAAAGCGGGCGCTGGTCCCGCGAAAAGCGGCGGGGCGCGTAAACCCAAGGGCAAGTCATGAGTCAGTTGGAAAAAATCTACGGCGTCCATGCCGTAGAGGCGTTGTTGCGTCATCACCCGAAACGCGTCAAGCAGATCTGGTTGGCCGAAGGCCGCAGTGATCCGCGGGTCCAGGTGTTGCTGGGGCTGGCCGCGGAAAACCGCGTGTCGGTCGGCCAGGCCGAACGCCGCGAGATGGATGCCTGGGTCGAAGGCGTGCACCAGGGCGTGGTGGCGGACGTGAGTCCGAGCCAGGTCTGGGGTGAGGCAATGCTCGACGAACTGCTCGATCGCACCGAAGGCGCACCGTTGATCCTGGTGCTCGACGGCGTGACCGACCCGCACAACCTGGGTGCTTGCCTGCGCACCGCCGATGCGGCGGGTGCGTTGGCGGTGGTGGTGCCCAAGGACAAGTCGGCGACCCTGACGCCGGCGGTGCGCAAGGTGGCTTGTGGCGCGGCGGAAGTGATTCCGCTGGTGGCGGTGACCAACCTGGCGCGGACCCTGGAAAAACTCCAGCAGCGCGGCCTGTGGGTTGTCGGCACGGCGGGCGAGGCAGAGCAGGAGTTGTACCAGCAGGACCTGACCGGCCCGACCATCCTGATCATGGGCGCCGAAGGCAAGGGCATGCGTCGCCTGACCCGCGAGCATTGCGACTACCTGGTGCGCCTGCCGATGGCGGGTAGCGTCAGCAGCCTCAACGTGTCCGTGGCCACCGGTGTGTGCCTGTTCGAAGCGCTGCGCCAGCGCAGCGTCAAGGCCGCCACCAAAAAGGCCTGATCCGCACCTCCCTTGCAGGAGCCGGCTTGCTGGCGATGAACGATTACGCGGTCTTCCTGAAGCACCGCGGCGTCTGCATCGCCAGCAAGCCGGCTTCCACAGTGATCGCATTCACCTCGGTTGTGATTCAAGGGTCAAGGCGGCGGTGCTTGTTGCGATGGGTTGTTCAAATAATCACCAATTGTCTTGCGCCCCTCGCCCCCCTTCTCTACAATTGCGCCCCTTGCCGTGATGGCTGGCGCATCCGTGCCTACTCCAGGCAAGACACACAAGTGTCATTCACTCCTTGTCTGACCGTTTTTGAGCGGCAGGCTACAACCCGTAAGGAGCATTCATGCGTCATTACGAAATCATCTTTTTGGTCCACCCGGATCAAAGCGAACAAGTCGGCGGCATGGTAGAGCGTTACACCAAGCTGATCGAAGAAGACGGCGGCAAAATCCACCGTCTGGAAGATTGGGGCCGTCGTCAACTGGCCTATGCAATCAACAATGTTCACAAGGCTCACTACGTGATGCTGAACGTTGAATGCACTGGCAAGGCCCTGGCCGAGCTGGAAGACAACTTCCGCTACAACGATGCTGTGATCCGTAACCTGGTCATCCGTCGCGACGAAGCCGTTACCGGCCAGTCCGAGATGCTCAAGGCTGAAGAAAACCGCAGTGAGCGCCGTGAGCGTCGCGACCGTCCTGAGCACTCCGACGCCGATGGCGTTGAGGGTGATGACAGCGACGCCAGCGATAACGCTGACGAGTAATCCACGGACCTTTTGAGGAGCCAATTACATGGCACGTTTCTTCCGTCGTCGTAAATTCTGCCGCTTCACCGCTGAAGACGTGAAAGAGATCGATTACAAAGATCTCAACACCCTGAAAGCCTACGTATCCGAAACCGGCAAAATCGTTCCAAGCCGTATCACCGGTACCAAAGCTCGTTATCAGCGTCAGCTGGCCACCGCTATCAAGCGCGCCCGCTTCCTGGCCCTGCTGGCCTACACCGACAGCCACGGCCGCTGAGACCGGGCAGTCGACACGCAGTAAAGGATTGAATGCATGCGCGCCTTAGCTGGTTTCATCATGCGCGGACGTATGCAGGCCATGCTCGTCGTGGCCGGATCTGCGGCATTGCCGCTGTTGTTCTGGTTGAGTGCCGCCGCCGGGTGCCTTGTGCTCCTGCGGCGCGGTTCGGACGTCCTTGGCGTCATTGGTCTGGGTGTGTTGTCGGTGCTGCTGTTCTGGCACTTCAACATCCAGAAAGACCCCACGGCCCTTCTGGTGCTGCTCGGGTCTTGCAGCCTGGCGCTGGTTTTACGCGCCGGCTACTCCTGGAACCGCGTGCTGCTGGTCAGCATGGCAGTAGGGTTGGTATGTGCGGTGAGTCTGGGGACGATTTTCAGTCCCTTCATCGAAGGGTTGGCGCAGACGTTTGAACAAGTCGTGCCGCTGGCTCTCGGTGAGGTCTACCAGAAGTTGTCGGTAGATCAGCGAGCGTTCCTCGCGTCACTGGCCGTGCCCCTCTTGATCACCTCGACGGCGATCTCGCTGCAGGTCTTTAGTGTTATGTGCCTGATTCTTGGGCGCTATTGGCAAGCGTTGTTGTACAACCCCGGTGGTTTCGGACGCGAGTTTCGCGAAATCCGGATCCCCAAGAAGGTGGCGCTGTCGCTGCTGGCCATCATGTTTGTCGCGCCGTTTATCGGCCTGCATGCATTGATTCTGTTGCCGCTGTGCAGTGTTCCGCTGGTCTTCGCCGGCCTGTCCCTGATTCACGGGCTGGTGGCGAAGAAGAAACTGGCCAGTTTCTGGCTGGTGGGGATGTACGTCACGCTCGTGCCATTCATGCACTTGCTCGGTCCGTTGCTCATGGTATTGGCCATTGTCGACAGCCTGATTGATTTTCGCGGACGCCTGGCGTCGAAAGAGGCCGATAACGGTTCCGCGAACGGTGAAGGTTAAAAGTTAAGAGGATTTCCACATGCAACTGATCCTTCTGGAAAAAATCGCCAACCTGGGCAACCTGGGCGATAAGGTAAACGTTAAGGCCGGTTACGGTCGTAACTACCTGCTGCCATTCGGCAAAGCCACCGCTGCGACCGCTGCCAACCTGGCTGCGTTCGAAGAGCGTCGTGCCGAGCTGGAAAAAGCCGCAGCAGACAAGAAAGCTTCGGCTGAATCGCGTGCCGCCCAACTGGCTGAGCTGGAAGTGACCATCACTGCCACCGCCGGTGACGAAGGCAAGCTGTTCGGTTCGATCGGCACCCACGACATCGCTGATGCCCTGACCGCCTCCGGCGTTGAAGTGGCAAAAAGCGAAGTTCGTCTGCCGAACGGCACCATCCGCAACGTGGGTGAATTCGACGTGGCCGTGCACCTGCACGCCGAAGTCGAAGCAACCGTACGCGTTGTCGTGGTGGCTGCTTAAGCAGTACCCAATCGTCTGGCGACTTGCGCGCCAGGCGGTTAACATCGGGCACGACTCTGTTCATTCAGGTCGTGCCTTTTGTTTTTTGGTAACGTCCTTTTGCAAACCCCCTGATTCCAAGTGGCCATGAACGATATCTCCGCTCCCGAGCAATACGACCTGCAAACCGCCGCGCTGAAAGTGCCGCCCCATTCCATCGAGGCCGAACAGGCCGTGCTCGGTGGTCTGATGCTGGACAACAACGCCTGGGAGCGCGTGCTCGATCAAGTCTCGGACGGCGACTTCTATCGACATGACCACCGCCTGATCTTCCGCGCCATCGCCAAGCTGGCCGATCAGAACATGCCGATCGACGTGGTGACCCTGGCCGAGCAGTTGGACAAGGAAGGGCAGACCTCCCAGGTCGGCGGCCTGGGTTACCTGACGGAACTGGCGAAAAACATTCCGTCGGTGGCCAACATCAAGGCCTACGCCGCGATCGTTCGCGAGCGGGCGACCCTGCGCCAGTTGATCGGCATCAGCACCGAAATCGCCGACACCGCGTTCAACCCGCAAGGTCGGACCGCGGCGGAGATTCTCGACGAGGCCGAACGGCAGATTTTCCAGATCGCCGAAGCGCGGCCCAAGACCGGCGGTCCGGTCAGCGTCAACGACCTGTTGACCAAGGCCATCGACCGGATCGATACGCTGTTCAACACCGACAACGCCATCACCGGCCTGTCCACCGGCTACACCGACCTCGACGAGAAGACCAGCGGCCTGCAACCGTCCGACCTGATCATCGTCGCCGGTCGTCCGTCCATGGGCAAGACCACCTTCGCCATGAACCTGGTGGAGAACGCGGTACTGCGCAGCGACAAGGCGGTGCTGGTGTACTCCCTGGAGATGCCAGGCGAATCGCTGATCATGCGTATGCTGTCCTCCCTCGGCCGGATTGACCAGACCAAGGTCCGTGCCGGTCGCCTGGAAGACGACGACTGGCCACGGCTGACCTCGGCGGTCAACCTGCTCAACGACCGCAAGCTGTTTATCGACGATACGGCCGGTATCAGCCCGTCGGAAATGCGTGCGCGGACCCGTCGCCTGGTGCGTGAACACGGCGATATCGCCCTGATCATGATCGACTACCTGCAGTTGATGCAGATCCCCGGTTCCAGCGGCGACAACCGGACCAACGAGATTTCCGAGATCTCCCGGTCCCTCAAGGCCCTGGCAAAGGAATTCAACTGCCCGGTGGTGGCCCTGTCCCAGCTCAACCGTTCCCTGGAGCAGCGGCCGAACAAGCGCCCGGTGAACTCCGACCTGCGGGAATCCGGAGCGATCGAGCAGGACGCCGACGTAATCATGTTCGTGTACCGCGATGAGGTCTATCACCCCGAGACCGAACACAAGGGCATCGCCGAAATCATCATCGGCAAGCAGCGTAACGGCCCGATCGGTTTTATCCGCCTGGCCTTTATCGGCAAGTACACGCGCTTCGAGAACCTGGCGCCGGGTAGCTACAACTTCGACGACGACGAGTAAGAGCGTTGCGGTTGAGGCGCGTTATTCATTTGGCGCTCTGATGAGCGCGCGATAAAACCTCCAGTGTATGAATCTGTTCCTGGGTATAGCCGTGATTCAGGCGTAACTCGGCGAGACTGAAGATGGTCTGGCTGGCGAACAGGGCCGTGATGAAATAGCGGTTTTTTTCGATGCTGCCGTCACGGCCCTGGACGTCGACCGCGAAGGCGACCGACTCGACGTTGTAGCCGGTCGCGGCTTGACGGATGGGCACAGCGTTGTCGTATTCGTAGCGCGTATTGATTCTCGACAGGATGTTATCGCCGGACAGGCAGACGGCGGCCGGTTCCGGTCGGCCGTTGCGAAAGCGGATCAGGTCCAGCGTGGCGTCCTGTCGGACCGTGGCCGCGAAAGGGTCGCGGCGCTGGTGGCTGACGATCAGCGGAATCAGCATGCCGCCATAAACCCCCAGTATTTCGCCTCTCCTGAGGTGGTGCCTGGCTGAAACCAGAAACCTCCCGACCAGATGCTCTTCCGGCGTGGCGCGGATGTATTCGCGTTCGAAGCGTTCTATTTCCAGTTTGTCTTCGTAGAGTTGCGCGACCTGTTCATAGCCGTGCAATTGCAGATAAGGCACGACCAGTTGAGCGCGAGCCTTTGACTGCTGACTCCCTTCAGCGTCGGAATAGTGAATGGCGACAACGGTCATGGGGTAGCCGTCCAGATCGCGCAAGGGATAGCGACCGTTGTCGGCACGGTCGTAGGTGAGGGGGGAATTCAAATGGGACCGGTAGGATTTCTGGCTGCGCATGCGCTGCCGTTCAAGTGCCGTGAAGGTCTTGTTATCGAGAGGGCTGGACGGCGTACCGTCTGTTGCCTGGACCGGCAGGCTACCTGTCGTGGTGAGATCTGAGGGGGCGGCATCTTGATGCAACACCCACTCACCGTCGGCTTTGCGTTGCAGTAACGGTTGATAAAAGCTGTAGGGGCTCCTGGCGTTCAGCAGCCGCCAACCCTCGGGTGTCCGCCTGACGGGGTAGTAGCGGTCGCCGTCGCGGATATAGTGCGAGTAAGCATGGGCGGCGAGGGGCTTGTGGTGGAGACTCCAGTAAACTCCGTCGTCGCGCAGGTCGAGGCCGGACACGGTTGTGCCGCGCACGGCGAAGCTCTCCGGGAGCCGGGTGTCGGCGTCCGGCCCGGGTCTCTCCAGTGCGTGGCAGGGAACGCGCAATGCCGGCGTCTGGCTGCGTAGTGCCGAGGCTTTACCGAAGACGGTCTGTTTCAGATCCATCGCCGCGCGCTTTTCGTCGAGGCTGATGTGATGTGCGTTGTTCAGGGCCAGTTGCATCAGTTTCGGCATCGCCAGCCAGGCGCTCGTGTACAGGTCTCGCGGGCCGGACAGCGTGTTGCCCTGCCGGTCTTGAAGCTGGTAGAAAGCGCCTGTTTTCTTCAGGCGCCTGTAGGTCAGGCTGTGGTGCTCGCCGATGGCCTCCACGGCGGCGGTGTCGATGTCCGGATCCCACAGTTCAAGACGAATATCCTGCGGCCAGGCTTCCAGGGTTTCCAGCAATGAAAAAGCCAGGCGGTCACTTTGCTGGGGGTGTGGCCAACCCGGATAAAGGCCTTCGAATACCCGTGAGATGCGAACCTGCTCCAGGGCCCGGCCAATCTCCTTTTTTAGCGTCGGCTCTGTTTCGGACGCGCCTTGCTCCTGTATGTCCAATGAGAAAACGGCGTCGGCCAGATAACTTTTGGGCAGTTCGGTGTTCTCTTGGCGCATGCGTCGTTGCGGCGCGGTGTCGGGTTGTTCGGTCTCGCTATACAAGTGCTCGAACAGGGCCAGGCTGTTCAGTTTCACCTGGGCCAGCAGATTCAGCGCCAGTTGGTTGCGTTGATCAAGATGGGGAATGGGGTTCTCCAGCAAGGTGTCGATCTCTTCCAGGTCGAGTTCCGCGAGCACCGCATCGAGCAACTTCCCCGCCATCCAGAGCGGTTCGGGAATACTCACTGGATTCAACCCGGCGCCATACTGGATAACCACCTGCGAACCCGCGCGCAAGACTTCCAGCAATTTGTACGCCGGCCATCCCGGCAGTCGGGTCAACAGATAGGACTGGATCCTGGGAGACAATTGCGAGACCACATCGCCCTTGGCCCGGTCGAGATCGAAGTGTTCGATTTCCTGAAAGATCCACAGGCGCTTGAGGCTATCGAGCAGCAGGGGCGGTGTCCGGCGGCTGAACTGATGAATCTGTCGCAGCGTCTCGAGGCGGGTGCCGCTGAACGTCAGGGCAGCGCTCGCCAGCGGTTCGGACAGCCGGGCGGCGCGGGGTTCCAGGCGTGCGATCAACTGCTGTTGCGACCAGGTCGAGACGTTCTCGTGAATCGTCCGCCAGGCGCCGACGCCGTTGTGCCGCAAGGGAGGCGAGTAACTGTCCGGATAACCCATCAGCACGATATGCCAGTGGCCGGTGTCTTCGTTGTACTCGACCTTGTAATACTGCTGGTCCAGTTTCAGGACGGTCGCCCGCGCCCATGGGTACAAACCCAGTGCGTTCGCCTGCCAATGCTCATCGGGGGGCTTGATCGCCGACTGATAAGGCGTCAGGTCCGGCTTCCAGAGAAGCGTGCGGCCCTGAAAACGGACGGGGATCAACTCGGGCAGCCCCTCTACCGTGGCGGCTGTCTGGCTGTTTGGCTCCGCCTCGGCCACATTCAGCAAATGGATCAAGCCGGCGTTCACTTCCCCGGGGCTCCAGGTAAAGAGGTCCTGATAGACGGCGGCCGCGAGTTGGCTGCCTGGCGGCGCCAACAGGGTCTGCTTGAATCGGGGAATGAATGCCTTCAGGCCGGACAGCAGGTCCAGGCGCGCCGTGTGGTAGTCATCCAGCAATTGTTCGCGGGTGATGGCATTGGCCCGCGCGCTGGGAGGCGCCAGTCTGCCGACATCGCTTTCAAGGCGTTGCAGGCGCTGCCAATGAATCTCTTCGAACAGCTCACCTTCAATACTTGCAAGGCTGATGAGGCTCCTCAATTGGGTGGGCGAGCGTCCGCGGGCGGCGTTGTTGAGCTTGACCGTCAACAGGCTGCCCTGATAGTCGATCGGCATGAGTTGGCTGATCAATTGCCGAAAGTCCGCCGAGCGCATTTGCTCCAGGTAATCCTCCTGAAGCTCGACAAGCGACGAATATTCCTTGAGCGGCGATTCGGGGTGCCCTGGGAAGTAGGCGGCGCAACGCCCGCTGCTGTTCTCTGGATCGGCGGCGAAATGAGTGACGCCGGGTAAGCCGTGGCCGAGCAGTTTGACTTGCTGATAGAGCGGGAGCTTTCCGGTTCTCTTACTGACGGGCAACAGAAAGTATTTCAGGCGGGCCCTGCACGCGTAGGTGATGTCCTTTTTCATGAAGGCTATCCAGAACGCGACTTTGAAGCGGCTCCACTCATGGCGCACAAAATGCTCAAGTTTGCTATCGAAGAGCATGACCTCGTCGGCTGGGCGGTCCAGGTCCAGTATCTGCTTGAGGTGATGGCGGTAGCGCAACCCGAGATCGAGATTGCGGCAGTACCGGGCAAATGCTTCGACGGTGAGGCGACTTTTCAGGCCTGCCGCTTTTCCCGAGGGATAGATGGCCGAGCCGCTGCCGAAAGCACTGCTGTGGGTTTCCCATTGCTCGAAGTTGTAAAGCGCAGCTTCCAGCAATGAGTGCTCGGGACTGGCGTCGTAGATGGGGATGCCCAGCAGGCTGTCCTTTTTCCAGCGTTTGGCCAGGGTGGCGGCCTGCATGTCGGTGAGATCGGGAGAGAGGGGGCTCAGGCCAAGCTCCAGAATGGGCTCGGCAAAGATTTCTATGCTTTTGAGTTGACTCAGGATGTTCATGGCCAGGGTCCTCGATGCATGATTCTCCAGCATGGCCGAGCGCAGGCCTGCGTACTGTTCGGCGGTGGCGTTTTTCAGCCAGGCCGGCAGGCGGGATCTGATGAAGGTGGCGTGGGGCAGCGCCTCGTGATCGTTTTCTTCCGACGTCGTGGGCATGGCGCGGCTCATTCCTGGCTTGACGGTGGCTGGCTGGGGCTTGGGGTTTCCAGGCTCGTCTCGGGCGCGGCGAAGGTGATGCGCGTCCCCGCTTCGCTATAACCGTAATTCCAGCGCAGCTCTTCATCGGCGGGAATGTCCCGGGTGGTAAAAAAGCCGCTCAGGACGAAGGGTTCCAGACGCCCCTCGGCGATCTCCACATCGACGGGAAAGCTTGCCCCTTCGACGTTGTAGCCGCTGCCGGCTTGCCGGACCGGGAGGCGGCCCTCGTATTCGAAAATGGAATTGATGCGTGAAATGATGTTGTCCCCCGTCAGCACCAGCCGATCCCATGTCGGCTTGTCGGGGAGGGGGCCGGGCAGCACATCGATCACGAACGGATCGCGACGGGCATTGCTGACGTGAAACGGGATGAAGTTACCGCCATACACGCCGATGGCCTCCCCGGCTTTCAACGGCCTTCTGGCCACCACCATGGCTTGGCCGATCATGCTGCTTTCCTGGGGAAACTTGGCATCCTCCGCGGTGAACTGGCGCAGCAGCAGCTTTTCCTCGTAGAGCTGGGCAACCGCTTCATGGTTCTCCCATTTCAAGTAAGGCAGGATGTCCTTGGCCTGGTAACGCACTCCCGAGTCGGTGATTTCGCTCATGTGCTGGATTTTTCTGATGCGCAACGGGTTACCCGACAGGTCCCGCAAGGGATAGCGGCCATTGTTCACGCGGTCATACTCGCCCATCCGGTTGGGCTGGCGCTGATAGGACTTGATGGCTTTCATGCGCAGCAGGTCTTCGCGGGTGAAGGGCTCTGGTTTGACGTACTCAAGTGCCGACACCATGGTCGTTTCACTCTCCACAAGCTGGATCTTGCTGTGTCCCGGACCTGGGGCACCGCCTTTCAAGCCGATGGCGGTGTTGATTTCCCAGTGCCCGTCCCTGCGCTGCAGCACCGGGCGATAACAGCGGAAAGGATTGCGGGCGTCGATCAGCTTCCAGCCGAGATCCGAAGACTCGACCTGGTAATAGCGCCCTTCTTCCTCGATGTAGTGTCGGGAAAGGGCACCCCGATAAAGGCCATCGCCGATGGGCGTCAGGTCGCTCGGTGATGTTTCCTGTGCGAAGTGAATATCCAATGCGTTGCCGGGTGGGTAAGACCGTGAGCGTAGCGAGGCAGGAATCCGCCGTACGATCACCGGCGAAGTGCTCAACTGGGTGATTCTGTGAGCCAGCGATTGCTTGAGGACGTTGTTTCGATTCGGACCGCTGAAGCCCAGGTTGTCGAGTTCGGTTTCGGGCAGGGCTTGCCCGATGGCCGAGTAGAGGTCACTCGGGGCCAGGATCTGTTCGCCGTCGGCGTCGTAGACCCGATAGCGTGAACCTTCACGGAGCAGGCGCCTGACGGTCGTCGCGCTGTCATTCCCGACACTGGCGGCAGGCGGTTCGACCAGTGTCTGCGAATACAGTTCCAGGCGAACGTTGCCCGACCAGCCCGGCAGTGCTTCAAGGGTCTGGAACGCCAGTAGGTCCGAGTCTGGATTGAAGGTCGTGTGCAGATAAAGGCCCTCATGGAGTCGGGCGGTATCCACGCTCTGCAGGGAGAGCTCGGCTTCGTCTTTCAGATAGGGCAGCAGGCCTTTCTGGTCCAGGATCTGCCGGGCTTCGGCAGGGCTGATGGATTTCTCCATGGCTTGCACATAACTTTTCGGCAGGTCCGGAAAGTCCTGGCGGATCTGCTCGGGCAAGGGGCCTTCGATCTGTTCGCTCTGTTGATAAAGGTCCTCGAATTGTTCCGATGTGTGTTGCCTGGAGGTAAGGGAAAGGGCAGCGCTGTCGTTGTCCGGGGGGCTTCCCAGCAATCGCTGATGCTGGAGTTTCCGGTCGAGCTGGAAGCGTTTCAAGGTGTCGATCAATTGCGCCGGCGGCGCCTGGTTCTCGCGGTGAAGTTCAAGCAGCAGGTTCGAATCGCTGGCGCTGGCGTGCAGGATCGGCGCCAGATCTTCGGGTTGGGTACCCGTTGCGACCGGGCCCAAGCGCCTGAGCCGCTTCAGGTCGCTCCAGTCTTGTGGTCTTTCATGCACGGTACGCCAGGCCCCGCTGCCGTTTTGCAGCAAGGGCGGTGAATACGCCCATGGGTCGTCGGGATGGCGAATGGACCACCCGGACGGGGGCCCGAAAGTGCCGACCTCATAGAGTTGTTCGTCCAGCGACAGGTAGTGCTTGCCTTGATAGTGGTACAGGCCCTGTTCATCGGGGAGCAGTGTTTCAGGGAGTTCAAGGGATTGGCGATAGGGGCTCAGGTCCTCTTTCCACAAGCCAAATCGATTGGATGACAGCTTGACGGGAAGCAACGAGTTGACGAAGCGCCCGGCCTTGACGGCGCCCGCGCTCGCGCCCATGAATGCGACCTGTTCTGCGACGTCCATCAGGTAGTTGAGGGCTTCCACCTTTTCGTCTCGCCGCCAGGCATCGAATCCCAGATAGGCCTCCTGGATCAACTGTGCCCCGGTGAAGATCAGCAGGATGTCGCCTATCACGGGGATGAACGATGCCGCGAGGAGCAAGGCACTGAAGCCGGCCTTTGCGTAGGCCTCCCGCAGTTCTTGGCGGGCTTGGGTATCGATATCCGCCGTGGGGACCACAACCTCCCGCCCATGTCGCTCGATCTGTCGCACGCGCCGGTCGCGCAGGCTTTTGAATACGTTGCCTTTGATCGGGTGCAGCGCCAGAAACACCGGATTGGGCCAAGGAACGGGACCGGTCTTCGGCGCCCATTTTTGCCGCAGGGCCCGTCTGATCATCTGGTCGAGCAGCTTTCCCTGATGGCTGAGCGGGAGGAATCGTGAAAAGAACTGCCGGTAGCCGGGCGACAGCAGCCGGCGGTTCAACTCGTCTTCGAAATCCTTGATTGAGCCGTAGCGTGCCAGGGGACGGATCGGGTCCTGCGGTATGTAGACGATGCACGGATTTGTCCCGTCTTCGGCGTCCAGGCCGATCACCAGCACTTCGCTGACGTCCATGCCGAGGAACTCGAGCAGCGAGCAGGCTTGGGTGCCATAGCGGACAACATAACGATCCTGCAGTACGTCGAGCAGCACCCGGTGGGAGGCGACCGAGATCTCGTGCTGGAGGATGGCCAAGTGTATCGCTACGGCGAAGGCGTCCTTGTAACTCCTGATCAACGCATCCTGGGTGCTGCTGTCGACAGCACCATCGGGTTGGGCTGGCTCCGAGAGAATAGAACGCAGGTGACTCTGATAGAGGCTGCCGAAGTCCAGGTTGCGACAGACCAGGGCGAACTCCTCGGGTTTGATCGGGGTTTTGCCGTCTCGGGCTCCAGACGTCAGGTAAATCCCCGAGCCGGCACCGAAGGCCTCGGCGCTGGCCAGCGATTCGTCGAAATTGTGCAGGGCCGCTGACAGAAGCGTTTGCTCGGTGGTCGTGCCCTGGACCGATATCAATCCGAAGAAATAGTCGTTTTTATGCTCGTGAACAAAAGTCGCCTGTTCGACATCCAGGGTGAGTTGGAAATTGACGGTGATGGCGTGCTCCAGCAACGGTTTGACGAATTGCACGGGCGATTGCAGTTTGGCCATCATCTGCCGGACTTCATGTCGGGAATTGCTGCTGGCTATCAGGCTCTGGCGCAGGGCGTCGCGTTGTTCGCGGGAAGCCAGGAGCAGCCAGGGGGGCAAATGATCTTTGATCACCTCGAAATGAGACTGTTGGTTCGGGAGCGGGGGAGGGGATGGAATCATGACGGTAGCCTTGCCGGGTTTTTGAGGCTCCAGCTAACGACAAGGTGGATGTATGGCTGCACTAGATAGTTGTCGGCCTGTGCTCGGCGGATGGGCGCGGGTAAAACCCGACGGTTATCGTCGGACTTGATCAAAATTTGTGCTATATTCCGCGCCCGCGAATTTTCATCTCGACACCGGTCATCGCCATGCAAGCAGCCAAGCCGTTATTTGACTATCCCAAGTACTGGGCCGAATGTTTCGGGCCCGCGCCCTTCCTGCCCATGAGCCGGGAAGAGATGGATCAGCTTGGCTGGGATTCCTGCGACATCATCATCGTCACCGGTGACGCCTACGTTGACCATCCGTCCTTCGGCATGGCGATCATCGGCCGGCTGCTGGAGTCCCAGGGCTTCCGCGTCGGGATCATTGCCCAGCCGAACTGGCAGTCCAAGGACGACTTCATGAAGCTCGGCGAGCCGAACCTGTTCTTCGGGGTCGCGGCCGGCAACATGGACTCGATGATCAACCGCTACACCGCCGACAAGAAAATCCGCTCCGATGACGCCTACACGCCAGGCGGCCTGGCCGGTAAACGTCCGGATCGCGCCAGCCTGGTCTACAGTCAGCGCTGCAAGGAAGCCTACAAGCATGTGCCGATCGTCCTCGGCGGCATCGAGGCTTCGCTGCGCCGGATCGCCCACTACGACTACTGGCAGGACCGCGTGCGCAACTCGATCCTGATCGACGCCAGCGCCGATATCCTGCTCTACGGCAACGCCGAGCGGGCGATTGTCGAAGTCGCCCAGCGCCTGTCCTACGGCCACAAGATTGAAGACATCACCGATGTGCGCGGCACCGCGTTCATCCGTCGCGACACGCCGGCGGGCTGGTACGAAGTCGACTCCACGCGCATCGACCGGCCGGGCAAGGTCGACAAGATCATCAACCCGTACGTCAACACCCAGGACACCCAGGCCTGCGCCATCGAGCAGGAAAAGGGCCCGGTTGAAGACCCGCAGGAAGCCAAGGTCGTGCAGATCCTGGCCAGCCCGCGCATGACCCGCGACAAGACCGTGATCCGCCTGCCGTCGGTGGAAAAGGTCCGTGGCGATGCGGTGCTCTATGCCCACGCCAACCGCGTACTGCACCTGGAAACCAACCCGGGCAACGCCCGTGCGCTGGTGCAGAAGCATGGCGATGTCGATGTCTGGTTCAACCCGCCGCCCATTCCGATGACCACGGAAGAAATGGACTATGTGTTCGGCATGCCTTATCAGCGTGTCCCGCACCCGGCGTATGGCAAGGAGAAGATCCCGGCCTACGACATGATCCGGTTCTCGGTAAATATCATGCGTGGCTGCTTCGGCGGCTGTACCTTCTGCTCCATTACCGAGCACGAAGGGCGGATCATCCAGAACCGTTCCGAAGAGTCGATCATTCGCGAGATCGAAGAGATCCGCGACAAGGTGCCGGGCTTTACCGGGGTGATTTCCGACCTCGGCGGTCCGACCGCGAACATGTACCGCATTGCCTGCAAGAGCCCGGAAATCGAATCCGCGTGCCGCAAGCCGTCGTGCGTGTTCCCTGGCATCTGCCCGAACCTGAATACCGACCACTCGTCGTTGATCCAGTTGTATCGCAGCGCCCGTGCCTTGCCGGGTGTGAAGAAGATCCTGATCGCTTCCGGCCTGCGTTACGACCTCGCGGTCGAGTCGCCGGAGTACGTCAAGGAACTGGTGACCCACCACGTCGGCGGCTACCTGAAGATCGCCCCGGAGCATACCGAGGAAGGTCCGCTCAACCAGATGATGAAGCCGGGCATCGGCAGCTATGACAAGTTCAAGCGCATGTTCGAGAAGTACTCCAAGGAAGCCGGGAAAGAGCAGTACCTGATTCCGTACTTCATTGCCGCGCACCCGGGCACCACCGACGAAGACATGATGAACCTGGCGCTGTGGCTCAAGGGCAACGGCTTCCGGGCCGACCAGGTGCAGGCGTTCTATCCGTCGCCGATGGCCACCGCCACGGCCATGTACCACTCGGGCAAGAACCCGTTGCGCAAGGTCACCTACAAGAGCGACGCGGTGACCATCGTCAAGAGCGAGGAGCAGCGCCGGTTGCACAAGGCGTTCCTGCGCTACCACGATCCGAAGGGCTGGCCGATGCTGCGCGAGGCGTTGCAGCGCATGGGCCGTGGCGACCTGATCGGGCCGGGCAAGGACCAGTTGATTCCGCTGCACCAGCCGGCGACCGACAGCTACCAGAGCGCGCGCCGGAAGAACTCGACGCCGGCTGGCAGCCACAAGGTGGCGAAGGACACGACCACCAAGATCCTCACCCAGCACACCGGCCTGCCGCCCCGTGGCAGCGATGGCGGCAATGCCTGGGACAAACGCGAACAGGCCAAGGCCGCCGCGTTTGCCCGCAACCAGCAAGCCGCCAAGGAGCGTTCCGACGCAGCCAAGGGCAAAGGCAAGAAGCCGACCCGCAAGCCGGTGGTGCCGCGCTGATTGGATGATGCGGTCCTTGTAGGAGCCTGGCTTGCCAGCGAAGCTTTTGGCAGTCTTTCGGGCCTCTTCGCGGGCAAGCCCGGCTCCTACAGTTCAGCGTCGAATACAGATTTTGCGTACGACATGAATCTGTAGGAGCCTGGCTTGCCAGCGAAGCTTTTGGCAATCTTTCGAGCCTCTTCGCAGGCAAGCCAGGCTCCTGCAAGGGTTTGCTTGCGTCCTGAATGATGGCCTTTTGCGTTCTAGTGGGACCCTGAGTCCTTTGTTAAGGTGGCGCGATTCCCACGTCACCCGACGCAAGTCTTCTCAAGGATGAACACCTGTGAGCAACCCGCTCCCTGGCATCGGCATGGATTCCAGCCCCTCGCAATTCCTCGCCCGCCAACGTATCGAAAGCCAGATCAACCTGCCGAAGCTCTTTGCGGCGATTGATGCCGACCCTGGCATCGTCGGGGCCGGCGTGGTCTATATCGACGCCGACTTCAACGTCGTCACCCTGCGCGAATTCCAGCCGATCTGCAGTATCCAGCCCAAGCGCATCATCTTGCGCGAGGCGCAGAAGTACATCGCGCCCACGCAGTTCGCCCAGCAGGTACAAAGCAATCCGCGTGAATCGCGTCTGGCGATGGAGGCGGTGAACACTACGCTGTCGTGCGCGGGGGCGGTGATCAGTTGGGTGGTGATCGCCAGTGGCAGCGTCCTGGTGCCCTTTACCGCGGGTGCCAGCGGGGTCGTGGTTGCCATCGCTTATACGGCCGCCGGTGCCAGCAGCTTGCAGTGCGTCAACGGTCTTGTCCGCACGGGGTTGGAGATTGCCAAGCCTGAAGTGAATGACTGGCTGGACAGCGAAGCCTGGTACCAGAACGCGTCCATCGGCCTCGACGCGGCCTCGCTGGTGGGCGTTGGCGCTTCCGCCCTCACCACCATCAAGCTGGTGCGGATCGCCAGGGCCACCACCGGGAAAACCCTGCGCGAGGTGCTGCGTGGCCTGAACCGGCAAGAGCGGTCCAAGCTGACCAAGGAATTGCTCAGCATCAACGACCCGCGGATGACGTCGAAGATGCTCAAGCTCAGGCAACTGGCAGGTGAGTTGCCCAAACGCTATACCACCACGCAGCTCAAGCATGGCACGGTCACCCAGATCAAGGACTCCCTCGGTGCGGCCATCGGCCTGACCGGAAGCGCCTTGTCCGGCAATGTCAAAACCATCGCCGTGGGACTCTACGAGGAGTTCGACGAGTGAGCGAGGAGCTGACACTGCGTGGCTTTTTCCGCGAACACTTTCTCGGGTTTATCGCCGGGATCCTTGCGGCTTATTTTTCGCTGGGGTTGTGTGTCGTCCTGGCCTTCGTGACCTACTTCGAGCACCTGCCCCTGGCCGACAGTGGGATGTACATCCTCCTGATGGGAGCTGTACTGACGCTGCTGATCGTCCATGGCAACCTCATGGTCCTGTGGGGCCGGCCACAATGGGTGTGGTTGCTGGTTGGCGTGTTCGTGGCCTGCCTGTTGTTCGTGCTGCCGATGATCACGTATGACCCCCATCGGGGTCTCTACGGGCTGGCGTTGTTGTTCCCCTTGCTGGGGTTGCTGTTTCTCAACAGCCAGGGCCAGCGGGACATGCGTCGCAAACTGGTGGATATCCGCCAGCAGCGGGAGACGCTGCGACGTGCTCTGGCACGGCGTAGAGCCTGATGTTCCTGGTGGATCTGCCACGTTTCCTGGCGCGCTATTTCCCGACCTTCATCGGCGGTATTTTCGCGGCGTTGGCCTCGCTGGCCTGCGCTATTCCCTTGATGACGGATTTTTATTTCCCTGGCACCTCACTGGGTGAACAAGCGACCTGGTCCTTCCTGGGTGGCGTGGCGATAACCCTGGTCGTGGTGCACTGCAATTTCATGGTGGTGCGCGGCAGGCCGCAGTGGGTGTGGGGATTGGTCGTGGTGCTGGTGGTGTGCCTGTTGAGCGTATTGCCGACCCTCGAGGATCGTCCGCATAAAGTCATCTATGCACTGGCTGTGCTGTTTCCGCTGCTGGGGCTGCTCTTGCTCAACAGCAAGCGCCACCGCGAAATGCGCAGCAAGCTCGTCGATATTCGCCACCAGCGCGAAGCCCTGAAAAATGCCCTGAAGGCCCGGCGCAAACCACGCTGAGAACGTCGTTCGACCATTCGCCCCGTTTCTGTGCGACTCTCTGCACTACGCCCTCAGGCTGGCGCCATTCTGGTGCTGTGCTTAGCTGAGCGAGCACGACTCACGCCGAAAGCGCAGGACTTGGCCAAGTGGCATAAGTCTTGCGCGCACAGGTATAAGCCCAGGCTCGCAGGAGGCACGCCGTGTCGATCCATGTCGCATTGCACCATGTCACGCATTACCGCTATGAACGCGCCATCGAGCTCGGTCCGCAGATCGTTCGCCTGCGTCCGGCGGCCCACAGTCGCACGCGGATTTTGTCCTATGCGCTGAAGGTCCAGCCCGAGCAGCATTTCATCAACTGGCAACAGGACCCCCAGGGCAACTACCTGGCGCGGCTGGTGTTCCCGGAAAAAACCACGGAACTGCGCATCGAGGTCGACCTGGTCGCCGAGATGGCGGTGTTCAACCCGTTCGACTTTTTCCTCGAGCCCTACGCCGAGAAAATCCCGTTCACCTACGCCGCCGATGAAAAGCACGAGCTGTCGCCCTATCTGGAAAAGCTGCCGCTGACGCCCAAGTTCCAGGCCTACCTGGACGGCATCGACCGCACGCCGTTGCCCAGCGTGGACTTCCTCGTGGCCCTCAACCAGCGCCTGAGCGAAGACATCGGCTACCTGATCCGCATGGAGCCGGGCGTGCAGACGCCCGAGCAGACCCTCGTCAACGCCTCCGGCTCCTGCCGCGACTCGGCCTGGTTGCTGGTGCAACTGCTGCGTCACCTGGGGCTGGCGGCGCGTTTTGTCTCCGGCTACCTGATCCAGCTCACCGCCGATGTGAAAGCCCTCGACGGCCCATCCGGCACCGAGGTCGACTTCACCGACCTGCACGCCTGGTGCGAAGTCTATCTGCCGGGTGCCGGCTGGATCGGCCTGGACGCCACTTCCGGGCTGTTCGCCGGGGAAGGGCATATTCCGTTGGCCTGTAGTCCCGATCCGTCGTCAGCGGCGCCAATCAGTGGCCTGGTGGAACCTTGCGAGTGCGAGTTCAGCCATGAAATGTCGGTGGAGCGGATCTGGGAGGCGCCGCGCGTCACCAAGCCCTACACCGAGGAGCAATGGCTGGCGATCCAGGCCCTGGGCCGACAAATTGATGCCGATCTGCTCGAAGGCGATGTGCGCCTGACCATGGGCGGCGAGCCGACCTTCGTCTCCATCGACGATCCCGACGGCGCCGAGTGGAACACCGCCGCCCTGGGCCCGGACAAACGCCGGCTGTCCGCCGAACTGTTCCAGCGCATGCGCAAGCGGTATGCCCCGCAAGGCCTGGTGCATTTCGGCCAGGGCAAGTGGTATCCGGGCGAACAGTTGCCGCGCTGGTCGCTCAACAGCTACTGGCGCCGCGATGGCGTGCCGATCTGGCATAACGACGCGCTGATCGCCGATGAGCAGGAAGATTACGGTGCCGACGGCGAAATGGCCGGGCGTTTCCTGGCGAGTGTTGCCGAGCGTCTGAAACTGCCGAGCCGCTTCGTGTTCCCGGCCTACGAGGATAATTTCTACTACCTGTGGCGCGAGGGGCAGTTGCCGATCAACGTCACGGCCACGGACCCACGACTGGATGACGAGCTGGAGCGCGCGCGGCTGCGCAAGGTGTTCTCCCAGGGCCTGGACAAGGTCATCGGCCAGGTGCTGCCGCTGGCCCGCACCGCCGCCAATGACCATTGGCAGAGCGGGCGCTGGTACCTGCGGGACAGCCATTGCCGGCTGGTACCGGGGGATTCGCCGCTGGGTTATCGCCTGCCGCTGGCGTCCCAGCCTTGGGTGACGGCGGCGGAATATCCCTTCGTGCACCCGACCGATCCGAACCAGGATCTGCCCGAGTTGCCGGACACCGCCGCCCTCAAGGTCCACGGCGAGCCCGTGGTCAGCGAAGAGCGGGTGCCGAAGATCGACGAGTCCGCCGCCTGGCTGACCCGCACCGCCTTGTGCGCCGAAGCCCGGGGCGGGCGCCTGTACCTGTTCATGCCACCGCTGGAGCGGGTCGAAGACTATCTGGAGTTGGTCAGCGCCATTGAGGCCACCGCCGAGGAACTGCATTGCCCGGTGTTGCTGGAAGGCTACGAGCCACCCCACGATGCGCGTCTGGCAAACTTCCGGATCACCCCGGACCCGGGCGTGATCGAGGTCAATGTACAGCCGTCCGCCACCTGGGACGAGTTGGTGGAACGCACCGAGTTCCTCTACGAGGAGGCGCGCCAGACTCGCCTGACCACCGAGAAATTCATGATCGACGGGCGCCATACCGGCACCGGCGGCGGCAACCATTTTGTTCTCGGCGGCGCCACGCCGGCGGACTCGCCGTTCCTGCGCCGTCCCGACCTGCTGCGCAGCCTGATCAGCTATTGGCACAATCACCCGTCGCTGTCCTACCTGTTCTCCGGGCTGTTTATCGGCCCGACCTCCCAGGCGCCACGGGTGGACGAAGCGCGCAACGACTCGCTGTACGAACTGGAAATCGCCTTCGCGCAGATGCCGCAACCGGGCGAGGAATGCCCGCCCTGGTTGGTGGATCGGCTGTTGCGCAATCTGCTGATCGACGTGACCGGCAACACCCACCGTGCCGAGTTCTGTATCGACAAACTCTACTCGCCGGACGGTGCCACGGGGCGCCTGGGCCTGCTGGAACTGCGCGCCTTTGAAATGCCTCCCCACGCGCGCATGAGCCTGACCCAGCAATTGTTGCTGCGGGCGCTGGTGGCGCGGTTCTGGCGCGAGCCCTATGCACCGCCCAAGCTGGCGCGCTGGGGCACCGAACTGCACGATCGTTTCCTGTTGCCGCACTTTATCGAACAGGACTTCGCCGATGTGATCGTCGACCTCAACGCCGCCGGTTATCCCCTGCGCGCCGAGTGGTTCGCCGCACACTTGGAGTTCCGTTTCCCGAAAGTCGGCGACTACGCGGTCAACGGCATCGAGCTGGAAGTTCGCCAGGCCCTCGAACCCTGGCATGTGCTGGGCGAGGAGGGCGCGGTCGGCGGTACGGTGCGCTACGTGGATTCGTCCCTGGAGCGCCTGCAGGTCAAGTTGAGCGGCCTGGCGCCGCAACGCTATCTGCTGACCTGCAACGGCGTGGCGGTCCCGCTGCAACCCACCGGGCGGGTCGGCGAATTTGTCGCCGGCGTGCGTTATCGCGCCTGGCAACCGGCCAACTGCCTGCAACCGACCATCCCGGTTCATGCGCCGTTGGTGTTCGACCTGCTCGACACCTGGATGCATCGCTCCCTGGGCGGTTGCCAGTACCATGTCGCCCACCCGGGCGGGCGCAACTATGAGACCTTGCCGGTGAACGCCAACGAAGCGGAAAGCCGGCGCATGGCGCGGTTCTTCCGCCTCGGCCACAGTCCTGGCACGCTGCCGGTTCCGACGTTGAAGATCAACGACGAACTGCCGATGACATTGGACTTGCGACACACATAAATCTGACAGGGCGCACGGAGTTTTCGCGTATCCGTGCGCCATCTGTCTGCGTTAACCTTGATTGCCCTTGCCGTCTGCCGAGCTTTCCATGCCCGACCTGCTTGACCGCTACCCGCTGACACCGGGGACCTATCACGAACTGCTGGACGACGGCGGCGCCGTGCGTGCGCATTGGCGGCCGCTGATCGACCAGTTGCAACGCAGCACGCCTGTACAACTGGCTCAGCGCCAGGCCTTGTTGGCCCGGCAGATCCAGGAAAACGGCGTGACCTACAACGTCTATGCCGACCCCAAGGGCGCCGACCGGCCCTGGGAACTCGACCTGTTGCCGCATATCATCCCCGCTGACGAATGGCAGCGGGTGGCAGCGGGCATTGCCCAGCGTGCACGGCTGCTGAACGCGGTGCTGGCCGATCTCTATGGCCCGCAAACCCTGATTCGCGACGGCCTGCTGCCCGCCGAGCTGGTCTTCGGCCACAACAATTTCCTCTGGCCGTGCCAGGGCATCCAGCCACCGGCGGGGACCTTCCTGCACATGTTCGCCGTGGACCTGGCGCGCACGCCCGACGGTCGCTGGTGGGTCACGGCGGATCGGACCCAGGCGCCTTCCGGGGCCGGTTATGCCCTGGAAAACCGCACCATTGTGTCGCGGGCCTTTCCCGATCTGTACCGCGACTTGCGGGTACATCACCTGGCCGGGTTCTTCCGCACCCTGCAGGAAACCCTGGTACGCCAGGCGCCGAGCGATGCCGAGGCGCCGCTGGTGGTGCTGCTGACCCCGGGACGTTTCAACGAAAGCTATTTCGAACACCTCTACCTGGCGCGCCAACTGGGCTATCCGCTGGTGGAAGGCGGCGACCTGACGGTGCGCGACGCCACGGTCTACCTCAAGACCCTGAGCGGCTTGCAGCGGGTGCACGCGATCATGCGCCGGCTCGACGACGACTTCTGCGATCCGCTGGAGCTGCGCACCGACTCGGCCCTCGGCGTGCCCGGCCTGCTGGAGGCGGTGCGCCAGGGCCGGGTGCTGGTGGCCAATGCCCTGGGCAGCGGCGTGCTGGAGTCTCCCGGCTTGCTGGGCTTCCTGCCGAAGATCAACCAGCATCTGTTCGGTGAAGAACTGATCCTGCCGTCCATTGCCACCTGGTGGTGCGGCGAACCGCCGGTGCTGGCCCAGGCCCTGGAAAAACTGCCTGAGCTGTTGATCAAGCCGGCGTTTCCGTCCCAGAGTTTTGTCCCGGTGTTCGGCCGTGACCTTGATGACGAACAACGCCAGGCCCTGGCCGAGCGCATACGCGCACGGCCTTACGCCTATGTCGCCCAGGAGTTGGCGCAGTTGTCCCAGGCACCGATCTGGCAAGCCGAGGAGGGCGCCCTGCAACCGAGGGCTATCGGCATGCGCGTGTACGCCGTTGCCAGCGCCGAGGGTTATCGGGTGTTGCCCGGTGGCCTGACGCGGGTGGCTGCCGACGCTGACGCCGAGGTGGTGTCGATGCAGCGCGGTGGTGCGAGCAAGGACACCTGGGTGCTCAGCGAGCGCACGCCCAGCGGTGAGCAATGGCGCACCCAGCGTTCCCTCGGGGTCCGTGACCTGGTGCGACGCGATCCCTACCTGCCGTCGCGGGTGGTGGAAAACCTGTTCTGGTTCGGCCGCTACTGCGAGCGTTGTGATGACAGCGCGCGGTTGTTGCGGATCATGCTGGCGCGTTATGTCGACGGCGATGATCCCCAGGCCCTGCAGGCGGCGGTGGAGCTTGGCGAAAGCCTGATGCTGCTGCCGGACGAGGGCGAATTGCCCGAGCGCCTGCTGGCGGCCCTGCTCGGCGATGACTGGCCGTTCAGTCTGCGCTCCAATCTGCAGCGCTTGCAGTGGGCGGCGTCCCAGGTACGCGGCAAGCTGTCGCGGGAAAACTGGCAGGCGCTGGTGGAGTTGCAGCGCGAAGCCCTGAGCCTGGAAAGCGAAGACCCGAACTTGGGCGAGCTGCTGGACTTCCTCAACCGCCTGGTCATGTCCCTGGCGGCGTTGTCCGGCTTTGCCCTGGACGACATGACCCGCGACGAGGGCTGGCGTTTCCTGATGATCGGTCGGCGCATCGAGCGCCTGCAGTTTCTCAGCAGCAGCCTGGCGGCCTTCCTGCGCGGCATCGCGGTGTTCGATCAGGCCGGGCTGGAGTGGTTGCTGGAGCTGGGCAACAGCAGCATCACCTATCGTTCGCGCTACCTGGCGGTGCCGCAGCTGATCCCGGTGCTCGACCTGTTGCTGCTGGATGAGCAGAACCCCCATGCGGTGCTGTTCCAGCTGAAACTGGTGAGCCGCACCTTGCGCCGTTTGAACGATGACTTCGGCGTCCCACGGGAGTTGGGGCTGAACCAGTTGGTCGAGCGCCTGGGGCGTTTCGATCTCGGCAACCTGGAAGGCGCCTTGTTCGGCGAGACCGGCGTGCGCGATGTGCTCGACGGCCTGGCCGAGCTGTTGCAGGAAGTCGCCGATGCCAGCGGCCAGGTCTCCGATCGCCTGGCCTTGCGGCATTTTGCCCATGTCGACGATGTCAGCCAGCAGACGGTGTCCGTGTGATGAGTGCCCTCTACCAGATTTTCCACGATACCCACTATCACTACGACAGCCCGGTGTCCCTGGCCCAGCAACTCGCCCACCTGTGGCCGCGGGCTTGTGACTGGCAAGTGTGCAGCGAGCAGATGTTGAAGATCAGCCCCGAGCCCACCAGCCGCCGGGATGAGCTCGATGTGTTCGGCAATCCGTTGACCCGGCTGGCGTTCGAGCGGCCCCATGACGAGTTGCTGGTCAATGCCTGGCTGAATGTCGAGGTGCTGGCGCGGCCGGCGGTGGACTTCAATTTGTCCGCCGCCTGGGATGACACACGCAACGCCCTGACCTACAGCGGCCAGGTATTGAATCCGGAAACTCTCGAAGCCTGCCGTTATCGTTTCGAATCGCCCTACGTGCATCTGAAGAAAAGCTTCGTCGAGTTTTCCGAGAGCTGTTTCCCGCTCGGGCGTCCGTTGCTGGTGGGGGTCCAGGCGTTGATGGAGAAGATTTTCAGCGAGTTCACCTTCGATGCCGAGGCGACCCAGGTCGCCACGCCGCTGGTGGAGGTGCTGGAGCGGCGGCGCGGGGTCTGCCAGGACTTCGCCCACCTGATGCTCGCCTGCCTGCGCTCGCGGGGCCTGGCGGCGCGTTATGTCAGCGGCTACCTGCTGACCCAGCCACCGCCCGGCCAGCCGCGCCTGATCGGTGCCGATGCCTCCCATGCCTGGGTGTCGGTGTTCTGTCCGGTGTCGGGCTGGGTGGATTTCGATCCGACCAACAATGTGCAGCCGGCCTTGGAGCACATCACCCTGGCCTGGGGCCGGGATTTCTCCGATGTGTCGCCGTTGCGCGGGGTGATTCTGGGGGGCGGCAACCATGACCCGGAAGTCCAGGTGACGGTGATGCCGATGGGGGATGTGGGGCGGTCGGTCAGCTAAGCCGGATATGACTTCGAAAACGCTACGGAACCTGTGGGAGCAGAGCTTGCTCGCGAAGCTTTTGGCGGTTTTGAGGGCCTTTTCGCGGGCAAGCCCGGCTCCTACAGTTTGGCGTCGAGCGCGGGTTTTGCGTACGCCCTGAATCTGTAGGAGCAGAGCTCGGTGCAATCAGGCGTTCGGGGTCGGATCCTGTGCCTCGGTTGCTTCGTCTTCCGCTTCCGGGTTCAACAAGGCCGCGGCCTCTTCTTCGGCGGTGGTTTTCTTGCGTTGCAGCTTTTCCTCTTTCTTCTGCTCTTTGGCCAGGTCGCGCTGACGTTTGGCAAAGGAGTAATTGGGTTTGGCCATGGGCGATCCTCTGGGGTCGAAGGTGAGGTTGAGCGGCGCGTATTCTGCCTGTGTTCGTGGCGCAGCACACGAAACAATGGTTTTTCGCGACAGGCTGACCCCAGAGTAAAGGCTGGCAGGCGACTCTCCAAGGATTAAACCTCGCGCGACGGCCTTTCAAAGGTACCGCTGGCCCCGCAGGCATAAGCGGCGAGCAAGCTTTGCAACAGGCTGTTAATTGACATGGTAGACGCTCCGTTGGCTGAGAACGTCCTAATGTTAGAGGGCGCCAGTTCGTCTGGCTGGTTGATTGTATCCATCGAAGCGATAGCTTAGGATTGTATACAATCTGTTGATGCAGATCAGGAGAACTGAGCCATATTTTGGTTATTCTCCCCATTTGAGCCCTTGATTTTCATACCCTGCCTTGGAGATTCACCATGTTCGCCAAAGTTGTTGCGGTATCCCTGCTGGCCCTCGCCAGTGGCCAGTTGCTTGCCGCCGAATGCAAGGTCGATGTCGACTCCACCGATCAGATGTCCTTCAAGCTTCCCAATGACGCCAAGGAAATCAGCATCGACAAGAGCTGCAAGAACTTCACCGTGAACCTGAGCCATGCCGGCAGCCTGCCGAAGAACGTCATGGGCCATAACTGGGTGCTGAGCAAGGCCTCCGACATGGCCGGGATCGCGGCTGACGGCATGGGTGCCGGGATCGACAAGAACTACCTGAAAGACGGCGACACCCGCATCATCGCCCACACCAAGATCATCGGTGCCGGTGAAAAAGACTCGGTCACCTTCGACGTGTCAAAACTGATCGCTGGTGAGGACTACGAGTTCTTCTGCTCGTTCCCGGGCCACAACTCGATCATGAAAGGCAAGCTCGCGGTCAAGTAACCGGTGCCGCAACCCTGGCTCCAGCGGTCAGGGTTGATCCTTCATCTTGAGATTCAGGCGAATACGTTTGCCTTGCAGGTCCTCCAGGCTCAGGGTTCCGCCGAGCCTGGAGGGTTTGCGATTGCCGCCGATCACCCGCCCCTGATCGTCCAGCGCATGGCAGGTGAGGACCTGGCCCGGCCCGAAGAGGGCGTCGGGGTCGGTAATCTCCCAATCGCACAAGCCCTCATACTGTTTCTCCCCCGAGCTTGGAAACCCCGACACCCCCGGTCGCAGGTTGTCGCGCACGGCAATCGAGCCGCCATGGGTAATGCTGCGGTTCAGGTTGTCAGGTCCGTAGAACGCCTCGGTCTCGAAGTCCACTTCACTCAGATACAGTTTGCAGTCCGGCAATTCGTAGCCCAGGGGCACCTTGAAGTCGGAGCTGCGGGGCATGTCGGCGAGGGCGGTATTGAAATGCAGCACCGGTGGTTGATAGGGGCAGCCGGTCTGGTTGGCTTGCGGGATGTAGTGCGCGTTGGCGCGCAAGGCGATTTGCGCCGGCATCTGGGCGATCAGCAGAAAATGCGCGGCGCTGGGCTGGCCGGCCGCCTGCTTGTCCGGCGTACTGGCGGCGGTGGCAACCCAGCAGACCACCCCGAGCGCGCCGAGCAGCGGAAAAAAACACGGGTGCCGGAACACGGGTTGCGCGTGCAACTTGGGGGATTTGCGATTGAGCAACATCGGGTGGGGCCCTGCCAACAACAAGATGCGGCGAAGACTGCCCAGTGACCGATGTTGCCTCAAGTGCTAGGCGGAAAAATAGACGATTCCTACGACATTCCCGCCGAATAAATCACGGCGCAAATGGCATCTCACGCTTGTGATGGGTTTTTTCGTACGTCCGACAAATGATGTCGAAAGCTTCCTGGCGCACCGGCTCGCCGTGCAGGAAGGCGTCGATCTCGGCATAGGTCACGCCGTGGGAGGCTTCGTCGGGCTTGCCCGGTGCCAGGTCCTCGAGGTCGGCGGTGGGGATTTTCTCCACCAGGAACTCCGGTGCGCCGAAGTGCCGGGCGATGGCCCGGACCTGGTTTTTCACCAGGCCGCTCAACGGCGCCAGGTCGCAGGCGCCGTCACCGAACTTGGTGAAGAACCCCATCACCGCTTCCGCCGCGTGGTCGGTGCCGATCACCAGGCCATGGGCGGCGCCGGCGATGGTGTACTGCGCGACCATGCGCATGCGCGCCTTGGTATTGCCAAGGACGAAGTCCCGCGACACGGCGGCCTTGCCTTCGAAGGCGGCGACTTCGCCAGCCAGGGATTTGACCGCCGGGCCGATATTCACCGTGTGGCGTTCGTCGGGGGCGATAAAGTCCACCGAGGCCTGGGCTTCATGTTCGTCGAACTGGGTTTCGTACGGCAGGCGCACCGCAATGAAGCGGTAATCCAGGTTGCCGGTACGTTCGCGCAGTTCACGCATGGCGCGTTGGGCCAGCAGGCCGGCGGTCAATGAGTCGACACCGCCGCTGATACCCAGCACCAGGGTCTTGAGCCCGGAGTTCAGCAGGCAATCCTGGATAAAGGTGACCCGTCGCGCGACTTCGGCTTCGAGGGCGGCCTGGTCGGCGAACGGTGGCTGGACCTTGAGCTGTTCAGCAATCTGGCGCTGTACGGCTTGCATGATTCACTCCTTGCGGGATGGGGTCTGGAACAGGTTGATCGGTACCACTGGACGAGTTTCTAGCCGGGGACCTGGAACACATGGCGCAGGTAGGCCACGAAATTCGGGTCCTTGCACTGGGCCTTGCCCGGCTCGTCGGAGATCTTCGCCACGGGTTGGCCATTGCAGGCAGTCATTTTAAGCACGATGCTCATCGGTTCCACCCCTTCGATGTCGCAGGTGAGGTTGGTGCCGATGCCGAAGCTGACATTGATCCGACCGCGTAGCGCGCGAAATATCCCCAGGGCCTTGGGCAGACTGAGGCTGTCGGAAAACACCAGGGTCTTGCTCATCGGGTCGATACCCAGCTGGTGATAACGATTGATGCATTTTTCGGCCCAGATCACCGGGTCGCCGGAATCGTGGCGCAAACCGTCGAAGAGCTTGGCGAAGTACAGGTCGAAGTCCGTGAGGAAGGCATCGGTGGTGATGCAGTCGGTCAGGGCGATGCCGAGCAGGCCGCGGTACTCGCGGACCCAGCAGTCGAGCGCGGCGATCTGGCTGTCGATCAGCCGTGGACCGAGTTGCTGGTGGGCCATGATCCACTCGTGGGCCATGGTGCCCAGGGGCTTCATGTCGAATTCGCGCGCCAGGTGCACGTTGCTGGTGCCGACGAAGCGTCCGGGGAAGTCGTGCTTGAGCACGCTGACCACTTCTTCCTGGACCCGGTAGGAGAAGCGCCGGCGGGTGCCGAAGTCGGCGACCTGCAGTTCCGCCAGTTCATCGGGGGAGGCATTGGCGTTCAGCCAGTCGAACTTGCGGTACAGCTGTTCGCGGGCCTGGCTCAGCAGGGTTTCCTGGTAGCGATAGCGGTTGCGCACTTCGCTGACGATGGCCAGCAGCGGCACTTCGAACAGGATCACATGCAGCCACGGGCCGCGCAGGCGGATAAACAGCTCGCCGTTCTCGATCCCGGTGTGGATATAGCGCAGGTTGAAGCGGAACAGGCCGAGGAAGCGCAGGAAGTCCGGCTTGAGGAAGCTGATGCGTTCCAGGAAACCCAGCTGGTCGGCACTCAGGCTCAGTTCGGCGAGGCGTTCGACCTGGTAGCGGATTTCCGCCAGGTACGGGCGCAGGTCTTCACTGTTGCGGCAGCGGAAATCCCATTCGACTTCGACGTTGGGGTAGTTGTGCAGCACCGCCTGCATCATGGTCAGCTTGTAGAAGTCGGTGTCCAGCAGGTTCTGCACAATGCGATCGCCAAAGGCCTTATCGCTCATAACGGGTATCTCCATGCCGGTCGCGCGTTACAGCGGCGTCCTGGCAGTTCTTGAATGAAGACCGCTAGTGGCGCATATCCGTTGGCGGTTTTACCAGCGATTTTTGTTGCGGGTGCCGGCCTCTTCGCGGGCAAGCTCCGCTCCCACAGGTTCCCGGTCGTGCGCAGAACTCAGGTACGACTCGAGACTGTGGGAGCGGAGCTTGCCCGCGAAGAGGCCCGAGAGGGCAGCGCAATACCCTCAAGGTTGCACGGGACTGTCGATCTGCTCCAGCATCCAACTGACAAAATCCCGCACCTTCGGCACCTCCGCCGAATGCTCCGGGTAGGCCAGGTAATAGGCGTCGTGGTTGGGCATCGCATGAGGCCAGGCGAGCACCAGCTTGCCCTCCATCAGTTCCTCCTCCACCAGGAACCTGGGCAGCAAGGCTACGCCGCAGCCGACCTGGGCCGCCCGGATACACATATAGAAGGTCTCGAAACGCGGCCCGTGGTAACTGTGTTCGGTGTGATACCCCTGGCTGTCGAACCAGTCGTGCCAGGCCTGGGGCCGCGAGGCGTTCTGCAGCAGGACCAGCTCGCTCAACTGCGTCGGATCGCTGAAGGGCTTCTCCGGCAGGCAGCCCGGCGCGCACACCGCCACCAGCTCTTCACCGAACAGCTTCACGCACTCGGTGCCCGGCCGCGAACCCTGGCCGAAATAGAACGCCAGGTCGCTGCGGCCCTGCAGCAGGTCGTCGGCTTCCTGTTCGTTGCACAGGTCCAGGTGGATATGCGGGTGACGCAGGCGCCAGCCCTTGAGCCGCGGCACCAGCCAGCGGGCGCCGAAGGTCGAGGGCGTGGATACCCGCAGGACTTCGGTTTCACCGCCGTAGGAACGCAGGTAGTGGGTCGACATCTCCACCTGTGTCAGGATTTTTCGGACTTCCACCAGATACAGATCCCCGGCCGGCGTCAGTTGCAGGCGTCGCCGTACCCGGCGAAACAGCAGGTGCTGCAACAGTTCTTCCAGCTGCGCGACCTGTTTGCTCACGGCACTCTGGGTCAGGTTCAGCTCTTCTGCCGCGCGGGTGAAGCTCAGGTGGCGGGTGACGGCTTCGAAACATTGCAGGGCCGTGATCGAAGGCAGGTATCTTTTATTCAGCATGGACGGGCCTTTTTCTTCTGTCTTGCGCTGCATGAATAAATGGAATGATATCTCGCCTAATCGTCGTTTGTTGGCAAAGCTGAAGGCCGCTACAACTGAAGGTCTGAATCGTCGTGTTGTTTTCGACTAAAGCTTTCCGTTTTCGCCTACAGGAGTGACCCCCATGGTTGCCGCATTGCTTGATCGTCTTGGTGTGGACCCGGCGCTGTATCAACAGGGCAAACAGCCCGTGCATTCGCCCATCGACGGCAGCCGCATCGCCGGCGTGAACTGGGAGGGCGCGGCTGAGGTCGAGCAGCAGGTCAGCCGTGCCGAGCACGCCTTCGATGCCTGGCGCAAGGTTCCGGCACCGCGCCGTGGCGAGCTGGTGCGCCAGTTCGGTGAAGTGCTGCGCGAATTCAAGGCCGACCTTGGTGAGCTGGTTTCCTGGGAAGCCGGCAAGATCACCCAGGAAGGCCTGGGTGAAGTGCAGGAAATGATCGATATCTGCGACTTCGCCGTGGGCCTGTCGCGCCAGCTGTACGGCTTGACCATCGCCTCCGAGCGTCCGGGCCACCATATGCGTGAGTCCTGGCATCCCCTGGGTGTGGTCGGCGTGATCAGCGCCTTCAACTTCCCGGTCGCGGTCTGGGCCTGGAACACCACCCTGGCACTGGTGTGCGGCAACTCGGTGATCTGGAAACCTTCGGAAAAGACCCCGCTGACCGCGCTGGCCTGCCAGGCCCTGTTCGAGCGTGTACTGAAGAACTTCAGCGATGCGCCCGAGTACCTGAGCCAGGTGATCATCGGTGGTCGCGACGCCGGTGCCGCCCTGGTCGATGACCCGCGTGTGGCGCTGATCAGCGCTACCGGCAGCACCCGCATGGGCCGTGAAGTGGCGCCGAAAGTGGCCGCGCGCTTTGCCCGCAGCATTCTCGAACTGGGCGGTAACAACGCCATGATCCTCGGCCCAAGCGCCGACCTGGACATGGCCGTACGGGCGATTCTGTTCAGCGCCGTCGGCACCGCCGGCCAGCGCTGCACCAGCTTGCGGCGTCTGATTGCCCATGAATCGGTCAAGGCGGAAATCGTCACCCGTTTGAAAGCGGCCTATTCCAAGGTCCGTATCGGTCATCCGCTGGAAGGCAACCTGGTCGGCCCGCTGATCGACAAGCAAAGCTTCGAGAACATGCAGGACGCCCTGGAGCAGGCCCTGAGCGAAGGCGGCCGGGTGTTCGGCGGCGAGCGCCAGTTGCAGGACAAATTCCCGAATGCCTATTACGTGTCGCCGGCCATCGTCGAGATGCCGGAGCAGAGCGAAGTGGTCTGCCACGAAACCTTTGCCCCGATTCTCTACGTGATCGGTTACACGGAGTTCGCCGAAGCCCTGCGTTTGAACAATGCGGTGCCACAAGGCCTGTCTTCGTGCATCTTCACCACCGATGTGCGCGAGGCCGAGCAGTTCATGTCGGCGGTAGGCAGCGACTGCGGCATTGCCAACGTCAACATCGGCCCGAGCGGTGCGGAGATCGGCGGCGCCTTTGGCGGCGAGAAGGAAACCGGTGGCGGTCGCGAGTCGGGTTCGGACGCCTGGCGCGGTTACATGCGCCGCCAGACCAATACCGTGAACTACTCGCTGGAATTGCCGCTGGCCCAGGGCATTACCTTCGACTGACGGGTTTCATTTTCGGAGTCTGGCAATGCCGTTACGTGAAGAATGTCTATGGGAAACACTGACGCCGCAGCGGCCTGACGCACCGTCCTTCAAGGGCGAGTTGAAGGTCGATGTCTGCGTGATCGGCGCCGGTATCACCGGGCTCTCGGCCGCGATTCACCTGCGTGAACAAGGCAAGAGCGTCTGCGTGCTGGAAGCCCATCGTACCGGCCACGGCGGTTCCGGACGCAATGTGGGGCTGGTCAATGCCGGGATGTGGATTCCCCCGGACGAGATCGAGGCCGGTTTCGGCGAAGCGGTGGGCAGCCAGCTCAACCGCATGTTGGGGGCGGCGCCGGCCCTGGTCTTCAGCCTGGTGGACAAGCATGGCATCGATTGCCAGCTGCGCCGCGAAGGCACCTTGCACATGGCCCACAACGCCAAGGGCGAGGCTGATCTGCGCAGCCGTGAAGCGCAGTGGAAACGTCGTGGCGCACCGGTGGAGTTGCTGACCGGCAAGGATTGCGAAATCGCCACCGGCACCCAAAAAATCGGCGCCGCCTTGCTCGACCGGCGCGCCGGCACCCTCAATCCCATGGCCTATACCTCGGGCCTGGCCAAGGCCGCGTCGCGGCTGGGGGCGCAGCTGTTCGACCATTCCCCGGTCACCCGCCTGGAACGCCAGGGCCAGCGCTGGTCGGTGCAGACCGCCGAGGGCGCGGTCAGCGCCGAACAGGTGGTGATGGCTTCCAATGCCTACACCGAAGGCGAATGGACCGAACTGCGGCGCAACTTCTTTCCGGGCTACTACTACCAGGTCGCCTCCAGCCCATTGACCGAAGAAGCCGCTCGGCAGATTCTGCCGGGCGGGCAGGGCTCCTGGGATACCCGCCAGGTGCTCAGCAGCATTCGCCGCGATGCCGACGGTCGCCTGTTGCTGGGCAGCCTGGGCAACGGCAACCAGAAACCGGCGTGGTTCCTGCGGGCCTGGGCCGACCGCGTGCAACAGCACTATTTCCCCTACCTGAAAAAGGTCGACTGGGAATGCACCTGGACCGGTTGTATCGCCTTTACCCCCGACCATCTGATGCGCCTGTTCGAACCGGCGCCCGGTTTAGTGGCAGTCACCGGCTACAACGGGCGTGGGGTGACCACGGGGACGGTGGTCGGCAAGGCGTTCGCCGATTACCTGTGTAACGGAAATCCTCAGGCCCTGCCGATTCCCTTCGCGCCCATGCGGCCGATACCGGCGGTGGGCCTGCGCAGTGGTCTCTACGAGGCTGGCTTTTCGCTGTATCACGCGGGCCAGTGCCTGCGGATTGTCATTTGAAACAACAAAAAATGCCGAATCGGACGGCGCTTTTGTTCGAGACGGCTAGCCTGTAATGGTGCGCGATGTAGCAGTCGCGCACCGCGAGTGTGCACTTCGGTGACGCACGTTGTTACAGGGTGGTTGCACGCCCTTCGGCGCCATGGTTGCAATAGTGGCACCGCTGGGTTGCACCTTTTTCCTTGAAAGGTTCCACCTTCCGCGGTTTAGACGGTTGCACGCCCAGTTAAAAAGGGCCCGAAACAGTCCATAAAACAATAAGACAGCGACTTTTTGCAGAACAAAAAACCTATGGCACGCCCCTTGCTCTGAGCATTCATTGAAGTCGCAGTGCCAACTAAAAAAACCTTGGAGCACCACCTCATGTCCCAGACGTTTTACAAGAAAGGCTTTGTAGCCCTCGCAGTGGCTGCTGCGTTGGGTGTTTCTGCGTTTGCTCAGGCTGACGTCAAGATCGGCGTGGCGGGTCCGATGACCGGTGCCAACGCTTCTTTCGGCGAGCAGTACATGAAAGGTGCGCAAGCGGCGGCGGATGCGATCAACGCGGCCGGTGGCGTCAACGGCGAAAAAATCGTCCTGGTCAAGGGCGATGATGCCTGTGAGCCAAAACAGGCGGTAACGGTCGCCAAGGACCTGAGCAACCAGAAAGTCGCCGGCGTCGTCGGGCACTTCTGTTCCTCTTCCACCATCCCGGCTTCGGAGATCTACGACGAAGCGGGCATCATCGCGATCACCCCGGGCTCTACCAACCCTCAGGTGACCGAGCGCGGTCTGGGTGCGATGTTCCGTATGTGTGGTCGTGACGACCAGCAGGGCATCGTGGCCGGCAACTACATCGTCGACGTGCTCAAGGGCAAGAAAGTCGCGGTCATCCACGACAAGGACACCTATGGCCAAGGCCTGGCGGATGCCACCAAGGCCCAGTTGATCAAGCGCGGTGTGACTCCGGTTATCTACGAAGGCCTGACCCGTGGCGAGAAGGACTTCAGCGCCCTGGTGACCAAGATCCGTGCCGCTGGTGCCGACGTGGTCTACTTCGGCGGCCTGCACCCGGAAGCCGGTCCGCTGGTCAAGCAACTGCGCACTGAAGGCTTGAAAGACGTCAAGTTCATGTCTGACGACGGTATCGTCACCGACGAACTGGTGACCACTGCCGGTGGTCCGCAATACGTCGACGGTGTACTCATGACCTTCGGCGCCGACCCACGTCTGCTGCCGGACAGCAAGGCGGTCGTTGACCAGTTCCGCAAGTCGGGCTACGAGCCGGAAGGTTACACCCTCTATGCCTACGCCTCGGTACAGACCCTGGCCGCGGCTTTCAACGGCGCCAAGTCCAACAAGGGCGAAGAGGCGGCCAAGTGGCTGAAAGCACACCCGGTCAAGACCGTGATGGGCGAGAAGACCTGGGACGCCAAGGGCGACCTGAAGATCTCCGACTACGTGGTCTACCAGTGGGACAAAGACGGCAAATACCATCAGCTGGAAAAACAGAAGTGACATGAAGGCCTGACCCGGCTGGCGCCCCGTGCGCCAGCCAGTCGCCAAGCGTGTCCGTGCAGTACCTGTCTTTTCTCGTAGAGCTGCACATGGCTGTGCTGCGACGGTGGTTGAACCCCGACCGTCGCGGTGCGCTTCTGTGCAGTCTCTCAAATGCGTGAGATTGCGTTATGGATGGTATTTTCCTGCAGCAACTGGTCAACGGCCTGACCCTCGGGTCGGTCTATGGCCTGATCGCCATCGGCTACACAATGGTCTATGGCATCATCGGCATGATCAACTTCGCCCACGGCGAGGTTTACATGATTTCCGCTTACCTCGCGGCAATCAGTCTGGCTCTGCTGGCTTACTTCGGTATTGAATCCTTCCCGCTCCTGATGCTCGGCACGCTGGTCTTCACCATCATCGTCACCGGGGTGTATGGCTGGGTCATCGAGCGTATCGCCTACAAACCCCTGCGCAACTCCACCCGCCTGGCACCGCTGATCAGCGCCATCGGGATTTCGCTGATCCTGCAGAACTACGCGCAGATCGCCCAGGGCGCCAAGCAACAGGGCGTCCCCACGCTGCTCACCGGTGCCTGGCGCGTCGATGTCGGCAGCGGCTTTGTCCAGCTCACCTACACCAAGGTCTTTATCCTGGTGGCCGCGTTCCTCGGCATGGGCCTTTTGACCTATGTCATCAAGTACACCAAGTTGGGCCGCATGTGTCGCGCGACCCAGCAAGACCGCAAGATGGCTTCGATCCTGGGGATCAACACCGACCGGGTGATTTCCTATGTGTTCATCATCGGCGCGGCCATGGCGGCCCTCGCGGGTGTGCTGATCACCATGAACTACGGCACTTTCGACTTCTATGCCGGCTTCGTGATCGGCATCAAGGCGTTTACCGCCGCAGTGCTCGGCGGCATCGGCTCGCTACCGGGCGCCATGCTCGGCGGGATCATCCTCGGCATCTCCGAATCGCTGTTCTCCGGCCTGGTCAACTCGGATTACAAGGACGTCTTCAGCTTCTCGCTGCTGGTCCTGGTACTGGTCTTTCGGCCGCAAGGCCTGTTGGGCCGTCCTCTTGTGTCGAAGGTGTAAGCAATGTCCTCAACCACTCAAAAATCGCTCGATATCAAGAAAAGCCTGGTTGACGCCATTCTCGCCGGCCTGGTTGCACTGATTGTCTTCGGCCCCATCGTCGGGGTCGTCCTGGAGGGCTACAGCTTCAACCTGCAACCGACCCGCGTCGCCTGGCTGGTGGCGATTGTGATGCTCGGCCGTTTTGCCCTCAGCCTGTTCCTGCAGACACCCAAGGGCCTGCGGATTCTCGAAGGTTTCGAGAGCACCGGTTCCGGCGTGCATGTGCTGGCGCCGGACTACAAGTCGCGCCTGCGCTGGATCATCCCGATCATGATCGCGATCGCGGTGATCTTCCCGGTCTTCGCCAACTCCTACCTGCTGGGTGTGGTGATCCTCGGTCTGATCTATGTCCTGCTCGGCCTGGGCCTGAACATCGTGGTGGGCCTCGCCGGCCTGCTCGACCTGGGTTACGTGGCGTTCTACGCCATCGGTGCCTATGGCCTGGCGCTGGGTTATCAATACCTCGGGCTGGGGTTCTGGACCGTCCTGCCGCTGGCTGCCATCACCGCCGCGCTGGCGGGGTGCATCCTCGGCTTCCCGGTCCTGCGCCTGCACGGTGACTACCTGGCCATCGTGACCCTGGGCTTCGGCGAGATCATCCGACTGATCCTCAACAACTGGCTGTCGCTGACCGGCGGTCCGAACGGGATGCCGGCGCCTCTGCCGACCTTCTTCGGCCTGGAGTTCGGCAAGCGCGCGAAGGAGGGCGGGATTCCCTTCCATGAGTTCTTCGGCATCGCCTACAACCCGGACGTGAAGTTCTATTTCATCTACACCGTGTTGTTCCTGGTGGTACTGGCCGTGCTCTACATCAAGCATCGCCTGACCCGCATGCCAGTGGGCCGCGCCTGGGAAGCCTTGCGTGAAGACGAGATCGCCTGCCGCGCCATGGGCTTGAACCACGTGCTGGTGAAACTCTCGGCGTTCACCCTGGGGGCTTCCACCGCCGGTCTGGCGGGGGTGTTCTTCGCCACCTACCAGGGTTTCGTCAACCCGACTTCCTTCACCTTCTTCGAGTCCGCGCTGATCCTCGCCATCGTGGTGTTGGGCGGCATGGGCTCGACCATCGGTGTGGTGATCGCGGCGTTTGTACTGACCGTGGCGCCGGAGCTGCTGCGTAGTTTCGCCGAATACCGTGTATTGCTGTTCGGCGTATTGATGGTGTTGATGATGATCTGGCGGCCACGTGGCCTGATCCGCATCAGCCGCACCGGGGTGACCCCACGCAAGGGCGTCCTGGTGGGAGGGACTGGCCAATGAGTAATGACATCGTTCTGAAAGTCGAAAAGCTGATGATGCACTTCGGGGGGATCAAGGCCCTCAGCGACGTCAGCCTGCAAGTCAAACGCAACTCGATCTTCGCCCTGATCGGCCCCAACGGCGCGGGCAAGACCACGGTGTTCAACTGCCTGACCGGCTTCTACAAGGCCACTGGCGGCAAGATCGAACTGAATGTACGCGACAAGCGCACCAACGTGATCCAGCTGCTGGGTGAGTCCTTTCGCCTGGGGGATTTCGCTTCGCCGAAAACCTTCTTCAGCCGGCTCTACTACAAGATGTTCGGCGGTACCCACCTGGTGAACCGTGCGGGCCTGGCCCGGACCTTCCAGAACATTCGCCTGTTCAAGGAAATGTCGGTGCTGGAGAACCTGCTGGTGGCCCAGCACATGTGGGTCAACCGCAACATGCTCTCCGGCATCCTCAATACCAAGGGCTACCGCAAGGCTGAAAGCGACGCCCTGGACACCGCGTTCTACTGGCTGGAAGTGGTCGACCTGGTGGACTGTGCCAACCGCCTGGCCGGCGAGTTGTCCTACGGCCAGCAACGCCGCCTGGAAATTGCCCGGGCCATGTGCACGCGGCCGCGGATCATTTGCCTCGACGAACCGGCGGCGGGCCTCAACCCCCAGGAAACCGAAGCGCTGAGCGCGATGATCCGGCTGCTGCGCGACGAGCATGACCTGACCGTGGTGCTGATCGAGCACGACATGGGCATGGTCATGAGTATTTCCGACCACATCGTGGTACTGGACCACGGCAACGTGATTGCCGAGGGCGGTCCGCAAGACATCCGCAACGACCCGAAAGTGATTGCCGCCTACCTGGGCGCCGATGAAGAGGAACTGGTATGAGTCAACCTATCCTCGAACTGAAGAACCTGGAAGTGTTCTACGGGCCGATCCAGGCCCTGAAGAAGGTCTCGTTGCACATCAACGAAGGCGAAACCGTCAGCCTGATCGGCTCCAACGGCGCGGGCAAGTCGACGCTGCTGATGTCGATCTTCGGCCAGCCGCGAGCCGCCGCCGGGGAGATCATCTACCGGGGCGTCGACATTACCCACAAGTCGTCCCACTACATCGCCTCCAACGGTATCGCCCAGTCGCCGGAAGGCCGCCGGGTATTCCCGGACATGACCGTGGAAGAGAACCTGCAGATGGGCACCATCCCCATTGGCGACAAGTTCGTCGACGAGGACATGCAGCGCATGTTCGAGTTGTTTCCACGGCTCAAGGAGCGGCGTAACCAGCGGGCCATGACCATGTCCGGCGGCGAGCAGCAGATGCTGGCGATTGCCCGGGCGCTGATGAGCCGGCCCAAGCTGCTGTTGCTGGACGAGCCGAGCCTGGGCCTGGCGCCGATCGTGGTGAAGCAGATCTTCGCCACCCTGCGCGAGCTGGCGGCCTCGGGCATGACCATCTTCCTGGTGGAGCAGAACGCCAACCACGCCCTGCGCTTGTCGGACCGGGCCTATGTGATGGTCAACGGCGAGATTCGCCTCAGTGGCACCGGCAAGGAGCTGCTGGTCAACGAGGAAGTGCGCAACGCCTACCTGGGCGGACATTAGAGTCCTACAGGTTTGTGCGACCCTGAAACGCCCCGTGATCTTCGGATCCGGGGCGTTTTTTTGTCTGTCCACAGCCTGGATCCGAAATTGTGGAAAACAATCTGCGCAACCTGCCAAAGTGCGACATGAAACCGCTGCAAATGATTGTTTTGTCATCAATTTGACTTGTCCCCGTTTGCTGTGGAGGTGGCTGTGGGTAACGTGGGAGTAGCTGGCTGAGAGCCTTTGAAACCGTGGCTTGCAGCGCGCTGGTTGTTTTTTGATCAGTGGTGTTTTGCAAAGCGCCGGGACGTTTTGTCAACAGGTATATTGTCACGCCTTGCGCCCGACAAGCCGCCTGCACAGCCTGTGGATAACTCTGTGGGCAAACTCTGGAAACATGCCCCTGGGTGGCGTAATTACTGGCCTGGAGCCACTGGCGTGAAATCGTCCCCAGGGGATTTTTCGCCGGTGGCTACACAACGGTTGTTCCGGGGTCAAGGGAAAAACTTTTGAAATACCGCTGGAGGCCTTGTGTACAGCGGATCGGCGGGTTTTCGAGTTGCCCCCGGATACTGTGGACGGGGCTGTGGATAAGGTGCGCACAGCAGGCGCCAGGCCACGGTTTGCGTGGCTTTGCTGTGATTGGGTGTTTTTTGTACAGTTGCGTTGTTTTCAAGATTCCATTTCTTCAGTGGCCGGCGTTGAGGCATGCTGCGCAACGACCGTATTCATATCTGGCGGCCCGCGGGCCGAGCAAGGAGAACTCCATGACATCCACGTTGTTTATCACGGGCGCGACTTCCGGTTTTGGCGAGGCCTGTGCCCGTCGTTTTGCCGAGGCCGGCTGGAAGCTGGTGCTCACCGGTCGTCGTGAGGAGCGCTTGAATGCCTTGTGCGCCGAGTTGTCGAAGCAGACCGAAGTGCATGGCCTGGTGCTGGATGTGCGCGACCGCAAGGCCATGGAAGAAGCCATTGCCAACCTGCCGCCGAGCTTCGCCAAACTGCGCGGTCTGATCAATAACGCGGGCCTGGCCCTGGGGGTCGATCCGGCGCCCAAGTGCGACCTCGACGACTGGGACACCATGGTCGACACCAACATCAAGGGCCTGATGTACAGCACCCGCCTGCTGCTGCCACGGCTGATCGCCCATGGTCGTGGGGCGGGGATCATCAACCTGGGGTCGATTGCCGGCAACTACCCGTATCCGGGCAGCCATGTCTATGGCGCGAGCAAGGCGTTCGTCAAACAGTTCTCCCTGAACCTGCGCTGCGATTTGCAGGGCACGGGGGTGCGGGTGACCAATATCGAGCCGGGGCTGTGCGAGAGCGAGTTCTCGCTGGTGCGTTTTGCCGGTGACCAGGCGCGTTACGACGCGACCTATGCCGGTGCCGAGCCGATCCAGCCGCAGGACATCGCCGATACGATCTTCTGGGTGCTCAACACTCCGGCCCACGTCAATATCAACAGCCTCGAGCTGATGCCGGTGAGCCAGACCTGGAGCGGGTTTGCCATCGAGCGCAACAAGGGCTGAGAACGTTAGCTTATTGTGGCGAGCGGGTTTGGCCTGATGCCTTGCAGCCAAGGCCAGGCACTGTCCCCTGTGGGAGCAGAGCTTGCTCGCGAAGAGGCCCTTGAGGCCGCTAAAAGCTTCGCGGCGGTGCGGCGATCCGACAAGCACCGCTCCCGCAATGTCTTCAAGTGCCTGCTTGTGCTTGGCTCAGCCGAAATACTCGGCCAGGCCACTCAGGCAGGTCGCCAGGTGATAAGGGGTGGTCGACGGCATATCCTTCCGGCTGACCTCGCCCTTGGCGTCCAGGCACTCGTGCCAGCCGCCCGGGTGCAGGAAGTGCTGCTGCAAGGCCGCCAGCTGGTGCTGTAGGCGCGCCGAGTTATCCACACGCAACGTCAGCGCCCGCAGGTATTCAGCCTGGGCCCAGATCCGTTGGGTGCCGTCGCGCAGGCTGCCGTCGATGCCCAGCATGCCGCTGACCGCGCCGCTTTGCGGATCGACGCCTGACTGCTCGGCAAAGGCGAACGCGCGATCCAGCGAGCCATGCAGCGCCGTGCCGCGCAGCAAGGGCGATGACTCCAGCAGGAACAGCCATTCGAACTGATGGCCCGGTTCGAACCAGTTATCCACAGCCCCCAGCGGTTTCTCCAGCATCACGCCGTGGTGGCGGTCGATAAAGCGTTGCTGCATGCCGGCGGCCAGGGCCAGCAGTGCGCCCTGGGTGGTGGCGTCTTCACGTACCGACAGGGTCGCCAGAAAAGCTTCGGCCAGGTGCATCAACGGGTTCTGCAACGGCCCGCTGCCCAGGGGCGACCAGTCACGCTCCAAACTCGCTTCATACAGGCCGTCGCCATTGGCGAAACGCACGGCGATCACTTCCAGGGCGGCGTTGAGCACCGACTCCACCAGCGGCTCGCGGACCTTGGCCCAGTAATGGGCGCAGGCGAAGAGAATAAAGGCGTGGGTGTAGAGATCCTTGCGGGTGTCCAGCGGCTTGCCGTGGGGGTCGACGCTGTAGAACCAGCCGCCGTACTCGGCATCGTGGAAATGCCGTTGCAACGAACGGAACAGCGCGCTGGCGCGTTCAGCGGCGGCCGGGAAAGCGGCGTCGCCGATCAGGCTGGAAAACAGATACAACTGACGGGCGCAGGCCATGGCGCGATAGCGTTGCGCGGGCAACGGCCGATGGTCGGCGTCGAGCGCCTCGTAGGGCAGCGCCATCTCGGCGTTCCAGCCGGGGCCTTGCCACAGCGGCACGATGACCTGGCGGAAGTGGTCTTGCACGGTGTTGAACAGTGCACTCAATTCAGGCGTGGAGGCGGAGCTGGAAACATCGGGCATCGGCTGGCGTCGTCAGGGCAAGGGCGGTTGCGCGACATGTTAACAGGCGGCCGCTGGCGATGCTGTTCCTTGTGGTGAGCGGGCAAGCCCGCTCGCCACAAAGTCTCAGCCCGCGAGCAACCAGACCCCGGTGGCCGCCGACGCAACACCGGCCACCCGCACCAACGGTGCCGCGGCTTGCGGCAACACCCGCACCACGGCATAACCCAGTGCATGCAAAGTCGCGGTCGCGACCACAAAACCGGCCGCATAGGTCCACGGGCTCGACATCTCTGGCAGTTCAAGACCGTGGGCCACACCATGGAACAAGGCAAACAGCGCCGTCGCCGCCAGCGCCAGGCTCAACGGTGGCCGTACCGCCAGCGCCACCGCCAGGCCCAGGGCCAATACCGATGCGGCAATCCCGCTTTCCAGTGCCGGTAACGCCAGCCCTTCGAAACCCAGTACCCCGCCGAGCAGCATGGTTCCGACAAAGGTGCAGGGCAACGCCCAGCGCGCGCTGCCTTTTTGCTGCGCCGCCCATAAACCGACGGCCACCATCGCCAGCAAATGATCGATGCCGCTGACCGGATGGCTGACACCCGCCATCCAGCCGCTGTCGCCGTGGCCGGGATGGGCAAAGGCGATGGCTGGCATAAGCAGCAGGGCGAGGGTACCGAGGATTTTTTTCAAGGTCATGGTTGGGCTCCGTATTGTTGAAGTAGCGGTTGGCCAGGCATCAGGCTGCTGTCAGCAGGCCCTGGCGTTCGATAAAGGCGACGATGGCGTCCAGGCCATGTCCGGTTTTCTGGTTGCTGAAGACAAACGGCTTGTCACCGCGCATGCGCCGCGTGTCGCTGTCCATCATCTCCAGGGACGCGCCCACCAGCGGTGCCAGGTCGATCTTGTTGATCACCAGCAGGTCGGACTTGCAGATCCCCGGCCCGCCCTTGCGCGGCAGCTTGTCGCCGGCCGAGACGTCGATCACGTAGATCGTCAGGTCGGAGAGTTCCGGGCTGAAGGTCGCCGAGAGGTTGTCGCCGCCGGACTCCACCAGGATCAGGTCCAACCCCGGGAAGCGACGGTTCAACTGGTCGACGGCTTCGAGGTTGATCGAGGCATCCTCGCGAATCGCGGTGTGCGGGCAGCCACCGGTTTCCACGCCGATGATCCGCTCCGGGGCCAGGGCTTCGTTGCGCACCAGGAAGTCGGCGTCTTCGCGGGTGTAGATATCGTTGGTGACCACCGCCAGGTTGTAGCGGTCGCGCAGGGCCAGGCACAGGGCCAGGGTCAGGGCGGTCTTGCCGGAGCCCACCGGGCCGCCGATACCGACACGCAGAGGTTGTGCGTTCATCATGTTCTCCTAGGAACGAAACAGGCGGCTGTACTGGCGCTCATGGGCCATGCACGCCAGGGACAGGCCGAAGGCGGCGCTGCCGATGGATTGAAGGTCCTGGGCCGTGGCGGCTTGCTGGGCCTGTTGCAGCAGGGGCAGCAACTCGCTGGTCAGGCGCTGGGCGGCTTGCTGGCCCAGGGGCAGGGTTTTCATCAGCACGGCCAGCTGGTTTTCCAGCCAGCTCCAGAGCCAGGCGGCCAAGGCGTCCTGGGGACTGATCTGCCAGGCACGGGCGGCCAGCGCCCAGCCCAGGGCCAGATGCGGTTCGCTTTGCTGTGCGAGGAAGGTTCGGGCGGTGTCATCCAGTTCCGGCAGGCCGCTGAGCAACTGCTGCAGGGAATAACCCATCTGCCGGCTTTCCTGATACAGCTCGCGGGTTTCACGGCTGGCGCGGTGTTCTTCGCAGAGCTGTTGCAACTCGCCCCAGTTTTCGTCCGCCGCTGTCTGGCAATGGGCGAGCAGCAGCGGCGCTTCGAAGCGGGCCAGGTTGAGCAGCAATTGATCGGCGATCCAGCGCCGGGCGCCATCTGCGTCCTTGACCCGGGCCTGTTCCACGGCCATTTCCAGGCCTTGGGAATAGCTGTAGCCGCCGATGGGCAATTGCGGGCTGGCCAGGCGCAACAGCGCCCAGGCCGGGTTCATGGGCGCACACCGAACTGGTGCAGGCGCGGCGGGTAGTTGAAGTCTTCGTCGCCGTGGCGGGAGTGGTGATGGCCGCCGCCGTAGGCACCGTGTTCCGGCTGGAACGGCGCTTCGAGGGTTTCGGTATGGGCGCCAAGTTGTTCGAGCATGGCCTTGAGCACGTAGTCGTCGAGCAGCCTGAGCCAGCCGTCGCCGACTTGCAGGGCGACATGACGGTTGCCCAGGTGATAGGCGGCGCGGGTCAGTTCGAAGGCATTGCGGCAGGTGACGTGCAGCAGTTGTTCGGGGCGTGCGCAGACCCGCACGATGCGGCCGTCCTCGGCTTCCAGGTATTCACCGTCGTACAGCGGTGGCTGGCCACGTTCAAGGAATAGTCCTACGTCCTCACCCTCGGCACTGAAACAGCGCAGGCGACTTTTGCTGCGGGCTTCGAAGTTCAGGTGCAGCTCGGCGGCCCAGGTGGATTGCGCTTCGATTCTGCGATGAATCACCAACATCAGGAGGCTTCCGGCAATGAGCGATGGTTGAGCTAGAGCAAGGGGCTTGCCAATCGTTCGCCGCGTAGGAAAGTCCCGTCAGAAAGCGCTGGATGCCTGAAAAGGGAGCGTAGTCATGTTTCAGAATGTTTCAAGATGGTGCGCAAGTGATGTAAGTGCGCTTTTGTGGTGCCTGGCGGGCCTCATCGCCGGCAAGCCGGCACACAGGTCCGCGTTTCAACGCCAGGATTGCGTCGTGTCGAACTGTAGGAGCCGGCTTGCCGGCGATCCGGGTGCAGGGCACCCGTTCCGGTTACTCGGTACTGCCCAGACCCTGCCAATGCTTCAATCCGATAAAGATGAAGCGCAGTTGCTGGGTGATCTTGGCCTGGGGCGTCAGATGTTCCGGCAAGGGATCGGACGGTGGGTCGATGATATCCGGCAGGGTGGCGAACACACTCTTGACGATCAGGTCGGCCATGACCGCCAACCCGGCGGGGTCCAGGTGGTCGAGCTTGGGCATCAGGCCCAGGTCGGTCGCCAGGTCCGTGCTGATATTTTCCCGCAACGCCCCGATGGCCTGGCGCACCGGCTGCGAACCACCGTATTGCTCACGGGCGAGAAACAGGAACTGCGAGCGATTGGCCGCCACCACATCGAGAAAAATCCGCACCGACGCATCGATGATGCCGCCCATGACGAACTCGTTATGGCGCACCAGCCGGATGGTTTCGCGGAAGGTCTGGCCGACTTCGCGGACCAGGGCCAGGCCGAGCTGGTCCATATCGTCGAAATGTCGGTAGAAACCGGTGGGCACGATGCCGGCGGTCTTCGCCACTTCCCGCAGGCTCAGGCTGCCGAAGCCACGGCCGGATTCCATCAGGTGCCGGGCAGCGTCCATGAGCGCATGTCGAGTCTGTTGTTTCTGTTCGGCGCGGGGCAGCATCGCAAGGGTATTTTCTGGATGAAGAGAGCGGCGCACTCTAGCAAATCAGCTTTGCCGGCGTCGAACCAAGAGAAGGGGGCAATCGCGGGATTTCGAATATTCAGGGTCCTGAAATATCAAAGCCCGGTCCAGGAGACCGGGCTTTGTTCCAGGCCAGCAAGGCCTTAACTCAGGCTGCTGTTGCGTTCGATCACACGGTCACCGCCGTCTTGGACCAAACCTTTCTCTTCCAGGCGAGCACGGCCACCTTCGGCGAATTTGTCGTTCTCACCAATGGAGGTCTTGCTGGAGCCGTTCTCGGCCAGGGCTTGACCCAGTGGTGTACGGTCAGAGCCGTTCTCGCTGACGTTATCTTCCTTCTTGTTGAAGGTGGTGTGATCGGA
>NZ_JALLIZ010000029.1:0-60012 GCF_023242345.1 Pseudomonas sp. MWU12-2037 | reverse complement strand
AGGATTCGCGACGCTTTCAGGAGCGCCGCCTACCACAAGGCCTTGGTATAAGTGAGCAATATCCGGGTTTCGTCCGCGTCCCGGCTGAACGACGAGCGGTACGTCGCATTGCGCAAACGCAACGCCAGGTTCTTGAACGCCCCACTCTGGATCATGTAACGCACCTCCGTGTTACGCTCCCACTCCTGCCCCCTGCCTGAAACACCCGGCACTTGTGCATGGTCGCCAGAAATATAGCGGCTCATGAAGGTCAACCCGGGAATGCCCATCGACTCGAAGTCGTAATCGTAACGCGCCTGCCAGGAGCGCTCCTTCGCCTCGGCAAAATCGCCGATCTGGGCAAAGTTCACCAGGTACGCGTCACTGCCCTCTATATAAGGAAAGGCGCTGGCCCCTGACATGCGCTGGTAACCCAGGCTGACCTTGTGCCCACCCTGTCCGTAGCCGAACAGACCATTGAGCGCCTGGTTGTCGATTTTTCCTCCCCGGGCAGCGCCTTGGTCCTCACTCGCAAAAAACCGCAGATCGGCGTTCAACGTACCGGAGGCCAGGGGTCGGCTGGCAATCAGCCCGAGAAAATGCTGCCGGTAGACATCGCTCAACCCGGCGTAGTGATAGCTGAACTTGAGATCATCACCCAGCTTGCGATCAAAGCCTGCAAGGTCCAACTGGCCGCCCGGGGCGTTACGAGTAAATCGGTTGTTCTTGTTGTTCAGGGCAATGTCTTCATAACTCGTATCATTGCGCGCCTTCACTTTGTCCAACTGGCCCGCGGTCATCACCAGATCAGGAAACTCCCGGGAAGTCAGCATCAAGCCCTCGAACGACTGCGGCAGAATCATGCCATCGTTAGGTCGTAGCGTAGGCAACGAAGGGATCAGCGCCCCGGCCTTCAACTCGGTCGCGGAAATTTTCAGCTTGGCCGTCAGCCCCAGCTTGCCGTACTGCGCCGCAGCACGCCCATCGGGGCGGACCGGCAGCAGGCCACTCCCCGCCCGCTCGGGACTGGAGTCCAGGCGGATGCCCAGCATACCCAGCGCGTCCACACCGAGACCCACCACTCCCGGGGTGTAGCCCGACTCCAGTTTCAGCATCAGGCCTTGCGCCCATTCATCCCGCCTGGATTGCAGGCTGGAGGGTCCATCACGGAAGTCGCGATTGAAATACACATTGCGCGTTTCGAAAAAGGCATGGGAGTCGCCGAAGAAATCCGCTCGGGCCCAGGCACTGAACCCCGTCAGGGCCACAGCTCCAGCCAGGACCGGCAGGCCCTTGGCGCTTGCGACATGGATGAAGACGCTCACGACAGCAGCTCCTTCAAACGGTCGCCGAAGAGCGTCAGGGCAACCCCAAGCAAAACCACGCTGGCACCGATGATTTTCAAGGTCGCGGCAGGTCGCACCACACTGCCGAGCCAGCCGAAATGGTCAATCGCCACCGAGGACAGCAACTGGCCGGCGATCACCAGGACCAGCAGGTTCGCCAAACCGATGCGCGGCGCCAGCCAGACCGTGCAGAAAATCGCCCCGGCACCGAGCACTCCGCCCACCAATCGCCAGCCTGGCTGGCTCGGAATCACATTGAGGGAATCGCCCAGGCCACCGCGAAAGAAGGCAAGGACACCCAGCACCAACATGCCGGTGAAGAAGGAATAGAACGCGGCCGCCAGGGTATTGCCTGTCATGGCCCCAGCCAGTTGGCTGTTGACCGCCGCTTGCAGCGCTATCGCGATGCCCGCCAGAAAGGCCAGCGCAAAGGAAATCAGGAACATGACGGCCACCTCTATCAGTGGGAATGCAGGGGAGAAAAATCTTCCGCAAAAGGGTCCGGGGTGTAACCGGCGGCCGCGAACAGGTACTCACGGGACTCTTCGGTCGCCAGTTCCAGTTGCGGGCGATCCACCCCCAGCACCACGCCCCCCTGCTTGCGAATCCGCCCGGCGATGATCACGGTGTCGATATCGCCCCGCTCCGCCGCGTGAACCACCGTGCCCAGCGCGTTGTTGGACGGATAGAGGCTGAGGTTGTCGGTGCGAATCATCACGATGTCCGCCTGCTTGCCCGGCGTAAGGCTGCCGATGCTCGAGTCGAGCCCCGCGCACGCCGCGCCATCGAGGGTCGCGGCCTTGAGCAGTTGTCGGGTGCTGACCAGGTCCGGCGTGGCGGGTTTACCGTGAAAACGTGCACTGTGAGCCGCCGCGCGCTGCAGATAGAAAGCCACGCGCATTTCACCGAACATGTCGCCGCCATAGGAGCTTTCGTTATCGACGCTCAAACCCGGGTTCATCCCATGGTCGACGGCCTTTTGCCAGGCAAATACACCGTCTTCGAGCCCATAGTGGGCGTCGGAACGCGGGCAGACGTTGACCTTCACTCCGGCCTTGCGCAGGATCGACCAACCGTGGTCCGGCAGGCAGGTACAGTGGTTGAAGATATTGTCCGGACCCAGCAGCCCCTCTTCGTGCAACGTTTCAAGTTCACTGGCCATACCGGCACCGAAGAACTCGGTAACGATATTCAGGCCCAGTTCGCGGGCCACCGCCCATTGCTCGCGGTCGATCTGCGACATCATTGCCAGGGTCACCAGCGAGTCGTCACCGTTTGCATACTTGCCCTTCAAGCGACGCAGGTCACCGGGCCATTGGGCCGAGTCCCATTCACCGGACAACGGCGCACCCGGCGCGTGCACCGCACGGATGCCGGCGTCCTGCAGGGCCTCGATGGCCGCATCGGAATGCGCGCCACTACGGGCATTGTGAGAGTTGTCGATGATGGTGGTGATGCCGGCATTGATGCAGCCCAGGGCAGTCAGCATGTTGCCCACGTACATATCCTGGGGTCGGTAGTACTTGGCGAAGGAAAAGTGCGTGGCGTTGCAATAGTCTTCCAGGGACGGAGAGTCCGGGTTGATGCGCCGCAATTGACCTTCCCAGGCATGGCGATGGGTATCGACCATCCCGGGGATGACGATCATGCCCTTGGCGTCAATGATGTCGGCCCCCTCGGCGCTGAGGTTGACACCAACTTCGACGATCTCGGTACCACGGATCAAAACGTTAGCCTCGACGAAGTTACCCAGTTGATCATCCAGGGTGACGACCATTCCGCCCTTGAGTAGCAGCAGGCGATGTTGATCGGGCAAAGGCGCGAGGGCTGAGTTCAGCAGGTCGAAATGAGCAGGGAATGACATGACAGTTCCTTCGGTGGCACGGGCAGGATCGCCGATTGAGCGCATTGTCCGACCCGTACCTTTTATTTAGAATATGGAACTATCTTCAAACATTATGAAGGGCCACATATATAATGCGCGATCAGGAATTCGCCAACCTCAAGGCTTTTTTCGCGGTGGCCCAGGCGCGCAATTTTTCCCGGGCGGCCCAGTCGCTCGGCGTCTCGGCATCCGCCCTGAGCCAGACCATCAAGGGCCTGGAAGAACGCCTGGGGGTGCGTTTGCTGAACCGGACAACCCGCAGCGTGTCGACCACGGAAGCCGGTGCCCGCCTGTTCGAACGGCTGCGCAGCGTTTTCGCCGACCTGGAGTCGGCGCTGGAGGCACTCAACGAATACCGCGACACCCCCATCGGTACACTGCGCATCAGTGCTCCGCAGGTGGCGATGCTGCACTTTATCCAGCCGATCCTGCCGTCCTTCCAGGCCGCCTACCCGGACATCCAGCTCGAACTGACCACCGACGACAGCACCACCGACATCGTCGCCCAAGGCCATGATGCGGCCATCCGCCTGGGGGAATTCATCGAGCAGGACATGGTCGCCCTCAGGCTCAGCGAGCCGCTGACCCAGATTGCCGTGGCCTCGCCCAAATACTTGCAGCAGCGCGGCCGCCCGCAGACACCAGTGGAACTGCTGCAACACAGTTGTGTGAACTGGCGCCGCGCCGGTGAGTCCGGGCTGTACAAGTGGCGCTTTTTCAACGACGGCACGCCGTTCGAGCTCAGCGTCAAGGGCTCCCTGGTGGTGAGCGATTGTGCCGTCGCGCTGCAATCGGCGGTCGATGGCCTGGGCATCACCGTGTGGATTCGCGAGTGGCTCAAGGCCGAACTGGACAGCGGCGCGCTGGTGCCGCTGCTGGAGGAATGGTCGACGCCCTTCCCCAGCTTCTACCTCTACTACCCGAGCAACCGGCAGATGTCTTCGGCGTTGCAAGTGTTTATCGCTGCGTTGCGCCAGCAGCACTGAACCCGAGCGGAACGGATCAGGCGGTTTGCGGAACCAGCGCCTCGGCACGCGTCCGATAGAGCAGCGATTTCACCACGATCACCAGCAACGACAACGCCGCGAACAACAAACCGCAGGCGATCGTCCCCGGCAGGCCATAGGCATTGATGAACAGACCTCCGACCCAGGCGCCGATGGCAATCCCCGCGTTGGCCGCCGACACATACAGACTGGTGGCGAACGAATGAGCTTCAGGGGCGGCACTGGTCAACCACATCTGGGTGATGACCATGCCACTGGTATGAATCGCACCCCAGACGAACACGATCGGCAGCATCGACCAAAGCGAAGCGCTGCCGAAGCAGTAGAGCATCCCGTAGGCCAGGCTCAGCAGAATCGGAAACAGCAGCACAGTCCTGACCAGATGACGGGCCAGCGCCCTGCCCGCCAGCATATTCCCCAGCACCCCGCCGACCCCGAAGACCACCAGCAGCAGGCTGATGGTCTCTCCCCCAAGGCCGGTCTGGCTTTTCAGGTACTCGGCGGCATAGCTGTAGACCGCGAACTTGGTGGTGAACACCAGCAGCGTACCGATGATCGCCAACCACACTGGCGGTTTGCGCAGGATCGACAGCTGACTGGCGAAACTTTCCGGCGCGGCGACCTGGCGCGGCAACCGCAGCCACAAGCCCAGTCCCGCCAGGAAGGTGGCCACGGCGCAGAACAGGATCGAAGTCTCATAGGAAAAGCGTCCGGCCACCCAGGCGGTAATCGGGATGCCGAACACCAGGCCGAGGGTCGTGCCGATAAAGGCCACTGTGGTCGCATGGGCGGCGCGCTCCCTGGGACAGAGCGAAATAGCCGCCGCGAACGCCGCCGAAAAGAACACCGGATGCAGCATCGCCGGCACGATGCGCAGGGCCATCAGCGTCGAGTAGTTCGGCGCATAGGCTGACAAAACGCTGCACAGGGAAAAGCACAACAGGGCCCCCACCAGCACTTTCTTGCGCTCGAAGCGGGAAAACACCAGCACCAGGAACGGGCCGCAAGCCGCCACGATAAAGGCGAACAAGCTCATCAGCAGGCCGGCCTGGGCCACCGTCACGCCGAAGCGTTCGACGATCAGCGGCAGGATGCCGACCACGCCCAGTTCCAGGGTATAGAGGCCGAACAGCCCGAGCATGATAAAGGGCATGACGCTCATGGGTTTGATCGAACCAGTCATTTCGATGCCAGCGCGAAGTCGATAACAACCTTGCCAAACGCGCCACGGCTCAGGTGCGCGAACGCCTCGGGGACTTGCGCGAAGGCGTAGGTGGCATCGATCACCGGCTTGATCCCGTGGTGATCGATCATCCGCACCAGATCTTCCAATGCGCGGCGCGGCCCTACCGCCACAGCGACAATCGACGCGCGGCTGCCCAGCAACGGCATGATCGGAGTACGCAACTCTTCGGACTCCAGCAAACCGATAATGGAAACCCGGCCACCGGGCACTACCGCTTGCAGGGAGCGTCCCAAGTTATCGCCACCAGCCATTTCCAGCACATGGTCGGCGCCGCGACCCTCGGTCAGCTCCAGCACCGCCGTTTGCCATTCAGGTGTGGTGGTGCGATTGATGCCATGGCTGGCACCGAGCTTGATCGCCTCGGCGATCTTCGCGTCACTGCTGCTGGTGACAATCACTTTGGCGCCGCTGGCGGCCGCCAACTGTACGGCGAACAACGAAACCCCGCCGGTGCCCTGGACCACCACGGTCTGCCCGGCATGCAAGTGCCCCAATTCGATCAGCGCCATCCAGGCGGTCAAGGCGGCGATGGGCAGCGTACTGGCCTCCACCGGGGTCAGGTTTTTCGGCGCGCGGACACACCACTCGGCCGGCGTCGTGACGTACTGCGCGAGCATCCCTTGAATCGGCCCGCCCTGGGTCGGCATTTCGGCCCAGGTCTTGGGATTACCATCGATCCAGTTGGTAATGTAGGTGGAGATGACGCGCTCGCCTACACTGAAACGAGTGACGCCCTCTCCCACCGCGACAACGGTCCCGGCCATATCGGAGGCCGGGGTGAACGGAAAGGCCAGGGCCGCCGTCATGCCATTCTCGACCACTTGGGTATCACGGTAGTTGAGCGACACGGCTTCGATTTTGACCAGTATTTCCCCGGCTTTCGGCAGCGGACGCGGTGTATTGGCCAGATTCAGATTATCCAGGCCGAACGAGGAAATTTCCCAGCGGTTCATGATTTCGGACATGACGGTGATCTCGGTTGATGAGCGATGTGGCGATCATAGAGGGCCTCCAGGTCCCGATTAAGTAGGTGCCATATCCGCTATCTACGGATGTTTTATTCCGCAATCGAGTTAGGATAACCCGTCACCCGATCGGTTCGGCGCAGCAAAAAAGCAGGATTTGAGGTTCATGGTCGAGAATGAAAAATGGATAGCTTGAGCAGTTTGAATGTCTTCGTATCCGTGGCGCAGACCCGCAGCTTTGTCGCCGCCGGCCGCTTGCTGGGGGTGTCCGCTTCGGCCATCGGCAAAAGCATCGTGCGCCTGGAGGAACGTTTCGGCGTGCGCCTGTTCAACCGCAGCACACGCAGCGTCACCTTGACCGAAGAAGGCTCGCGTTTTCTCGAACGCAGCCTGCGCATCCTGGCCGAAATCGAAGCCGCCGAGGCCGAGTTCTCGCAGACCACAACGGCTCCCAGTGGGCGCCTGAAGATCAGCATGCCGCTGGTCGACGACCCCTTTCTACCGGTCCTGGCCCAGTTCAAGAAAGCCTATCCGGCCATCGACCTGGACCTGACCTTCGACGATCGCCGGGTCGATGTCATCGAAGAAGGCTACGACGCGGTGATTCGCAGTGGCGAAGTCCCTGACTCCAGCCTGACCTCCCGCCATATCGGCACGTATCAAATGATCCTGGTGGGCTCGCCGGACTATTTCGAAAAACACGGTGTGCCGCAGTCGCCCATCAACCTGATGCGGCACAGCTGCATTCAGTTTCGTTTCCCCAACACCGGTAAACTGCAGGTCTGGCCATTGAACCGCGAAACCCAGGACATCGACCTGCAACTGCCGACCTCAATGGTCTGCAACAATCTGGAGGCACGCATCGTGTTCGCCGTACAGGGGATCGGTATCGCCTACCTGCCGGACTTCGCCATCCGCGAATGGCTGGAGCGCGGGAAGCTGGTCAAGGTCCTTGAGGACTGTTGCGAATCCGGCGTCTACCGGCTGATGTGGCCTTCCGGCAAATACCCGTCGTTGAAGTTGCGGGTGTTCATCGACTTCCTGAAGGCTCATCTGTTTCCCGAACAACGCCCGTAGTTTCCGGCGCCTGCCCAGTATCGATCACGCTGATATCCGCTATCGGCAAGGATCCGTTCTATTACAGGCGATGCCGTTCGTAAAATGGCGCCACTGCCTCACTACCGTCAGGTGAGGGGGATGTCTTTCCGGAGACCGCCATGAAATACCTTCTGTTTGTCCTGCTGTCGCTGTTCAGCCTGGTTGCCACCGCCCAAGGCGATGCGACCGTCGTCCCTCAAGGCCAGGGTGCAACCTCCAGCACCAACGCCGAGCCCTATGACTATTCCGAAGACCTCGACATGGCCAAGGCCGTGCGCGCCGACAGTGCCGCCGCCTCCGATTGTGGTCCGGTGCAGGGGCACGTGATCTACGTTGATGGCCAGGGCGTGCGCCACGAAATGAACTTTATTCGCCTGGGCAACGCCTGCCAGCACGGGTGATCACCATCCCCTTTTGGGAACCGGCTTGCTGGCGATGACGGCCGGATAGTCGACGCAGGGCTTGCGGGCCTCATCGCCGGCAAGCCGGCTCCCACACGGTTCGGTACTGCTCTCAAGATCCCATGCCCCCGTGTGCCCCCATCCAGCCCGAACCTCCCCTCTGCCCACCTCCCCCCTCGCCTGAAAATACTTGCAAGTAGTGACTTGCAAATTGAAAGTCGCTCACCTATATTTCGATCATAATATTACGCACATAATCATTGCCGCACTCCGAGGCCCCAACCATGAAAAGGACAAGCCTGGCCCACCTGCACTGCCCCGTGGCCCGCAGCCTTGAGCAGGTCGGCCAGTGGTGGAATATCCTGATCCTGCGGGACGCCTTCTACGGTCTCAGCCGTTTCGATCAGTTCCAGGAAAGCCTCGGGATTGCCCCCAGTATCCTGACCCGCCGTCTCAATGACCTGGTCGAAAGCGGCTTGCTCGAACGCCGGGCCTACAACGATGCCCCACCGCGCTTCGACTATCTGCTGACCGCTCGCGGTCGGGATTTCAGACCGGTGCTGCTGACCTTGATGGATTGGGGCAACCAGCACCTCTCACCCGAAGGCCCGACCACTCAACTTGTCGACAGTGCCAGCGGCGAACTCGTCGAACTGGCCCTGATCGACCGTCGCTCCGGGCAGACCATCAGTCGGCGCCACAAGGTCGTCGCCGGCCCGGCTGCCGACGAGCCCATGCGTCGACGCTTTGAAAAACGCCGCCAACTGGCGGCGCTGCAAAACCCTGATATCGCTCCCCCCCTCTCTGCCAACCGGTAACTCCGTCATGACCAACCTGTCCTCGGCCTCTGCCCCTGAACTGGCCGTTCAGAAAAAACCGTTGCTGTTCAAGCGCCTCCTGCTGCTGACGGTGGTCACTGGCGCAGTGGTCTTCGCCGCTTTCTACGGCCTGCACTGGTGGACGGCCGGACGCTTTATCGAAAGCACCGACGACGCCTATATCGGCGCCGACGTGACAGTGATCGGGCCCAAGGTGCCGGGTTATATCGCCGAGCTCAAAGTCACCGACAACCAGTTCGTCCACGCCGGTGACCTGCTGGTGAAGATCGATGACCGCGACTATGTCGCCGCCCTGCAAAAGGCCGAAGGCGCGGTCGCAGCTCAACAGGCGCTGCTGGCCAATCTCGACGCCACCGAGCAGTTGCAGCACGCGGTGATCAGCCAGGCCCGGGCCGGCATTGATGCGGCCAATGCGGAAACCGTGCGTTCGCGCAACGACCACGCCCGCTACGAAAGCCTGGTGGGCCGCTCGGCGGTGTCGGTGGAAAGTGCCCAACGGGTCGATGCCACCTTCAAGACCGCCCAGGCCAATGGCGCCAAGGCGCAAGCCACGCTACTGGCCAATCAACGCCAGGTGGACGTGATCGAGACCCAGAAATTGCAGGCCAAGGCCGCGTTGATGCAAGCGGTCGCCGAACGCGACATGGCCCGCCTGAACCTCTCCTACACCGAATTGCGAGCGCCGGTGGACGGCGTGATCGGCAACCGACGGGCCCGGGTCGGCGCCTTTGCCGCGGCCGGTTCGCAGTTACTTTCCGTGGTGCCGCAACAGGGCCTCTGGGTCGACGCCAACTTCAAGGAAGACCAGTTGACCCATATGCTGCCCGGCCAGGCCGTGACCATCCGCGCCGACGTGCTGCCCGGCAAGGTCTTTCACGGCCACCTGGACAGCCTGGCCCCGGCCACCGGCGCCCAGTTCAGCGTGCTGCCACCGGAAAACGCCACCGGCAACTTCACCAAGATCGTCCAGCGGGTGCCGGTCCGGGTCATGCTTGACCAGGCCGATGGCGTGCTCGGGCAGCTGCGCCCGGGCCTCTCGGTCACCGCCGAAGTCGATACCCTGCACAACGCCAATGGCGTCGCCAGCCGCCCGGCTGACCAACGTGCCACCAGCCAACTGGTCAGCACGCCATGAGCACCCGCGCCCCGGCCAAGCCTTTCGACGCGGCGTCGATGAGCACCTCGGTCAAGGTGTTCGCCTTTGCCACCCTGTGCGTGGGTATGTTTATCGCCCTGCTGGACATCCAGATCGTCTCCGCCTCGTTGCGCGATATCGGCGGCGGACTGTCGGCCGGTACCGATGAAACCGCCTGGGTGCAGACCAGCTACCTGATCGCCGAAATCATCGTGATCCCGCTGTCGGGCTGGCTGTCGCGGGTGTTTTCCACGCGCTGGCTGTTCTGTGCCTCGGCGGTGGGGTTCACCCTGGCCAGCCTGCTTTGCGGAGCGGCCTGGAACATCCAGAGCATGATCGTGTTTCGCGCCTTGCAAGGGTTCCTGGGCGGCTCGATGATCCCCCTGGTGTTTACCTCGGCGTTCATGTTCTTCAGCGGCAAGCAGCGCGTTATCGCCGCCTCGACCATCGGTGCCATCGCCTCCCTGGCGCCGACCCTCGGCCCGGTGGTCGGCGGCTGGATCACCGATATTTCCTCCTGGCACTGGCTGTTCTACATCAACCTGGTGCCCGGTGTGTTCGTCGCCGTGGTGGTGCCGATGCTGGTGCGGATCGACGAGCCGGACCTGCGCCTGATCAAGGGTGCCGACTACCTGAGCATGCTGCTGATGGCGGTGTTTCTCGGCTGCCTGGAATACACCCTGGAGGAAGGCCCGCGCTGGAACTGGTTCAGCGATAGCACTATCCTGGCCACCGCATGGATTTCCGGCCTCGCCGGGCTGGCCTTTGTCAGCCGCAGCCTGATGGTGGCCAATCCGGTGGTCGACCTGCGCGCGCTCAAGGAGCGCAATTTCGCCCTGGGTTGCTTCTTTTCCTTCGTCACCGGTATCGGGCTGTTCGCAACCATTTACCTGACGCCACTGTTTCTCGGCCGAGTGCGTGGCTATAGCGCCCTGGACATCGGCCTGGCGGTGTTCTCCACTGGTCTATTCCAACTGGCGGCAATTCCGCTGTACGCGTTTTTTGCCAACCGGGTCGACCTGCGCTGGCTGATGATGGTGGGGTTGGGGCTGTTTGCCGTGTCGATGTGGGACTTCTCACCGCTGACCCATGATTGGGGTGGCAAGGAGCTGATGTTGCCCCAGGCACTGCGGGGCATGGCCCAGCAATTCGCCGTGCCGCCCACCGTGACCCTGACCCTCGGCGCCCTGGCACCGGCACGTCTGAAACAGGCTTCGGGCCTGTTCAACCTGATGCGTAACCTCGGCGGCGCCATTGGTATCGCGGCTTGCGCGACGATTCTCAATGATCGGACCAACCTGCATTTCAACCGGTTGGCCGAGCACCTGAACAGCACCAACGAAGCGTTGAACCAGTGGATGGCCACGGTCGGCAGCAACTTCGCGGCCCTCGGCCAGAGCGGCAGCGAAGGCACCACCGCCAGCCTGCAGCAACTCTGGCAACTGGCCTATCGTGAGGCGCAGACCCAGAGTTATGCCGATACCTTCCTGGTGATCATGGTCTGTTTCATCATCGCCACGGCCCTGGTTCCACTGATGCATAAAGTGAAACCACCGCCTGCTGCGGCAGCCTCACCGGACGCACATTAAGGGCACGACACACTTCTGCGGGAGACGCCAAGCCAACTCCCACAGAAGCGTGCGCACATTGATACTCGTGACTCAGAAAGCAAAACACGAACAACCAAAGGCCCCCCAGAACCCCTGGAAGTCACTGATCGGCACACTCGACATCCGCGCCCGCTCGTGACCATGGGCATGCACCACGCATGGACCGCTGCACTGGTGCACCTGGGCCTGCAAGGGCGAGTTCGGCCGCCAGTGTCCCGGCACCTTGACCACCGGCGACCAGTCGGGGGTCACCGGCAGCGTCGGCGGCGCGAGTTTGTCGAAATCACCCGCCGCGTGCACCACCTTGCCGTCGACCACCGTCAACACCGATTCGATCCACTTGATGGCTTCGGCGTCGACGCTGAAATAGTCCGCCGACAAGGCCACCAGGTCCGCCAGTTGCCCGACCTTGATCTGGCCTTTCTTGCCCTGCTCCGAGGAAAACCAGGCACTGCCATGGGTGTACAGCTCCAGCGCGGTTTCCCGTGGCAGCCCCTCGGGATAGAGCTCGAGCCCGCCGACGGTACGCCCACTGACCATCCAGTACAGCGAAGTCCAGGGGTTGTAGCTCGACACCCGCGTGGCATCGGTGCCCGCGCCCACCGGCACGCCTTCGGCCAGCATGCGCTTGATCGGCGGCGTGGCCTCGGCGGCCTTGGCGCCGTAACGCTCGACGAAGTATTCACCCTGGAAGGCCATGCGGTCCTGAATGGCGATGCCGCCGCCCAACGCCCGTACCCGTTCGATGTTTTTTGGCGTGATGGTTTCGCAGTGATCGAAAAACCACGGCAGGCCATTGAACGGAATATCCCGATTGACCTTCTCGAAGACATCCAGCATCCGCGAAATGGATTCGTCATAGGTGGCGTGCAGGCGGAACGGCCAGCGCTGTTCCACCAGATGGCGAACCACCGGCTCCAGCTCCTGTTCCATGGTCTGCGGCAAGTCCGGGCGCGGCTCGAGGAAGTCTTCGAAATCCGCCGCCGAGAACACCAGCATCTCCCCTGCGCCGTTGTGCCGCAGGAAGTCGTCGCCCTGGCCGTAGGTCACCTTGCCGGTCCAGTTCTTGAAATCCGCCAGCTCTTCCTTGGGCTTCTGGGTAAACAGGTTGTAGGCAATCCGTACGGTCAGTTGTTGTTTGGCCGCCAGTTCGTTGATGACTTCATAGTCGTCCGGATAGTTCTGGAAACCGCCGCCGGCATCGATGGCGCTGGTGACACCCAGGCGGTTGAGTTCACGCATGAACTGGCGGGTCGAGTTGACCTGATACTCCAGCGGCAGTTTCGGCCCCTTGGCCAGGGTCGAGTAGAGAATCATCGCGTTGGGCCGGGCAATCAGCATGCCGGTCGGCTCGCCCTTGGCATCGCGGACAATCTCGCCACCCGGCGGGTTCGGCGTGTCGCGGTTGTAGCCGACCACCCGCAGTGCCGCCCGGTTGAGCAAGGCGCGGTCATACAGGTGCAGGACAAACACCGGAGTGTCCGGCGCCGCCTTGTTCAGTTCTTCCAGGGTCGGCATGCGCTTTTCGGCGAACTGGAATTCGTTCCAGCCGCCTACCACCCGCACCCATTGCGGCGCAGGGGTACGCTCGGCCTGTTCCTTGAGCAGGCGCAACGCATCCACCAACGAGGGCACGCCTTCCCAGCGCAGTTCCAGGTTGTAGTTCAGGCCGCCACGGATCAGGTGCAGATGCGAGTCATTGAGGCCGGGGATGACGGTGCGGCCCTTGAGGTCGATTACCTGGGTGGTGCTACCGCGCAAGGCCATGGCCTCGCCGTCGTTGCCCACGGCGATAAAGCGACCGTCCTTGATGGCTACCGCCGTGGCCTTGGGTTGGGCGCGGTCGACGGTGTGCAAGCGGCCGTTGTGCAGAATCAGGTCAGCGATCACATTGCTCATATCAGTTCTCCTTGCTTGACGGAATGTAACGGTCAGCGAAATCAGTGGTTGGCCGGTTGCAGCCAGCGGCTGAACAGGCGGGTCACACGGGGCATGAACACATAGACCACCAGCAACACGATGCTCAAGGTGATCAGCACATTGGCTTGCACATAGCCGCCCAACCAGGGCAGCAGCGTGAACAGCGGGCGCCACAACATCGGTACGACAAAACTCAGCGGCAGGATCACCAGGAAGGTCACGCAGGCCTGCTTCCAACGCGGCACCGGACTGGGCGAACCGACTTCGGCCGGGGTGAACCAGAATTCGCGGTCGGCGTTGATTTCGGTCTGGTCGCCGTCGGCCAGCATGGGCTGGGCCTCTTCTACCAACTCACGACGGTCATTGGAGTCCAACCAGTGTTGCAGTTGTTCGGTAGAGGCAAAACGCAGCACGCTGGTAAACAACGTTTGCCCGTGGCTATGCCCACGCACCACATCGACACCGAGGTGCCCCGGATAACTGCGCGCCATGGTGACGATGCGCCGCAGCCAGGTTTCATAGGCCTGGTCCTGGCCTTTCTTGATCCGATGACGGACCAACAGGGTCACCACGCCATCCAGCAATTCGATATTCATGGATGAAGACTCCCCGGGCGGGTGAACGCGCTGAAACGCCGCTCCAGAGCGATGCTCCCGGAACCACCGATCAGCAAGGCGACGAAGACGATCAGCAGCAACCAGGCGAATTGCCCTTCGGCCAGGCTCCACTCCGGGTGTACCCACACCAGTGAAACCAGCAGCAGGAACAGCACCGGCAGCGTAGCCAGGCGGGTCAACAGGCCAAGGATAATCAGCAACGGGCACAGCACTTCGGCGAAAATCGCCAGGCTCAGGGTCAGGTGCGCCCCCAGGCCGAAAGGGTCTTCGATCAATGTCAGTTGATGTTGGAAATCCAGCAGCTTGGGCAAGCCATGGACCCGTAACAACAAGGCTGAACCGGCCAGGCGTAACCAGAGCAGCGCCCAGTCAGCCGAAGTGCGAGAGGACAACAAGGGGCGAGTGACCATGTCAGGTATCCCTGTGAAGGCTTGAGGCGATGAGGTGTCGGGCGCGACCCACGCGCCCGACTCACGTCACTACTTGGCTTGGCGTTGCGGCGCGTTGTGCACCATGGTGTAGGCGTAGTCCACGCCCATGCCGTAGGCGCCGCTGTGCTCGCGCACCAGATCCATCACCGCGTCGTAGGTTTCCTTGTGCGCCCAGTCACGCTGGAACTCCAGCAGTACCTGCTGCCAGGTCACCGGGACGGCACCGGCCTGAATCATCCGCTGCACGGACATGTCGTGGGCTTCCTGGGTGGTGCCGCCGGACGCGTCGGTGACGATGTACACCTCGTAACCTTCGGCCAGGGCTTCCAGGGCCGGGAAGTTCAGGCACACCTCGGTCCACAGTGCAGCCATGATCAGCTTCTTGCGACCGGTGGCCTTCACTGCCTCGACGAATTTCTTGTCTTCCCAGGAGTTCATCGAGGTGCGCTCGATGGGCTGCTGGTCCGGGTGCACCGCCAGCAGTTCCGGCCAGATGTAGCCGCTGAAGCTCTTGGTTTCCACCGAGGTGAAGATCGTCGGCACATTGAAGATCTTCGCCGCCTTGGCCAGGCCCACGGTGTTGTTCTTCAGGGTCTGGCGATCGATCGATTGCACGCCGAAGGACATCTGCGGCTGGTGGTCGATCAGGATCAGGGTGGAGTTGGTTGGGTTCAGCAGTTCACGAATAGACATGGCGCGTTCCTTTTGATGTCGAGTAGTGGTGCGTTCGGTTTGTCAGGCGGGCCTGGCGCCCTCCGCTGGGAGGTCCGTGCTGCCTGGCTTGGATGTCACTTTAGGCGCCTGAGCAAATCGAGACAATTACCCTAAACCGGGAATCATTGATTCTATAAAAGGGACAATTGAGTCTTGCCTACTATCTGCGCGCATGAACTATAGTTGATGAAATTAAGCTGTATGTTTATACAGATAATGATTGCCTGATCGCCCGACACTGAGCATGCTGTCCGACTTCAAGACCCCGCGCTGAAATGAGAGTGGTTATGCGCTTGTTCCTCTGTGAGAAGCCCTCCCAGGCCAAAGACATTGCTGCGGTGCTCGGTGCCACGCGGCGTGGCGACGGCTGCTGGGTGGGGCCGAATGCCACCGTCACCTGGTGCATCGGCCACCTGCTGGAAACCGCCCCGCCGGATGCCTACGACGCCCGCTACAAGCGCTGGGTGCTGGCCGACCTGCCGATCGTTCCGGAAAAATGGAAGATGCAGGTCAAGCCCAAGACCGCCAGCCAGTACAAGGCGGTCAAGCGCCTGCTGGGCGAGGCCGGGGAGTTGGTGATTGCCACCGACGCCGACCGCGAAGGGGAAATGATCGCCCGTGAACTGGTGGAACATTGTCGCTATCGCGGGCCGATCCAGCGGCTCTGGCTGTCGGCACTGGACGATGCCTCGATCCGCAAGGCGCTGGCGGCGCTCAAGCCCGGCGTCGAGACCTTTTCGCTCTATCACTCGGCCCTGGGACGCTCGCGGGCCGACTGGCTGATCGGCATGAACATGAGCCGCCTGTTCACCCTGCTCGGCCGCCAGTCCGGTTATCAGGGCGTGTTGCCGGTCGGACGGGTACAGACACCGACCCTGCGCCTGGTGGTGGACCGTGACCGTAGCATCGCCGACTTCGTGCCGGTGGCTTACTGGGCGATCGACGTGCACCTGCTGCACGACGGCCAGCCCTTTATCGCCCAGTGGCGCGCGCCGTCGGATGCCTGTGACGATCAGGACCGCTGCCTCAACCAGGCCCTCGCCCAACAGGCCGCGAGCGACATGGGCGCGGCGTCCAGCGCCCGGGTGGTGAAGCTCAAGACCGAGCGGATTCGCGAGGCTGCCCCCCTGCCCTTTGATCTGGGCACCTTGCAGGAAGTCTGCTCGAAAAGGCTCGGGCTGGGCGCCCAGGAGACACTGGATATTGCCCAGTCACTGTACGAAACCCACAAGGTCATCACCTACCCGCGCAGTGATTGCGGCTTTCTGCCCCTGAGCCAGCACGGCGACGCCGGTCGGGTATTGGCGGCACTGGAACGGGCTGATCCAAGCCTGGACAAACTGGCGCCGTATCTCGATCCGACACGCCGTTCGCGAGCCTGGAACGATGCCAAGGTCACCGCCCACCACGGTATTATCCCGACGGGCACCGGCGCCAGCCTCGAACGTTTGCAGGGCAAGCCGCGCGCCGTCTACAGCCTGATTCGCGCCCGTTACCTGGCGCAATTCCTGCCCAATCACGAATACGACCGGACCCAGGCCGATTTCGATTGTGCGGCGCAGGCATTGCGGGCCGTAGGCAAACAGATCGTTGAGCCGGGCTGGAAACGTGCCCTGCCTGAAGCGCTGGCGCCGGCCAAGGGCCGCGAAGCCCCCGAGCCGCAGGCCTTGCCGGCGTTGCGCGAAGGCACCGAATGCACGGTGAGCCGGGTCGACCTCAAGGATCTCTGGACCCAGCCCCCCAAACCTTTCACCGAAGGCGACCTGATCAAGGCGATGAAAAACGTCGCCAAGTATGTGGAGGACCCACGCCTCAAACAGAAACTCAAGGACACCACCGGCATCGGCACCGAAGCCACACGCGCCGGCATCATCCAGGGTTTGCTCGATCGAAGTTATCTGGTCAAGCATGGCAAAAGCCTGTCAGCCACCCCGGCGGCCTTCAGCCTGATCGATGCGGTACCGCGGGCGATTGCCGACCCGGGCACCACGGCGATCTGGGAGCAGGCATTGGACATGGTGCAAAGCGGCGAGATGAGCCTGGAAGAGTTTGTCGCCAAGCAGGCGGCCTGGATGAGCAAGCAGGTAGGACGTTGTGTCGAGTTGAAGCTGCAGATCACCATGCCGGCCGGAATGACGGGACAAGGCGCGGCGCCCTGGAAGAAGAAGCGCAAGGCAGCGGGAGCCAAGACAGGCAGGACCCGGCGTACGCCGAAGTCGGCGGCCAACTCCTGACTGATCGAACGTTCCCACGCCGGAGCGTGGGAACGATCACATCAGGGCTTATGCGAGCGCCATGGCTGCTGTCGTCACTTCACCTTTCTGCTCAGGTCATCGACGTTGCGTTTCAGACTGTCCAGATCACGCTGCTGATCACTGACATCGCGCTTGAGGCCGGACAACTCACTGGAACTCGAACTGGAGCTTGAGCCTGAACTGCGCTTGAGATCGTCCACCTGGCTGGTCAACTTTTCGATAGCGCGATCCTGATCGCTGACACTGCGTTTGAGGCCGGAAAGATCGCTGCTGTTCGAACTGGAATTGGAGCCGGAACCACTGTTGCGCTTGAGTTCTTCGATGACACGTGCCTGATCGTTGATGATCTTCTTCAGGCTCTCCAGTTCGTCGGCATTGCGCTTCTGCAGGTTCTCCATCTTCTGCAAGTCATCCACCGTGAAATCGGTATTGCGCAGCGAGTGCCCGGAACCCGAACCACCATGGGTCGCGGCGAGATGATCAAAACCCGAAGCACTGAGATTATCGACCTCCACCGCGGCCTGGGCCGGAAGCGCCAAGCCACCCAGCAGCAGGACCAGCAAGCCAGTGGCGGGAATCGTGAACGAGGGCTTGAAACGAGCGAGCATCACTGAGCGTCCTTGTGAAGTGCCGAGATGGCACATAGCTATGACTCACTTTTCCAAAACTGGTTCCGCTCCCGATGTTCTGGCTTCAGGCTGTCCGAAAACCACGGCAATCATGGGATGTCCAGCAACTGCCGCATGTTCCGATGGCGTGCATCAAAGATGCGATTCATGTACGCATCGACAAACAGCCACTCCAGCGCCGCACCACCGATAGCCCGATAGGTAACCCGGTCGGTATAGAGCGTCCCGCCCTCGGCGGCCTCGACCCGGTGCTCATGGCGAAACGCACTGAGCGGCCCCCTGACCATCTCATCGATAAAGTGCTGATTGTCTCTGACCTCACGAATACGCACGGTCCAGTTGGCCGGGATAAAACCGAACATCCAGTGCCGGAAACGGAACTCGCGCCCCTGCTCGATCCGCAGGTCGGCGATGTCGACCTTGCCCAGCGGCGTGACACGCTCCGGAAAAATCTTCGGGAAGTTGGCCCCCTCAAGGCAAAAGTCGAACACTTCGGCGCAACTGCGCCCTTTGATCAACGTGGTCTTTTCCAATACAGGCATATGGCGCGCGCTCTTCAAATGGGTTTGGCAACAGGCCAGGAAACGCCGACGCCAGATTGATCATTCGACACTAGATCAATATGGCCTTCCAGCATCATTGAAAAGATAACGACCGACAGGGCACGATATTCAGTAGACCTGAACCGTCAGGGATCTCTGACGCCCAGGCCTGAGAGTCGCTTCTCAGAATGGAACTGGCCAGGTCGCTATCATATCGGGTCGCCGGTGTCGGCGGCTCGAAAGGCGCCCGGAACCGTTGCGGCGACAAGGCAAGCTCAACACTATTGACCATGTTGGCGGGGCGCGCTTCCTGAACACCCAGGCAGCGTATCCAGGGAGTGCTTTCCCGCACATCAAAGGAACGAAATATGACCCGTAATATGATCGGCAGCGCGGTTGGCGGTGCGGCTGCATTGATCCTGCTCATTGTGTTTTTCGGCAGCTGGTACACCGTGGATGAAACCGAGCGCGGCGTGCTTCTGAGAAACGGCGCGCTCGTCGGTGTGGTGGACCCCGGGTTGTCGTTCAAGACACCCTTCATTGAAACGGTCAAGCTGATCAGTACCCAGAGCCAGGTCTCGGCCTATGAAAATCTCCAGGCCTACAGCAAGGACCAGCAATCGGCGCAACTCAAGGTCTCGGTGTCGTGGCACGTCGCCCCTTCCGATGTCGCCAAGGTGTACACCCAGTTCAAGGATATCGAGGGCATTCGCGACCGACTGATCAGCCGCCAGGTACCGACCCAGGTCGAGAACGTCTTCGGCCAGTTCAACGCCGTGGCCGCCGTGCAGAACCGTGTCCAACTGGTCAATGATATTTCCGCCGCGATCAAGACGGCGATCACCGGGCCGGTGATGATCGACAGCGTGCAGGTCGAGAACATCGACTTCAGCGATGCCTATGAGAAAGCCATCGAGGCACGTATGGCCGCCGAGGTGCAGGTCAAGACCCGCGAACAGCAACTGGCCACCGAACAGGTCCAGGCACAGATCCGCGTGACCCAGGCACAAGCCGAGGCCGACGCACAGCTGGCGCAGGCCAAGGCCGATGCCCAGGCCACCGAACTGCGCGGCCGAGCCGAGGCGGAAGCGATCAAGGCCCGCGCCCAGGCATTGGCGAGCAACCAGAACCTGGTGGAGTTGACCAAGGCGGAACGCTGGAATGGTGTACTGCCGACAACGGTATTGCCGAGCGGCTCCCTGCCCTTTATCGATGTCCGGCAGGAGCGCAAATCCGACTGATTGCGAGCCCGTCGAGCGGCGGCTACGAGATCGGGTTTTCCTTATCGATCCAGCCCTTGAATGCATCGAGGGCTGAAACGATTTGCTGGCCAATCAGCGGATCCGCCGCAATGCTCGCCTCATCCATTTCTTTGGCCAGCAGGTTCACAGTGATCGATGCCGGTTCGACGATATTGGCTGACATCGTTTCCAGCACCAGCCTGAGCGCCGCCTGGGCATGACTCGCCCGCGGCGATGCATTGAACAGCGCCACCGGCTTGCCGGGAAATTCGTGGCTGGCGACGAGCCAATCCAGCGCGTTCTTGAACGAGCCTGGAATGCCACGCGCATATTCGGGGCAAGAGATCAGAATGCCATCTGCCCGACCGATCAGCTCCCGCAGCGCCAAAACGATTGCCGGAGGATTGTCGGCCAGGTCCGGGTCGAAATGCGGCAACTGCCCCACCTCCAGATAATGCTGGATCGACACCCCCTGCGGACTGAGCCTCTCGGCGGCGCGAAGTAACGAGGAGTTTGAAGAGGCCGCCCGAAGGCTCCCGGAGACTGCCAGTAGCCGAACCCTTGATACCTCCACCTACACCCCCAAAAAACCAGCGTTTAAGGCCCAATGTTTAGGGAAGACAGAAAACGGTCAACCCAATAACGGATTCGATACGTCGGGCACTATTGCCAAACGCAAGACGCAAAAAAGGGCCAACCTTTCGATTGACCCTTTCAGACCGCCCAGCAGAGCGGATTTTATTTGGTAGGCGCGATTGGACTCGAACCAACGACCCCCACCATGTCAAGGTGGTGCTCTAACCAACTGAGCTACGTGCCTGCTGTGAGGCGGCATTCTACGGATTTCCGAAAGGCTGTCAACCCCTTTTCTTTCCGCTAAGCCTATGAATATGCGTATTTTTTAGTGAACACCTGGAAAACGAAAAAAGGGCCAACCTCTCGGTTGACCCTTTCTGACCGCCCAGCAGAGCGGATTTTGTTTGGTAGGCGCGATTGGACTCGAACCAACGACCCCCACCATGTCAAGGTGGTGCTCTAACCAACTGAGCTACGTGCCTGCTGTGGGGCGACATTTTGCGGATTTTCTCAAAGCTGTCAACCCCTTTATTTCGCTAACCCCTTGAATATGCATATTTTTTACTGATTCCCGGCGAAATCGGCTTTTTTCCCGGGTGGCTGGCGGGGGTATTTCATCTGAGGTAGGATCAGGCCACTCGTAAAAAATATAAAACAGAGGTTGCAGGATGGCGAACACCCCCTACCCCCAGTCCTATTACGCCGCTTCGGCGAATCCGGTTCCTCAACGCCCTGCCTTGCAGGATGACGTCGAGACCGATGTGTGCGTGATCGGCGCCGGTTATACCGGGCTGTCCAGCGCACTCTTTCTGCTGGAGAACGGTTTCCGGGTCACAGTGCTGGAGGCCGCCAAAGTCGGTTTCGGCGCGTCGGGCCGTAACGGCGGGCAGATCGTCAACAGCTACAGCCGCGATATCGACGTCATCGAACGCACCGTTGGCCCCAAACAGGCGCAATTGCTCGGGCAGATGGCCTTCGAAGGCGGCCGGATCATTCGCGAGCGGGTGGCCAGGTACAACATCCAGTGCGACCTGAAGGACGGGGGTGTGTTCGCCGCCATTACCAAAAAGCAGATGGGCCATCTCGAATCCCAGAAGAAGCTCTGGGAACGCTATGGCCATACCCAGCTCGAACTGCTGGACGAGCGACGCATTCGTGAAGTGGTCGGTTGCGACCAATACCTGGGCGGCATGCTCGACATGAGCGGCGGTCATATCCATCCGCTGAACCTGGCATTGGGCGAAGCGGCAGCGGTCGAGTCGCTGGGCGGGACCATCTACGAGCAGTCGCCGGCAGTGCGCATCGAACGCGGTGCCAATCCAGTAGTGCATACGCCACAGGGCAAGGTCAGGGCCAAGTTCATCATCGTTGCCGGCAACGCCTACCTGGGCAATCTGGTGCCGGAACTGTCCGCCAAGTCGATGCCCTGTGGCACCCAGGTGATCACCACCGAGCCGCTGAGCGATGCGTTGGCAAAGTCGTTGCTGCCCCAGGACTACTGCGTCGAGGACTGCAACTACCTGCTGGACTATTACCGTCTTTCCGGTGACAAGCGCCTGATCTTCGGCGGCGGCGTGGTCTATGGCGCACGGGACCCGGCCAATATCGAGGCGATCATCCGGCCGAAGATGCTCAAGGCCTTCCCGCAACTCAAGGATGTGAAGATCGACTACGCCTGGACCGGCAACTTCCTGCTGACGCTGTCGCGCCTGCCGCAGGTCGGTCGCCTGGGGGACAATATCTATTACTCCCAGGGCTGCAGCGGTCATGGCGTGACCTACACCCACCTGGCGGGCAAGGTGCTGGCCGAAGCCCTGCGCGGCCAGGCCGAGCGCTTCGACGCTTTTGCCGACCTGCCGCACTACCCCTTCCCCGGCGGCCAGTTGCTGCGCACGCCGTTTACCGCCCTGGGAGCCTGGTATTACACGTTGCGGGACAAGCTGGGGGTCTGACCCCCGCAGCCTGATGCAAATATTGTCGTCAGTGCCCGGCCAAGGCCTTGGTGGCCTGGGCCGCCGCCTGTTCCTGACCGGCCTGGGCCAGGTCGTTGGCGGCTTTCAACCAGCGCTGCCGATCAACCCGGGCCGGCAATTGCGTCGGCGCCTGGATCAGCACCGCCCAACTGCCGGCACCCTTCCAGGCCGATGCAAAGGCACTGAACTTCATCGGCAGCCGGGGGCTCATGCCCGCGCGCAACAGCACGGTCTGTTTGGTCCGGTTGTAACCGACCAGCACCCCATAACGCGGGGTCGACCACACCCGCCCCTCGTTGAACCGGACCAGCACCGGATACCCGGCGGCGACCTGGGCCAGCAACGCCGACAACTCAGGGTCCAGCGGATAGACCACCATGCCGTACTCACGGGCCAGGACCTGCATGTTGCGCTCAAGGCCGTCCTCGGCTCCCGGCAATTTCAGCGGTTTCTCCAGCAACCCCGGCGTCACGCTGACACTCTGCTGCGACAGCATGGTGGCCAGGGCCATGGTGCCGCCTTGATAGGCCTCGCCACGGAAGAACGGCACGGCATTGAGCTCAACCCGCTCCGGCAGACTCCGGACCTCTGGCGAAACACCACCGCCGGCACAACCGCCCAACCCCAGCAACAATGCCCCCACCAGCCACAAGCGCCGCCCCGGTACCGTTCGAAAATTTGTTGATCCCTTGAACATCTTCACTCTCTTGGTCAATCGCCAGGCCGTTCAACACCTGACAGGCCCGCTGATCATAGGTCGCACGCCGATGTGGGTATAGCCTTTCGTTGCGATTTGCCAGACGCGATAGAGCGAAATGACTGACCCAACACGACCTTTGGTCAATGGACTGAAACACAGCAACGTCTAGACTGATCCTGGAAAGACGAAGTGAGTGAGCCCGAACGGGCGAAGGAGGCACTGATGAGCCTTGTAGCGATAATTGCACTGTTGGTGCTCGGCTGGGTCACCGTCGCAGCGGCCATGTTGTGGGGAGTCCTGAGAATCTCCCGCCGTCACCACCACCCTGCCCTGCCGGCACAGCCCAAAACCGCCGAACAGTCCCAGGCCCGTACTGTCACTGTGCACTGACGGGCTTTTAACGAAAAAGGCCGCCTGAATCCAGGCGGCCTTTTTATTGACGCAACAGCTATCAGCCTTCTGCTACCTGACGCTTGTGCCGGGCACGTCGGGCCAGCATGTTCAAACCTTCGATCACCGCGGAGAAGGTCATGGCCGCGTAGACATAGCCCTTGGGTACATGGGCGCCGAAGCCTTCGGCGATCAGCGTCATGCCGATCATGATCAGGAAGCCCAGGGCCAGCATCACCACCGTTGGGTTGTCGTTGATAAACTTCGCCAACGGCTCGGACGCCAGCAGCATCACCAGCACCGCCACTACCACCGCGATCACCATGATCGGCAGATGCTCGGTCATGCCCACTGCGGTGATGATGCTGTCGATGGAAAAGACCATGTCGAGCATCAGGATCTGACCGATCGCCGCCGCGAAACCCAGGGATATACCGGCGCTGCTGTCTTCGGTCTCCTTGGCCTCGGGGTCCATGCTGTGGTGAATCTCGGTGGTGGCCTTCCACACCAGGAACAGGCCACCGGCAATCAGGATCATGTCCTTCCAGGAGAACGCCTGGCCGAACACCTCGATCACCGGCGCGGTGAGCTTGACGATGTAGGCGATGGTGCCCAGCAAGGCCAGGCGCAGGATCAGGGCCATGCCGATACCGATACGCCGGGCCTTGGTGCGAAACTGCGCCGGCAGCTTGTTGGTCAGGATCGAGATGAAGATCAGGTTGTCGATGCCCAGCACGATTTCCATGACGATCAGCGTCGCCAGGGCAATCCAGGCGGTGGGGCTGACGGCGAGTTGCAACAGGTATTCCATGGTTCAGTCCTGATTCGGGGGTAAGGCGGCCACGTCCTGGCCCACCAATAGCGCAGCATTCTAAGGAAATGAACACTTCAGGAAAATTCGTATTTTTAAGCGCTATACTTCGGTTTTAACGAACTGAATAGAGCCTGATGCTCAATTATCGCCAGCTGCACTATTTCTGGGTCGTGGCCAGGACCGGCAGTATCGTCAGGGCCTGCGAGCAGTTGAACCTGACGCCACAAACCATCAGCGGCCAGATCAGCCTGCTGGAACAGACCTTTGGCGTGGAGTTGTTCCGCAAGGCCGGACGACAGTTGGAACTGACTGAAGCCGGGCGCCGTACCCTGCCCTATGCCGAGCAGATGTTCCAATTGGGCAACGAACTGGAAGCCATGTTGCGCACCCAGCCGAACGAGCAGCAGCGACTGCTGCGGGTCGGGGTCGCGGATGTGGTGCCCAAATCCATCGTCTATCGCCTGATCGCGCCGACCATGGAGCTGGATGAGCCGATCCGTATCACCTGCCGCGAAGACAAACTCGAACGCCTGCTCGCCGACCTGGCGATCCAGCGCCTGGACCTGGTGATTTCCGACAGCCCCATGCCTAGTCATCTGGACATCAAGGGCTATAGCCAGAAGCTGGGGGAATGCGGGATCAGCTTTTTTGCCACATCGGCACTGGCAGCGCGCCATGCCGAGGATTTTCCACGTTGCCTGCATGGCGCACCGCTGCTGATTCCCGGACAGGAAAGCGTGGTGCGCAGCCGGCTCTTGCGCTGGTTCGCCGAACAACACCTGCATCCGAGGATCGTCGGCGAGTTCGACGACAGTGCCCTGATGCAAGCATTCGGCCAATCCGGCAGCGGGATTTTCATTGCCCCGAGCGTGATCGCCGAGGAGGTATGCCGGCAGTACGGCGTCAAGCTGATCGGCCAGACCGATGCGGTAAGCGAGTCGTTCTATGCGATCTCGGTGGAGCGCAAGGTCAAGCACCCTGGCATTGTTGCCATTACCGAGGGTGCTCGACGCGAGCTGTTTACCACGCAGGAAGACTAAGCGCTGACCGTGCGGGATTTCGCGCCCAACAGAAAGTTTGCGGCAAGCGGGCAAGCCCGCTCACCACAAGGTCTCACCGGCCAATCAGATTTGAATCGGTATCGAGCCTTACGAAATCAGAACGCGCCCATGTAGTCACGCTTGCCGATTTCCACGCCGTTGTGGCGCAGGATCGCGTAGGCAGTGGTCACGTGGAAGAAGAACTGTGGCAGGCCGTAAGTCAGCAGGTAGGCCTGGCCAGTGAAGCGCTTCTCTTTCGGTGTGCCCGGACGGGTCACGATCTCGATGCCTTCCTGACCATCGATCTGGTCCGGGGTGATGGTGTCCAGGTGAGCCAGCACCTTGCTGATCAATGCCTGCAATTCGGCAAAGGTGGTTTCGCTGTCCGGGTAGGACGGCACGTCGATCTCGGCCAGACGCGAAGAAACGCCCTTGGCGAAATCGACCGCGATCTGCACCTGACGGTTCAGCGCGAACATATCAGGGGCCAGACGGGCTTGTACGAAAACGCTCGGATCGATGTTCTTTGCCACCGCATGGGCTTCGGCCTTGTTCAGAACGTCGCTCAAGGCATTGAGCATTTGCTTGAAGACCGGAATGGAAGCTGCGTACAGGGAAATGGTCATGAGGATCTCGCAGTGAAAATGGCAGGAGTGAAGCTGGGCGATTATAGCCAGGGTGAAGCGTATAGCGGCTTGTCTTTTTACGGCTGAAGGCCCTACGCTTACGACCTTTCAACGCACAGGGAAAAGCACTATGGGCAGCGAGCAAGAGACTTCCGTCGACCAGCCACAATTGAACAGCACGGAAATTCGCATCCTGGGCTCCTTGATTGAAAAACAGGCCACCAGCCCGGAAACCTACCCCCTGACCCTCAATGCCCTGGTGCTGGCCTGCAACCAGAAAACCAGCCGCGAACCGGTGACAAACCTCAACCAGGGCCAGGTCGGCCAGAGCCTGCGCGCCCTTGAAGGCCGTGGCTTTACGCGCCTGGTGATGGGCAGCCGTGCCGACCGCTGGGAGCATCGGGTCGAAAAGGCGCTGGAACTGGTGCCGGCCCAGGTGGTGTTGATCGGCCTGCTGTTTCTGCGTGGCCCGCAGACGGTCAACGAACTCCTGACCCGCAGCGGCCGGATGCATGATTTCGAAGACAGCGAGCAGGTCGTGCATCAATTGGAGCGCCTGATTGCCCGTGGCCTGGCCCTGCTGATTCCAAAACAGGCCGGGCAGCGGGAAGACCGCTACACCCACGCCCTGGGCGGCCCGGCGGATATCGAAGCCATCCTCGCGGCCCGCCAGCAAGGACCCGAGCGCAGTGCGGCCGGCGCGGTGTCCGTGGAGCGTATCGAAGAGCTGGAGGCCCGGATCGCGGCGCTTGAAGAACGTCTGGCGCGATTGGAATAACCACCGCCAGACGCTTCATTCAACTGCGCGCAAAGGCCACCGCCTTCTGGAACTGCTCTTCGCTGGGCCGCACACCGGTGTACAGCACGAACTGTTCCAGCGCCTGGATGGCAATCACTTCAAGCCCGGTGATCACCCGCTTGCCCAGGGCCCTGCCGCGTAGAATCAACGGGGTTTCCGAGGGCACCGCGACCACATCGAACAGCGTGTCGGCCGCCTCCACCGCCGCGGCCTCGAAGGCCAGCTGATCCGCTTCCGGGCCGCCGCTCATGCCAATCGGCGTGACATTGACCAACATCTGCGGGCGTAACGCCCCCAACTCCGCCTGCCATTCATAACCGCAACTCTGCGCCAGCGCCCTGCCCGCTGCTTCATTGCGGGCCATAATTACGCCATTACGGTAACCGCCATCCCGCAAGGCCGACGCCACGGCCTTGGCCATGCCGCCGCTGCCGCGTAGCGCGAAGCTGATGTCCTTGGGCACCGCATGGGTCTCAAGCAACTGCGCAATGGCGATGTAATCGGTGTTATAGGCCTTCAGATGGCCAGCAGTGTTGACGATGGTATTGATGGACTGAATCGCCGCGGCGGACGCGTCCAGTTCATCCACCAAGGCGATGCACGCCTCCTTGAACGGCATCGACACCCCACAGCCCCGAATACCCAGGGCCCGAATCCCACCGACCGCGCCGGTCAGGTCCTGGCTGCTGAACGCCTTGTAGTAAAAGTTCAGGTCTAGTTGCTCATAAAGATGATTGTGGAAACGCAAACCGAAATTCCCGGGGCGCCCCGACAACGACATGCACAACTGGGTGTCTTTGTTGGGGTTCATCTGCATGTTTCATCTCCTGAAGGGGTGTTTTCGGATAAATGGGATAGGCATTTACCCAGCTTTCGTCGATCATAGCGACCAGTTGAAGGCTCTGGCACCTGGCCTCGGATAGCTGTCAAAGAAGCCGCGCCAAGAACCTTACACAAAATTTACTCAACGGCTGTGCATTTTTTCAGAAAGTCGTTGTCATAGAAGTATCCCCACGACAGTCCTTGAGTCTATTGCAGACAACAAGCGCTGGGGTTGGAACCCGAGGAATAATCATGATTCGTACAATCCCCAAGATAGCCTTGCTCGTTGGTGCACTCGCTGTCGCAGGCCAGGCCTCTGCCCATGGTGGCAACTGGGTCGGCCCTGCCTTGTTGGGTGGCGTGATCGGCGGAGCCATCGTCGGTTCGGTGATGTCAGAGAGCCGCCCGGCTTATGTTCAGCAGCCCGTGTATGTGCAACCGGCCCCGGTCTATGTACAGCAGCCGCCTCCGGTCTATGTCCAACAACCGGTCTATGTCCAGCCGGCCCCGGTCTACGTCCAGGGTGGCTACTATGGCCGTCCGGTGTACTACGGTCATCCGCATTACTACGGCGGTGGCCCACGCTGGTAATCGACAGGCAGAACATCCAGGCCCTGCTCGCAAGAGCGGGGCTTTTTTTTGCGATATCCAAGCGTCGATGTCTGAATTGCGCCAGCAAAGGTCGCAGGCAAGACAACCGCCCAGCGGCAATAAAAGGCATGATATGACCTGTCGTCGCCCAGGACGGGCCTTAATACGACTGTCATATTTATGCCATGCCCGATCAGCAAGATCAGGCTGAATGATAAGAACAAGGACGAACCATGCCTACGCAGAACCCACATCGTACCGCTGGCCTCTGCACATCCAGCAAGGTCTACAGCGCCCTCACCGAGCTCAAGCAGCTCGAAGGCCACCGCACGGCCAAATTCCTCTCCTTGCTGGCCGAGAATCTGGTCCGCAAAGGGCTGCTGAATGAGCAGGAAGTGCTGAAGATGCTCGACCAGGTCGTCGACTGACGCAGTCTATTGCCGCCTGTCGATCTCGTCGATGTCCACTATCGAGCGCGATGATTTTCCTCCGATCGGGCCGGGCCTTAAGGTAGCTCCATAGATTGATGGAGGTCTTCATGGCCAAGATACAAATCATGTCCGTGATCGGCAGTGCCGTTCCCGCCTCGCTCAGAGAGCTGGGTCTGCTCGCCTGCTGGTACCTGGTTCGAGACGGTGTACCGATCAGTGGACCTTTCACTTCTTTGATGGCCGCCAAGACTTCGTCGCAAAGTATGAACCTCTCGGCATTGAACGCCTGACCAGCCCAAGATTCCCGAAAACGTGCGTTGCTCCGCACACCCCTTTGCCCGCATTCGTTGCGGGCTTTTTTATGGGCGTGTACTGATCAGCCGCGCTCGGCCAAGGCGGCATTGACCTGGGAACGATGGATGAGCTTCTGCAGGCGCTTCTCCAGTTCGATCATCACCACACGGTCGCTGCGACCACTTTCCAACTCATCGATCAGCGCCTGGGTCACCTGGCGCAGTTCATGGCTGATGACAATCCGGTCGTCGTTCAGATCATGCTTGTGGGACTCGAACAGGCGGTGCAGGAAATCATCGAGGGTGCGCTGGCAACGATGCCGGTCCGTGGCCCGCAAGTGCGCCAGATTGGCGCTGATACGACCCAGCAGATCCAGCAGCTCAATGCCAAAGTAGTGCAGCCGCCGCGCATACCCGACATCGCGCTCACGGCGTTGTTTGCGCTGCTCCTGGAATTCCTGCTTGCGCTGGATTGCGGGCACACTGATAGCCACCATCAGGCCGACCACCAGGCCCACGGCCTGGATCCAGCCATACCAATCCGCCGATTTCGGAAAGAAAGCAAAGCCCAGCAACAGAACTGCCACCATCCCTGCCCAGACCACCATGGGCAGGTAATCCCTGCTGATCAAACCCTTCGGCATTGCCGGACTCCTGAGTCATTGGATCGCGTCGATTACGTCGCAAGCGCCGATGCTAATCGGTCCGCGAGGCCCGTACCACCACGTATCAGGCTGGGTACACAATTAAATAGCCATCACTTATCCGGCGTCCTGGCAAACATAGCAAAGAAGCGCGACAACGACCGCCGACGCGTCCGCAAGTCGTTTCCATTCGTGTTCCAACCGGCAGGAAACTCAGCGCGTCACCACCCCGACCAGCCCGTTCGAAAAGGCACCGAAAAGCCTGAAAATAAGAGGGCGCAATCCATACAACTGCCGCCATACGTACGCTACTATGTGTCTTATGGCCAGCATGCATCCAGCCTTCATCGCCGGCCAGTTAGGACACAGCGTTCAGGTCCTCCTGCCGACCCATGCATGCTGGCTTAGCTCACCACGGATTGGACCGAGATCAGGAAGCTCGAAGAGAGAATGGGTACAACATTGGTACAAGAGTAAATTTTGTGTCAGTTAAGCCCAATATCTACAGAGGTGTGGCAACTTTCTGAACTATATTCATAAAATGTAACGTTTTTTTGAGAACGACCCGTTACCTACGGTTTACCCATTATTTTTTGCGAGTCCATCCGCGTGAACATTCGTCATTCCATCTTCGGCCTGGTTTTTGTCCTGGCAGGCGCCGCCATCACCCCTAACGTAGAAGCCCGCGAGACCGTCTCCGCCCCCCGTGATACCCATCATCTGCAAGTCGCTTCCGGCAGCGCCCTGGTCGTCGATCTGCAAACCAACAAGACCCTGTACTCCAGCAACCCGGACGTGATCGTGCCGATCGCCTCGGTGACCAAGCTGATGACCGCCATGGTGGTGCTGGACGCCAAGCTGCCGATGGACCAGTACATCTCGGTGAACATCGCCGATACCCCGGAAATGAAAGGCGTGTTCTCCCGGGTCAAGCTCAACAGCGAGCTGCCGCGCAAGGAAATGATGCTGATCGCCCTGATGTCTTCGGAAAACCGTGCGGCGGCCAGTCTCGCCCACCACTACCCGGGCGGCTACGCGGCCTTTATCGCGGCGATGAATGCCAAGGCCCGGTCCCTGGGCATGATCAATACCCACTATGTGGAACCCACTGGCCTGTCGGTCCATAACGTCTCCACCGCCCGCGACCTCAGCAAGTTGCTGATGGCCGCACGTCACTATCCGATGTTGAGCGAACTGAGCACCACCAAGGAAAAGACCGTGGCGTTCCGCAAGCCCAACTACACCCTGGGCTTTCACAACACCGACCATCTGGTCAATAAAGATAACTGGGACATCAAGATCACCAAGACCGGCTTCACCAACCAGGCCGGTCACTGCCTGGTACTGGTCACCAACATGGGCGGTCGCCCGGTGGCGTTGGTGATTCTCGATGCGTTCGGCAAGTACACCCATTTCGCCGATGCCAGCCGGATCCGCAACTGGATCGAAACCGGCAAGAGCGGTGGCGTACCGGATGTGGCCCTGCGCTACAAGTCCGAGAAGAACCTCAAGAGCCGCGACCAAGCGTCAAAGTGAGTCCTGATACCGTGGCCCGATTCTTCGGGCCACGTGCTGTCGTGCTCGGGTGCCTGTTCCTGCGCGCCTATCACCTGGCTGAACTGGGCCCGTCAGTCTGCCTCGCCGGCAGTGATGTGACTTCGACGGCCCTGCTCGATCAGCCACAAGCGGAGTCCAATCCGTCGCCATAAGCCCAAAGGTGCCGCCGCGCACCCAAACCGGCATAATCGCGCTCCGCCTCCGTCGAACAGGACGTCACCCGTGAGCGCCGCACGCACCCCAACCCGCGAGAACAAAAACATCGGCCGCCTGTTGCTCGAACTGCTGTGGTTGCTCCTGGTACTGCTGGTGCCGATGTTCTTCGTCACGATCCTCCCGCCCTTGCTCGCCCTGGCCGTGGTCATCGTCTGCGCCGGGGCGATGTGGGTCTGTGTGAAAGTCGGTTGGCCCAAAGGCGGACGAGCCTTTGCCCGGCTGATGATCTCGGCGGTCTTTGGCCTGGGCTTCAGCCTCGGCCGGGCACTGCCCGATTACTGGGACATCGCGGCCGCCTGCCTGGCGATTTTCCCCGGGCTGGCTTGCGTGAGCATTTGGGAGAAGCACCTGGGCCTGGTAAAGCCCGCCACGCAGACTCCACCCGCTGGCAGCGGTGCCAGTGCCTGGGGTGGCCAGGAGCCAACACTGACGCCCGAAGGCGAGCCGATCCGGGTGTTCAACCACGGCGAAATCGCCATGGGCGGCCCGGTGATGTGCGACTACCTGTTTCCCGACGGCACCCTGCTCGAAGGACTGGGTGCCTCGGCGCGCTTTTCCAGTGACGCCCGCTACTTCGCCGCCCCCATTCCGTCACGCGGCAACTGGGGCCTGGTGATCCTCGACCGCTCCTTGCGCCGCCTCTATCGCTGCCAGGCGGATCAGTTCTGGGAACTGGACACTTTCAATGAGCAAGGCCTCGGTGGGCGTTACAGTCCGTTGGTGGACAACGGTTCCCACCAGCACGCCCTTGAAGAGTTATTGCAAGACGCCCAAGCCATCGACCTGCTCCCAGTCAGCGATCTCTGGCTGGAACCGGGCAACTGGCAACAAGCCCTGGCCCGGCAACAGATCGAATATCGCTCCCCCGATGGTCGGCATCGGCTAAATGGCCAACTGACCCTGCCCGATAGCCTGAGGGAACTGGACCAACCGACCCGCCCGATCAACCATCTCGATTACCGGCTCAGCGTCGATAACGCCCCTTCCTCCTTGTTGATCTCGGCCCAGACGCCGATTGTCTGGAGCGCCGACAGCCGCAGCCTGGTCTGCCGTGCCCGCACACTGGACTCGTCAGAGCCGCACCAAGCGCTATGGCTCTGGCAGCAGGATCGGGGCTGGCGCCCCCTGCGCAGCCCCTGGAGCCGCGACAACCGCAGCCCCAGCGGATACTGGAGCCAACCGGTGGCGCTGGACGAGCAGCAGGTCTGGCTGGAGAGCGAGCTGCCGCTGTCGCAACCCGACAACGGACATTACGGCTACCAGTTGCACAGTATCCACAGTGACTCGCAGATTCTGGTCGGCCACGACCCTCTGGGCCGCGAGCAGACTACCGAATGGAACAGGCCCCGTATCCGCCTGGTCCTGCCACTGGACAGTGACGGGAGCACGGCCAGCGTAACCATCGAGTCAGAGCCGCTGGCGAATGGCACCCACGCCCACTTCACCTGGCTCCAGGACGATCAGGACGACTCAGCCGGCTACCAGTGCCGGATCGGCGACTGGACCCTGCCCGGCCTTTGGCGCCTGGATCATCGAGTGAGCGACTGCTCCCATTATCTGGCGCTGGTGCCGTTTGCCCTGCATCCGGCGGTGCCCGACCGCGTGATGGTGGCCGATCCCCGGCAACATCGGCTGATCGAGAGTCCACCGATGCGGGTCGCCGGGCTGGTGGATTTCAAGGCGGCGACGCTGAGCGTCGCAGTGATTGTCGGGCGCCTGCCGCGGGACGTCGCCAGTACGCCGCTGCAACGTTTTACCGAGGCCGTCCCTGATGCCTCCCAAGCCGCCGAGTTCTGCCGATACCGCGAAGACTCGCGCCTCTACTACGAGCTGTGCAGACTGCAATTGAGTGGCGACAACCTGCAAGATTTGCCCGCCTGGCGTTGGGTCAAGCAGCCACAGATCGCCAGCGCCGAAGGCGAGTTTATCCAACCCTCCCCGACCGGCCTGGACGCCGCCTGGCTGTTCGGCACCAGTACCGAATACGGCGACGATCTGGGGCGCGGGCATATTGCTCGCCTGGGCGGACACCTGCTGACCGCTTCCGGCTGTGCCCTGTCGGACCTGGCGCCCTCCATGGCGTGGTCGCCGAAGGGACGCTACCTTGCGCTGACCCGACTCTATCTCGACCATCGCGACTTCGCTGACAGCTACAATCGCAGCGCCTGGAAACTCCTGCTGCTGGATGTCGAGGCACACACCTTGCGCACCGCACCCGGCTGGCTGGGCAACCGACCACAGCTCATCGACTTTGCTGCCGACGCCCTGCACTTGCGCCAGTTCGAAGCGGACTGGGATCAGCGGGATGGCTCCGACCCGGGCACTCGTGTGAAGATCACCTTGAAAGAGATACTGGAGTGGCCGTGCGAACCCTTGCAACTGCAAGCAGGCCTCTGGCTGACAGCCGCCGAGGCGGCTCATGCCCAGGCTTGGCAAACCCTGGAAAGACCGGAACCGCTTCGACTTCTGCAGGAACAGGCTACGCTACAGACCAGTCGCCGCCCCGAATCATCTCGCACCGGACCCGCTCATGAGTAAATCGTCCTCAACCGTCCCTGATGACAAGGCACCCTACTTCTGGCGGGACGAACGCCTGCCCTTCATTGAGGCCCGCTCGATCCAGGACGGCCGCAAGGTCTGCTATTCCCGGCATTCCCACGAACACTTCTCGATCGGTGCGATCACCCACGGCCAGAGCACCTACATCAACGAGCATAGCCAATGGCGGGTCGCGGCCGGCACCGTGGTGCTGATGAATCCGGGTGAGGTGCATGCCTGCAACCCCATCGAAGACCAGCCCTGGGCCTATCGCATGTTCTATGTCGAAATAGCCTGGCTGACATCACTGCAACATGAACTGGGGTTCAGCCCGGATCTGGACTTCCGGGCATTTTCCACGCCCCATACCCGCGATCCGGCACTCTATGAAGGCTTGAACAGCCTGTACGAAACCCTGGTGGACGACGAGCTCGCGCTCCTGGAAAAACAGTGCGCCCTGGTCGAGTTCTTCACCCTGCTGCAGCACCGTTTGAACCCGGCGCCACGGCCGGCTCGGGAGATCAACCAGAAACTGGAACGGGCTGCGGCCTACATTCACAAACACTGCACCGAAGCCCTGAAGCTGGAAGACATCTGCCAGGCCGCGCAGTTGTCGGCGTCGTACCTGACCCGCGCCTTCAAACAGCATTACGGCATGACGCCCCACGCCTTCCTGGTCAACCGGCGCATCCAGTACGCACGCAATCGGCTGCGCCGTGGCGGCCTGATCGCCGACGTCGCGCTGGAGGCCGGCTTCGCCGACCAGGCGCACTTCCAACGGGCATTCAAACAACACCTGGCCGCTACACCGGGGCAGTATCGCGGTTGATTCGCCTCAAGGCAGCAACAGGTAGATCGCGCTGAGGGCCAGCAACAAGGCCATCAGCCGATTGAACAGGCGCATGCCCTTGGGATTGTCCAGATAGTGCCGCAGAAAGGTTCCGGCAAATCCCCAACAGGCAATCGAGCCGTAGCAGATCACGAAGTACACCGCCGCGAATTGCCATACCAACCGCGCTTCGCCATTGGCCGCAAACGCCCCCATCCCCGCCACGCAGGCCAGCCAGGCCTTGGGATTGAGCCACTGCATCACCGCGCCGACCGTCATCGTCGGCTGTTTGCCGGACTGGCTGGTATTGAGACCGCCATCGTCGAGCGCCAGCTTCAAGGCCATGTACAACAGGAACGCCACACCGGCCAGCTGGATCACCCGGGTCAAACTCGGCACGAACAACAGCAGCTCATTCAACCCGAGGCCGATCAGGACCAGCAACAGGGTGAAGCCCAGGGTCGCGCCCGTCACGTGCCGCAAGCTGGCACGCCAGCCGAACTGTGCACCGGCGCTCAGGGCCACGATATTGACCGGGCCGGGGGTGATGGAAGAGGCCAGCGCAAAGGCCGCCATGGAAACAAGAATGCTCATCGTCTACCTTCTGCATAAGTGGATGTCGGGGCTGAAGGTACCCATGCGCACGGGCGGCGGTATTGAAGAAAACTCCCCTGTACAGCCTTTTGCCCCACAGACGAAATGTTTCATCCAGCAAAGCGTTCAAGCGGCGTAAGATGAACAAGGTGTTAATCGTGCATCATATCCAGCCAGGGGAAACCGAACCATGAAGCCGAACCTCGTCAAAGTCGCGCTGGTAATGAGCGCCCTGCTGTTGAGCGCCTGCTCCGGCACGAGCACGATGACCAGCAACAGTGCCTGCTATACCGAAAGCTGTAACCAGCACTACGACAGCAAACCGGTCACCCAGAGTTTTGGCGCCTCGAACCTGGGCAGCAGCTTCCGTGAGTACGGCACCAGCATGCTGCGCGACTAAGTTCAATCGCTGATCAACGGCTGGCTGCATCCCCCGGCAGCCACGTTGATTTGCACGCAAAAAGCCAGGCCTGGTCCTGCTATCTCATAGGAAATGTCCGACTTTCCACTCCCTAGCTTTACGTCGATTATCTGAATCTGGACCGCTGCCCCCGACAGCGCCTGCCCAGCCCTCGCTTTTGACGGGAGCCTGCCGTCAGGCGGTGCCTTCTGGTCACTTGTCCCTTGCAGGAGATACGATGAAGCTATCGATGAACTTATACGACGCACTGACGAGCATCAGCGTCCCTCCGAACAAGGCCAAGGCGGTTGTAAATGCCTGGGAGTCGGATATGGAAAAATTCGCGACAAAGTCTGATCTGCTCCGCACCGAGACCCAGTTGCAAACGTCGATTACGGAATTGGGCTCAGAAGTTCGCTCACTGGGCACCGAACTGCGCGCACTGATCAATGAACAGGGTGCAGAACTGCGAGCCTCCATCAAGGAGCAAGGCGCGGAACTGCGAGAGTCCATGACGAAGCAAGGCACAGAACTGCGAGAAGCCATGACGAAGCAGGGCGCGGAGCTGCGAGAGGCCATGACGAAGCAAGGCGCAGAACTGCGAGAGGCCATTACAGAACAAGGTGCAAAATTCCAGGTATCCGTTGCTGAAATGGACTCACAGAACAAGATCCTGCGCTGGCAGCTCAGCATCCTGCTCGTCTGCATCACCATTCCCCTGCTCAAGCTGGCTTACGATATGCTGATCAAGTTGACCTTGAACTGAGTCACTTCAGCTGCGCGCAGACTTGCCGAAGGCACCCGCGCAGCCAGCGGTGCGCGGGATCGGCATCCAGCCGCGGATGCCAGAGCATGGCAACCGTGAACGTCGGCAGCGAGAACGGAAGTTCAAAGCTGTGCATACGGGTACGCAGGTTGCCGGTGTGGCGCTCGGGCACGGTGGCGATCAAATCGGTGGATCGGGCCAGCGACAGCGCAGTCGAAAATCCGGCAACAAACGTAGCCACCTCCCGTGAAAACCCAAGCCGCTCCAGCGCCTCATCGACAGCGCCCTTGTCGAGCACTCGCCGCGCAACACCGATATGCTGGCCGGCCGCATACCGTGCAGGAGTCATTTCACCCTGACCCAGCGGATGCTCCCGGCGCACCACGCCAATAAAGCGATCGCGAAACAGCGCCTGGGTCAGCAACTCCGGACCTTGGCTGCTACCCACCACACCGGTTTCCAGATCGACACTGCCATCGCGCAGTGGCGCGCTGTCCTTGTCCGGTTTCTGCAGGAAGCGTAGGCGCACCCCGGGCGCCTCTTCAGCGATCCGGGCCAGCAGCGCAGGACCGAAACTCTCCACAAAACCGTCACGGGTGCGCAGTGTGAAGGTGCGGACCAGTTGCTTGAGGTCCAACTGCCCGACAGGTCGCAGCACGGCTTCTGCGTCCTGCACCAACTGCGCGACCCGCTCGCGCAACTCCAGTGCCCGGGGCGTGGGCACCAGGCCACGCCCTGCCCTGACCAACAACGGATCACCGGTGGTTTCCCGCAAACGCGCCAGTGCCCGGCTCATTGCCGAGGGGCTGAGATGCAGGCGCCGGGCAGCGCGCGCCACGCTGCCTTCGGCCAGCAGCACATCCAGGGTGACCAGTAGATTGAGATCGGGTGTGGACATGGACCGCCCCTTGGCATGGCCTGATCGGATAGCGCGTCAAACGCACGAGTACAGTGCAAACGGTGCACCTTCCGCCATGTTAGACGCCGGCGTAGATTTCTGACAGCTCTGCGTTGGGAGCGGCCGAAAAGAGAAGCCGGATGAAACCGATCACTGCAGGACCCGAAAAGCTCGCGACGAACACCGAGCCACACACACCGTCGGCACGCTGGGCACTGGCCGGCTTGTCGCTGTCGATGCTGCTGTCATCCCTTGGCACCAGCATCGCCAACGTCGGCCTGCCCACCTTGGCCCAGGCGTTCAACGCGTCCTTCCAGAACGTGCAATGGATCGTCCTCGCCTACCTGCTGACGATCACCACCCTGATCGTCAGCGTAGGCCGGCTGGGTGACCTCACCGGTCGGCGGCGCCTGCTCCTGACCGGCATCGTCCTGTTCACCCTGGCCTCGACGCTCTGTGGTTTCGCCCCCACGCTGGGTCTGCTGATCGGCGCGCGGGCGCTACAAGGCGTCGGCGCGGCGATCATGATGGCCCTGACCCTGGCGTTTGTCGGCGAAACGGTGACCAAGGCCCGCACCGGCAGTGCCATGGGCTTGCTGGGCACCATGTCAGCCATCGGCACGGCTCTGGGCCCCTCACTGGGCGGGTTCCTGATCGCCGGGCCGGGCTGGCGCGCGCTCTTCCTCATCAGTGTGCCGCTGGGTGTGCTGGCGTTTATCCTCAGCCACCGCCACCTGCCCGCAGATCGTCAAAGGACTCAGCACGAGCGAAGCGGTTTCGACCCACTGGGTACACTGCTACTGGCGCTGACACTGGCGGCCTATGCGCTGGCCATGACCCTGGGACGCGGCCACTTCGGCCTGCTCAATATCAGCCTGCTAGCGATGGCAGCCCTCGGCCTTGGCCTGTTCGTGTTGACCGAGGCCAAGGTCGCTTCGCCGCTGATTCGCCTGGTGATGTTCCGTGACCTCAGGCTGAGCGGGAGCCTGCTGATGAGCGGGCTCGTCTCGGCGGTGATGATGGCGACGCTGGTGGTCGGTCCGTTCTATCTGGCGCGAGGGCTGGGATTGGACGCGGCTGGGGTCGGGTTGGCGCTCTCAGCCGGGCCTTGTGTCTCGGCGCTGACCGGGGTGCCGGCGGGCCGACTGGCAGACCGCTTTGGCGCACAGCGCATAACGGTTGTCGGTCTGATGGCCATGACCGTCGGCTGCCTTGCGCTGTCGCTAGTGCCGCAGACCCTCGGGCTGGGCGGCTACATCAGCCCGCTGGTCGTTGTCACTATCGGCTATGCCCTGTTCCAGGCGTCCAACAACAGCGCCGTCATGGGCGAGGTCGGCACGCAGCAACGGGGCGTCGTTTCCGGCCTGCTCAATCTGTCACGCAATCTCGGGCTGATCACTGGAGCATCAGCGTTGGGTGCGGTGTTTGTGTTCGCTTCAAAGGCAGCCGACATCACCAGCGCGTCCCCCGAAGCCGTCGCCAGCGGCATGCGGACGACCTTTGCCACGGCACTGGCACTGGTTGTCGTCGCCCTGGCCGTGGCGCTGGTCGTCAAGAAAAGATAACGCTGCGCAATACTGCCAGCTACAACGCAGGACGCTGGAACCCGACCCACTCCTGCACGGCAGGCCGCTGCCATTGGCGTTGCGCATATTCCACCAGGACAGGTGGCACGTCGTCACCGTTGAGGACCAGCCGGTTGAGCATCAGCGCCAGGTCGGTATCGGCTATCGACCATTGACCGAACAGGTGCTCACGGCCATCCGCCAGCAGTGCCCGGGCGGCCGCGAACAGCTTGCGCGTCGCCGCCTCGGCCGCTGGCGACAAGGGCCCCGACTTGATGCCATAAAACACCACCACGGTGGAGCGCTCCTGCCGGATCGGTATCAGGTCACTGCGCAGCCAGGCCTGGACCTGCCGGGCCTGCGCGCGCTGTTGACGGTCCTGCAGATAAACCGGCACCTGCGGGAATGTCTCTTCCAGATACTCGGCAATCGCCGACGACTCGGACAAGGCAAAGTCGCCATGCACCAGGGTCGGCACCCGCTGGGTCAGCGACAGGCTGGCGTAGCCTTCAGCCTGGTTTTCCAGGGTGTCGAGGTCCAGGGGGATCAGTTCGAAGTCGATGCCCTTTTCCCGCAGCACGACGAAATCCGACATGGCATAAGGGCTGGTGAATTGAGCATCGACGTACAGTTGCAGGCGGGGATCACGCACGACACATCTCCATATCCATAGGTGGGAGAGGACACGCTACGGGATTGGCCGTCATAAATGAAATGCATGATTTTCATGCGCGCATTCCCTGCGGGAATACCGTGGTTTCAGCGGTCCAGCGCTCTCTGTACACACCAGGACAATGGCAGCGTCAGCAGCACCATCGCCGCCAGGGCCATCACCGCGATCGGGATTCCGGTCAGGTCACCCAGTCCCCCGAACAACACCGGCGCCAGCGCCCCACCGCCGATGGTTCCGGTATAGAACAGCGCAAATGCCTGCTCGCGCTTGCCCGCTTCCGACAACTCCGGCACTACACCATAGAGCACCGACGATGTCCCGTTCAGAACCAGCCCCAGCAACGGCAGCATCACCATCATGCCGGACAACGGCAGATATACAGCCAGCACGATCAATACCGAAGTAGCGGACTCCGTCAGCCACACGGTCTTCATCATGCCGATACGCGCGCCCAGGTAACCGCAGAACAACTTGCCGAACGCGCCGCCCACGAACAACAGCATCAACGCCAGGCCGATACCCGCCGTACCGGCGCCCTTGCGGCTCAACAGGAAAGGCAGGAAGGTGAGAAAGCCCATGCGCACCGCGCTGTCCAGCGTGCCCGTCAGCAGCAGCGCACGCAGCCCGTTGGCGGAGCCTTTCCCTGTCGGTGTCACGGAGGCTTTCCGAGGCCCGGGCGACGTTGCCGCCTGTGTCGGAACCAGCCACCACAGCAGCGCGGCGGCAGCCAGGCCAAGTACGCCCATCAGCGTGACACTGGCGCGCCAACTGACGACCGTCAACAACAGGCCTACCAGTCCCGGGAGCAACGTCTTGCCGATATCGCCGGAAAAATTGTATTGCGACAGCGCCTCCTTGACCCCGCCACCCGCCTCATGGGTATCGGTGATCAGCGAGGACGCCAGCGGGTGCTGGGTGCTGGCGCCCAACCCACCCAGCAGCAGCGCCAACAGCAGCACCGTCAACCCGCCGGCCTGACCGACAAGCAGGTAAGCCAGACCGGCCAATACCGTGCCGCCCACCAGCAAACGCCCCCGCCCCCAGCGCCTGGCGGCCCGGCTCGCCAACAGCTGGAAACCGGCCATCATTCCGGAATAGGCTCCGCGCAGCAGCCCCACCTGCGCGTAGCTCATGCCGAATTGTGCCTGCCAGATTGGCAGCAACACATAGATCACATCGGTCAGGCCGTCATGCACGGCATGGGCGCTACAGGCCGCCAGCAGGGACCGACGACGTAAAGAGGTCTCGACGGGTGGCGATTCGCTCAATGTCAGTGGGCTTTTCAGATCAGTCATCGTGTTGACTCACAGAGCCTCTCGTTTTATGACGAAAAGACTTTATAGAATACGCAGACTGGCAAAGACCAATACCAAATTCGAACCGATCAATACCCAAGGACCAGGATGCTCGATCTACGCAGGTTGCGTTACTTCTTGACCGTTGCCGAGGAACTGCATTTCGGCCGTGCAGCACTGCGCCTGCACCTTGCCCAACCGCCCCTGACCCGGCAGATTTCGGCCCTGGAAGTCGAACTGGGGTTTCGCCTTTTCGACCGCACCAGCCGCAGCGTATCGCTCACGCTTCAAGGCCGCGCCTTCCTGCCTTACGCCCGCTCCGTGCTGGAGCAAGTCGACCTGGCCAAAGTCATCGCCGACAAATTGGCGGCTGGCACTGCCGGTCAGCTTGTCCTGGGTTATGCCAGCTCGATTGCCCTGTCGGATATTTTCAGCCAGGCCATTCGGGCCTTCGCCCAGCGTTTTCCAGAGGTTCAACTGACATTGGTGGAAAGCGCTTCAGGTGCCCTGGTGGCGCAGATCGTCGACGGGCGCATCGATATCGGCATGAGCCGTCTGCCACCGTCCGACGGGCAAACCGAGGTCCAGTCACTGTCCCTGGGCGAGGAGCAACTGGTGGCCGCCCTCTCCAGTGACGACCCGCTGGCCGATCAATCCCAGGTGACCCTGGCGCAACTCAGTGCACGCCCGTTGATACGCTATCCGACCGATTACGGCTCGGGGCTCAACACGATTATCGAGCACCTCTACCAACGCCATGGCCTGCCCTTGCAGCCCGGGCCGGCCGGACGGCAGATCACCTCGATCATCGCCCTCGTGGCTGCCGGCCAGGGCGTTGCACTGGTGCCTCACTGCACCCGGACCCTGGCAAAAAAAGGCGTGACCTATCGGCCCCTGACCGATCCCGACGCCTGTGCGCCTCTGCTGGTACTCACTCGCGCGCAAGGACGCAGCCTGCTGGTCGAGGCGTTCATGGGGGTGATCGACGAGCTTCGACAGGCTCAGGAGTCCGGCTGATCAGGCCGCATGAGCCTCAACCCACTTATCCTGACAATGCTGGAAAGTGGCCCCCTCATCGGCGGGGGTGCCGGGCTCGACCCTCACCGGACCGTAATTGACGTGTATGTATGCCGAAAACCATGCGCGCATCGCGATATCGGAAGCGCCTGGCACGGGGTCGCTGCCTTTTTTCTCCCAATTGGCGATGGTCTGCACGTCGACACGAAAAAGCGCCGCGGCTTCCTCCTGGACCAGATCCTGCTCCTTCCTGAGAAATCGAAACTGATGTCCTGTCATGGGCTTTTTCTGCCGAAGGATATCAAGTGCAATTGCACGATGCAGGCCTTCGACATCCTCGATTTTCACACCTTGGCCATAGGACGACTCGACAATCGTGTAGCCGTTTTTCAGATAGATACCTTCCAGGCCGCTGCCTGTGTATTCAAACATCACTCACCTCCCATACGGTGACGGCGATGACCTCGCCGGGATCAAGAACCGGCTTCACCGCTGCGACCACACACACGATGTCTCGCGGAGGCAGCTCGCACATCTTGAATTCGAAGCTTTTGTGTTCAGCACTGTACGTGGGGCCTTTAATGATGACCCCACGTTGCAAGCACCTCAGCGCCTCCACCATCGTGCCCCCGCGCTCCTTCAGCCGCTGCAGGAAATGATGAGTCAGGATGACGCGGTAAGAGTCCTGCGCAAGCCTGTGAACAAGACTTTCGAGCTCTCTCGGTGACCACAACGGTAGATTATCGCTCATACGAACCTATAATATTTATAGGCTGCGCAATGGTAGAGTGCAACCTTTGTTTGTCAACGTGTGTGTGAAAAGTACCGCCAGGACACTGACTGACCTTTGCCACGGAGCTCGACGTCAGCCGAGGTGGCAGGTCTGCGATGTGATTGAAATCATAGACACGGGAAGAACTTTCGCGAGCGCTTAAGTGTTTCTGTTGGTCTCTGGGAAATTGACCATTTTTTCTGCCACGCTCATTCTGAAAACTTGAGTGAATGAACTTGCCAGAGACACGCCGATGAAAGCTCCCTTTCACTTGAAGGATTCTTCCCAAAAGATCTCAGCTCGTTGCGCTTACCAGAATCAACAAGTTAGTCTGCGTACCGCTAGTCTTTAGATTGACAGACCAATCCCACGAGCGGCTATAGCGTCAGTGCAATGTAAATGCCGACTCTGGTCGCTGCATGTCATGGCGGCTGCGCGCAGGGCATTTTCGGATGCACCGGGTATTCTGTGTCCGGTCTGTCAACCTGCGTACAGCCACCACCAAAATCCAGTATTGCAGTGCTAGATATAGTCACGCCTTCAAGGACGAATGATCTAAGTACGGGACAAGGAGTTAGTACCATTGGCGCCCCTTCAAGACCCACCAGCATCCACCTCAACAATCGCACGCTGCATCACCAGCCTCGTCGTCGTGCTGATTCCTATGATGTGGGCACTGATCACCTATCTCGTGCCAGACCCAAGCGTACTAGGCTTCAGCTTCATTAGCTGGAGAAACATAGTATTGCTGGCCAGTGCTTTTCTATTCTTTATAGCCATATCCATCGGCTGGCAAATCCGCAATTACAAACCAACATTCAGAGGTACGTTACAGCTTTTCATCGCCGCCGTCCTGTCTTTCGGCTTTTTTATCTTGGGCAGCGAATATTCTAAGCCCTCTTTCGACTTCGCTAGACTACAATCCAAGATAGTCGAAAACGAAGGGAGAAATTTGCTTGGCAAGCGTATGGAAGTACTGGACAACGTACGTATCGAACTGGTGGATTGCGAAAATATTGGTCGTCTGCCCACCTGTACCTTTGAACTAACCAACCTGAGCGTGGATCGTAGTTTTCGCTTCAGCGAGAAAACTCAGCTATTCGATGAGTCCGGTGGACCGCTCAAATTTGAATCGATTCGTGTGGGCCAAGCTGAAGAAAAACACTGGCTGCAGTTTCAACTGGTTCGCAACGTGCCTACACGCGTGACTCTAAACTTCCAGAAGAGCAATCATAAATTGAACAAGACACCAGCAATCAAACTGATGTTCCGTGATCTAAATGGTGAGACACTCGCCCTCAAATTCAACGAAATTGAAATGCAGTAGACACTAGAGTTTGGCGCCTCTTGGGCTGGACGAAAGTAAAAAAGTCCTGAACGGCCCACATCCACGACTCCTCTACCACCTTTACCGTCATCCTCATACACAACCTACCTGCCTGGCACCGGCCTGAAAAGCATTACTCGCAACACTCCCCAGAAGGAAATGCCCAACAACGTTGGGCTGAAAAAACGTCCTAAATGATTCCAAATCGCTACCATCCTAATGGAAAGAAATGTACGGTAATCACACCCGTATGAATCTCCTCCCGTACACCAAGGATCGGTCAGCCCATGAAACTCGCCTACCTGGCGCTTGCCGCCTGTTTGATTTTCCAACCCGCTTTCGCCAGGTCCGATACGGATCGTCAAGCCTTCACCCCAGACGAGTCGCAATTGATCGAGCACGGCTCGTATATCAATAAAGACGGAAACATCGTACACAGTCCCGCTCACACCAAATCAGACCGAGCTCCCGAGGGTGCCACGGCCAAGTGCCGCGACAAGACTTACAGTTTCAGCCAGCATCGGCGTGGAACCTGCTCACGGCACGGCGGTGTGATGGCTTGGTTGTAGAGAGCGTCCAAAAGACGAAGCGCTTATTCGCAACCCTTCAGGAGCCCGACAATGACGAAACCCTTTGGCATCACCCTCGCCTTCACATTGCTCCTCGCGCTATCGAATACAGCCGCGGCTGAAACAGCTCATGAATCAGCCCGCAGTTTCGTTGCCCAATCCCATGCCGGCGACGATCTCGCCGCCATCGCACTATCGGCCGCCAAGCACACACAAACCTACGGGACGCTCGTTGCGAAGCTGGGGGCTGTCGGGGCAGACACAGCCGTGTCGAGCGAAATCACTGCGCTACTCCCGCAGTACCAGCCGAAATGGGACCAGAACCTTGCCGCCGCCTATGAGAAGTCTTTCTCCTCAGAAGAGCTATCGTCGCTGGCGTCTAAAGGTCGAGACTCAAAATACGCCGGTAAAGTGATAGAGCGACAATCGGCAATCGGGAAAGACATGCAGTCCAGCTCAGGCCCGATTCTGATTTCCCTGATAACCGAAGCACTTGAGGCATGCCTTTCCAAAAACGGCTTGTAAACAAGGGCTGCGAACCACCAGCGGCACATCGACAAGGTCGATGGCCATCACAAAATTTCATAACCTTTGAGCTATCCTCGGCGCCCAGGACTCGATCTACGCCAAAGGAATGAAGATGACATTGACTGCCGAACGTTTGCTCAGCCTGGCCATGGCCAACTCGGTAAACGCTGAAATCGCCTCACGCCTGCCATCCCTCGGTTTGAGTCAATGCATGCTCACCGCGGGCTGTCTGTTCCAGGCCGTCTGGAATCAGCATTCGGACCTGCCAGCCGAGTGGGGCGTCAAGGATTACGACGTTTTCTACTTCGACAATGACCTCTCCTGGGAAGCCGAAAACGAGGTTATCCAGGCCACTCAACAGCTCTTCCAGGACCTTGGCGTCAACATCGATATCAAGAACCAGGCGCGCGTCCATCTTTGGTATGCCCAACGGTTCGGCAGAACCTATGCTCGGCTGGAGTCGGCCAAAGAAGGTATTGATCGTTACCTTATTGCCGGCACTTGCATCGGACTGGATGTTGCCACGGGTGAAGTCTATGCACCCTACGGCCTGACCGATATCGAACAAGGCCTGCTTCGGATCAATCCGGCACATCCCGAACCCGACTTGTTCGAGCAGAAGGCGAAAAGTTATCAGGCTCGCTGGCCTTGGCTGACAGTCCTGGAAACCACCCCTTCATAAAAACCGCTTTGTTTCCTGAATATGCACGGCTGCACACATTTTTATCCGGAACCTAATGTCAGCCCCGGCCATTTCTGGCAATAATCCACCTGTTTTGCCAATAAGCGGTCTCTCCTGCTCCCAGGATTCCCCTAGCCCCGCTCACTGCCTTCGGACAAGGACCGTCGCCACCATGCCTTCGATCTACCAACTCAAGCCCCGCTTCCAGAACCTGTTGCGTCCAGTGGTCCAACGCCTCTTCGACAATGGCACCAGCGCCAACCAGGTCACCTTGAGCGCCGCTGTAATTTCCCTGCTGGTAGGCGCCGTAGTCGCCACCTTCGCCGGGCACGCCTGGGTGTTCGTGATCATCCCCATTTGGATGATCCTGCGCATGGCCCTGAACGCCATCGACGGCATGCTCGCCCGGGAGTTCGGCCAGCAATCGAAGCTCGGCGCCTACCTGAACGAACTCTGCGACATAATCGCCGACAGCGCGCTGATCCTGCCGTTTGCCTTGTTACCCGAGGTCAGCCTGCTGGCGGTGCTGCTGGTGACCCTGCTGGCCCTGTTCAGCGAATACGCCGGTGTCTTGGGGTCGATGGTCGGTGCCTCACGGCGCTACGACGGTCCCATGGGCAAGAGCGATCGCGCATTTGTTCTGGGCGTGATCGCCACCGGCGTGGCCTTCGGCCTGCTCAATACCCAATGGATAAATGGGTTATTCGTGCTGATGGCGGCACTCCTGCTGGTTACGCTGGTCAATCGGGTACGGCAAGGCTTGAAAGAAGCCGCAACAACAGCAGAACCGCCTGCCCAATAACACCCGAATCGCCAAACCGCTCCCCCAAGATAGTTGCCTCAAGCTCCCCACTCCAAGATCCGGCAAAAGGACATTGCAATGCGCGACGAGCAAACCCAGACCTTCAGTACCCATGATGGCGTCGAACTGTTTTATCGCCACTGGCCGGCCACAACCCCTGCCGCCGGCGAGCCGCGCAAGGCCATCCTGCTGTTCCACCGGGGGCATGAGCATTCCGGGCGCATTGCCCACCTGGTGGATGAACTCGACCTGCCGGACTTCGACTTCTTCGCCTGGGACGCCCGTGGCCACGGCCAGTCGCCGGGCGCGCGGGGTGACAGCCCGAGCTTCGCCACCAGCGTGCGGGATGTGCAGACCTTCTGCGATCACCTCGGCACCATCTTCGCTATCGCCGAAGAAAATATCGCGGTCATCGCCCAGAGCGTCGGCGCGGTGATCGTCGCCACCTGGGTTCACGACTACGCGCCAAAGATCCGCGCCCTGGTGCTCGCCTCCCCGGCCTTCAAGGTCAAGCTCTACGTGCCGTTCGCCCGTCCAGGCCTGGCCCTGATGCGACGCTTTCGCGGCAACTTTTTCGTCAACAGCTACGTCAAGGCCAAGTTTCTCAGCCACGACCCGGAACGCATTGCCTCCTATGACAGCGATCCGCTGATCACCAAGGCCATTTCGGTGAATGTGCTGCTCGGGCTCTACGAAGCCGCCGACCGCGTGGTCGCCGATGCCAATGCGATCCAGGTACCGACCCAGTTGCTGATTTCCGGCGCGGACTTCGTGGTTCACCGCAAACCCCAGGAACAGTTCTTCCAGCGCCTGGGCAGCCTGAAAAAAGAACGGCACGTACTCCCCGGTTTCTTCCACGACACCCTCGGCGAACGCGACCGGCACCTGGCCGTCAGCCGCGCCAAGCGTTTTATCCAACAGAATTTCCTCTCACCGGTTAACCGCCCGGCCCTGCTCGACGCTGATCGCATCGGCGAGACCTGCGCCGAATCCGAGTCGCTGGCAGCGCCCTTGCCGCACAACTCGCCGCGCGATCTCTACTGGCGCCTGACCCGCGCCAGCATGGGCCTGGGTAGCAAGCTGTCGGCCGGGGTCAAGCTCGGCTTCGACACCGGTTTCGACTCCGGCAGCACCCTGGACTACGTCTACCGCAACACCCCCACCGGGCATACCGCGCTGGGCCGGATGATCGACCAGAACTACCTGAACTCCATCGGCTGGCGCGGTATCCGCCAACGCAAACTGCATGTCGAGGAACTGCTGCGCCTGGCCATGGCCCAATTGCGCGAGCAAGGCCGCGAAGTGCGGATCGTCGATATCGCCGCCGGCCACGGACGCTATATCCTCGAAGCCCTGCACGGAGTGACGCCGCTGCCCGAGTCGATCCTGCTGCGCGACTACAGCGATATCAACGTGCGTGACGGCAGCGCGCTGATCGTCGAAAAAGGCCTGGGCGATATCGCCCGGTTCGTCAAGGGCGACGCCTTTGACCGGGACGACCTCGCCGCGCTGGACCCCAAGCCGAGCCTGGCGGTGGTGTCGGGCCTGTACGAACTGTTCGCCGACAACACCCTGGTCGGCAACTCCCTCGCCGGCTTGGCCGAGGCCTGTGAACCGGGTGCTTATCTGGTCTACACCGGGCAACCCTGGCACCCGCAGCTGGAACTGATCGCCCGCGCCCTGACCAGTCACCGCCAAGGCCAGGCCTGGGTCATGCGCCGTCGCAGCCAGGCGGAAATGGACCAGTTGGTGGAAGCCGCCGGGTTTCGCAAGATCACTCAACGGGTCGATGAATGGGGGATCTTCAGCGTGTCCCTGGCACAACGCGTGCGAGCATGAACAGCACGCCCCGGGAAGCCGGCCTGCTGAAACGCGCCGTGCTCTGGCTGGTCCTGCTGGCGCCGTTGTTCTTCGCCAGCTATGGCTTTGCCACCTGGTACACCGCTCGGCGCAGCGATGTCGGCAGCTACGTGTTCGGTTGGGAAAGCCATATGCCGTTCTGGGCCTGGACCATCGTGCCCTATTGGTCCATCGACCTGCTTTACGGCTTGTCGCTGCTGCTGCCCAGAAGCAAGCGCGAGCTCGACCGACACGCCCTGCGCCTGCTGACGGCCCAGGTAATCGCGGTCTCCTGCTTCCTGCTTTGGCCGCTGACCTTCACCTTCCCCCGGCCACCGCTGGACGGCGTGTTCGGCTGGCTATTCGCGGTACTGGCGGGCTTCGACAAACCCTTCAACCAGGCGCCTTCGCTGCATATCGCGTTGCTGGTGATTCTGTGGGTCATGTACCGCCGGCATTTCACCGGTGCCGGGCGCTGGCTGGTGCACGGCTGGTTCGCGCTGATCGGTGTATCGGTACTGACCACCTATCAACACCACTTTATCGACCTGCCCACCGGTGCCTTGGCCGGCTGGTTGTGCGTCTGGCTGTGGCCGGATGATCGCGCCAACCCATTGGCCGTTGCGCGCCTGGCAGGCGATGGCAAGCGACTCGCCCTGGCTGTTCGCTACGGGCTGGGGTCGACGCTGTTGGCCATCGCCGGCTTCGGCTTCGCCGATGTCGCGTTATGGTTGCTCTGGCCGGCGCTGGCCCTGGCGCTGGTAGCGCTCAATTACGCGGTGTTCGGTGCCCAGGGCTTCCAGAAACGCGCCGACGGCAGCTTGAGCCCGGCCGCACGCTGGCTGTTTGCGCCTTACCGGGCAGGCGCCTGGATCAATTCGCGGCTCTGGACAAAATCCCATCCACAACCCGATCAGGTTGTAGATGACGTTTGGCTCGGGCGACTACCAAGCCGACACGAACTTCAGGCCGGCCCATTCGCGGCCATCGTCGACCTGTGTGCCGAACTGCCCTTGGCCCCCCGGGGCCGGGCCTATAGCAGCATCCCCGTACTGGACTTGATTGCACCGTCAGCGGAGCAATGTCGCGAAGCCGCCCTGAGCATTGATGAACTGCGCCAGAACGGGCCGCTGCTGGTCTGCTGCGCCCTGGGTTATTCACGCAGCGCCACGGCGCTCGCCGCCTGGTTGCTGCACAGCGGCCGAGCGACGACGATCGATGCAGCCCTGGAGCTGATACGTGCCGCACGTCCCGGCGTGGTCCTGCATCCGCGGCATCGCCAGGTGCTGGAAGCCATGCTTCAGCTCGTGCCTGGCGAAGCCGTCGCCCAGTCGAGGATCGCCGATGCCCGCTAGCCTGCAACTGCATGTGGTCGCCAGCCTGCTACGGCGCGGCCGCCTGCTCGACCAACTCTCCATGGGGCTGACCGTACTGGGTGTTCTGCTGGGTCTGGCACCCTTGCTCTTCAACACCATCAGCCTGTGGTGCCTGGTGGTCAGTGCCTGGCTGGTACTGTCGGGCCTGTTGCAAAAATACTGGGCCTTCCGTGTCGCTTTCGACGCTGATCTGTTCCAACTGATGGCGCAGGATCCCAGCAACCTGAGCGACCGCACCGAGGCGCTGGACCAGGCATTGCAAGACCTCGGCCTGCAACCGCGACAATCCGCAAACCGCCCCTGGGCCGAGCGCAGCCATGGCGCACTCGGCCTGCTCAAGCGCCAGGCGTTGCTGGTGCTGGTACAAATTTCCCTGCCACTGATCGTCATTCTGGCCAGCCCCTGGCTGCCCTTCGCCGGATAAGGAATCGTCATGTTCGAACCCGTGGTTGCCACCCTCATCACCTCCGGCGCCCGCCTGATCACCGGTGCCCGCAGCCTGTGGATCGGCTGCGGGCCCAATCCGGAGCAGCGCATCTACTTCGCCAACCACAGCAGCCACGGTGACTTCGTGCTGCTCTGGGCCTCGCTGCCACCGGCACTGCGCAAACTCACCCGTCCGGTCGCCGGCGCCGACTACTGGAATAAAAGCGCCCTGCGCCGCTACATCATCAAGCGGGTCTTCAACGGTGTGCTGATCGACCGCGAACGCAAGGAGCCCGGGGACAACCCGCTGCAGCCGATGCTCGACGCGCTGGAGCAAGGCCACTCGCTGATCATCTTCCCCGAAGGCACCCGCAACCAGGAGGACGGTCTGCTGCCGTTCAAGAGCGGGATCTTCCACCTGACCCGGAGCTACCCACAGGCGCAGTTGATTCCGGTATGGATCGCCAACCTCAACCGAGTGATGCCCAAGGGCCGGGTATTGCCCCTGCCGCTGCTGTGCACCACCAGTTTCGGCGCACCGCTGCGACTCGAAGACGACGAAAGCAAAGAACACTTCCTGCAACGCAGCCGCGACGCGCTGCTGGCCCTGGCACCGGAGCAACACTGAAATGGATAGGCAGACCCTGATGTTGTTCGCCGGGATCGGTATGATCCTGGTGCTGGCTTCGCTGATCGGCTTTGTCCTCAAGTGGCGCACCCGGGGCACGCCGAACGCGGTTATCGATAACCTCAACGCCCGGATCAACGCCTGGTGGGTGATGGTGCTGGTGATCGGCATCGCCTTCTGGCTGGGTACCGGCGCGGTGATCCTGCTGTTCTATGCGGTGTCCTTCTACGCCCTGCGCGAGTTCCTGACCCTGACACCAACCCGGCGCAGCGACTACCCGGCGCTGGTGGCGGCGTTCTACCTGGCCCTGCCGCTGCAGTACCTGCTGATCTACAGCGACTGGTACGGACTGTTCTCGATCTTCATTCCGGTCTATGTGTTCCTGCTGCTGCCGATCCTCGCTTCGCTGGGCGGTGACAGCACGCACTTTCTGGAACGGGCCTCGAAGGTCCAGTGGGGGCTGATGATCGCGGTGTTCTGCGTGTCGTTCGTGCCGGCGCTGCTAACCCTGGAGATTGCCGGTTATGAAGGCCGCAACCTGCTGCTGATCGCCTACCTGGTGATCGTGGTGCAGTTGTCCGACGTGCTCCAGTACGTCTGCGGCAAGTTGTTCGGCAAACGCAAGATCGCGCCCAACCTGTCGCCGTCGAAAACCGTCGAAGGCTTTGTCGGCGGCATTACCCTGGCCTCGTTGATCGGTGGTGCGCTGTTCTGGATTACCCCTTTCAATCCCTGGCAAGCGGCACTGATCGCGTTGCTGATCAATCTGCTGGGCTTTGCCGGTGGCATCGTCATGTCGGCGATCAAGCGCGACCGTGGGGTCAAGGACTGGGGCCATATGATCGAAGGTCATGGCGGCATGCTCGACCGGCTGGACTCGGTGTGCTTTGCCGCGCCGATCTTCTTTCATCTGGTGCGCTATTGGTGGACGTGAGGAGCGCCCGTCTAGTCCTTGTCTTGGGTGTAACAACAGCGCTGACACAACCAATTGAACAACATGCATACACACCCGGAGAGCAGGCCGATAGACGGGAACACGATTGCCCCATGCCAAAATAGTGTCGGCCACACTGCGGCACCTTTCGATAATGCGGCGGGATAGCCAAGAAAGGCAGGGGCAATACTCGCCAGCCAGATCAACAAGGCGCTGAGCATTCCAGCGATGACGTAACGTAAACGCGTTTTTAGAAAACGCTCGACACCCCATAGCACCGGCCAACCGACCAGCATGCCCAGCAGCGCCCCTATCAAGGAGAACAGGATAAAAGCCGCGCCGTCCGAGAGAAATAACACCGCCGCCATGCCTAGCGTCACCCCACCCGAGAGCGGAACGGAAACAACCCGTCCCCACCTTGAGCGAAGAGGCGCATCGACGCTAGCCGGCAGCAGGTCTATCCCACTGACAGTAACGCTGTACAACACCCCCAGCGCCAATCCGCTCAACATCGTCATCACCAGCAGATGCCACCCCCAGGCCCCCACCAGCAGACAGGCCACCAGGCTCTGGATCAGGCCGCTTACCATATGGCGCGCCCTGAACCGATCAAAATGGCGATCACCCAGCAGCAGCAAGGGAATGCCCAGGACAATAGAAATCACGCTGCCGAAAAGAAATCCGGAAAACAGCACCGAATCACTCCAGCCGATCAGCATCCCCTTCGCGATGGCATAGACAACGCCACCGCACAAAGGCACGGCGAACAATCGGAGTTCGCCATTGGGCCTCAATTCGTCCCGCCTTGTTTGCTATTGGTGCCCCAGTTGAAGGCCGGGCTGTTCTTTAACAACTCCTGCCCGGCAATCCAGGCGCTATTGCCGCCCCATACCGTACCGGCGGCCCAGTCATTGGAGTTAAAGAGCGGACTGCTGCCAGTGCCCCAACCGTGGGTTTCGATATCGAAGCCGCCCGAGGCGGTAGGCACCACGGAACGCACGACAAAACCGGGATCCAGGGCGTGCATGCCCGGCAAGGTAATGTTGATCACACTCTTGCTGCTCTCGTCCGTCAGGTGAGCCACATACCCGAGCTTGAGCTTCATCAGATACAACTCACTCACGTCTCCACTTTTCACCACCGTCGTCCCATCGCCACCGGGACCGGCGTTGCGTTTCAGCGCCTCGTATTCATTTTCCAGGGTACCGCAGCCGCCCAAGGTCACCATGCATCCCGACGAGATATCGCTGTATTCATGGGGCTGCTTGGTGCTGCCCGCCACGGCTTCCCACGTTTCGAAGCCCTTGGGAATTTCACCGCCCACCTGGCCTTTGCTATTGATGAAGGTACCGCTTTTCACCACGTCGGCAAACTTGAGCTGACAGGCCGACATCCCCATCGATTCACAGTTGTTCGAAGCCCATACCTTGAAGCCCGGCAGCCCGGCAGCCATGTTGGCCGCGATCAACAGGCTGTTGGTTTCGATATCGCTGATCGCCCCAAAGGTGTCTTTATCCTTCGAGTTGACCGCCTTGTCGGCCGCATACAAATCGCCGAAGCTCTTGGCCCCGTCGACGATCTGGGCGATGTGCTTGTCCAGGCAGGCCTGGTCCGTGCACGCCAGGAGTTCAGCATCATTGGCGTCGCTCAGTTTTTTCGCCTCGAGTTGCACGCGCATGCGGCAAGCCGTGTTATCCGCCGCACACACCGCCAACTGCTTGGACAACAGCTCAATGTCCTCATGCTTGAGGTAATTGTTCTTGACCTCTTCCATCCCGGACTGAGCGCCGGTAATCCCGCCAACACCTGCGGCCGCCAATCCGGAAGCCCCCAATATCAGGGATTTCTTCACGTCCAGGGGCAGGTCCATCTGCGCGACCTTTTCCGCTACCAGCGGCGCCGTCAGTCCCGCCACACCGGCACCCAGCGCATTGGCACCCACGGTGTTACCTGAAAGTCCCTGGACCGCCGCCGCCAGGGTGTGCATCAGCACCCGCGCACTGCCGCCCTCTTCCCAGGCCGCTTTAGTCGCCGGGTCCTTGGCATCTGCAAGCTGTTGGTTGGCGTAGTCACCAATGCGCTTGTACGTATCGGCCGCCGTGGTATTGGCGACAATACCCAGGGTCGTTGCCGCGCCGGCGCCGCCCATGGCCGCGCCGATCAGGCCACTGGCGATATCGACGAATATCTTCTTGTCTCCACCGGTCCCCCAACTATCGTTGACAGCCTTGAGATTGAGCTCAGCGTCTCTCAAGTCCTTGACGTTCCCGGAGTCCTTGGCGGCTTTCACTTTCGCTTCCGCATCCTTCTTCTCAGCGGAAGACACCAGCCCCACGACACTCTGGGTCAGCGCTATCGAGCTCTGAATCAGATCCATGCGCGTCTTCAAGGCACCCACGTCCGGCTTGTCCAGCTTCGGATTGGCATTGGCCGTATCGCGATTGAGACCGACCAGGTCATTGGCCCCTTCGGCATTCCGCACGATGATCGTACCTTCGCTCACCGCACTACGGGTTTTGCTCTCGCCCGACTCACTGAGCGCCAACGGCATACTGCCGCCAAAGCCCAGGCCGTCCTTACCGTAAGAGAACGAGATACCCGCCGATTGGCTACTCGCCTCGCTCTTGTTCTTGATGTCGCTGACCACCAGCCGATCAGTGCTGAGCAGGTTCTTGTCGGCACTCGCCTCGCTGGCGATCACCGCACCCTGCAGGGTGGTGGTCTGGCCCACATTGATGTTGTAGCCGCCCTTGCCCGCAAACAGGCCACTCTGATCGGTCACCGCCTTGTAGTCACTGTTGGTATTACCCGCGGACAGGTTGGCCGAAGCGGTGACCGTCGAGCCATAGCAGAAAGGTGGAATGCAGATACTGGCACCGAAGCCGGCGCTGCCCTGCTTGCTCTTCTCGCTCTCGCTGTCCTGGCGCGAAACAATATCGAGGTTGCCGCCAATGACCGCATTGATGCTGTCGGCCTTGACCTGGGCACCCGCCAGCGTGGTGTCCTTGCCGCTGTGCAGCACCAGGGAACCGGTGTCCAGGGTGCTGTTGACCTGGGTCACCGAATGGCCATCGCCCATGCCCTTGCCGATCTGCGCACCCAGGTCGAGGGTGAAACCGTTCTGCTCGCCGAGGTTGAAGCTGGCACCAATGGCGGTCCTGCTGTTGCTGCTGTTGCTGGATTTATCCGTCGTGTTCTGGGCACTTTCGAGAAGGATATTGTTCTTCGCATCCAACACCGTACTGGCGCCTTTGAGCTGGCTGCCGATCACATGGATATCACCAGCTGTTCCCGCTGCGCTGCCTGTGGCGACGATCGCCAGCCCCCCACCGGCGGTGATCTTGCTTTGCTTGGCCGTCTGGCTTTCCGCTTCCTCGCTTTTCTTGCTATGAGTGCTGGCCAGCTCGGTACCGATCTTGATCAGCGACCCCGAACTGCCTTTCCCTTGCAGATAGTTCGAAGCCGCGCCCTTGACGTCCGAGGCCATGCCTGCCGGATCGATCCCGCCGAGCGACATCGCCAGTTGCGCCTCCTTCACCGCCCTGAGCCGCGGATCGTCAATCGCCTTGGTCGTCTTGACGGTCTCACGCAAGTTATAAATGGTCTCCAGCGTACCGATCACCGAACCGCCCAACACCCGACCGACGCCCAGACTGGAGGATTTGTCGGTGCTGTTCTGACTGGCACTTTCCATCCCGGCCGCAATGGTCACATTGGACCCGGTCAGGTTCATGTTCCGGGTGCTGACCAACTCACTGGCGACAACGCCCAGGTTGCGCCCCGCGACCAGGTTGACATTGCCCTGGCTCGAACCGATGGTGCTGCCGGTCAGGGTGGTTTGAGTCGCCTGGCCGTTATGGCTGGAGCTGCTCATGTTCAGGTGCTGGTTACCGGTGATGTCATCGATGCCCAGTTTGTTGCCCGTCAGGATACCGGTCAGGTCGTGACCTTTTTCCTTGTGCATTTCGTCGCGGGTAAAGGTGTTTTCCGCAGCGTTGATGGTCAGGTCGCGACCCGCCTGTACGGTCAGGTCATGGGTGCTGGCCAGGGCGGAGCCCGTGATCGTTGCATCCCGCTTGGCGACCACGTCCACGGTGTCACCGGCGACAAGGCTGCCGACTGCCGTGGTCTGGGTTTCAGCCACCTTGTCCTTGACCTTGCTCGATTTCAAGCCACCCCAGCTGCTTTTACTTTTGCTGCTTTCATGACGCGCGCTCTCGGAATCGGTAACGGCCAGAATCTGCACGTCGTTGCCGGCGCTCAACTGGGTGCCGCCTTTTTCAGTCGTCACCGCGCTGCCTTTGACCACAATATCGTTGCCAGCCACCAGCGAGGTGTGGCTGCCACTGGTGACGGCACTGGCGATATTGGTGCTGCTCGACGTTTCATCCAGGCGGCTCTTGCTGCCCGAGGAGTTTTTCTTGGTCTTGGTGTAGAAGCTATAGTCATCATTGGTCGCGGTCTGCAACGTCAGGTTGGCCCCGGCGTTCAGATACGCCTCGTTACCGGCGGTCACCGTGCTCGCCACCAACCCCAGGTCCTTGCCGGCCGTCAGCAGGACATTGCCACCGCCAGTCACACTCGAGGACACCTGTTGGGTGTGATCTTCCTGGCTGGTGACTTTCTTGGTATGGCCATAGGAGTGCTGCTCATCCGCCGCCGAAGACAGGGTCAGGTTGTCCACCGCGGAAAGCGCAACATCACGCTTGGCGTCGATCTGGCTGGCCACAACGCTCAAGTCACGCCCGGCGCTGACCAACAGATCACGACCGGCGGTGACAGTGGAACCGTTCTGGGTAATGGTCTGATCATTATGATGATCACCCAGGGTATTGCTGTTCAACTGCTGGGCAGAGGTGATATTGACGTCGCGTCCCGCCCTGAGGGCTGTGTCCGTTGCGCTCCCTAACACACCGCCGGTGTTGTTGATATCACGCCCGGCGCTGATCGTGAGGTTGTTGGCCGCCTCGATCCGCGCGGCATTGTCGGCAAACCCGCGTTGCTCGGTCTTGTAACCAGTGCCGCTCTCGTGTGTGGTGATGGTGCGTTCGTTGGTCACATCGCCGTTGAGGGCGGCCAGGCTGACATCCCGTCCGGCGATAATCCCACCGGCCTTGTTGGTCAGGTTGTTGTTCGCCAGCGCATCGAGGCGCTGACCGGCCTCGAGCAGCCCGCTGTTGACCTGGTCGTTGCCTGCCGCAGCCAACAGATTGTTACTGGCCCGCAAGGTCCCGGCATTGTTCAAGTCCTTGCCGGCAATCAGGGTCACATCACTGCCCTGGATCAGCGCACCGTTGGCGGCCAGGCGGTTATTGGCATTGGCCAGGTAGAGCACCGGCACCAGCACCTGCTCGCCGTTCACCGTCGCGTTTTCCATCCAGACGATATCGTGGGTCAAGGCCGCGACCTGCTCGGAAGTCAGGCTCACACCCAGTTGTAGATTGAGTGCCTGCTTGCTGGCAATGGCGTTGTTCATCAGGTACTTGAACATGCTGTCATCGGAGGTCTGGCCATCGATGAAACGTTGCCCCGTGCGGGCGACCACAGCCTGCTGGATCAGCTTCTGCTCGTAGAAACCGTCACCCAGACGCTTGGCGCTGGCGTCAGGGTCGTAGCCCAGGTTGGACAGCAGGTAGTCCGAACTCATGAACTGCTTGAGGTCGGTCAGCACCGGATTGGTTTCAATCAGGTACTTCTGCGGATTGGACCGGCCCGAAGTGTCGGGCAAACCCTGCACCCGGGTAATGCTGGTGGTCTGGCTACCCTGGGCGCTGTCTGCTGTGCCAGCGGCCAGGCCGCTTGGTGTGGCAAGGTCACCCGGTGTCGGCTGGCGCTGCGCCGCGCCAATGCTGGCGCCACCCAGGGTCCAGCTCTGCGGCGCAGTGACAGTCGGTGCACCGCTGCCCTCCCCGCTCAGATGGAACAGACCATTCTGGCCGGTCGGCAGGCTGAAGCCGGGCAAGGTGATCGGGTTGACCTGCTGCTGCGCCAGGTTCGGCGGCAGTTGCGAGTTGACGGTGATCCGCGTGGAAAAGTTGCTCCCCGAGGACTGGGTGTCGGTGCGCGGGCCGGCGCCGACATAGGTGTAACCCGGACGCACGACGCTATTGTCGATGCCGTTTTGTGCCTGGACATAGACCGCGCCGCCGGCCTGGATCACCGCGGCGTAGCTCTGATCGCTGGAGGCCAGTTTACGGGTAGTGCGGAACTGCCCCAGCTCGGTCTCGGTCATGCCGATAAAGGCACTCATCGCGCCCTCGAGGCCGCCCAGGTTATTGGGGTTGTAGCCCGCACCTTGAACCGAATATTGATTGTTGAAAACGCTGGCCGCGTTGTACCAGGCACCCGCGTCCTTGGTCCGTTCGGACATGAAGGTGCGTGACGTTTCGGTCTCCCCGGTTTCCAGACCGCTGTTGATCAGGTTGTTGACCCGAGCGACGAAGCTGCCGCCGGCGGCGATGGTGCTGCTTTTGTTGAGCAGGTCCCCACCTTGAACATTCAGATTGGCGCCAGCGGTGATGCTCGAGGCCGCACTGGCCTCGGTCACTTCGAACTTGTCACGCTGGATGATCTGCCAGACGTGGTTCTGCTTACCGCTGCAGTCACCGGCGTTATAGCCTTCGATACATTGGACTTCATTGATCGAGGCGGTGTAGATGCCCTGATTGTTGGTGGTCAGCACGGCGCGCACGTTCTGGATCGTGCTCGCCGCCAGGCTCATGCTGCCATCGCTCTGGAGCGAGCCGGAGCTGTTGACGATGCTGCTGGCCAAACCGCCCAGACCGTCACGGTCTATGGCCAGATTGCCCAGGCTGTAGATATTGCCGTAGCTGTTGTTCAACGAATCGACGCGCAGGCCCATGTCGCTGCCGCTGAAGATCAGCCCGTGGTCATTGAGCCATGCCCCGGTGGTCGCGGTCAGGATCTGCGCGCTGCCCAAGGTCCCGTAGTTGTTGATGCCTCCGGCGTTGACACTCATGTTCGCCGCCGAGGTCAGGCGACCATAGTTGTTCAGCACACCACCGACATTGATCGTGGTATTGCCACCACCGGCGACGCTGCCGCTACCTCCCAGGCTCAGTTGCGCCGCGTTCAGGCCCAGGGTGCCCAGACTGCTCAGCCGGCCATTGCCGGTATAGCTGCCACCCAGGCCCAGGTTGACGCTGCCGTCACTGGCGATCAGACCGTCGTTGTTCCAGTTACCACCGCTGCCCGTCAGGCTGGTGGACGCTAGCAACTGGGCACCGGCGAGCTGATTGAGGGTGCCGATATTCAACGTCAGCCGCCCGGCCTGGATCACGCTGCTGTTGGTCCAGCTATCGGCGGTAAGGGTCAGCCCGCCACGGGTCACGAAGCTGCCGCCGGCGTTGAGGACGTTGGCGGTGGCGATATCAAAGGTGCCAGTACCGGTGTGCAACAGGCTGCCGCCCTGGTTCAGGAAGCTGCCGGCACCCAGGGTCAGGTCGTTGCTGGCGATTTCCAGATTGCCGCTGCGGTTGTCGAACAGCCCGCCGATCTGGAACAGGGTCTTGCCGCTGCTGCCCAGCGCATGCAGTTGGCCGGTCTGGTTGTCCAGGCTCGCAGCGGTGATCGAAAGGCCGTTATCGCTTTCAATAATGCCTTTGCGGTTGCTCAGGGCGCCCGCGAGGTTCAGGTTGATCTGGCTGCCGGCGATCTGGCCCCCCAGGTCACCACTGTTATCGAAGTTACCGCCATTGACCGTGACCTGGCCGCTGGCATAAAGGCCGCCGTTACGGTTATCGATATTGCCGGTGTTCAGCATCACATCACCGGCGCGGGCAGCGATGCGGCCACCATAGTTGTCGAAACCGCCGAGTGCATTGAGATTCAGGCTCTGGCCCTGGATGCTGCCAGCCTGGCGATTGTTGTTCAGGTCATAGCCGTTTTTCAGCACGCCGACGACACGGGTTTCCAGCGAATTTCTGACACTGGAAAGCACGCCGCCACGGTTGTCGAGATTGGCGGCCTTGACCAGCAGGATGCCGTCCTGGGCAATCACCTTGCCGCTCTGGTTGCCGATATCGCCACTGACGTCGAGACTGACCGCGCCCTTGCCTTGCAACGAGCCTTTGCCATTGCCAAGGCTGGCGGCGCTCAGTTGCAGGTCGCCGTTACGGCTGGCGATCAAACCGCCATTGCCGTTCTGTACCGCGCCGGTCGAGGTGATCAGCAGCTTGTCATTGGCACTGACAAGACCACCG
>NZ_JALLIZ010000028.1:0-62285 GCF_023242345.1 Pseudomonas sp. MWU12-2037 | reverse complement strand
GCGGCCGATCAGGCGCTGCAAGCCTCACGGGCCCCATCGCCAGCAAGCCGGCTCCTACAGGGGTTGTGCTTCAAATGGAGCGGCGATGGTGGCCCTCTGCAGCCGGATCCGGTCCAGCCAATCCGGGTCCATCTCCGGCTCCGAGGAAAACAGCAGGCCGGTGTAGTCGCGGTGTGGCGGCGTGAAGATCACGTCCCGCGAGCCGGCGTCGACCACCTTCCCGCGCTGCATCACCACCACCTCATCGGCAATCGCCCGCACCGTCGCCACATCGTGGGTGATAAACAGGTAGGACACGCCCAACTGCCGCTGCACCCGATCCAGCAACTTGAGGATGCCCTCGGCCACCAATTGGTCCAACGCCGAAGTCACCTCATCGCAAATGATCACCTGCGGCTCCGCCGCCAGGGCCCGGGCGATACAGACCCGCTGCTTCTGCCCGCCGGACAGCTCCGACGGCAGCCGCTCCATGAACTTTCCCGGGTCGAGCTCGATCATCTCCAGCAACTCGGCCACCCGCTGGCGCAGGGCCTTGCCCTTGAGCCCCAGGTAGAACGCCAGCGGCCGGCCGATAATGTCGACGATGCGCTGGCGCGGATTGAGGGCCGTGTCGGGGATCTGGTAGATCATCTGGATACTGCGCAATTGCGCCTTGCTACGGTGGCGATAATCAGCCGGCAACACTTCACCGTCGAACAACACCTGCCCGCTGCTCGGTTGCAACAGGCCGGTAATCAGCCGTGCCGTGGTGCTCTTGCCGCTGCCCGACTCGCCGATCACCGCCAGGGTCTGGCCCCGATAGAGACGCATCGAGATATCGTGCAGCACCGGCTGCCGGCTGTAGCTGGCCGAGGCATTGCGCACTTCGAGCAAAGGCCCGCCCTGCTCCGGCCGGCCCTTGGGCTCGGTGCGGAAACAACGCACCGCCCACAGCGACTTGGTGTAGTCCTCGGTCGGCGCCTGGAGCATTTGCCGGGTCGCCGCCTCTTCCACCAACTTGCCATGGCGCAACACCATGATCCGGTCGGCCATCTGCGAGACCACCGCCAGGTCGTGGGTGATGTAGATCGCCGCCATGCCGAAGCGCTTCACCGCATCGCGAATCGCCGCCAGCACTTCGATCTGGGTGGTGACGTCAAGGGCCGTGGTCGGCTCGTCGAAGATGATCAGGTCCGGCTGGCAGGCCATGGCCATGGCGGTCATCGCCCGTTGCAACTGGCCGCCGGAGACCTGGTGCGGATAACGCCGGCCGATGCTTTCCGGGTTTGGCAGACGCAACACTCGATAGAGTTCCACCGCCTGGGCCTCGGCCTCGGCACGCTTCATCCCGCCATTGATCACGGCGGTTTCCACCTGCTGGTCGATCAGCCGCTGCGCCGGATTGAACGAGGCCGCCGCGCTCTGCGCCACATAGGCGATGCGCAGGCCGCGCAGTTTGCGCAAGGCCTCGGCGGAACACTGACGCAGGTCCTGTCCGTCGAAATGAATCGAGCCGCCGGTGATCAGGCAACCGTCGCGGGTATACCCCATGGCGGCCAGGCCCAGGGTCGACTTGCCCGCGCCGGATTCACCGATCAGGCCCAGCACTTCGCCCCGGGCCAGACTCAGGTCGATGCCCTGCACCAATGGATGCCAGGCATCGTCGTAGTGCCCTTCGATATGCAGGTCGCGGATCTGCAACAAACTCGGGTTCGCTTCATTCATGCTCAACATTCCTTCAGCCCGCTGGAGCGATAGAGCATCCAGTCGACGACAAAATTGACCCCCACCGTGAGCAATGCCACCGCCAGTGCCGGGAGCAAGGGCGTGAGGTCGCCGAAGGTGATCAGCACCGCGTTGTCGCGCACCATGCTGCCCCAGTCGGCGGTCGGCGGCTGGATGCCCAGGCCGAGAAACGACAGCGCACTGATAAACAGGAAAACGAAGCAGAAGCGCAGGCCGAACTCGGCGATCAGCGGCGCCGCGGCGTTGGGCAGGATCTCCCGGGTCACCAGCCAGAGCGTGCCCTCGCCTCGCAGCCGGGCCGCCTCGACAAAGTCCTGGACCACCACGTTCATCGCCACCGCCCGCGCCAGGCGGAATACCCGGGTCGAATCCAGCAGCGCGATCACCAGCACCAGCGAGGTCGCGGTGGTGCCCACCACGCTGAGGATCAGCAAGGCGAAGATCAGTTGCGGAATCGCCATAAGGATATCCACCAGCCGCGACAGGCCCATATCGACCCAACCGCCCTTGAGCGCCGCGATCAGGCCGGCCAGGCCGCCCACCAGGAACGCCAGCGCGGTAGTGAGAAAGGCCATGCCCACGGTATTGCGCGCGCCATAGAGCAGGCGGCTGAGCATGTCGCGCCCGAGGTTGTCGGTGCCCAGCGGGAACTGCGCGCCCCAGGCGGCGAAGCCATCGCCGACCACCTGGGTTTCTCCATAAGGCGCCAGGTGCGGGGCCAATAGCGCCACCGCGACATACAGGACAATCACGCAGAACCCGAATTTCGCACTCCAGGGCGCGTGGATCAGCTCTTTGAACACGGATTTCATGGGCTACCCCTTCGGATGCATCAGGCGTGGGTTGCTGGCGATGGACAGCACGTCGGCCAGGGTGTTGAGCACGATGTAGGTCGCGGCGAAGATCAGGCTGCAGGCCTGGACCACCGGGATATCGCGCTTGGCCACCGAGTCCACCAGCAACTGCCCCAGGCCCGGATAGACGAACACCACTTCGACCACCACCACACCCACCACCAGGTACGCCAGGTTCAGCGCGACCACGTTGACGATGGGGGCCAGGGCATTGGGCAAGGCATGGCGAAAGATGATCCGGCCCTGGCTGATACCCTTGAGCCGGGCCATTTCGATATAGGGGCTGGCCAGCAGGTTGATCAGCGCGGCGCGGGTCATGCGCATCATCTGCGCGACCACCACCAGGCTCAGGGTCGCTACCGGTAGCACCGAGCGCTCCAGGAGCATGCCGAAGGAGGCATCCGGCGGCAGGTTCGACAGGCTCGGCAACCAGCCCAGCTTGACCGAGAACAGCAGGATCAGCAGGTAGGCGACGAAGAACTCGGGGAACGACACCGCACTCAGGGCCACGCTATTGAGCAGCCGGTCGAACCACGAATTGCGGTACAACGCGGCGAGCATCCCCAGCAACAGCGCCAGAGGCACCGACACCAGCGCCGCCAGGCCGGCCAGGCACAGGGTGTTGCCCAGGCGACCGCCGACCAGTTCGGCGATGGGCCGCTGGTTGGCCAGCGAAGTGCCCAGGTCGCCCCGCAGGAGATGCCCGACCCAATGCACGAAACGCCAGAATGGCGGTTGGTCCAGGCCCAGTTGGGTGCGGAACGCCGCCAGGGTCTCAGGGGTTGCCGACTGCCCGAGCATGGCCTGGGCGATATCCCCCGGCAGCAACCCCACCGCCAGGAAGATGATCACCGACACCGCGAACAACGACAGCAGCCCCAGCGCCAGGCGCTGGGAGAGCAGTTTCAGAATACTGTTCATCTCGCGCTCCCGCCTCAGGCCTGCCACCAGCGCTCGATCAACCGCAGGCCGTCCAGTTCGCCATAGGGTGCGGTGAGCCCGCCGTGGGCTACACGGGTCGAGCGCGCCGCCACGGAGCTGGCGAACAACGGGATGATCGAGCCGCAATCGTCGCGGCAGATCGCCTGCATTTCGTTGTACATCTCGCGCCGCAACGGGTCGTTGAGTTCGCCCCGGGCCTGGTTGAGCAGGACGTTGAAGCGCGGGTTGTCCCAATGGGATTCGTTCCAGGCCGCGCCCTTGGCGTAACCGATGCTGAACATGCGGTCGGCGGTCAGGCTGCTGTACCAGAACGAGGTGGTGAATGGCTGTTTGTTCCAGACATTGGAGAAGAATCCGTCCGCCGGCTCGCGTACCACATCGATATCGATGCCGCCCGCCCTGGCCTGTTCCTTGAACAGCACCGACGCGTCCACCGCCCCGGAATACGCCGCATCGCTGGCTTGCAGACGGACCTTGAGCGAATCCACCCCGGCCTTGCGCAGGTAGAACCTAGCCTGGTCGGGGTCGTATTTGCGCTGTGGCAGTTGGGTATTGAGGAAGCGGCTGCCGGGCTGGATCGGATGGTCGTTGCCCACCGCGCCATAGCCCTTGAGCACCGAGGAGAGCAGCACTTCACGGTCGATACCGTGTTTCATCGCCATACGGATATCGTTGTTCTTGAACGCATCGCTGTCGCAGAGCATCGGGAAGGTGTACTGCTGGGCGCCCTTGGTTTCCTCGATGACCATGTTCGGGTTGCGCTTGAGCAGGCCGACGGTCTTCAGGTCGACCTTGTTGATCACATCGACCTGCCCGGTGATCAGTGCGTTGACCCGCGCCGCGCCATCGGAGATGGCCAGCAATTCCGCCGCGTCGAAATGCGCGCGACCGGTTTTCCAATAACCGGGGTTGCGCTCCAGGGCCATGCGCACGCCGGGCTCGAAGGACTTGAGGCGATAACCGCTGGTGCCGACGCCGGCGCGCCAGTCGGCCAGGCCGTCCTTGGCGGGCATGATCACCAGGTGATAGTCGGCGACCACATAGGGGAAGTCGGCATTGCCCGAATGCAGTTCGAAGGCCACGCTGTCGTTGCCGGCGGCGCGTACCGCGACCACTTCACCGAGCACGGTCTTGGCCGCGGAGGTGGACTTCTCACCGAGGTGATGCTGGATCGAGGCGATCACATCTTCGACGGCAAGAGGCTTGCCGTTGTGGAATTGCACCCCTGGGCGCAGTTTGAAGGTCCAGATCCTGGCATCCGGCGAGGACTCCCAGCTTTCGGCCAGCTCCGGGATGGCGGAACCGTCCACGGCGATTTCCACCAGGGTGTTGTAGATCGCCGAGAAGCCGACGAAGGTGAAGGTGTCGCTCCAGGAACCGGGATCGTAGGAGTCGGAGGTGCTGCCGCCGGCCAGCCCCAGGCGCAGGGTTCCGCCGGGTTTTGGCGTGGCGTCGGCGGCCCAGGCGCTGAGCGGGAAGCCCATGGAAACGGCAGCGCCGGCCAGCCCGGCCACAGCGCCGAGCTTGAGGAAGTCGCGGCGCTCCAGTGAAAGGCCGTGGGAAAACTGAGGAATCTTGTTGTTATTATCGCTCATCGAATTGCCCCTGTTACGTTGCGGGAAAAGGGTTCGTTTACTGATGCGGTATTAGGCCAAACGGATCAACGCATCCACCGCCACCGCGCCCTCGGCGTTGACCAGCAGCGGATTCACATCCAGTTCCAGCAATGGCCCGGCGTTCTCGCAGGCGTAATCCGCCACCGCGCGAATCGCCTTGACCAGAGCCGGCATATCCACCGCGGGGCCACCGCGAAAACCGGTCAGCAGCGGTGCGCAACGCAAGCCCAGCAACGCCTGGTGAATGGCCTGGTCGGTGGTCGGCAGCAGCAGGCTGCAGCTGTCCTTGAGCAACTCCACCAGAATCCCCCCGGCGCCGATCACCAGCGCCAGGCCGAAACCGGCTTCGCGCTTGACGCCGACGATCAGTTCCGCCAACGGTGGCGCGGCCATGCGCTCCAGCAACACCTGATTGAAAGCGAGCTCCGGCGCCTGTCGGGCCAGGTTGCCGCGCATGGTCTCGAGCGCCGCCTGCAACGCCACCTCGTCCTTGAGGTTAAGGGCGACACCACCGGCCTCGGTCTTGTGCGGCAAATCGGCACTGACCACCTTGAGCACCAGCGGGTAACCCAGGCTGCGGGCCTCGACCAACGCCTGCTCCGGCCGACACAACTGACCCTCGGGCAACGGCAGGCCGAAGGGCCGCAGAGCCTGCTTGGACTGCCACTCATCCAGCAGCCGTCCGCTACCCAGCACAGCATCCGGGCATACCGGCAACAACGCCGCCTCACCGCCATACAACAAGGCCTCGCGCCGCTGGCGGTAATGAGCGATCCGGCCCCAGGCCGCCAGCCCGTCTTCCACCCCTTGCAACGCCGGTACGCCGTGGGCGTGCAGACGTTCGCGGGCATGGGCCGGCAATAACTCGGGAAAGGCCGAGGCAACGAAACCGCTCTTGCCATGCCGCTCCAGGCACTCGCAATACAGCTCCAGCAGGAGATCGCATTCCTTGCGCTCGCCGGTAAACTGCGCCGGATAATCGAGCACCAGCAAGGCGGCATCGGACGGGGTACGCAAGGCCGTTTCGAGCATCTTTGCCAGGGCGTCACGGTCGCCCCAGATCGCCGTGGTGAAGTCCAGCGGATTGACCAGGTTGGCGTAGCTGGGCAACACCTGCGCCAGTTCGCCGCGCTGGTCTTCGTCCAGGGTGGGCAAGGTCAGGCCATTACGCTCGGCGTAGTCGGCGATCAGCCCCGCATCACCGCCGGAGCAGGCCAACCCGGTCAGGCTCGGACCCGCCGGCAAATGACCGCAGGCCGCCGCCTTGAGGGTTTCGACAAAACTCACCGGGCCACTGACCCGAATCACCCCGAGACGCGCGAACAGGCTGTCGTACAGCGCATCGGAACCGGCCAGGGAGCTGGTGTGACTGAGGGCCAGCTCGGCACCGATCTGCGACACCCCGGTTTTCAGGGCGATCACCGGAATACCTTTCTCCAGCGCCTTGTACGCCGCCCGGGCAAAACCCTGGACATTCTTCAACCCTTCCAGGTGCAGGCCGATGGCGGTGACCCGTGGCTCGTCGAGCAGCACGTCCATCAATTCGGCCACGCCCAACTGCGCCTGATTGCCCACCGAAGCCATATAGGCCAGGGGCAAGGAGCGGTCGCTCATGGACAGGTTGTAGGCGAAGTTGCCGCTCTGGGTCAGCACCGCCACGCCCTTCTCCACCGCCTTGCCGCCGTGGGCCACCGGCCACAGGGCAACATTGTGCAGATAGTCGAGCAAGCCATAACAGTTGGGCCCGAGCAACGCCATCTCGCCCGCCGCCTGCAGCAATTGTTCCTGCAGGGCCTGCCCCGCTTCGCCGGTTTCGGCAAAGCCGGAGGCATAGCAGATCGCCCCGCCCGCGCCCTTGGTTGCCAGTTCGGCGACACAGGCCAGGGTCAGTTCGCGGTTGGTAGCGATAAACACCGCGTCCGGTCCACAGGGCAACTGCGCAACCGACGCCACGCAGGGAATTCCGTCGAGTTCGGCATGCTGCGGATTGACCAACCACATCTGGCCCTGGAAACCGCCGTCGGCACAGCGCTTGAACGCCCGAGCCATGCTGCGCCCACCCACGAAGGCCAGGTGACGCGGCGCAAGCAGGCGCTTGAGGTTGTCTCTGATGGACATAGTGTTCTCCTGGTCCGATCAGCGCAGCAGCGGCCGCAGCAGTTCGCGGGAAATGATATGGCGCTGGATTTCCGAGGTGCCTTCCCAGATCCGCTCGATCCGCGCATTGCGCCAGATCCGCTCCACCGGCCCTTCGTCCATCAGGCCCATGCCGCCAAAAATCTGCACCGCTTCGTCGGCGGCGCGGCCCAGTACTTCGCTGGCGAACAGCTTGGCCATACCGGCCTCGCCGTCGGTCATGGTGCCCTGGTCCATTTTCCAGGCGGTGTGCAGGGTCATCAGTTCGGCGGCGCGGATTTCCGTGGCCATGTCCGCCAGCTTGAAAGAGATGCCCTGGTAGGTACCAATGGCCTGGCCGAACTGCTTGCGATCGGCCGACCATTGCAACGCCACATCCAGCGCCCGCTGAGCCTGGCCGACACAGTTGGCCGCGACCATCACCCGCCCGGCGGTCAGCCAGGCATTGGCGACGTCCCAGCCCTTGCCGATCTCGCCCAGCACCTTGGCCGCCGGGACCCGGCAGTCGTCGAAGAAGATTTCGCTGGTGTGATAACCGCGGTTGCTGACGCATCTCGGGCCACGGCGGATGGTCATGCCGGGAGTGTCGCGATCCACCAGGAACGAGGTCACGGCGTTGCGCTGGCGGCCATTGTGTTCGTAGGTGTCGGTCACCGCGAAGACGATGGCGAAGTCCGCGTGCCCGGCATGGCTGATGAAATGCTTGCTGCCATTGAGGACGAAATCATCGCCATCGCGTACCGCACGGGTCTTGATCGCATTGGCATCGGAGCCGGCGCCGGGCTCGGTCAGGGCGAAACAGTCGACCTTTTCACCGCGCACACAGGGCAACAAGTAGTCCTCGATCTGCGCCCCGGTGCAGGCCATCAGGATCTTCGACGGGCGCGCGACAAACACATGCAGCGCCCAGGACACTTTTGACAGCTCACGCTCGATCAGCGCCTGGGACAGGTAGTCGAGGCCACCGCCACCGACTTCTTCCGGCATGTTGAAGGCATAGAAGCCAGCCGCGATGGCCTTGGCGCGAATCTGTGCGGCCAGTTCCGGCGACACCGCGTCGGCGCGGTCAACGGCTTCCTCATGGGGCAGCAGTTCTTTCTCGACAAAGCTGCGAACGGCGTCCACCAGCATGTCCTGCTCTTGGGTCAGTTGGAAATTCATGGGGTACCTGCTGTTCGGTTACTGGCCGATAAAATGAGGGGCGCGTTTTTCCACCACGGCCCGGAGTGCCTCGGCACCATCGCGGCTGCGACCGCAGAGCAGGCCGGCGGCCTGTTCGGCCTGGAGCTGTTCGGCCAGGCTGCGCTGGGCGCCGTCGCGGATCAGCACTTTGCTCTGGGCAAAGGCGAAGGTCGGGCCTGACGCCAGTCGGGCGGCCAGCTCGGTGGCGGCGGATGCCAGCTGCTCATCGGCGCAGACTTCGCTTACCAGGCCGGTGGCCAGGGCGCGGTCGGCCCCCCAGAGTTCGTCGAGGAACAGCAGGCGCTTGGCCTGCTCGCTACCGATCAGGCGTGGCAGGTGCCAACTGGCCCCGGCGTCCGGCGAATAAGCCATGCTGGTATAGCCGGCCTTGAAGCGCGCCGATTGCGCGGCCAGGCGAAAATCGCAGCACAGGGTCAGGTCCATCCCGGCCCCCACCGCCGTGCCGTTGATGGCGGCGATGGTCGGCTTGGCGAAGTTGTGCAGGCGATTCATCAGGAGGTGGGCGGTTTCGGTCCAGCCGTAGCTTTCGAGGATTCCACGGCGCTCGGCATCGGCCCATTCGGCCAGGTCCGCGCCGGCGCAGAAGCTGCGGCCGCTGCCGGTCAGCACCAGCACCCGCACCGCCGGGTCGGCTTCGAAGCGTTCCAGCAGGTCGATCAGTGCCTTGAGGGTGGGAATGTCCAGCGCATTGCGCTGCTCGGGACGGTTGAGGGTGATCCGGGCGATGCCGGCCTCGACCGCGTGAAGCAGTGTCGGGTGGGAGGTCATGAAGGGCCCTCGTCTTATTGTTTTTGAGCGTGAGGTGAAGCGTTGCGGCCGATACTAAACAAGTGTTCAGTAACATCGCAATCTCTTGGGAAAATCCGCAGATGTGCGGACTTAAAGGGCAAGTCATTGATTAAAAATGGGATTTATAAAATCGAAGGCAAGACCGCGAGCAAGTTGTTACATCTTCGAACAACTCCCCTTGATAGCCGTCGAATAATCAACATGGCTGATATCGACTATGCCTGTGACCCTCTTACACCGCCGCCCGCCAATGTCTAGACTCGCGTTCCGTCCGTTCCAGAGCCTTCGCCGATGAATAACCACCCCGCCCCCGTGATGACCCGAGCCCTGGTGATGTTGTTCGCCTTCTGCTGTGGCGCCATTGTGGCCAACATCTACTACGCCCAGCCGATCATCGAGCTCATCGCTCCGGACCTCGGTATTTCCGCCCACAGCGCCAGCCTGATCGTGTCCCTGACCCAGATCGGCTACGCCCTGGGCCTGTTTTTCCTGGTGCCGCTGGGTGATCTGCTGGAAAACCGCAAGCTGATGATCGGCACCGCGCTGATCGCTGTGATCAGCCTGGTGGCCGCCGGCCTGGCCCGCCAGCCCGGTGTGTTCCTGGTGGTGTCGCTGCTGATCGGCTTCAGTTCGGTATCGGTGCAGATCCTGATTCCCCTGGCCGCGCACCTGGCCCCTGAAGAATCACGCGGGCGCGTGGTGGGCGGGATCATGGGCGGCCTGCTGCTGGGTATCCTGCTGGCGCGGCCGCTGTCCAGCGTGATCGCCGACCACTTCGGCTGGCGCACGGTGTTTATCGCCGCCGCCGTGCTGATGCTGTTCATCATGCTGGTGATCCTCACCACCATGCCCAAGCGCCAGCCCAACCACAGCGCCACCTACGGGCAACTGCTGGGGTCGCTGGGGAAACTCTTTCGCGACCAACCGGTGCTGCGTCAGCGCGCCTGGTACCAGGGCCTGATGTTCGCCACCTTCAGCCTGTTCTGGACCGCCGTGCCCCTGGAGCTGTCGCGGGTCCATGGCTTGTCGCAGTCGCAGATCGCCTTGTTTGCCCTGGTCGGAGCGATGGGGGCCATCGCCGCGCCGATGGCGGGTCGACTGGCGGATGCCGGGCATACACACCGGGCGTCCTGGCTGGCGATGTTGCTGGCAACCCTGAGCTTTGCCCCGGCGCTGATTCATCCGGCCTATAGCGTGATCGGCCTGGCGGTGACCGGCGTGTTGCTGGACTTCGCGGTGCAGATGAACATGGTGCTCGGGCAGCGTTCCGTCTACGCCCTTGATGCAGCCAGCCGCGGTCGCCTGAATGCCTTGTACATGACCAGCATTTTCATCGGCGGCGCTACCGGCTCGGCCCTGGCCAGCGTGTTGTATGAGCAAGGCGGCTGGCTGGCGATCATGGCGCTGGGCAGCGCGATGCCGCTGGTGGCGCTGTTGAGTTTCCTGATGGTCGCGAGCCGTCGGAAGCGTCAGCCGGCGCTGGCATAGAATCTTGTATGATCTGCTCTTTGCACACCACAGGGCGTGGATCATGACCGCAACGAAAGACCGGGTTCGCATCATCGACAGCACCGTCCTCTCGGACGACTGGTACCTGCTGAAGAAAACCACCTTCGATTTCCTGCGCAGCGACGGCACCTGGCAGCGGCAAAGTCGCGAGACCTACGACCGCGGCAATGGCGCGACCATCCTGCTGTTCAACCGCGAAAAACAGACCGTGGTGCTGACCCGGCAATTCCGCTTCCCGGTATTCGTCAACGGCCACGACGGCATGCTGGTGGAAGCCGCCGCCGGCCTGCTGGAAAACGCCTCACCCGAAGACCGCATCCGCGCCGAAGCCGAGGAAGAAACCGGCTACCGCGTACAGAACGTGGAAAAAATCTTCGAAGCCTTCATGAGCCCGGGCTCGGTGACCGAGAAACTGCATTTCTTCCTCGGCGAATACGACGGCGACAGCAAGGTCAGCCACGGTGGCGGCCTGGAAGCCGAGGGCGAGGACCTGGAAGTGCTGGAGTTGTCCCTGGACGACGCACTGCAAGCCGTCCGGCGTGGGGAAATCGTCGATGCCAAGACCATCATGCTGTTGCAGTATGTAGCCTTGAACAAGACCCTCGACACCCCGCGCTGACCCCGGCTCACACCGGCGAGTACGGCAAAGCCCGCTTGTGCGCAGTCCTGGCGTAGGCGGCTTCGATGATCGCGCTGGCCCGCGCCGACACCGGCAGCCCCAGCAAGTAGGCGTCGATCTCGGCATAGGTGCAACCATAGGCGAGCTCGTCCGGCCTGCCCGGCACCAACTCCTCAAGGTCGGCTGTCGGCTCCTTGTACACCAGTGGCTCGGGAGCCCCCAGGGCCAAGGCCAGCCGCCGCACCTGGCCCTTGGTCAAACCGGACAAGGGCGCCAGGTCGCAGGCCCCGTCACCGAACTTGGTGAAAAAACCCATCAGCGCCTCCGCGGCGTGATCGGTGCCGACCACCAGCCCGTTGACGAAGTTGGCGAGGGCATACTGGGTCATCATCCGCGCCCGGGCCTTGACATTGCCTTTGACGAAATCCACCTGTGCCGGTGTCGCGTCCTGGTCCTCGATTTCAAGACTGCCCATCAACCCGTCCACACAAGCCGAGATATTCGCGGTGTTGATCTGGTCCGGCCGGATAAAGGCCAGGGACGCCTGGGCATCGCTTTCGTCAGCCTGGGTCCGATAAGGCAAACGCATGGCGATAAAGCGCGCCGTCCCCCCCTCCTCCCGCAACTGCTCCACCGCCAACTGACACAGCCGCCCCGCCGTCAGTGAGTCGACGCCGCCGCTGATCCCCAACACCAGCGCCTCGCAACCGGAGCGCTTCAACAGCGCCTTGATGAAGTTGATGCGGCGAGCCAGTTCCGCCGCCTCGTCGCCCGGTACCAACTGCCGGTTCACCCCAAGCACCTTGGCAATACGATCCTGATTCTCGGTTCCCATCTCACACCTCCAGTTTCTGGTTGAATTCAGTCACGTTGAACACCTGCGCCGCATAACGCAGGAACGAGGGGTCTTCACAAACGTTCTTCACCGGGTCATCGGAGAACTTCACCACCGGTTCGCCGTGGACCCGCACCAGCTTCATCACGATGCTCAGCGGTTCGACCCCATCGACATCGCAGGCAAGGCTGGTGCCCATGCCGAAACCGAAGCGGGCCTTGCCGCGGATATGGCGCAGGATCGGCAGGCACTTCTCGAAGTTCAGGCCATCGGAAAACATCAGGTCCTTGGTCATCGGATCGATCCCCAACTGTGCATAACGCGCCAGCACCTTGTCGGCCCAGACAATCGGATCGCCCGAGTCCTGGCGCAGGCCATCGTAGAGCTTGGCGAAATACAGGTCGAAATCCTTGAGGAAGAAATCGGTGCTGATGCAGTCGGTCAGGGCGATGCCGAGACGTCCGCGGTATTCGCGTACCCAGTTCTCCAGCGCCGCATTCTGGCTTTCCCGCAGACGGCCGAGTTGCTGGTGCACCATCAGCCATTGGTGGGCCATGGTGCCGATCAGCGGAAGGTCGAACTCATAGGCCAGGTGCGCATTGCTGGTGCCGACGAACACGCCAGGGAAATCCCGCCGCATGATATCCACCACCTCACGCTGGGCACGGAACGACAGCCGGCGACGGGTCGAGAAGTCCGAGACCCGCAGGTCGGCCAGTTCCTCGCGGCTGAGGTTTTTCTCCAGCCACTCGAACTTCTGGTAGAGCTTGCGGCTGACATCTTCCAACGCCACGTCCGGGTATCTGTCGCGGTTGCGCAACTCGCTGACCAGGGCCAGTACCGGCTGTTCGAACATGATGCAGTGCAGCATCGGGCCGCGGACGCGGATGCTCAGCTGACCGTCGATTTCGCTGACATGGATATAGCTCAGGTTGAACCGGAACAACCCGAGGAACTGCTCGAAATCCGGTGTCAGGTATTCGCGAAAACGCCGGTTGAACAGGAAGCGCAGTTCACCGTCGCGCATTTGCAGGTCGGCGAGTTTTTCCAGCTCCAGGCGCAGCTCGGGGATCAGGTGCGTGAGCTTCTCCCGGGAACGCACGATGAACTGATACTCCACCTCGACGTTGGGGTACTGGTGCAACACCGCCTGCATCATGGTGAAGGTGTAGTAGTCGGTGTCCAGCAGTCCCTGGATGAGGCCGCCTTCGCGGTTGAATGCACTTTCCATGACTTACTCCTTGTGACCCGCCGCACGGGCCAGCTGTTCGCGACTGTTGACCACCTCGACACGCGCCTGTTGCAGGTCGTGGACCGCCTGCTGCGCGCCGTCAGCGCTGAGGGCACGGCAGGCCGGCAGGTAGACGATGACCTTGAAACCCGCCCCCGCCAGCTGCAACGCGGTGGTCTTGACGCAGAAATCCAGGGCCAGGCCACCGACGATCACCTGCCGGACGTGCCGGGCATTCAGGTACTCGATCACGCCGGTGGAGAGTTTGTGCTGGAGGTCGTGGAAGCAGGCGCCGTAAGGGTGCAGTGCCGGCTCCACGCCCTTCCAGACAAAATAGTCGTAGTCCTGGGGCGCCGGCAGTTCATCGAGCAGCGTGAAACCTTCAGTACCGGGGACGCAGTGACTGACCCAGGTCAGGTCGGCATGCTCAAGGCCAGTGGGCCTGAGCATCTGCTCGTGGGAGCTCACCACCCAGGGTGCCTGGGGACTGTGGGCGTCCTTGCTGCCGATGCGGATATCGGCCAGCGAGGCCATGAAATTCAGTTCGGCACCGATCAGGTGACCGCCCACCACCGGCAGCTCATCCGGGCAGAGTGGCGTGAAGCCTTTCTGGGCGTCGACATCGAAGGCGGCGGTCTTGATCACTTGAGCATTCATGGCTGTTTCTCCCTTGGCGATAAAACAAAGGTACACATCATGTACTTTCAATGCAAGCGCGACGCCATTGACTTCTCTATTATCTATTCTGAATCAATCTATTTCATGAGCCCGTCACTTGATACATAAGTACATGACGAGTACCTTTAAGACAAAGGAGACCCTACCATGTACGAACTCGCAATCTACGGCGGCGCCTTCAACCCCCCGCACGCCGGTCACGCCCAGGTGATGATCGAAGCCTCCCGTCACGCGCGCTCGCTATGGGTGGTGCCATCCTTCAGGCATCCCCATGGCAAGCACATGGCCAAGTACGAGCGGCGCCTGGACTGGCTGCGAGCGATCGTCGAACAGGTGCGTCCGGCCTGCTCGTCGGCGATTTCGGTGTGCCGGATCGAGCAGCAATTGGCCCGGGAGACCGAGGCGCCCATCTACAGCTATGAGTTGCTCTGCGCCCTGGCCGAGATGACCGGCCTGCCCACCCGTCAGATCGCCCTGGTGGTCGGGCACGATGTCGCCGCGCAGTTGCCGGACTTCCATCTGGGGGCGCAATTGCTCGAACGTTTCTCGGTGCTGTGCGTGGAGGAGCAAGCGGGCGTGCGCAGTACACTGCTGCGCGAACGGCTGGCGCAGGGCGAAACATTACCCGCCCACTGGATGGCACCCGGCATGGATCCGGTAGACTACGGGCTCTATGCCGTACACAGGACTTGATATGCCGGACCGTTCCCCCACCGCACCGAGGAAAAGCGACTACCTGCACACCGTCGACTTGTGCGTGCTGTTCTACTGCCGTCACTCCCAAGCCCTGCAGATCCTGCTGCACAAACGTGAAGCCGATCCCTTCGAGGGCCATTGGGCCCTGCCGGGCGTGGTAGTCAACGGCGCGGTGGCCGACCTGACCCTGGACGACGCGGTGGAACGCCTGCGCGCCAGCGACAAGGTCAACCTGCCGCTGGCCTGGATCGAACAGGTGGGCACCGTGGGCGATGCCTTTCGCGACCCGCGCTGCTGGTCATCCTCGACCTTCTACCTGGCCATCGTCAGTGAAGAGCCGACCCTGAACGAGCAACAGGCCTGGTTCGCCCTCGACAGCGTCGCCGATGCTTCGGTGCGCCTGCCCTTCGATCACAACGCACTGGCGGCGGCAGCCCAGGAACGGCTGTTGTCCAAATCGCTGTACAGCAGCCTGCCGCTGATGTTCCTCGGTACCGAGTTCAGTGCCCCGGAAGCCACCGCGATCTTTTCCCTGGTACTGGCGCGTCCGGTGCTCAAGACCAGCACCCGGCAACGCTTGCTGAAGATGACCGAAGCCGGCTACCTGCGGGAAACCGGGCGCAAGAAACAGGGTGATGGCGGCCGTCCGCAAGCCACCCTGGAACACCTCAAACCTGACGCGCTCTATCTGTTCGACCGCTGCTTTCTGGAGTAATGCCACGCATGAAGCCCGACACCGAATCCGAATGCCTGCTGCACACGCCCTACTTCGATGTGGTCAAGGAGCGGGGTTATTTCATCATCAAGGAAGCCCAGGCCATCAATGGCGTGGTCGCGGTGCCCGTCCTGCCGGATGGTCGCCTGATGCTGGCGGTGCTGCAACGCCGGGCCATCGGCGCCCAATCGATCGAGTTTCCCCGTGGCGCCATCGACCTCGGTGAAACCGCCTGTGATGCCGCCGCCCGCGAACTGCTGGAAGAAACCGGCTGGCCGGCGCTGAAGGTCACGGAACTGGGCCTGCTGCACAGCAACACCTCACTGATCGCCAGTGCGGTTGCCGTCTGCCGGGTGGACATTGATGGCGAAGCGGTGGAAGACACCGATGGCGAGGTCGACAAGGTGCTGTTCGTCACACTGGCCGAACTCAAGGCAATGATTGCCGCCGGTAGGATTACCGACGGACATACCTTGTCGGCGGCGATGATGCTGATCGCCCAACCCTTATAGGTTCAGGCTACCGGTGATGCAGGTCACGGCGGCACCGCCGACCCAGATTTCGTCACCCACCTGCTCCACACTGATCCGCCCGGCACGGCCCATCGCCGTGCCCTGGCTGACCCGATACGACTGCGGTGCCCGCCCCTCTCCCAGCAGCCAACGCGCAATACCGGCGTTCAGACTGCCAGTGGCGGGGTCTTCACACATGCCCTCACCGGCGATAAGAGCACGCACTTCGAACTGACATTCGTCGCCATCCAGTGCTGGGTTCCAGGGCGCCACCAGCCCCACCGCCAATCCTTTCAACTGGGCATAGTCGGGTTTTACCGCCAGCACCCGCGCCCGATCGGGCAGCATCAGCACCAGCCAATCAACGCCATTGTCGACCCACTGGGCATCGAGCACCTCCTCCGGAGCCAGTCCCAGGCCGAGGCGAACCCGCTCACGCAACGCCTCGTCCAGGGGGCCTGCGCGACGCAGTGGAGGTGCGATAAAGGCCAGGTCATCGCCTCGGCGGCGAATCCGTACCAGGCCGATCCCGCACTCCTGGACGATCTCCTCGCCCCGGGGCACGCCACCGGCCTCCAACCAGGCATGGCAGGACCCCAGGGTCGGGTGACCGGCGAAAGGCAACTCCCTGATCGTGGTGAATATTCGTACCCGGTAATCAGCCCGAGGATCCTGGGGCGCCTGCAGGAAGGTGGTTTCGCTGAGATTGGTCCAGGTTGCGAAGGCCTGCATCTGCTCATCGGTCAGTTGGTCGGCGGCGAAGACCACAGCCAGTGGATTGCCCTTGAATGACTCGCGGCTGAAAACATCCAGTTGCTTGAAATCGTGCTGGCTCATGGTCGGGCTCCCTGGTGGAAAAAGGTCGGCGGTCAGTGTTGGGATTTCATCACACAACCCGACTCTTGAACCCACACAGTCAGGCCATTTTCAGCCACTACACCTGCCGGTGTTCCTACATCATTACCGTCGATGGTCACCATCGACCCAATGAAGTTCTCTTAAAAATCCAGGCGCGTAACCTTGGCTCCATACCCAACACATAACACCCGGAGCACACCACCATGAAACGCCAACTCTTTCTCGGCCTCGCTTTCTCGGTACTGGCAGTCAACGCTTTTGCTGCATCCTCGGCTCAACCCGTGGTCGCACACACTCAACAAGCAGTCGCTGAAGGCGGCTCTGATCGTCTGATCGATCGTCGTGTAGCCGAAGGTGGTTCTGATCGCCTGATCGACCGTCGTGTAGCTGAAGGTGGCTCTGATCGCCTGATCGACCGTCGCGTAGCCGAAGGTGGCTCTGATCGCCTGATCGACCGTCGCGTAGCCGAAGGTGGCTCTGATCGTCTGATCGACCGTCGTGTAGCTGAAGGTGGCTCTGATCGTCTGATCGACCGTCGTGTAGCCGAAGGTGGCTCTGATCGTCTGATCGACCGTCGTGTAGCCGAAGGTGGCTCTGATCGTCTGATCGACCGTCGTGTAGCCGAAGGTGGCTCTGATCGTCTGATCGACCGTCGTGTAGCTGAAGGTGGCTCTGATCGCCTGATCGACCGTCGCGTTGCCGAAGGTGGTTCCGACCGTCTGATCCAGAATCGTGCATGAGTCGCGTTACCGCAGCATCCAGCCAAGAGCCCGGCCTTATCAGCCGGGCTTTTTCTTTGCGCGCTGTCTGGGTCAGATCCCGTCGCGAGCAATGTCCATCGCGAAGTAACTCAGAATAATGTCCGCTCCGGCGCGCTTGATGGCACCCAGGCTTTCGCGAACGATACGGTGCTCGTCAATGGCCCCGGCCTGGGCACCGAACTTGATCATCGCGTACTCGCCACTGACCTGATACGCCGCCAGGGGCAGGCGCGACGCTTCGCGGATATCGCGAATGATGTCGAGGTAGGCACCGGCCGGCTTGACCATCAGCACATCGGCCCCTTCCTGCTCGTCCAACAGCGACTCGCGCACCGCCTCACGCCGGTTCATCGGATTCATCTGGTAAGCCTTGCGGTCGCCCTTGAGCGCCGTACCGCCCGCTTCGCGGAACGGGCCATAGAGCGCCGAGGCGAACTTGGTCGAATAGGCCATGATCGAGGTGTCGAGAAAACCGGCGGCGTCCAGGGCACTGCGAATGGCCTGGACCTGGCCGTCCATCGCCGCGGACGGCGAGATGAAATCCGCTCCCGCCTGTGCCGCTACCACCGCCTGGCGCCCGAGATTCTTCAGGGTCGCATCGTTGTCGACCGCGTCGCCATGCAGCACGCCGCAATGACCATGGGAGGTGTACTCGCAGAAACAGGTGTCGGACATCACCACCATTTCCGGTGCCGTGTCCTTGCAGATACGCACCATGCGCGCCACCAGGCCCTCTTCGTTCCAGGTGTCGCTACCCGTCGCGTCCAGATGGTGGGAGACACCAAAGGTCATCACCGACTTGATCCCGGCCCGAGCGTAACGCTCGATCTCGCTGGCCAGTTTCTTTTCCGGGATCCGCATTACACCGGGCATGCTGGTGATGGGCACAAAATCGTCGATACCTTCCTCGACGAAGATCGGCAATACCAGGTCATTGAGGCTGAACTCGGTTTCCTGGAACAGACCGCGCAGGCTTTCATTTCGACGCAGGCGACGCAAACGCGTCGTCGGAAATAGCTGTGACATCGTGTTTCCCGAGGCTGATTCAAAAGAGACGGATTCAGAAGCTACCGAGCTTAGGCCAGTCTCCCGCTGTTTTACACCGGCAGATCAAGAAAGGTCTGTTACGCAGGCTGCAACAGTGCAAGCCCCTTGAATTCATGGACTACGACCGTAAAACCGGTGAAACCAAGACTTACCGGTCACATTTCGTCCATCCGGCCCTTTTACATAGTTGTAAGAAATCGCGATTTTGCAATATGTAGTGCTTAAAAATATTCACTACAAAACGGTTGACGCCTTCTTTCCGCGCTTGCATGATGGACCTGCCTCCCCGATCGGGAGCGCCGCAAAAGCTGTTGTTACAACAGGCTCGACAAGCCGTCGAGCTGTTCCGGATCTGTACTGCCCACAAGGCAGATTGATGAAGCTGACCTGGCGTGATCGTCCCAACGGGCGAGAAGCACCGGCCTAACGTCCTCAAAATGCTTGTGGCTGACTTCGTTACTGTCGTCAGCGCCGTTCTAAGGATCGCGCTGTTGCTTCTTATCGTTGAAACGTTGCGTGTAGCAGGGTTTGAACCCCGCTACATAAATCGCGCCCAGGGCCGGCGCCACACTCGACGGACACCATTGTCCGTGTGCGGCACCGCAGCAATTCGCCGTCTTGGCAACGATACACACGTAAACCAGACAGATTAACGAGTGGTCAAAGGGGCTTTAACATGAATCTGAACAATCAAACGACTATCGATCAACTGGCTGGCCTGTTCGCATCGCGCAAAGACAGCCTTGACGACCATATTCTCTGGATCAGCCAGACCGGAGACGTGAAACTCGACCCTCGCTCGCCCTACGCCGACGAGCGCGCCTTCAGCCAGGCCCAGCCCGCGCTGTTCGCCTGCATCAAGATGTACCGCCGGGGCCAGGGCTATGTCGGCAAGAAAGCCGCAGCCGACAAAGACTTCATGGCTCGCGTGCTGCAATCGCTGAAGTCGGAATGGGCCGCTCACCACGCCCTGCCGAAGAGCGCCTGAAGACTCGCTATAACTGAGTAGCGCAAGGCGTCTCACACAAAACCCGGCTATCCAGACTGTGTGAAAACCTAGCAATCTGCTGGCCGGTTAAAGAAAATGCCCGTATCGCAAGATACGGGCATTTTTCTTATGCGCTATATCCAAGGTGAAAATCGCTCTCAGAGCGCGCTGTTTCCACTGTCGCTGTATCGCCGGGTTTTGTCTTTCTGGAGGCGCGACTCGACGGCCCCCCACTGCCGTGCAAAATCCAGAAGCGTGCTGGATTTGTCCAATTTCCCGCCGCCCCACTCCTCCACACTTGAGCCATGGCCACAGCGCCACGGCCCGATTCCAACGAGGAGAAATACCATGAGCGATTATGTGTTCGCCCCCCCTGCCACCCCATCCCTGGCCGTTGAAGGCGAGTCCGCGCGCTTTCCGATTCGCCGGGTGTTCTGCGTCGGCCGCAACTACTCCGAACATGCCCGGGAAATGGGCCACGACCCGGACCGCGAACCGCCGTTCTTCTTCATGAAGCCCGCCGATGCGGTGGTGCCGGCCAGCGGCGTGATCGCCTACCCACCGCTGACCGAGGACCTGCACCATGAGATCGAGCTGGTGGTAGCCATTGGTGAAGGTGGTACGGATATCGATCCGGACGACGCCCTCGCTCATGTCTGGGGTTACGGCGTCGGTCTTGACCTGACGCGGCGTGATATCCAGGCCCAGGCCAAGAAGCTCGGACGGCCGTGGGATTGGGCCAAGGGGTTCGACGAGTCGGCGCCTTGCACGGCCTTGCGTCGCGCCACTGCGCTGGGATATCCGCAAAGCGGCGCGATCTGGCTGAAGGTCAACGATGTCGAACGCCAGCGCGGCGATCTGGCGGACCAGATATGGTCGGTGCCGGATGTGATCAGCCATATCTCGTGCTCGGTAGAACTCAAGGCTGGCGACCTGATTTTCACCGGCACACCGGCCGGCGTCGGTGCTCTGGTGGCGGGTGACCGGATCAGCGCGGGGATCGAGGGGATCGCCACGTTCGAGCTGACCATCGGTCAACGCTGATTGGCGACCGGAATGTCGCCAGCGCAATCAAGGCACTGGCGGCAACCAGCGATCCAAGATGCAACCATCAGTCATGACTCACTGACGAACTCGATCCGGCATGTACGCTTGCCGCAGACCCCGCCCAAAACAGCACATTGGGCTCGAGGGCATTCATGATCAGTGGGAGAACTTCTTTTCCCTTCGATGAAATTTCCTAGAACGCTCCAAGCACTTGTTTGCGCCTGATCTGAACGCTAGGCTTCACTCCGTCACTGTCAATTCAGTGAGCGAGTTTAGTCATCCGCTGTCTGATCAGGCGCACAGTGCCACCTTCTCCGAGGCGCTTTTTTTCGGCCTCCGTTTTAAGGGTGGTCATGCACAGGGCACTTTGGTGCAGCGTTTTTCCTGATCACTGGCCGACTAATCCTACATCTTACGGGCCCCTTGCATCATTCATTCTTTGAGACACTCATCCTATGAAAGCCTTGACCAGGCACTTAACAAGACAGATTGCCGAAAGACCCTGCCTGGGTATTTTCTTTACCACACTTATCATCTTCATGGGATTACAATACAAGGCCGCCATCCTTAACTATACAACTCGCTTTGTCGATTTTGCAGACTACATGCTCCACCACGGCGTGACGCTGTTTCCTATTGCCGAAGACTTGAAACCTTATCCCGACTATACGATTGCAAACACCTTCCTGATTTATTTGACCTCCTTACCTTTTGGTCGGATATCCATTCTTTCTATGGGTTTACCCTACTGTATTTCAGCGGCTTTGATGCTGGTGTTTATTTATAAACTGGGGGCATTGCATGAGAGAAAATGGGGGTTGTATGGTGTCCTTTTTTCGCTGTTCACCTGGGCGTTTCTGGATGGGGTCAATTCTTTAGCGCTTGACGTCTATCCCGCGCTGTTTACGGTGATCTGCTTCTACCTGGCCTACTCCGCAGACTTGAAAAAAGACCCATCGCGCCTGTTTTTTGTGTTTGTCGGGTTGGCACTGGGTTTTATGTTCCGCGGCCCTATTGGCCTGATCGGCCCGGCGATCGTTGTCGCGTCTTATTATCTGCTGAGCAGGCAGTGGCGCAGGGTATTTTTATTTTCATTGATCTCTGGCCTGATTTTCATTTCAGGTGCTGCCTTGCTGGCATGGGCCGCCTACCTGCAAGGCGGCACAGCTTTCATGCAAGATGTATTGATGATGCAAGGGCTGGAGCGCTTCGCCAGCAACCATTCGCCGCGCTATTACTTCTATTTTACCGGAGGATTGCTGGTCTACGGTGTCACGGCATTTTTTGCCTTGATCGTTATCGTAAAAAAACACAGACAATTCTTTTGTGCGCCTCGACAGTTCGACAACGGCATGCTGCTTTATCTCAGCGCATGGTTGCTTGCCCTGCTTATACTCTTCACCATTCCCAACTCGAAAAAATCGCGCTATATACTTTCAATCACACCAGCCATCTCGCTATTGGCCGCCTATATTTTTGTCGATAAATCGGGCGTATTTCTCAGAGCAAAAAACTGGCTGCTGCGGTTCTGCCTGGGGCTCCCCGCCGTTGGATTGGGGTTGGCCTTCCTAGTACTGATATATAACGCTTATGCAACGACTCCACTGCAACCAAACTATCCAGGTATTCTCGGTAGCTTTGTTGCTCTTACCGCCGTCCGTTACACGCTAATCAAATATTGGTCCGGACATCCGCATCGTGAACTGATTACCCTGTCGTTCGGGGTCGGAGCATTTCTCTTGCTGGATGCATTTTTCTTTAACCCCATCACTTATCACCTCGAGTTGGCGAACGAGCCGACACCCAGGTTTCTCCCCTATTGGTTTTGGTGAGAACCCTCCGAGGGTAAGCCCAGGTGCTGAGCGGACACACCATCAGCCCTGGCGCCTGACAGGACTCCGTCATGGAACGGGAGGCGGCGCTTCCCGCGACGTTGATGATAATGGTCGATGTCTCGCCACTGACTGAGACCAATCCACGACCAGGCGCGACCGTCACCAACCTGCCGTACTTGAGTAAAGGATACGGCTCAGGCTGTATCATCCTTGATGATCGCCAGGGCGAATGTAATGCAACGCAGGCCTGACATCGGCGGTGATACTGTCTGGCGATTGGGCGCCAAGCGAGAGAACTCTCTTTCCCTTGAGTGAAATTTCCTAGAAAATCCCGACCGCTTGTTTGCGCCTGATCTCATGGCTAGGCTTCACTCCGTCACTGCCAATTCAGTGACCGGGTTTAGCAGCTCGTTTTTACCGAGGCACGCAAGTGCCGCCTTCCGTTCAAGCGGCGTTTTTTTTGCGCCTGCTGTTCTTTATGGTGGCTGTGCGTGGGGCACTTTCGAGTGCGCCGGGTCCCTTGGTAACCGGTCTGCTAACCCGCGTACAGTCGCCACCCATTCCGTTTAGCAGCGATGTCTGGCGACTCCACTTACCAAGGAGTTTTGCCATGTTCAAGGTCACCCCCAATCCGCCTGTGACACTCAACGTTGAAACCATCGACCCTCGTGCCGCCGACCGGGCTTTGTCTCACTACAATCTCGGGCCGGACGCTGGTTCGAAGCCCGCACCAAACGCTGCGCTGCATGATCATCTACCTGCCCCAAGACACCAGGAAGATGCCTTGGTCAACGTCTATTCGATTCTGCAATCCGCTGCGGCCACGGCCTATGAGCACGCCGATAACCAAACCGGCTCGAACCGCAAAGTGGCGATGGGTGTGGTGCACCTGATTGAGCTGGCACAGTTGAAGATGGACTCGGTGCTTGATGGACAGAGCATCAGCGTCGGCGGCTGATAGGACTGAGTAGTTGAACGGGAAGCCGTACTTCCCGTTCCGCACCCTTTTACACCTTCTTCCTCGCCGCCTGAGGTCGTTTTTTCCGGGTAGCTGGCTTCACCGCCGCCTCCCTTCCCGGCCATAGCGACACGCCCAGGGCAATAAGAATCACTGCACCCAGGCCACACACCGAGATCATCACAACATTCGCCTTCCACTCTCCCGTTGCGACAGCTTCGCTTCTCCAAGCCATCCATGGATGGTCTGGCGACACCCTCAGCCCCTCGGCTGCCGCCTTGTCGCAAAATCGTTTCGTCAGCGCGTTCTGCTCACTCTGGCTGATAACGGGATCGGGGTGACGGCTATACCTCGGCGTATCTGGCGGCGTCCAGGTTTCCTGATAGTGGCGAGCGAAGTCGTCCCCATAGCTGAACGTAGCCGAGACGTCCCACCACGAGTCCTGTTTGCTGTAGCGCATGTTCATCGAACATTGATCGACGCGAGCCGCGACCAACGACCAGTCGCGCGCTTGCCAAAGCGTGGCGGCATCGTAAAGCCCCATGCCAGCACAAACCAGGAAGACGATCCCGAACACGATGAGGACAATCGAACGAATACCAGAGAAGAAGGTTATGACCCAGGTAAAAAATCTCTGCATGATTTCCCTTGAGAGGTAGCCTTTGGTTTCTCAAATCGGACTCAAAGGCCCGATACGCTCGCCACGGGAATACGCACCTCTGACTGGGTGACATCGTAGACATGCTGTTCACAGCGGTCACCCACAAACTGAAACTCCACCAGATAGACCTTGCTTCGCTCCGGTGTGAATGTGCTTCTAACCGGGCCACATCGGTAGATACGCCCAATGCTCTCGTCACTGGCGTAACCCGAGACCACGAACGGTTGATCGGCGTCGGCCTGTACCTCCAACTGCGGGAAGCGCTTCAAAGTTGCGCTGCTAACCGTTTCGTTGAGCGTGGCAATCCAGCCGAACACCTTGCCCCGACCGGTATCCACTACAGTTCCCTGTACATCCATGCGCTGGTCAGGATCCGTTGCGCGCCTGATCGAAAACTCTACTGGGTGGGTGGCGCCCGACGCTTTCATGATGACCTTGGCGTGCTGCGCATCGACGGCCACCTTGTTCTGGCGCAGTTGGATACCGTCCTTGAGCAAACTGGGGGAAGAGTCTCTGACGTTGGATTTACACCCAGGCAATATCAGAATCAGGCTCAACATTAGCAGTGACGTTTTTTTCATGAACACTCCATGTACACTATTAAAAAATACTTGCCGCCAGACAAGGGTATCTCAGGAGCAGACTAAATCACCCGTTTCCTTTTGCACCTAACCAGCAGCAGTGAGAAGCCACTCCTTTTTTTTCATTTACACTTTACCCAACAATCTTGATAGCCATCCTTTTTTTGGTGCTACCTGAGATATGCAAGAGCTAGAGTCACTTGGATGCATCAGGTCGCCTGGGTATTGTTCATGGCCCAGGCATTGAGTGTCATCTAAACCGAATGCCTTAACCGCAGCTACCGCCTCAAAACACCAACGCCCGAAGTAACTCCCCATTTCTAACGGTTTTTTTGAATCACCAAATACATACCACCAAAGTTGATTTTCACCTCGGCGATTCAACTCCGGATACCAGTGCTCGACAAACTCTAACAGCAAACCGGCCTGCTCCATCTTCGGAGCGTCAATAGCTTTTAGTAGTCGAGCATAAGGTTTAGCATGTAAAAGACCAGACCCAATAGCTCGCCCTGACTGACGACTAGAAATTATACGATCAAGTAACTGGTCCTGCCCTCCCTCACCGACCAAGCTCACCAAACGCAGCCACAGCTCGTCCGAAATCTCCAGCACCAAAGCCAACCCCACCAACCAGAAACACCAGTTGTAATGATTAAGGTCAGACAGGTCAAAAATCCAGTCTCGGCAACTCTCTAAATTTTGCTCAGCGCAAATCTTTTCCGATAACTGACTGGACAACTCCCAAGCGTCAAGCAAATTTGGAAAATACTGAGCCAGACTATCGACCCCAGCCCCCCGAGAGTAACCACTGATCATAAAACGTAAATTATCTTTGGCATATTGAAAAGCAAACTGAGGTGCGTAAACCGGATTTGCAGACGGTTCACTCATTATTTTATTCACCCTAGCAATCCATTCTAGGTCCTTGTTGTGTCGAACGCTCCAGTATTGTGAATCCCCTATCGGAGCACGAATCATGGCTTACCTCCCGAGAAAACCATTGATGGTAGTATCTTAGATGTATCCACTGCCTTCGCTTTACCAAGCGAATCAAGCACTTCAATTTCCGTGGCGCCATCGGGACGCGTTCTCACAACCCAGGTTTCAGTCCTATTTGTACTGATAGATGCAAAAATATCTCGACTTTGATCAAGACCGACAGAGCGTTCGAGACGATCGCCACCAGTGATCCAGTTTTCAGAGCCTTGTTTTCCATCCAATGTACTGCCAAGAGCAGAGCTGCCAGATTTCTTGTCATCACCTACAAATTTATACTCTACAATTACATAATCCACACCCGAGCGTTTGACTTTATACAGATCATCAATCCCAGTTTCTCCGACACCTGGAATACGTGCCAGTTTCTCACCATCGGGAATCACTTTCTGAACCGTATCAGCATAGGGGACGGATCTATTTTCGACGCGCCTAGCAGGAGCAGTATCTTACTCATAAAATTAAAAATATAAAAATAAATCCGCCCCCTTTTACACTAATCGGTCCCCTTTGGGGCTCTTCTTCTCCGCTCAGAAAATGGCACGCCTTATTAAGCTTAAATTCTTACGCCACCACCAAAAAGTCAAAATAAAAGACAATGGAAAACCAAGCCATAAAAACACCTTATTAAAATCCGCCATAAAAGGAGTCGCAACGACCAAAACAACGATTAATGAAACCAAACAAAAAACACACCACACCATAACAAACAAACCGATCAGTCTGCATGCGCGCAAAAACAAATTATTTATCATCCTTAATCCCTGTGTAAAAATCAAATGCCTTACCACCAACACCTTTCAAGCAAAAAAGGGGACGCCCATTAGCCGGTCTCGCAGCACCATTCAAATCGGCCCTTTTTAGGTCAGCATTCGGATACGGTAGAAAAAATCTACTTACCTTGCCCACTGAGATTATCTCGCCATGGCGCAATCAACCCGCTCTGGAGGGTTCGATCAATCACACCATTCTCAATACTTCCAACATAAATAGAATCCAATTGAAACTCAAAAGACAGACTCTCCTTTTACGCAAAGGGGACGGATTCATTTTTGATACACCTGACAGGACCACCGCTTTACTCACCCCAAAAAATAAATCCGCTCCCTTTTAGATCGATTGCCAAAGTGTCACCAGAGCAATCAAAGCACCGGCGGTAACCACTGATCCAGGGTGCAGCCGTCGGCCTTCGGCAATTCCTGGCTGCTCAGAGGGAGTCGAACACCGGAATCCTGATCAAAGATGCTGACCTGGCAGGTGCCGAAATTATTCGGGCCATCTGCGATGCCACCCTTGATCACATAGCGGGCTCCCGGAATGAACTCACTGACGAAGTCGACCCGGCAGGCGCGGTTACCGCTGGCCCATCCTAGCAGTACCAAATGGATGGGTTTTGCAGCTTCAATGGTGCGAAAACCTTCGGGGCTCGATGTCTCACCACTGACCGAGAACAGCTCACGACCAGGCTTCACTGTCACCGACCTGCCGTACTTGCAGGCCATGGTCGGCGCGTCGGTCAGGCTCAGGCCATTGCGACGATTGCTCATCGCATCCAGCTCGCTACGGATTTGAGCTTGGGGGGCGTTGACGGGAGGAACGTATTGCGGAATTTGCGAGCAACCCGCAATCAGTAGCAGGAGCGAGCCTAGGTAAAGCGGTTTCATGAGCATCCCTGTTCATTTCAGTTTGAGGTGGGGCGCTCAGCGGGACGAATAGAGGCAATGAGCGATACCGCTCAGGCTGCATCATCCTTGATGATCGCCATGGGCGAATTGTAACGCAGAGCACGCTTGACGTCTGTGGCGATGTTGTTTGGCGCTTTTGTGCCCAGCAAGAGAACTCTCTTTCCATTGAGTGAGATTTCCTAGAAATCCTGAACGCTTGTTTGCGCCCGATCTCGCGGCTAGGCCCTCCTCTGTCGCTGCCAATTCAGTGACCGGGTTTAGCAGCCCATTGTGATAAGGCGCACGGCGCCACATCCCAATCTCTGCGACCCTGTCCTGGCGCAAAACCCACATCTTTACTGCAAGTAGGACATGCTTTTGTCCCCAGAGCAGAACCAGTTGCCGCGTTATCCCAAGAATCTTGCACCGTTTTCTTTCTACAGCCGGATGGTCACTTTGTTACATCTACTGCGTCGCTTACAAGACCATCAGCCGTCCCACCCACACCTTTTGCACCTCTATTTACTTCCCTTCCTTACGTAGACTGCTGATAACCCGATTCCAGTAGCGAACAGCCTCAAAATGCTGCTGTCTCGTCAACCAAGTCTTGTTCTCAGGGCTGGTTGGATCACCACCAACAATAACTGGTGTAATCTCGAACAGCTCCATGCCCCTGGGGCGTGAATGCTGATTCAGGTCACTCATTTCGGTCTGCCAATCGAGCAAATAGGTCAGGGATGTCACGCGCTACTGAGATGGCATACTGCCGACTCATGCCTATAAACGGGATGCGCACTATCGGCATTGCTGCATCCTGGGTGTCGAATCCATATGCCTCCCCTCCTCCGTTAGAAGCGAACAAAAAGATACCTGGTGCATATGTTTCGACCTCATATTCACGATTGAAATCGGCCAACTCCTCTGTTTTCCAAAAGATAATGTAGTTGTCGCCAATGAAGCCTTCGCCGCCGTCGTGCTCCTTGAGGAAGTCAATATAACTCTTAGGAAGCGCGATTCCTAAGTGCGTTGACAGACCATCAACAGCCGAAAATTCAACCGGAGCATTGAGCTGCCCCTCTGTCAGATCATATCCCATCGCTATCTTCCTAGGTCTTTCTGCAATTGGTTCCACCACGGAGTTACCTGCTGCCGATGAACATCGCGAGGCAGGATAATTTTGTTGGAGGAGTCGGTCGGACTGCCACCAAATTTCACTGGATTAATTTCATGCACGTCCACCGGCTGCCCCACAAGTCCTTGTTCTCGGCGGAGAGTGCTATTGGCATTGTTGGCAGCATTTCTGGCGGCATTATACTCCGCGCCCTCCAATAATCTGAATGGCCCTTGCGGGGCCGGGACACCCTCTGGATAGCCTGTCCAATCTGAAATCGAAAAACTTCCTGGCGGAGGATCGATAGAAACTCGAGGCACTGCACTTTCGGCGACACTGTTAGCAGTTCCTTTTGCACCATCCAACCCCCGCTCAGCCTGAACCAACTCGTCGCCCAGTTTAGCAAGGTTATTGAGCTCCGTAACCCTGGATACCTTCCCAACCCCAGCAATCTCACCCGGCCCCGGAATCAGCAGCGTCGCCAGATCAACGGCATTTCTCCCCGTTTGCAGCCCCTTCTCGTAGCTATTGTTTTGCAGCCCGAAAACGAAATCCTGACCTTTTTTTGTCGTCAGCCAGTTGGTAACCATGTCCGAGTTAGGTTCGACAAAAGGATCGAGAAGGTTATTCGTAGCGTCTAATGGATGACCGAATAGAACATCATTCCCCAAGGACATCACCGACCGGAAGCTAGACCAGGCGCTTAGACCGCCACCCGCCGCCATACCCCCGACCGAATCAAGTACCCCGCTCTTTTTATCACTGTAATCAAGATTCAGCTTGTAGTAGTCAACCAGATTGGCCGTATTGAACCTGTCGGAATCGCCCAAATATCTAATATTGACGTTGTAGTCCTTGAACTCAGCCGAGTGAGCAACGTTGTAGTTCTTTATCAGACTCAACGTTTCATCGGAGGTATAGCCCTTCCCCCCGTTTTCAAGCGTTGCAGCAGCACTGTCATACCGAGCTGCCAGTGGTGAAAGCGCACTCCCCAAATGCTCCAATGTCTTCGCATCGAACTGACTGCTCTCCCCCCCTATCGTTTGTTTCCACTGAGCATCGGTATAGAAAGCAAACGCGCGCGCCATTCGCGTCTCGGCTTCGGCTGGGCTGATGCCCAGCTCGACCGCCATTTTGGGGGCCTCCTCTTCAATCAGGCGCGCTTCTGTAGGGTGAGCCTCACGGTTGTATTTATCGATATTGCCGGCAATAACGGCGCCGCTCATCTGCGCAATCGAACCGCTGCCGCCTGCCACCGCAGCCCCCACCCCGGCGGCGATCCAGGTGCCGAGAGCATCGCGATTTTCCGGTCCGATACCGTTATTTTTCAGTACCTGGTCCAAGGTCGGCATAACGGCCGCCGATGCGCCCGCGCTGAGCGCGCCATTCGCCGCCGTACCGCTGGATAAGCCCTGCAATGCACCCGCCAGGCTATGCAGCAAGATACGCGCCGAGCCACCTTCAGCCCACACTGCTTGCAGGCTTGTGTCCTTGCTGCGGGTCGCGTCCGCCAGTTGCTGATCGGCATAGTCGCCGATTTTCTTGTAGGTATCCGCCGCCGTGGTATTGGCCACGATACCCACCGCCGTCGCCCCGCCCGCGCCGCCCAACCCCGCAGCGAGCAGGCCCGTGGCGATATCGGCCATGATTCGCTTGTCGCCACCGATGTTCCAACTGGCCGCATCTGCCGCAGCCGCATTCGCAGCTGCATTCGTGGCCGCTAGCTGCGCATCTGACATGACCCCTTTCGACTCTTCCGCCTCTTTTGCCAGTTTATTCGCGGCATCCGACTTGGCTTTGGCAACCGCATCTACGATGCCGGTAGCCAATTGCACAGTGCTTTGAATAAGGTCGATGCGTTCCTGCATTGCCTTTTGGTCAGGCTTGTCCAGTTTCTGGTTGGCGTTCGCGGTATCACGGTTAAGCCCGACCAGATCATTCGCACCCTCAGCACTACGCACGATTATCGTGCCTTCGCTGACAGCACTACGGGTTTTGCTGTGATCCGAGTCACTGAGCGACAGCGGAACGCTGCCCCCCACCGTCGACCCGGAGTTGCCGCCGTAGGACAACGACATGCCAACCGACTGACTCTTGATATCGCTGGTGTTCTTGATGTCGCTGACAATCAACCGATTCGTATCGAGCAGGTTCTTGTCCGCAGACGCCTCACTGGCAATCACCGCGCCTTGCAGCGTGGTCTTGTCACCCACATGAATGTTGTAACCACCCGCTCCCGCGAACAGCCCGCTCTGATCCGTCACGGCCTTGTAGTTACTGTTCATGTTGCCCGCCGCCAAGCTGGCGGAAGCCGTCACCATCGAGCCGTAGCAGAACGGTGGAATACAAATACTCGCACCGAAGCCGGCACTGCCCTGCTCGCTCTTCTGGGTCTCGCTGTCCTGGCGCGAGGTGATAGTGAGATTGCCGCCGATATCTGCCTTGATGCTCTGCGCCCGGACCTGCGCGCCGGCCAGGGTGGTGTCCTGTCCACTGCGCAGGACCAGCGAGCCGGTATCCAGGGTGCTGTTGACCTGGGTGACAGAACCGCCAGTGCCCATGCTCTTGGCGATGGACGCCCCCAGGTCGAGGGTGAAACCATTCTGCTCACCGATATTGAAACTGGCACCGATCGCGGTTTTGTCGTTATTGCTGTCGTTGGCCCAGTTCGCGGTGTCCTGCGCGCTTTCCAGGGTGATGTTGTTCTTCGCCAGCAACACCGTATCGGCCGCTTTCATGCCACTGCCGATGATATGAATATCGCCTGCCGTCCCCGGCGCGCTGCCATCGGCGATGATCGTCAGGGTTTTACCGGCCGTGATCGTGCTTTGCTTGGCCGTCTGGCTGTCATACTCGCTGGTGCTGGTGGTGTGGGTGCTCGCCAGCTCGGTGCCGATCTTGATCAACGAACCATTGCTGTTAGCACTGCCCGTCTTGTTGGAATAGCCCGATCGACCATCGTAGGCATCCGACGATGCCCCTCCCAGGTTGTAACCGGCCAAGGCCGCCTGCGCCCACTTCACCGCCTTGAGTCGAGGATCGTCCGCGCTGTTCGCGGCTTGTATCGCGCTGCGAATGGTGTTGTAGCTATCAACCACCGTGCCGCCCAGCACTCGCCCCACCGCCAGGCTGCGGGTCTCGTCGGTGCTGCTCTGACTTGCGCTTTCCATACCGGCAGCGATGGTCACATTGGCACCGGTCAGGCTCATGCTCTGGGTGCTGACCAGATCACTGGCGGTCACGCTGAGTGAGCGACCGGCATTGAGCGACACATTACCGGCACTGGAACCGAGGGTGCTGCCGGTCAAGGTGGTTTCCGAGGACTGGCCGGTATGGTTCTGGCTGCTGATGGACAGGTGCTGGTTGCCGGTCATGTCATCGAGGCCCAGCTTGTTCCCCGTCAGCACGCCGGTGAAGTCGTGGTTCTTTTCCTTGTGCAGTTCGTTGCGGGTGAAGGTGTTTTGCGCCGCATCGATCTGCAGGTCACGCCCCGCGCTCACGGTGATATCCGCCGTGCTCACCAGCGACGATCCACGGACCAGTCCATCCTGCCCGGCCTGGACATCGACGCTGTTGCCGGAGACCAGGCTACCCACCGCCGTGGTTCGGGTTTCGCTGACCTTATCGGTCACTTTGCTGGCCTTGAATCCACCCAGGCTGCGGCTATTGCTGTCTTTGTCGTGGCGCGTCTGCGTGCTGTCGACAGCGGCGACAATCGAAAGATCGTTACCCGCCGAAAGCTGAGCCGCACCTTTCTCCGCGATCACTTCGCTGCCCTGAACCACCAGGTTGCGTCCAGCCTGAACCGCCAGTTGCTGCGCATCGAGGTGCGAGCCCTGGGCGGTGGTTTCAGTGACGGAGTCGCGGGTGGTCGTGGTTTTGCTGGAAAGGAAGCCATTGCTGCCTTTGACCTTGTGCGCTTCGTCGGCGCTACGCATGTTCTCGCCGGCCGTCAGGTTGACGTCCCGCACAGCCTGGGCAATCACGGTACCGGCGGTGCTGCTGAGGCTGGCGGCACGCGCATTGAGGTCGTTGCCGGCGCGCAGGCCCAGGTCACCCTGGGTCTGCAGGCTGCTGCCACTCTCGCTGCGGCTCGCTTCGGTGCGCCAGTTGTCCGCGTTCCAGTGGTTGCTCTGGTCGCGGCTCTCGATGACCGTTGTCAGGTTCAGGTCACGACCGGCGGACAGGCTGGTGACACCGGCGCTGCCGCTATTGACCACTTGCGCGCCCTGCAGGTTGATATCACGTCCGGCGGTGGCCATCAGGTTGGCCGCCGGATCGGAAACGAACAGGCCGGCGACCCGCGAAAGATTGGTCTGGCTACCCTGCGCGCTGTGGGTGGTGATCGTGCTGGACTGCACATTCAGATCACGCCCGGCGCTGACCATCAGGCTCTTGTCGGCGGAGATCTGGCCACCGAGGTTGTTCAGGTCCTGCGTCGCGTCAAGGCTGACGGCGCTGCCTTGAATACGCCCTTCCAGGTTATTGAGCGTGTCCGCCTTGATCGAGACCACTTGCCGTCCAGACAAGCTCGCGCTGTTGACCAGATTGCCCGTCACGTTCAGGTTCAGTTGCTGCCCGGCCATCACGCCGCCCGCGCCGTTGATGTCGCCGTCACGGACCCGCACATAGACCTGCGGCACCAGCACACTGCGGACTTCGCCATTGGCCAGGGTGACATCCTTGGCCACCAACCAGACGATATCACTGGTCAACTGGGCCATTTGTTGCGCGGTCAGGGCCACGCCGGGAATCAGCTTCCAGTTATTCGCGTAGGTGACGGCGTTGTCGATCAGGCCGCGATACTGCGCTTCGTCACTGGCATAACCGTCGACAAAACGGCGACCGGTCAGTTGCGCCACCTGCTCGCGAATCAATTTCTGCTCATAGAAACCATCACCCATGCGTTGCTGGGTCGCCGCCGGGTCCAGGTTCAGCCGGCCGAGCATGTAGTCCGAGGACAGCCACTGGCCATAGTTGGTGAAGCGCGGATCGGTTTCGATCAGATAACGAGAGGTGCTGCCGGGCATCGAACGAAACAGCGCGTTGTCCGGCAAGGCGCTGTTCACCCCGCCGGTGAGAATACGCTCAGCCACGCCACCGACATTGTTGGTGGCGTTGGCCAATACTTCGCTGATCGGCGTGAGGCTTGGCGCTTGGATCGTGCGGCTGGACACCTCGGTAGCGCCCACCGCCCCAAGGTTCAGGCTTGTAACCTGGGGGCCACTGCCTTGAGGCGCGGTGTTCTGTTCATAGACCGTCGGCTGCAAGGAAATAGCCTGCACGCTGGGCGCCGGGTTGTAGGCGGTAGAGTCGATCCCCTGACGGTCGCGGCCTTTGCGCTGGATGCGATAGAAGTGTTCGAGTGCGCCGCTGTCCGTGGTGACCTGCTGTCCGGCGACTTCGGTGTTGGTCAGGCTGTTGGCGTTGGTTTGCAACACGCCACCGGCGATGATCCGGCTCTTGTCGTTGAGGACCTGGCCGGCGTTGATCGTCAGATTGGCGCCGGCGAGTATCTGCCCGGGATCGGAACTGGCAATCTGGGTTTGGGTCACGACGCGGGTCAGGTCGTAGCGGTTCCAGTCGTCATTACTGCCTTCGGGGGTCACCAGAATGTCGACTTCATTGTTATAGGTCGAAATCTGATTCGGATCGTAGCGATTGACCGAGCCCGTCAGTTGATACTGTTGCAGCGCCTGGCGCGAGACCTCGACTTCACGTGTCGAGAAGTGTTCGTTGGTGTTGCGCACCGAGGCCGCGTTCAACGTCAGGGCACCGAGGGCCTCGATGGTCGCACTCGCGTTATTGAGTTCGAGGGCCTGACCGGTCGCATGGTAGGCGCTATCCAGCGCCCCACCGATGGCCATGTCTCCGGTACTGAAGATCAGGCCATGTTCGCTGTTGTTCAGGTATTGCGCACCGATATCCAGGCTCACACGAGCGGCGATCACCGCCGCCGTACCGTTTTCGACGGTATTGGTCAATGTGCCCGCCGCCAGCGCCAGCTGGTCACCGTAGATTCGTCCGGTGCCCAGGTTGCTCAAGGTCGGCGCGCTCAGCCGAGTGTACTGGCCGTCGATCAGGCCGCGGTTGACCAGCGACTCGCTGGCACTCAGTTGTACCTGCAAGGCGCTGATCTCAGCGGCGGCTGCGTTATCGATTTGCCGGGCCGACAGCGTCAGCAGGTTACCCGCCTGCAAGCTGCCCTGGTTACTCAGTCCCCCCGTGGTGGCCAGGGTCAGATTGCCGTTGGCCTGCAGCAGGCCGGTATTGAGGTAATCGCCATTGAGGGTGAAGGACAGATCACCCAGGCTCAAGGCCCGACCGTTGCCGGTATAGCTGGCGCTGTTGAGCGTCAACGAGCGCCCCGCGACCAAGGTGCCGCCCTGGTTGCTCACGGTTTGGGTTTTAGCCGCCAGGTTACGGTCGGTCAGCAGAAACTGGGTACCGGCCGAGATCTTCCCGGACTGGTTGTCCAGCACGCCGCTACCGGTCACGGTCAAGGCCTGATCGGCAATGATCGAGCCGACCTGGTTGCCCAACTGATCGGCGTTGAGGCTGATGGTGCGCCCTTCAATGCCTTGATCCAGGCCCTGGGTGCCGGCGTTGTCGATCTGCCCCGCGGTCATCAACAGATCGGCACCGGTGCGAATCAGGCCGCCGCTGTTATCGAGCTTGCCGTCGATGGTGAACTTGAGGTTACCCAGTGCTTCGATGCGCCCGCCGTGATTGCCGAGGCTGGTTGCCGCGATTGTCGCATCGGTACCGCTCTGGAGTTGCCCGGCGCCGCCATTGCCGATGCTCCCCGCCGTGATGTCCAGGGCCTGCCCGGCACCGACGAAACCTGCGGTGTTGAGCAACTGGCCCGAGACCAGCGCGATCGATTGCAGCGCCTGAAGGTGACCGTTACTGTTGTCCAGCAAACCGTCCGTGGCCGTCAGTGTCAGGCTCGACTTCACCGAACCGATACTGCCCTGGTAGTTGCTCAGCGAGGCGGCAGTGATTTTCAGTGCGCCCTGGCTGGCGATCACACCTTGGCTGTTATCCAGTGCCCCCTGCAAATCGATGCTCGCGAGTGACAGGCCGCTCTGCAGGATTTCGCCTTTCACGTTGGACAACTGACCGGCCTTGATCCCTACTTGAGCCGCACTGACTGTGGCGCCATCGGTGCGCAATACCTTCGCTGCGGTGGCGGTCAGCGTGCCCTTCGCGGACACGCGGGCCCGGCTGACGTCGATATCGCCCTGCCCGCTGGTGAGTGTCAGTTGGGCGGCGGAGGTCTGGCTGTCACTCAGGTCGACGGCCGCCGCCTGGGCCTGCAGACTTTCGGCGGCGATATTCTGCCCCTTGGCGCTGAGCTGGCCCGAAGCGTCCAGGGTCAATGAGCCGGTCTGGCCCAGCTTGCCACTGCTGTCGACCCCGGCAGCCAGGGTCGAACCACTGGTGCTGCGCAGGTTCACGGCCGTCACCCGGGTATTGCCCTGGGCGGCGACGATACCGCTGTTGTCGATATCGGCCGTGGTCTTGAGCGTCAGATCGCCCTTGGCGTACAGCGTGCCACTGTTCTGGACTCCGCTACCTGTATCGACCTGCGTCGAACCGGCGCTGCTGATCTGTCCGCTGTTTTCCAGACGTCCGTCGGCACGGATCACCACCTCGCCGGCACTGGCGCCGATCTGCCCGGCATTGCGCACCCCGACACCGGCGCCATTGCCCACCAGGACGATCTTGCCCGCATACATGCCGCCCAGTTGCGCGACATCGATGCCGACCACGGGTACAGCCGCAGTGCTGTTGTCGGCGGCGGTCTTGCCGGCCTGGATACTCAAGTCCTTGGCCCAGATACCGGCATTGACCTCGACGGTGCGCGCGATGATTTCGGTGTAGTCGCTGTCGCGGGTATCCATCCCGGCACCGTTGATGGAGACCTTGCCGCCGGTGACCTGATAGCCACGCAATTCGCCGTTCTCGAACTGCGCCTTGCCGGTGGTGAGGGTCGCGCGATTGGCGTTGATGAAACCACAGCCGTCACAGCTGATCCCGGATGGGTTGGCGATCACCACCTGAGCCCGGGAGCCGGCCACTTCGACATAACCGTTGAGCTGGCTCGGATTGCTCGAATTGACCTCGTTGAGGATCACCCGCGCCGTGCCCCTGCCCAGCGCCGGGTTGCCATCCACCCAACCGCCAAGCTGGGTCTGACTGTTGGTCGCCGAGTTATTGAGGATCACACCACGCCGATCGACATCGAACTGTTGATAGGTATTGCGCGACACACCGCCCGCGCTGGGCGCGGTGATATTGACCTGGGTGACGCCGTTCCCGGTCACCCCGATGCCCGGCTGCTGCGCGGCAGGTGCGCCGGGGTCGGCGACCACCGCCGCCTGGGCCGACGAGGCGTCCAGCAGGATCAGGCCGAGCGCCGCCATCAAGGCAAAACGCAGGGGTGTCAGTCGTACCACGCAGCCGACGCCAGGCGCTGCGCCTGCCACATGACCGCCAGCTGATTTCGAGCCACTGCTCACATTTTCGGCCACCACCATCAACAGGCCGCGCGCCTTGTTGAAAATGATCCGATACAGATGCTTGTTAATGTTCCAATTCCTTTTGAGCTGCGCCAATCCGTAGAGGCGCCAGATATCAAGATAAAAAGCTGCGGGTTGTGAGACCTAAGGCAGCGGGTGGGTGGCGAACCAGGCACGCGCTTCGGCAGGCAGGACACCGATGCCCTGCCAAGTCTTGATACTCAAGCCACGCTCATCGCCCCGATGCCCCAGGTGACGGCCGAAGCGTTGCGCCCAGAGACGGCTGTGCAGCAATTTCGATAGCTGCCTGGTATGCCCGAAAGGCGCGACCCAGTCGCTGATCCAAAGACGTTCGCCACTGTTCCAGTCGGCCTCCGGCATGCACACCGGCGGGTTGTGCAGATAGCGCTGTTCGGCCTCGGCACTGAGGTTCATCCACGCCATATAGAACACCGGCCTGCCTTGCTCGCTGGCGAGCATGAACTGGCGCTGCTTGATCGCCGGCAGCAGCAGCGCCGACAAGCTATGCAACGGCGCATCGCGATGGGCCGCCGAGTGCATCCACAGCCAGACGGCGGAGCCGAGCACGCTCGCTTCGTTCCAGGGTTCGTCGAACAGTTGGGGTGCAAGGATTTCAAGACTGCCAAAACGCATATCTGCCTCCGTCAAAATGACCAGCTGAGATTGAAGCCAGCAGTCACATCGGCCGTCTCAAAGTTCTTGGGTTTCATAAGTGGTTGGCCAAGGAACAGGTCGTAGGACACCTGCTTGTAGCCACCGCGCATACCGACCACCGCACCGGCGAGTCGATTCCCGGACAGGTACTGGGCGGAGTGTCCGCCGACCTCGCCATAATCGACGCCGAGATAGAGTTCCTGGCTGTTCTGGAAGACAAACCAGCCCAGGTCATTGCGCAAGGTCCAGCCCCGTTCGGCGGAGAGGATCTGTTCGCCATCGAACCCGCGGACGCTGTAGCGCCCCCCGATGGAGAAGCGATCCTGGGCCACCAGCGGCGAGCGGTTCCATTGGCTGCGCCAGGCGCCGATGTAGCGAAATTGCTGTGTCCCGATACGGAATGGGCTTTGCAGTTGAGCGCTGGCGCTGATGATCTTCGACCGTGAAGTCCCCTCGTCGAGGTCTTCTTCCGGTGCGCGCAAGGCATGGAACGCCCCGGTACCGCGTCGATAGCTCAAGCCCAGATCCAGGGTGTTGCTGCCAATGAACTCGCGATGATCCAGCCCCATCTGCCACCCGGCCATGCGCCGGCGCTGCACTTCAATTTCGGTGTCATCGATGTAGTTGCTGGAGGTCCGCGTCCAGCCACTGACCCAGGCCGACGTCTTGCGCACGGCGTCACGGTAGAGCAGTCGAGAAAGTTTCAGCTCGTTGTTGTTACTGTGGCCCTGATAGTCATAACTCTGATTGTTCCCGGCCACGGTCTGGTGATAGTCGTACTCGCTGGAGGTCAGCCCCAGTTGCCAGTAGTCGTACGGCAACGAGTAGTACAGGGTGTGCCCTTCGGAACCGCGATCACCACTTTTGCCACCGCCCAGGTTGTGGCTGAAACTGGCATAGAACAGGTCATTGAGACTCAGCGGATTGTCCAGCGACAACGCGACGTTGCCCTGATACCTGCCGGTGTCCTTGCTACCCGAGTCGTCCATCGACAGGCTCACGCGCGCAATGGAAGCTTGCTTCCAGAGGATCACCACATCGCTTTCACCCGGTTTGGCGTCGGTGTCGGTTGCCGGCGTGATCTGCACGTCGGCCTCGGCCGTGGGCACCCGTTTGAAGTTCTCCAGCGCCTGTTCGATGTCCCGCAGGTTCAGCAGCTCACCAGGTTGGGCGGGCATGGCGTTCCACAGTGTCGCCCGCGACGGGGTGCCGTCGGCAAACCGGATATGTTTGATGCGTCCCGGAATCAGTACCAGGGAAAGCGTCCCCTGGCTCAGGTCCTGAGGCGCGGCCAGCACCCGCGTGGTGACGAAGCCCCGCGCAATGATCAGGTTCTGTATACGCTTCATGGTCAGGTTGATGCCCGCGGCACCCAGGCAACGACCTAGTGCGGGATCAGACGCCGGGTTGGCGGCACGCAGGGCCCACTGGAAAGCCGCCGAATCCTCGCCTTCGAGCACAATATGGCGAATGGTGAAGCAGGGCGCTTCATGAGCCGGCAGCAGGCCCTGGCCATCATCGGCGGAAGCCTTGAGGCGTACGTCAGGGGAGGAGTCGAGCTGCTCACGCAGGACCCGTTCGCGCTCTTGCTGGCGCAGCAACGGCTGTTCCGGTGCCACCGGCTCGGCCGCCATGGCCGTGAGGCTGGCAGACAGGCTGATGATTGCGAAGGGGTACAACGAATGTTGCAAAACTGACCGACCGGTCACGCAGGCGCGCAACCGGGCACACAAACGAGGCTTGAAAAACACAACACATCCCTGAGAATAAAACTTCCTGCAACGCGCCGTTAATCAGCGCCTTGTCGAACAGCTGTAATGAAAAACCGACAAACCAGAAACAATTAGATACATCAACTCAGAAAAGTTCCGCGCCCCAGAGAAACAAAAGAACCGGCGACGACAAACCAGCACAAGCCAAAATCCACCCGTGGCGTCGCAAAGCCCTCCTTCGCCCCTTAGAATGTCGGCATCCGGTTCAGTTCAAGGACAGTGTCGATGTCGAGTTCCTCCCGTGTGCGCACCTATGGCATGCAGCAACGCAGCGACCGCCCGGACTTCTATATCCGTGACAAACAGGCCCGCCCGGCCATCGTCACCCCGCACCGACATGACTACTTCCAGATCCAGATCAACCTGGGCGGCGACACCGTGCAGCACATCGGCGGCGCTATCCGGCCTTATCCGCGCCAGGCCCTGGCGTTTATCCTGCCCCATCGCCTGCACCTGATCCCGCACCCGGAAGACGGCAACTTTGTCCTGATCAACTTTTCCCAGGCGTTTTTCCTGCCGCACCTGCATTGCGACCCGTTGGATCTGGAGGACCTCTCTATCCATGACCTGCCGGAGCTATCACCGTTCCAGCATCAGGAGCACCTGGATTTTATCCTCGCCGACCATGACTTCGCCGAAGTCCTGCTCCTGCTGGAAAAGATGCGCGAGCTGGATCAGGGTCGCGATCTTGGCACCCGCCAGGCGCTCAAGGGCTGCCTGCTGCAACTGACCGGCAAGATCTGCAGCCTGTATGCAGACGAGTTGCAGGCCCTGTCGGCGAACAAGGCGGCACGACGCGGCCGACGGGATGCACTGGCGCGGGTCTCGAGTTATCTGCGCGAGCATATCGCCGACCCGGCGCTGAACCTCAAGGACACCGCCGAGGCGGCCTTTCTGTCGCCCAACTACCTGACCCACTTGCTGCGCAAGGAAACCGGCAGCACCTTCTCGGAGCTGGTCCTGGAACGCCGCATGCGCCTGGCGCGCACGCACCTGCTCAACAGCGAAAAGCCGGTGAGCCAGATTGCGCAACTGTGTGGTTTTGCCGACGAGGCCTACTTTTCACGCCGTTTCAAGGCCACCCAGGGCCTGCCACCGGGGCAGTTTCGGCGCCGGCGGCAAGAGCCTGGAAGCAACTGAATCCCAGCAACCGAGTTTATTTTTCCAACTCTGTAACAAAAAGCTACTCGCTTCCCTCCACAGATCAAACTCCGTGCAACCACGGGGGCCGGCGCTTGCGCGTCGGTTCAAAAAGAGCTGGGTGAGGTGGCGAGTTGATCAACACACGATTTTCCTGCGTGGGCTGCGGCAAATGCTGCAATGACCATTACGTCCCGTTGACGCTCGAGGAGTCCCGCCAATGGGCGGCGGACGGCGGCACGGTGATCGTGCTGGTAGAAGCGTTCCTGGAAAACGGCCTCGGGGTGGCCGAAGCACAATTCGAACACGCCCGGCGCCGTTCGATCCTGGTTCCCAGCGGAACAACCCAGGCCTGGCTGGCCGTCACGTTCGCCGCCTACAACAACGGGCCGTGCCGCAATCTCGATGCCGACAACCGCTGCGGTATCTACGAGCGGCGCCCGCTGGTCTGCCGCATCTATCCGGCGGAGATCAATCCGCATATCCCGTTGCGCACAGACCGCAAGGACTGTCCGCCCGAATCCTGGGAGCAAGGCCCGGACCTGATCGTCGGTGGGCAACTGGTCGACCAGGAACTGGCCGAACTGATCGAGCGCTCGCGCCAGGCCGACCGTGAGGATATCGGCGCCAAAGCAGCCATCTGTGCCCGCCTCGGTATCAGCACGACCGCCCTCAAGGGCAACGGCTTCGCTACCTACCTGCCCGATATGCAGGCGTTCATGGCAGCCATCGACGAGGTTCGCGGGGAGCGGACGCTCAGCTCCACTGGACAGCACTGGGCTTTTCATCTGGCCGATGAAAACAGCACCCGGGCACTGCTCGCCCATGGCGCGGCAGTCACTCAATCGGGTACAGGACACTACCGCTTTATTCCCTTGCGATCGGCCGATTAAGGCGCTTGACTCAGTGAACGGCGGTCATCTGCGGCAAAAAATCGGGCAATGACGTTTTTTCAGCCTCTACAGGCCGCTTTCCGCATCGTCTTCGCGGTATCCGTCTACGATTCTGTAAGAGCGCCACGATGGAGTGTGGCCCTCCCAAACAAGAACACTAAGAACAGCAAGAGAGAGCCGTCCATGAAAACCGTCGCAGAGCTGTTGAAACTCAAGGGTAGCCAGCATCAGGGCGTGCATACCATCGCCCACGACCATACTGTGTTCGAAGCCTTGATACTGATGGCCTCGAAAAATGTCGGCGCCCTTCCGGTACTCGAAAACGGCCAGGTCGTGGGCATCATCAGTGAACGTGACTACGCCCGCAAAGTGATCCTGCACGGGCTCAGTTCGGTCACCACCAAGGTCCACGAGATCATGAATGCCCCGGTGATCAGCGTGGATTCACGCCAGAACGTGGAAACCTGCATGAGCATCATGACCGACAAGCATCTGCGCCATCTTCCGGTGGTCGAGGACGGGCAACTGATCGGCCTGCTGTCCATCGGTGACCTGGTGAAAGAGGCCATTGCCGAACAGGCCGACCTGATCCGCCAACTGGAACAATATATTCGCGGCGAGTAAGGCCAGCCCCGGCCCCTGGAATGGCTCACGGCAGGAGCGACGCCGCTCGCTCCCGCCACCTCAATGATCGCCCAATAAAGTATGTCAAAATGTTTATGAAACCCCGCTAATACGGGGCTTCCAGCGATATTTCCGATTTTTTCACAACGCTTTCACTTCACTCCCACCTGCGCCTCTCTACATTCCCCCCCTGCCCACACGCGGCCTTGTCTATCCTTTACAGTTTTAAACATCGAAACCCTGGATCGGGCCATCAAGTCCATGCATTGTGCCTGCCCCGCTCAAACCCTAGCTGCGGCGCTTACCGCTAAGGTCGACCCATGAACCCTCACGTGTTTCCACTTTCCGCCGCGACGCTCAGGCGCTGGTCCGTGCCGGTGCTGCTGCTGGCCTTCGCGGTGTTCTACCTGTTGCCCATGATGGGCCACGGCCTGTGGATCCCCGACGAACCGCGCTACGCCCAGATCAGCCAGGAGATGTTGTTAAGCGGCAACTGGACCTCCCCGCATTTCATGGGCCTGCGCTACTTCGAAAAACCCATTGCCGGCTACTGGATGATCGCCATCGGCCAGGCCATATTTGGCCAGAATTTTTTCGGCGTTCGCGTGGCATCAGCCGTGGCCACCGGCCTCAGCGTACTCTTGACGTATCTGATCGCCCGGCGCCTGTGGAACGACCCGCGCAAGAGCTTCGCTTCGGCCCTGCTGTTCATGAGCTTCGGCCTGATCGCCGGGCAAGCCAGCTACGCCAACCTCGACCCGCAATTCACCCTGTGGTCGAACCTGAGCCTGTTCGCGTTCTGGTTCGCGGTCGACAGCAAGGAACAACGCCAGCGCCTGTACGCCTGGGCCGGCCTGGGCCTGGCCTGCGGCATGGGTTTCCTGACCAAGGGTTTCCTCGCCCTGCTGCTGCCGGTACTGATCGCCCTGCCCTATATGATCTGGCAACGCCGCCTCGGTGAGCTGTTGCGTTATGGCCCGCTGGCCGTGATCGTGGCGGTGATCATCGCGCTGCCCTGGGTGCTGGCGGTCAATGCCCAGGAGCCCGACTACTGGAATTTCTTCTTCTGGCACGAACATATCCAGCGTTTCGCCGGCGACAACGCCCAGCACGCCCGGCCCTGGTGGTTCTACCTGCCGCTGCTGGTGGCATCTTGCCTGCCGTGGTCGGTGCTGCTGATACCGACGTTCAAACAGGCCTGGGAGCAAAAGCGCCTGCCCGGTACCGGCTTCCTGTGGCTGTGGTTCCTCTTGCCCCTGGCCTTTTTCAGCCTGAGCCGAGGCAAACTGCCGACCTACATCATGCCGTGCCTGTTGCCGCTGGCGCTGATGATGGGCAATGCGCTGATCGATCGGGTGACCCGCGCCGAAGGCCGGATGCTGCGGCTCAATGGCTGGCTCAACCTGGTCCTCGGCGTGGCGGCCATGGTCGCCCTGATCTACCTGCAAACCAGCCGTTCGATCTACGAAAACAGCCATGCGGAAGTCTTCAATCTCTCGCTGGTGTTCATCATGTTGATGGGTTGGATCATCGCCAACGCCCTGCAAGCGCTACGTCCGCTCACCCTTTGGGCCATGCCGGCGCTGGGGATCGGCTTGCTGGTGGCGCTGCTGCCGGCGGGCATGCCGGCCAGCATCGTCAACAGCCAGATGCCGGACCAATTTATTGCAGAACATGTCAATGAATTGCGCCAGACCAACCGTCTGCTGAGCAATGAGCTGGGCGCCGCCTCCTCCCTGGCCTGGCGCCTGCAACGCCCGCGGGTGGATTTGTTCAACACAGCGGGTGAATTGAAGTACGGTCTCGACTATCCTGATGCCGCCGAGCGGCAGGTCAACTCCGCCAACGTCGAACAATGGATGACTGAAGCCCGTAAACAGGGTTCGGTCGGTGTAGTGCTACGCGTCAAGAGCGTAGACGAAATGCGCGAAGTCGAGCAGCTCCCACTGGACGGCAAGCGTTATCAAAAGGGTAATACCATCATCATGATCTTCCCGCAGACCCAACCATGAATCAGAGTTTCTGGAAAACTGACAAAGGCGCACTGACGCTTCTGCTTATCGTATCGGCCGTCCTGCTGCTGGTGGGCCTGGGCCAACGCGAGTTGTGGGGCGCGGAAACGCGCTGGGCCAACATCGCCCTGCAGATGCTGCAGTCGGGCAACTACTTCGACCCCTACCTCAAGGGCTCGCCTTATTACGACAAACCGCTGCCGTCCTACTGGCTGATCACCGCCAGCGCCGGCCTGATGGGCGGCCTGGGCAATTGGTCGCTGCGCCTGTCGTCGGTGATTGCCGCCTGGCTGACGGTCTGGCTGGTCTACCTGATCGGCGAGCGCCTGTGGCGCAAGGGCACCGGCCTGATCGCCGGCTGGATGCTGGCGACCACCTTCTATTTCGTGTTCTGGGCACGGGTGGCAACCGCCGATATCCTCACGGTGTTCGGTGTGGTCGCGGCCATCTGGTGGTACTGGCGCGGGCCGGACGATACCCGGCTGGGCCGCTACACGGTGTTTTTCCTGATCCTGGCCCTGACTTCCCTGCTCAAGGGGCTGATCGGTTTCATCCTGCCGGGCCTGATCCTGCTGCCCCACGTGCTGGCTGACGGGCGCTGGAAACGCCACCTCAACCCACGACTGTTCGTCGCCCTGGTGATTGCCGGCGCGCTGTACGCCATTCCTTTCGTGCTGTCGCATTTCTATGGCTCGCCGACCTATGGCGAAAGCGGCCTGGCGCTGGTGTTCAAGGAAAACGTGGTCCGTTTCTTCAATCCCTTCGACCATATGGGGCCGATCTACACCTACCTGATCTACCTGCCGGCCTACACCCTGCCCTGGGCACCGTTCTGGATCCTCGGCCTGTGGGTCGCCATCCGCCAATGGAAGAAGATCGAGCCCAACACCCGCTGGCTGGTCTGGGGACTGGGGCTGCTGTTCCTGTTCTTCACCCTCAGCGGCAGTCGTCGTAGCTACTACGTGCTGCCCCTGGTGCCGTTCGCCCAGTTGCTGGCGGCCTGGTGGGTGACCCGACGCCTGGAAGAGAAGCGTGCGGCCGGCAAGGTCGCGGGCCCGGGCTGGTCGAAAGGCTTCGCGGCGGCGGCGCTGCTCCTGCTGCTGGTGATCGGCGTGCTCTACCCGTGGACCAACAGCGGCGGCGGCGTGACCAAGTTCGCCGACGACGTGCGCGCCAAGGCCAGCCAGCAAATGCCTTGGGACGAATGGAAAATCGTCATGATCGAGGTGGACAACAAGCTGCCGATGTACATGAACAACCAGGGCGCACCGTTCTACTACATCAAGGATTCCCAGGACTACCCACGTACCGGCGACAGCGCTGCGTTCATGGCCTGGCTGGAGAAAACCAGCGGTCAGCGCTGGGATCCGTCACGTACCCTGATCGTCACCAGCTACAGCAAGCACGACGAGGTGCCGTTAAGCTACCTCTCAGCTGACCATGATGTGGTCAACACCGAGCTCACCAATGGTGCGCGACTGGCCAAGAAGAAAGAGAGTGGCAGCGTGGCTTATATCCCCAAGGCCAAAGGCCTCTAGCCAATAGACAAGGGCACCGAAAGGTGCCCTTGTTCATTTCAGCCTCAATAACCCAACGACAGCCCCGTATTACGACGCGGATCGTTCGCGCCGTAGAAGCGGTTGTTGCCTACCGGCTTGCCATCGAGGGAAGGAGCGCCGACCAGGATCGCCGCCAGGTGATTCGACGGCTGAGGGCCGGCAAACTTGTGGCCCCAGCCTTCAAGAATCTTCTGCGTGTCCGGGCTCAGGGCAAAGGCCTCGATATTGGTCTCCTCCGGCAGCCATTGCTGGTGGAAACGCGGCGCGTCCACCGCTTCCTGGATGTTCATCTTGTAGTCGATGACATTGAGGATGGTCAGCAGGGTTGCAGTGATAATCCGACTGCCGCCAGGCGTCCCCACCACCATGACCGTCTTGCCGTCCTTGGTGACAATGGTCGGGCTCATCGATGACAACGGTGTCTTGCCCGGGGCAATGGCATTGGCCTCACCCTGCACCAGGCCGTACATGTTCGGCACACCGACCTTGGAGGTGAAGTCGTCCATCTCGTCATTGAGGATGACCCCGGTCTTGCTTGCCATGACGCCAGCACCGAACCAGTCGTTGAGGGTGTAGGTCACCGATACCGCGTTGCCCCATTTGTCGACGATCGAGTAATGGGTGGTGTTGTTGCCCTCATGAGGTGCCACGCCAGGATTGATGTCCTTGGAGATCCCGGCCTTCTGCGGTTCGATGGCCGCCCGCAGCTTCTCGGCGTAACCCTTGTCCAACAGGTGCGCTACAGGGTTCTTGATGAAATCGGGATCACCCAGGTAGCTGTTGCGGTCGACGTAGGCGTGCCGCATGGCTTCGATCTGATAGTGCACGCCCTGGGCCGAGTGATAACCCAGGTCCGCCATCGGATAGCCTTCGAGGATGTTCATGATCTCGCAGATCACCACACCACCCGAGCTCGGCGGCGGCGCCGAAACGACGTGGTAGCCACGGTAGTCGCACTCGATGGGGGCCAGCTCGCGGGTCTTGTATTTGTCGAGGTCGGCCTGGGTGATGATGCCCTTGCCGGCCTTGCTCGAATCGACGATGGCCTTGCCGACCCAGCCCTTGTAGAAGCCGTCGGTGCCCTTGGCGGAGATTTCCCTGAGGGTCTTGGCCAGGTCTTTCTGCACCAGCTTCTGGCCGACCTGCATCGGTTCGCCCTTGTTCAGGAAGATCGAGCCCGAATCGTGAATGTCTTTCTTGAACTCGTCAGTGGCGGTGTGCAACAGGTCGATATCGCCCTGCTCCAGCACAAAGCCCTCGTCGGCCAGCTTGATGGCCGGGGCCATGACCTGAGCGCGTTTTTTCGTACCGTACTTTTCCAGCGCCAGTTCCATGCCCGAGACGGTACCCGGTACGCCGACCGCCAGATGGCCTTTCGAACTCAGGTTAGGGACGACGTTGCCGTCCTTGTCCAGGTACATGTTGGCCGTGGCGGCCAGGGGCGCTTTTTCGCGGAAATCGAGAAAGGTCTTGCGACCGTCGGCCAGTTGCACGGTCATGAAACCGCCACCGCCGAGGTTGCCGGCGGCCGGGTAGACCACCGCCAGCGCATAAGCGACGGCGACCGCCGCATCGACCGCGTTGCCGCCGGACTTGAGCACGTCGACCCCGACATGGGTAGCCAGGTGCTGCGCCGTGACGACCATGCCATTTTCGCCCGCGACCGGGGCCTGGGAAGCAGCATGAACAGGGGAAATAGCCAGAATCAGTGCCGTCGCCAGGAGCGAACGCGCAAGGGGTTCAAACTTCATAAGCCGACTCTCTTGTTTTTATTTGCGGGGAACAACGCAGACTCCTGCCTGCGCAGGCCTTTACCAAGGTAGGCGCTCCAGCGGTATTTACCTAGTACCAATGCGCAACTTTTTACGGGTACCACGCTGAGCCAGGGGGACATGGCAAACACTTGATGCCACCGGACTGTGAACTGGTGCTGACACCATCGGCGGAGCCCCCTGTCAAATCAACCGTTCGATCCGCTTGTGCCGCCACACCACCTTGTAATACGCGCTCTGCAAAACCAGCATGCAGATGTAGGCCACCGGAAACGCCATCCACACCCCTTCCAGCCCGAAACGCGCATCGAGCAGGTAGGCCACCGACAACTCCACCCCGACAATACAGAAGATCGAGATAAACACCGGCGCCAGCACCGTGCCGCTGGCGCGCATGATGCCGCCGATCACCGCCTGGAAACCGAACACCAGAATGCTCCAGAGCATGATATGCAGCAGGTGCTCGGCCTGGGCGCGGGTGATCGAATCGGTGATAAACAAACCCAGCAGCCAGTGGGACAACATATAACCCAGGACAATCAGGGCACCGGTCAGGCAGGCGTTGATCATCAAGCCCGTGCGCAGAATCGGCCCCAGGCGCTCCAGACGCCCGGCCCCAATGGCCTGGGCCCCCAGGATCGAAGCGGTAATGGCAATCGACAGCGCCGGAAACTGCACATAGTTGACGATCTGGGTCACCGCGCCATACGCCGCCGTCGCCTGGGAACCGTGATGGTTGACCAGGGACAGGATCACCAGTTCGGACAGCGATAACACCACCATCTGCAACCCCGTGGGCAGGCCGATCTTCAGGACTTTGCCCAAGATGCTCCAATCCAGGCGCATCGCCCTCAGCAATGTCCAGTCCGGGGCCATGACACTGGCTTTATGCCGCAGGCGCAAGGCCAGGAAAACCATCGCCAATGCCGTGCCCACCAACCCCGCCACGGCAGCGCTCTTGATACCCATCTGCGGCAAACCGAGCCAGCCACGAATCAGCGCCGGGGTCAGGAGCAGGCCGGTGGCGGTGGAGACCGCCAAGGCCAGCAGCGGCGACAGCGTATCGCTGATGCCCCGCAACAACTGGGTAAAAAGCACGAAGACCAGCAACAGCGGCATGATCAGCATCATCACCTGGGCATAACCGACTGCCTCGTCGAGCACATCAGCGGGCGTACCCAAGCCGATCAGCGCCGGGCGCGCAAACACGCTGCCCAACACTGCCGCGACCAAGCCGATCAGGACGCCCAGCGCCAGCGTCGTGCCGGCTACCGCCTTGACCGAGTCGGGCTCGCGGGCGCCCCAGGCTTGCCCTATCAATACCGAGGCCCCCGCTCCCAACCCGATGATCAGGGCAATAAAGAAGAATACGATCGGAAACATCCCCGACACCGAGGCCAATGCCTGGGTGCCAAGCATCTGGCCGATATAGATGCTGTTGAGCGTACCGGAAAGCGACTGGAGGAAGTTGGAAAGCACCATGGGTGCCAGAAAAACCAGATAGAGCTGCCAAAGCGGGCGCTGAGCATTTTTTTGCATGAAGGGGTCGAGTTCCAAATAATTGCATCTGCGTGCTCGCCGACTCTACCTTATAGCGCCGACCGTGTTGAATTTTCCTCGTCTTGATCAAGGATGCGGCGTCACTTTCGCTGGCGGCTCGACCAGCACCCGCTGCTCCACCGCTGTCGCCAGATAGCCTTCGATCTGGGCCGCCAGATAGTGGGTCGTGGCCGTCACCCCGCCACTCGGGTCCGACACCAGTTTGAGCCACGCCTTGTCGAACGCCTCCCCCAGGGTCTTGCGAATGCGCACCCGGGTATCCGGCTGCTCATGCTCGTGGACGATCGCGCGAAAACCCGCGACCCCGAGGGAAATCATCGCCCCGGCAACCCGACCGACCGCCGTCGCGACCGCACCGGCCACCCCACGGCTGGTGAACTCGGACTGGAGCTTCTCGCTGGTCTGCCGGGCGACCGAATTGATCCCCGCACTCGATGTTCCGTCATTTGCGCCTCCCGCCAGGTGGGTACGCGCGTTCAAGGCGAGATAGGCCGGCAACTGACTCAACGGCGCGGCATGCAGCGTTTGATAGAGTGAGGCATTGTGGTCGGCGGGCGGGGCCAGGGAGATCGCCGGAATCTGATTGATGTGCTGGGCGAGCTGATCCGCCGGTACGCCATACCGCTGGGCGATCACCGTCAGTTGTTTGCCCATCTGTTCGAGATAGAACTGCGCCGCCTGATCCATGATCGAGTCGGGATCGATCTCCACTGCCACCGGGGCCAGCACCCGCGCGCGATATTGCTCCTGCAGGTAACTCGCCAGACGCTTGGCCGATGGATCCTGCTCGCCCTGGTCATTGAGCCGGTACCAACCGACCTTGATCGACAACCACTCCTGGGTCCAGTAACCGTCGAACCAGGGGATGAATTTTTCGTCAGTCTGCTGATAGATCCGCGTACGCCAATACTCCATGGTACTGCGTGCCCAGGCATCCGCTTGCACGGTGGCTTGCTCGGAAGCCTGGATCAGATCGACATCGACTTGCTGCCAAACCTGCGGCGAAACCACCGTCGGCGCCGCGACCTCGTGGGCACGTTCAAGACCGGCACACCCGGCCAGCAGCAGCATCCAGACAAGGATCAGCACACGCAGGCTCAAGGTCGCAACTCCCTAAAACCGGCTCAAGCACGGGCGTGCTACCGGTATCACCTGCCTTGAGTATAGGTCGCGAACCTGATGGCCCCCGTACTGCCGACTTTCACCTGACAATCAATGGTACGGGCAGGTGTCAAAAAAGTTACCCAACGGAGAAACGCCTGAAACCTGGCCCCTTGCAGAATGCGCCCACGCCTGACCTCCCAGGCACTTACATCGGCCCATAAGCGAGGCTTTCCATGATGGTGCGCACGCGTCCCCTGCAAGCGAATTACAGCATTGTGCTAGTCAACTATAAGACCCATGAGCTGACGCGGACTTGTCTGGAATTGCTGAAGACCGCCTTGCATGGAACCGATGTCCCGGTATTCGTGGTGGATAACAATTCGAACGACGCAAGCCTCGAGTATTTGCACAGCCTGGACTGGATCAACCTGATCGAGCGCAAAAGTGGCGCCCCTGAATGCGGGAGCGCCGCCCATGGCCGAGCTCTGGACCTGGCCCTGGCGGAAGTCGAAACCGAATACCTGTTTCTGCTGCACACCGACACCTTTATCCATGATCCGGACGTGTTCGGCCTGATGATCCGGCAGTGCTCGACCCCGGAGGACGTCGTCGCGGTCGGCTGCCTGGAGCAGTTGAATCGGGGCGTGATCCGCTCGGCCTGGCGCCTGACCTCACGCTTTGCCAAGCATTACACCCGACGCGGCCTGCGCGCCCTGGGGATAAATGCCAGGGAGCCGAGGCCGTTCCGGGAAAAGCATCTGAAAAGCTTTTGCACGCTGTGGAACGCGCGGCTGATCAAACATCACGGGCTGCACTTCCATATGAGCGGCGGCAACCCCGGCTACGAGCTGCAAGACCGCATGACCGAACTCGGCTACCGGGTCGAGTGCATTGCGCCGCGCCAGCTGTTTCGCTATCTGGACCATATCCAGAGCGGGACAGTGGCGGCCACCGGCGGTTTTGCCAAGAACCACCGTCGGGTCAAAATGTACAACCGCCTGAGCCCGGAGCCCATTGCGGCCCTGCCCGCTTCGCCGTACCTATAACCCGGCGTTTGAATCATCATTTCGATTGATCATTCAAATCGCAAAACAGAATTTTTTATTTGCCCGCGATCCGTCCAGGATAGGCCTGCCTCCACAGTCCCGGACGAAGCCCCCATGAATCTCAATTTTGCCATTGCCTGCGCCGTTGTCGTGTCCTTCGCCATTGCCCTGCTTCACGCCTGAGCGCGACTCAAAGCGTGGCCACGGCCTCACCCAGCCAACTCCTGAACGCCGCCATCGCCGAGGTTTCAGGACGCGACTGCAAACGCGTCAGCCAGTAGCTGCCCGTGGCAATCTCGACATCGAAGGGTTGTAGAACAAGCTCCGCCTCCAATTGCCGGGCGAACATCATTACCGGCACCAACGCCACACCCGCCCCCTGAAGCGCCGCCTCCATCATCGCCAGCGAGGAATCGAAGACGATGCTCTCCGGTACCCGCCCTTCGTCCGGCAAGCCCGCTGCCTGAAACCATCGCGGCCACTCGTCCGTCCGATAAGAGCGCAGCAGCGTCTGCTTCAGCACATCGGCGGGGGCTTTGAGTTGCCGGGCAATCGGCGCGGTGCACAGCACTGAAAGGGGCGTTTCCAGCAGGTGCATCGCCTCTACCCCGTGCCAGGCCCCGGCGCCGAAGCGGATGGCGAAATCCAGGCCCTCGGCGGCCACATCGACGCGGTTGTTGTGGGTCGACAGCCGCAAATCGATAAAGGGATGCCGGGCGCGAAAGTCCGCCAGGCGCGGTAACAGCCAGCCCAGCGCAAAAGTCCCCACCGCCCCCACCGTGAGCACCTCTCGATAATGCCCGCCCTCGAACCGCCCCAGGGTCTGGGCAATCCGGTCGAAAGACTCGTTGAGCACCGGCAACAGGCTTTCGCCTTCGGCTGTCAGCATCAGTCCGCGGGCAACGCGCTTGAACAGCGTCACCTTCAACTGGCGCTCAAGGCTCTTGACCTGATGACTCACCGCGGCCTGGGTCACGCACAGTTCAATCGCCGCCCGGGTGAAACTCAGGTGCCGCGCGGACGCCTCGAAAGCGCGCAGCGCATTCAACGGCAAGTGCGGTCGAACCATGATCAAGCCCCTAATTTTTCTAATAGCCAATCCGAAATTTCATTGTTTGTCGATTTCCCGCCCACTGACTACATTCGGCGTCCTGGCATTTGCATGGGCCGCTGAAACTCACGGAAAGCCGCGTAAATCGGGGATTTTCCCCACTCGTCAGTGCAGCCGGATAATCGCACCGGCGTATTTTCGACACAAAAAACCGCTCCTGGGCGAGCGGTTAACATAATGAAACATATTGGGAGCCTTTGAACCATGTTCAAGAAGAACCTTGCCAAACTGGAAGTCCTGGTGACCTCCCTCCTGCTGATCGGCGCCAGCAACAGCTTCGCGGCGGACACGCCCCAGGCCGACGTCAAGTCCATCGTCGACGCCGCTATCGCCCCGATCATGCAGGAGCAGAATATTCCCGGCATGGCGGTGGCCGTGCTGGTGAACGGGAAGCCATATCACTTCAACTACGGAATGGCCTCGAAGAGCAATCGGCAAGCGGTGACCGATGACACCCTGTTCGAGATCGGCTCGGTCAGCAAGACCTTCGCCGCCACCCTCGCCGGCTATGCCCAGGCCCAGGGCAAGCTCGTCCCGTCGGAGCGGGTCAGCCACTACCTGCCGGAGCTGCAAGGCAGCGCCTTCGACAACATCACGGTGTTGCAACTCGGCACCTACTCCGCAGGTGGCCTGCCCCTGCAGTTCCCGGACGCGTTCGACGCCCAGGACAAGATGCTCGACTACTTCAAGCAATGGAAACCGACCTATCCGGCCGGCACCTATCGGCAGTATTCGAACCCGAGCCTGGGGCTCTTCGGTTATGTGGCCGCGAAAAGCCTCGGCGCACCCTACGACGAACTGATCGAAAGAACCCTGCTGCCGGCGCTGGGCATGAAGCACACCTATCTCCACGTGCCGCCGGCACAGATGGGCCATTACGCCGAGGGTTACACCCAGGATGACCAATCCGTCCGGGTCGGCCCGGGCGCACTGGATGCCGAAGCCTACGGCATCAAGACCACCGCAACCGACCTGCTGCGTTTTGTCGAGGCCAACCTCCAGCCGGAAACCCTCGAAGCCCCGCTGCACAAAGCCATAGACCTGACGCAGAGCGGCTACTACCAGATCGATGGGACCACCCAGGGGCTGGGATGGGAGTTCTACCCCTACCCGATCAAACTTGAGCAGTTAGTGACGGGTAATTCCTCGGAAATGGCCTACGAGGCCCACAAGATCACCACTCCATTCAACCCCGCGCAGCCGCCGCAAAAGAATGCGCTGTTCAACAAAACCGGGGCGACCCGTGGCTTCGGCGCTTACGTCGTCTACGTGCCGGCGAAGAAAATCGGCATCGTGATGCTGGCCAACAAAAACTATCCCAACCCGGTCAGGGTAAAAGCCGCCTACCAGATCCTGAACGCACTGGAGGGCGTCAAGTAAGCGGATAGGCAAAGGCCGGCCGGGTTGGCTATGATCGGAGACCATGACAGTCTCACTTCCGATCCGTCAGCCCTGCCCACCCGGCGCCTGCATTTGCGAGCGGGAACAACTGCTGCAAATAGCCGGCGCAGACCTGCGCATCCTGGGCCTGACCCGTCAGCAGGAAAAGGTGCTGCTGGAGCGTCTGGAAAACCTCAAGAGCCTGGCCGACCTCGAACACCTGCAAAAACGGATATACGAACAGTTGGGCCTGCGGGTGTCCGTCGTCCCGGGCTTCAATGAAGTACGCACCATGCGTGGCATCGATATCCAGATCGCCGACCACCCCGGCCTGTGCCGCAAGACCCGCCAGTCGATTCCGGCCGCGATCCGCCGTGGCCTGGAGAAAAACCCGGAGATCGCCTACGCCCTGCTCAACGCCAACGACCTGTTGCGTGATGCCTGAGACGCGGTCTCAGCGCAGCCGCTGGCCGCGCTTGAGGGTCTCGCTGGGCAGTTCGCCGAACAGCGCCCGATAGCTGTTCGAAAACCGCCCCAGGTGCCAGAACGACCAATTCATCGCCACCTCGGCCACCGTCTTGTCCAGGGCATTGCGCCCGAGCAGTTCATGGCGGGCGCTGTTGAGCCGGCGCAAGCGCAGCCAATGGCTCGGCGTCATGCCTGTGTAGGCCTTGAAGGTGTACTGCAACTGACGCAATGAAACCCCGGCGAAACCGGACAGCTCCAGCAGGTTGAGGGTCTCATCAGGCGAATCGGCCGCCCACTCGCCGATGCGTTTCATGATCGAACGCTCCTCGGCGCGGCGCTGCAAGGAACCTGGGTCCAGGCAGACAGCGTTATCGAGAATGTAGAGACAGTCGTCCAGCAGTTGCTGGGTCAGGCTTTCCCGGCTCGGCGGATCGAAGGTCTGCGCCAGACGGGTCAAGGTCCCGCTCAGCCAGCGGCTGAACAAGCCGTTCTGTTGCGAATTGAGCGGCGCCATGAACAACCCCTCCAGCCGTGCCACATCCAGGCCATGGTGCTGCACGAACTCCGGACCGAACACCACCGCCACTTCCTGGTAGTTCTCGGGAGTGATCCAGATATTGCGGCTCTCGCCGTTGAGCACATACAAGGCGTTGTCACTGCGATCGAAACAGAAGGCCAGCGCACCCGACGGCGCACTGAAATTCTGCTCGACCCGAGTGTTCATGCACTCCTCGTAGATCTGCACCCCTTGCAGGTCCAGGTAACGAATCTGCCCGGCGAAATGCCCCGGCGACATCTGCTGGTAATGCTGCACCCAACCGGGTGTGGCGCGTATCTGCTCGGCCACATCGGCGGTATTGAACGCTTGAACCCGCAAGGCGTTTGACTCTGTCATCGGATGACCGTTCGCACTCATTTGGTGCGTCTTATGCCGTCATAAAGTGGATAGATGGGACCCCCATCGCTCGCCCAAGATAGTCGCCAATGCGCCGCAGGGGAAGTCTCTCGCCGCTCGGCCGGGATGCAGACAGATCACCCGGCGCAGAAAAAAACCAACAACGAGGTCTTTATGAATGCCCCTTTCGATCAGCTGTCTTCGTGGCTGAAAGAACACAAGATTACCGAAGTAGAGTGCGTGGTCAGTGACCTGACCGGTATCGCCCGCGGCAAGATCGCACCCACCAACAAGTTCCTGCATGAGCGAGGCATGCGCCTGCCGGAAAGTGTGCTTTTGCAAACGGTAACAGGGGACTTTGTCGACGACGATGTCTATTACGACCTGCTCGACCCTGCCGATATCGACATGATCTGCCGGCCGGATTCGTCGGCCATGTATGTGGTGCCATGGGCCATCGAGCCCACCGCCATCGTGATCCACGACACCTTCGACAAGCAGGGCAACCCTATCGAGTTGTCGCCGCGCAATGTCCTGAAGAAGGTCCTCAAGCTGTATGCCGACAAAGGCTGGCAACCCATTGTTGCCCCGGAGATGGAGTTCTACCTGACCCAGCGCTGTGAAGACCCGGACCTGCCGCTCAAGGCCCCTTTGGGGCGTTCGGGTCGCGCGGAAAGCGGTCGGCAGTCGTTCTCCATCGATGCCGCCAACGAATTCGACCCGCTGTTCGAAGACGTCTACGACTGGTGCGAAGCCCAGGGCCTGGACCTCGATACGCTGATTCACGAAGACGGCCCGGCGCAGATGGAAATCAACTTCCGTCACGGCGATGCCCTCGACCTGGCCGACCAGATCACCGTGTTCAAGCGCACCCTGCGCGAAGCCGCGCTCAAGCACAACGTCACCGCGACCTTTATGGCCAAGCCGATCGCCGACGAGCCCGGCAGCGCCATGCACCTGCACCAGAGCGTGGTCGACAGCGTCACCGGCAAACCGATCTTCGTCGATGCCGACGGACAGATGAGCCAGCTGTTCCTGCACCATATCGGCGGTCTGCAGAAGTACATCCCCAAGCTGCTGCCGATGTTCGCCCCCAACGTCAACTCGTTCCGCCGCTTCCTGCCGGACACTTCGGCGCCGGTCAATGTCGAGTGGGGCGAGGAAAACCGCACCGTCGGCCTGCGGGTGCCGACCTCCAGCCCCGACGCCAAGCGCGTGGAAAACCGCCTGCCGGGCGCGGATGCCAACCCTTACCTGGCGATTGCCGCGAGCCTGTTGTGCGGCTACCTGGGCATGGTCGAGCAGATCGAACCGAGCGCCAAGGTCGAAGGCCGCGCTTATGAACGCCGCAATCTGCGCCTGCCGATCACCATCGAGGACGCGCTGGCGCACATGGAAGACTGCCCGACCATCGAACGCTACCTGGGCACCCAGTTTGTCCGTGGCTATGTGGCGGTGAAACGTGCCGAACACGAAAACTTCAAGCGTGTGATCAGTTCCTGGGAGCGGGAGTTCCTGCTGCTGAGCGTCTGATCCAGAACCTTTACCCAGACCGAAAAACAACCCCGACAAGAGGTGTCGAATGCGTCTATTGAAATCCGTCGTTCCGGTAGCACTGGCCTTGCTGTTCAGCGCCACCGCACAAGCCGAGCCGACCGTCAGCGTCTACAACTGGACCGACTATATCGGTGATACCACCCTCGCCGACTTCCAGGGCAAGACCGGTATCAAGGTGATCTACGACGTCTTCGACTCCAACGAAACCCTGGAAGGCAAGTTGCTCGCCGGCCGCACCGGCTACGACGTGGTGGTGCCTTCCAACCATTTTCTCGGCCGCCAGGTGAAAGCCGGGGCCTTCCTGAAACTGGATCGCTCGCAGCTGCCGAACTGGAAGAACCTCGATCCCAAACTGCTCAAGCTGCTGGAGAAAAACGACCCGGGCAATGAACACTCGGTGCCGTACCTGTGGGGTACCAATGGCATCGGCTACAACGTCGACAAGATCAAGCAGGTGCTGGGCATCGACCATATCGATTCCTGGGCGGTGCTGTTCGAACCGGAGAACCTGAAGAAGCTCACCCAGTGCGGCGTCTCGTTCATGGACTCGGCCGACGAAGTGTTCCCGGCGGTGCTCAATTACATGGGCATGGACCCACGCAGTTCGAAACCCGAGGACTACAAGAAGGCTGAAGCCAAGCTGCTGACCCTGCGGCCCTATATCACCTATTTCCACTCGTCCAAGTACATCTCGGACCTGGCCAACGGTGATATCTGCATTGCCTTCGGTTACTCGGGTGATGTGTTCCAGGCCGCGAACCGGGCCAAGGAAGCGAAGAACGGCATCAACATCGCCTATTCGATTCCCAAGGAGGGCAGCAACCTGTGGTTCGACCTGCTGGCGATTCCCGCCGATGCGACCAATGTGAAAGAGGCCCATGCCTTCATCAATTACCTGCTGGACCCGCAGGTGATTGCCAAGGTCAGCGCCACCGTCGGCTACGCCAACCCCAACCCGGCGGCCAAGCAGTACATGGACGAAGCTCTGGTGAACAACCCCGAGGTCTATCCCTCCCAGGAAGTCCTCGATAAGCTCTACATCTCCACCACACCGACACCTGAGATCATGCGCCTGATGACCCGCTCCTGGAGCAAAGTGAAGTCCAACAAATGAGTCAAGCCAGCCCAATGGAACACGCTCGCTCCTATTACGCGGCGACCGCCGGTTCGATGCCGGATTATCCCCGGCTCGACTCCCAGGTGACTGCCGATGTGTGCGTGATCGGCGGCGGTTTTACCGGCGTCAACACCGCCATCGAACTGGCGCAGCGTGGGCTATCGGTGGTGCTGCTGGAAGGCCGGCGGATCGGCTGGGGCGCCAGCGGGCGCAATGGCGGGCAGTTGATTCGGGGCATCGGCCATGATGTCAGCGGTTTTGCCAAGTATGTCGGCACGGAAGGCGTGCGTTATCTGGAGCGTGCCGGTATCGAGTCGGTCGAGGTGGTGGGCAATCGCATCCGCGAGCACGCCATCGACTGCGATCTGCGCTGGGGCTTCTGCGAACTGGCCAACACCCCGGCGCAGTTCACGGCGTTCCGGGCCGAGCAGGCGCATCTGGCGGAACTGGGTTATGCCCATGAAACCCGGATTGTCGGGCCCCAGGACATGGCCCAAGTGGTGGCCAGCACGGCGTATGCGGGCGGTCTGATCGACAAGGGTTCGGGCCATTTGCACCCGCTCAACCTGGTGCTCGGTGAAGCGCGGGTGGCGAAGGCGCTGGGGGTTCAGATCTTCGAACATAGCCCGGTGCTGGAGCTGATCCATGGCAGTACGGTGGAGGTGCGTTGTGCCGCCGGTAGCGTGCGTGCCAACAGCCTGGTGCTGGCCTGCAACGCGCACCTGGAAGATCTGGAACCACGTTTGAGCGGCAAGGTGCTGCCCGCCGGCAGCTATATCATCGCCACCGAACCATTGGCCGCCGAGGTGGCGGCCGAGTTGATTCCGCAGAACCTGTCGCTGTGCGACCAGAAGGTCGGGCTGGATTACTACCGTCTTTCTGCCGACAAGCGCCTGTTGTTCGGCGGTGCCTGCCATTACTCCGGACGCGACCCGGCGGATATCGCCGCCTATATGCGACCGAAGATGCTCAAGGTGTTCCCGCAACTGGCGGATGCGCGCATCGACTATCAATGGGGCGGCATGATCGGCATCACCGCCAATCGTTTCCCCCAGGTCGGGCGCCTGCAACAGCATCCGAATGTGTTCTATGCCCAGGGTTATTCGGGACATGGCGTCAACGTGACCCACTGGACCGCGCGGTTGTTGGCCGAGGCTATCCATGCAGGGCAAAGCAAAGGCATGGATATCTTCAGCGCGGTGCCGCATATGACCTTCCCGGGGGGCAAGGCCTTGCGCTCGCCGTTGCTGGCGCTGGGGATGCTGTGGCATCGGTTGCGTGAAGCGCTGGGCTGAGTCAGCACTGACAGTAACAAAGGCCAGGAAAGAACACTCTTTACCGCTTTTACAGGATAACCGAGTTCTTTCCTGGTTGGCCCGGAGCTGAAGGAAATACTCAGAGGAGCTGGAATTTTACTAAGGTCTCTTTGACTTTCTCGCGGAGCTGATTTTCATCGAGCTCATAGTCAGCCCTATCTTCATCAGGATTGTAAATTTCGGCCAGCATAAATAACTCCCCTCCACAATTTAAAACATCCTCGCTTCGATTTTTTACACCACGCAGCCCCCTTCTTTCAACACATATATCTTCAAAGAATTTATGAGCGCTAACTTTCCCATTTAAAAAGCCCCTGCCCAGCTCGATTAATTTCATAGTATTCATAAGCCATCACCCCAAGTAAATTCGACCACATAGCCACACCACCTTAAAAACTCACCTACTGAAAATCACCTAGCGACCAAGCTTGACGACCTTAAAGTATTTATTTTCCGCGACAAAAGCGGGCTCTTTCCAGTTAGGACCCTTTATATAAGTCATGGGATGCTCACCTTGTTGTATAACACCTGACGCCCCCATTTCTCTGACAGTAGACAAAAGTTCGCCTTTTTCGATAACATCAAAACGATAGCGAACAAAAAATCTATCTAGGCTGCGGTAATCGATACCTTTTTCACTACCAGCCAAAAAAGAAATAATATCTTTTACAGACTCGCCCTCCACCAACGACTTAAAATCAATCATTTAAACTCCCTCCACACCTGCTCATCAGCGGCCTTTATAGCATCGAACGTATAAAATAAATTTTCCTCATCTTTTAATTTGTAATCCTCCAAGGTTGCCGTGTGAGCATTGTTCCAAACCTCAGAGGCGGCGTCTTTGCCCTTCGGTACGACACCATCCGCAATCCCTAGTGCCCTGTAACGCTCAAGTTCTCTGATTTCGTGTGTATAAAATCGTTTATCGACGTCAGCAATTGATAGTTCACCGCGCAAGACTTTCTCTAATCGGTCAACCATTATTGCATTTGCATCTGACGGTGCAAATCGCCCTGTATGCAACTTAACAAGATCAATACCATCCTGAGTAACCGACGCCGTTGTCCAGTCGAGATTTTGGATTGCGCCTCCAGCCTTGTCAGGATTGTACATCCGACCGCTGTGTTCACCCCTTGTAGTAGCCCCCTCATACGGAGAGCTAAACACTACATAAATGGGCGGCAAACCTGAGTCAGCAGGAAAAGTATAGATACCATCCCGAATATCCCACTGATCCATCCCCGGCAAGGGTTCGGCCTTTACCTCGATGGGTGTCAGCGTGATCCCCGTGTAGATCGGAATTTCTACAGGCTGTACCGGCGATGTCGTCGAACTGCCGTCAGGGGCCGCAATCGGAAAGGTCAGGGTGATCGCCGGCGTATCAGCCGTGGTGAAGGTATAGGCATTCGCCGCCGGGTCCAGCGTCAAGGCCCTGACCGGCACCTTCGGCGATAACCCACCATTGGCTTGCGTGGCAATCAGCGAGTACTTCGAACGGTCGCCGTAAACCCGATACGGCAGATCCACCGTGCCACCGGCCACCGCTATCGCCGACAGGTTCTCCGGCAAGTCGGGGATCAAGTCCCTGGCTGGCAGGCTCAAGGTGGTCGGCGGATAAAGATCGCTATTACCTAACGAGGGGGAATACAGCAGCAGGCCAACGCCAACACCCGTGGCGCGATCAAACACAGCGCTGCCAAGGGTTTTCAGAGCCTGGATGCCCGACTGAATGGCGGCTTCCAGCGTCAAACCGGTGCCCGTCGTGATCGCGATGAAACCCGCTGCCGCACTGAGTTGGGTTGCGCCTGTCGGAGCAAGCCTGAAAGTATGTGCTTCAGCCGCCTTGCGTTTCGCTTCAGTCTTTGCGAACAATCGAGCTTGCTCGTCGGCGACCGCCCTTGCGCGAGCTGCCAAAGCACCAAAGGCGTTCGAGGCGATACCCAGATATCTGGCGGACTCTGATTTCAGCAGGGCATCGTGATGGCTCGCCCATTTTTGACCTAGCTGCCCGGTCGCCTGCAAGTGAACCAGATTGGCCAGGGCTTCCAGTTCCGGCTTGCTCAAGGGGGAAACAATCTTGGGATTTGTCGCGGGATAAGTGAGGGTGACCCCACCACTTGTCCAGGGCGGCGGCGCCTGGATGGGCCGGATCGCGGCAAGCTTGCCGGCGATCATATCGTCCAGCACGGTTTTGTAGTGAATCAGTGCCTGAGCCGGTGCCAGCCCCGCCACGGAGCCCGCGGCGATAGAAAGTTCTGTTTGAAGAAACTCCGGCAGGCGTTGGACGTGAATATCCCGTTCCACGCCGATGACGCCAAGACGTTGTTCCAACAACGCCTGCCAGGCAGCGTCATTTACGGAAACAGCCGACTCTGCCTGACGCCTTTTGGTGTCCAGCTCCGCAAGCTTTGCAGCCAGGACATCCATCGAAAGCGACAGCACCTTGAGTTCCAGCGCCGCTCTGTAGACAGTATCAAAAAGAGCATGCAAGCCGCTCACGGATTCGGCAGTAGCAGCTCCCGAGAGCCAAAGCTCACGCATTTTCTGACGCGGCAAAACCTCCATCATGAAAAACGGGTTATGACCATAAAGGCCATAAATGGCGGGTGCCGTGGAAATATACTGTGATTTCTTTACATCAATCAGATCCAGCGTAACCCTTTGATCGAGCCTTGCCGCCTCTTCGGGAGACAGGACACTTTCACCTGTGGCAGCCTGCTTTTTCTGCGCCAGTTCCTGTTCCATATTAACCAGGAGCGCTTTGAGACGTGGCTCATATTCGTCCGCAATAAATTGAAAGTCCGTTTCTCCCCCCATCAAGTCAGACAGGACATTTGGCGTGGTCGTGTCACGAAATCTACCCGGCCCTCCCTCTCCCCGTCTCGGCCCTTCCTGAAGTCCCCAACCATCGCCATTTCCACTGTAAGCCCCACCCACACCGGAACCGAAGGTTTGTGGTCTTCCCGCAACGATGTGCAAGGGCCTGATTTCAAAAGCCTGTCCGACTACATATCGCTCGTCCGCCATATCAAGTCTCCGCTTGATCCACTCAAGAGTGTTTACTGTCGTTTACTCCGACAGAAGGCGATGCAAGAAGAGAACTTGTCTTTTGAGGGGAATAACTCTTTATCGCGTAAGGCATGGGCTACAGGTTGACCATCCGACTGACGAGTAGCGGATGTCGTTAGCCCC
>NZ_JALLIZ010000027.1:0-64040 GCF_023242345.1 Pseudomonas sp. MWU12-2037 | reverse complement strand
CACGTCCAGGGCATCGAGGGCCGCCTTGGCGCGGGCGATGGCAGCCGAGTCGGAAGCGGTCACGGCACGGGCCTCCTGGGCCGCGGCGCCACCGGCGCTGTCGAGGCGGTCCATGTTGGCTTCGGTGGCGTGGCCGGCGTTGGCGCCCTTGACGGCCACCTCGCCTTCTTCTTTGTCGAATTCGTCCCAGCTCAGCATGACGTGTCGTCTCCTGCGTGAGGGCCAGATGGCCGTGTGAAAAACACTGATGGTTGGCTTGTCACACGACCAATGGCCGCTTTGGATCTAAAGGATATGTTGCTTGCAGCAGCGGTTCGTGCACGCAAAAACATGGAATAGGTACGGGATGATCCCGTGTCGTCGACGGGAGAGGGCGCCGGGCCTTCCCCTGGGGCCGCAAGGGCCTGAATCAACGAGGGTTTTCAGCTCGATTCGACGCTTTTTCAGGCGCGAATGGATGCCGACAGTATAGGGAATCTGTCCGTTTGTTTCAGCCAGTTTTTGTCGCCAGGGAGGCGAAATGATCCGGACCGGGGCGCGGAGGTCGTGGCGGCGGGGGATGCGGGGAGGAACACCTTTGCCGCAAGAAGCGCTTCTTGCGGCGGGTGGTTTTGCAAGGGTGGATCAGGCCGGGATATTAACCGTGGGAGCAACCGTTACCCATGACGCGGTATTCCATGATATGCCGGGCGCCCTGGGAGTCTTCATAGACCATGCGCGCCGGGACAACTTCGCAAACATCCGGAACTTCACTCATGGAGATAACTTTCTGAATATCCGGGTGAGAACTGTAAGTGTACTCTTCCACCGGAACGGTGTGGCTGGCAACGTCGGTTGGAATCTCGTCAGCCATGGCGGTTGCACACAGGCTGCTGAGGGCCAGAACGACTAGAGCTTTCATCTCGATTTACCTTCTTCGGGTCGTAAGGGGTCACATGGCCCTTGTGAGGCCACGTGTGGAACGGTGTTGATTGGAATTCGAATTAACGGCCTTCGTGGGGGCTGTCGCTAAGTTAATTCGCTGCCTTAGTTGGCGGAATCAATGTTAAGAGTCTACAAAACATTCATATAGAGGGGGTTTTGATAAAGACTATTGACAAAACCTGTAACAATCGTCGAAAAACGTCTCCGGAGACCGTTTCCTGAGTTATTTTCAGGGTGTCGGAAATCGCTACAGGCAGCGTGCTTGAGGCCTTGCAGCGATTGAACCGAGGTTTTTCAGGGTTTTGTTACTACCATCGTCGAATGGTTCCATGGCGCAGGCCCGGCTACAACAGGGTCATAAAACAACAACATATCCACCGAGGTAAGAAAGATGAGTGCGGCTTCCCTGTACCCCGTTCGTCCTGAGGTCCTGGCGACTACGCTGACCGACGAGGCGACCTACAAGGCGATGTACCAGCAGTCGGTCGTCAACCCCGACGGCTTCTGGCGTGAACAAGCCAAGCGCCTCGATTGGATCAAGCCTTTCACCACGGTGAAGCAGACTTCCTTCGACGATCACCATGTCGATATCAAGTGGTTTGCCGACGGCACCCTGAACGTTTCCTACAATTGCCTGGACCGCCACCTGGCCGAGCGGGGCGATCAGGTCGCGATCATCTGGGAAGGCGACGATCCCGCGGATTCGCGCCACATCACCTATCGCGAGCTGCACGAGCAGGTCTGCAAATTCGCCAACGCCCTGCGTGGCCAGGATGTGCATCGCGGCGACGTGGTGACCATCTATATGCCGATGATCCCCGAAGCCGCAGTTGCGATGCTGGCTTGTGCCCGCATCGGCGCGATCCACTCGGTGGTGTTCGGTGGTTTCTCGCCGGAGGCCCTGGCCGGTCGCATTATCGACTGCCGTTCTAAAGTGGTGATCACCGCCGACGAAGGCGTTCGCGCCGGCAAGAAGATCCCCCTCAAGGCCAACGTCGACGACGCCCTGACCAACCCGGAAACCAGCAGCGTCCAGAAAGTCATCGTGTGCAAGCGCACCGGTGGTGCGATCAAATGGAACCAGCATCGCGATATCTGGTTCGAGGACCTGATGAAGGTGGCCGGCAGCGTCTGTGCGCCGAAAGAGATGGGCGCCGAAGAGGCGCTGTTCATCCTCTACACCTCGGGCTCCACTGGCAAGCCGAAGGGCGTGCAGCACACCACCGGCGGTTACCTGCTGTATGCGGCACTGACCCACGAGCGGGTGTTCGACTACCGTCCGGGCGAGGTCTACTGGTGCACCGCCGATGTCGGCTGGGTCACCGGCCACACCTACATTGTCTACGGCCCGCTGGCCAACGGCGCAACCACCGTGATGTTCGAAGGCGTGCCGAACTACCCGGACATTACCCGGGTGGCGAAGATCGTCGACAAGCACCAGGTCAATATCCTCTACACCGCCCCGACCGCGATCCGCGCCATGATGGCCCAGGGTACCGCGGCCGTCGAAGGCGCCGATGGCAGCAGCCTGCGCCTGCTGGGTTCGGTGGGCGAGCCGATCAACCCGGAAGCCTGGGAGTGGTACTACAAGAATGTCGGCAAGTCGCGCTGTCCGATCGTCGACACCTGGTGGCAGACCGAGACCGGCGGCAACATGATGAGCCCGCTGCCGGGCGCCCATGCGCTCAAGCCGGGTTCGGCGACACGGCCGTTCTTCGGCGTGGTGCCGGCGCTGGTGGATAACCTGGGCAACATCATCGAGGGCGCCGCCGAAGGCAACCTGGTGATCCTCGATTCGTGGCCGGGTCAGGCGCGGACCTTGTACGGCGATCACGATCGTTTCGTCGATACCTACTTCAAGACCTTCCGTGGCATGTATTTCACCGGTGACGGCGCGCGCCGCGACGAGGACGGTTACTACTGGATCACCGGGCGCGTGGATGACGTGCTGAACGTCTCCGGCCACCGCATGGGCACTGCCGAGATCGAAAGCGCCATGGTCGCCCACCCGAAAGTCGCCGAAGCGGCGGTGGTCGGTGTGCCCCACGATATCAAGGGGCAGGGCATCTATGTCTATGTCACCCTCAACAGTGGCGAAGAGCCCAGCGAAGCGTTGCGCCTGGAGTTGAAGAACTGGGTGCGCAAGGAAATCGGGCCGATTGCTTCGCCGGATGTCATCCAGTGGGCGCCGGGCTTGCCGAAGACCCGTTCGGGGAAAATCATGCGACGGATCCTGCGCAAGATTGCCACGGGCGAGTACGACGGCCTGGGTGATATCTCCACCCTGGCGGACCCGGGCGTGGTGCAGCATCTGATCGATACCCACAAGACCATGAACGTCGCGTAGCACGCGTTCGAGGTTGACTGAGCCCCGTCCGGCATTGCGCCGGGCGGGGCTCTTTGCGTTCTGTGGCCTGTCTTGTTTCCGTAGGAGCCGGCTTGCTGGCGATGGCGGCCGGAAGGGCGCGGCAAGGCTCAGGGCCTCATCGCCAGCAAGCCGGCTCCCACAAGGTGGCGGTGTCCGTGAGTGAAGTGAGATAAATATCGGTTTTTGCTGTGAATTCCTCCCTCTGTTACCGATTTTTCGGTAGGTAACTAAATGTGTCACCTGCTGCCCGGACACGGGGCAAAGGGAAACGCCGCTGCCCGTTTTCGGCCCGAATCCTGGGCCTTTTAAATCTCATCGAACGCCGTGCTTGCCGGAATAGAAGGCTTTGCCAATAATAGGCCCGCTATTTGCAGGATAGATCGGTTACCCCTTCTTTCGCTCTTGCATGAAAATCAAGAGTTGTCAATGTGTCCATCCCGCTTTCTCGGCGCTTCTGTAATTAGTTGTCGCATTGAGGAAATATCGGCTTCGGACCTGTCGTTAGAATGCCGATCACTCGCTGGTTGTGGCGCACGCTGAACGCGCTCGCCGTTGACCGTTACGCGAAGACTGCTTTCCCATCCGCATATTGGGCTGTTGCTCACTCTGCCGTTTTGCCCTTTACCGATGGAGTCTCAAGATGAAGAAACTCGTGCTGCTTGGCGCCCTGGCACTGTCCGTGCTGTCGCTGCCGACCTTCGCCGATGAAAAACCACTGAAAATTGGTATCGAAGCCGCTTACCCTCCGTTCGCCTCCAAGGCGCCGGACGGCGGTATCGTTGGTTTCGACTACGACATCGGCAATGCCCTGTGCGCAGAGATGAAGGTCAAGTGCGTCTGGGTCGAGCAAGAGTTCGACGGCCTGATCCCGGCCCTCAAGGTTCGCAAGATCGACGCCATCCTGTCGTCGATGTCGATCACAGACGATCGTAAGAAATCGGTCGATTTCACCAACAAGTACTACAACACCCCGGCGCGCCTGGTGATGAAGGAAGGCACCGTTGTCAGCGACAACCTGTCCGAACTCAAGGGCAAGAAGATCGGTGTGCAGCGCGGTTCGATCCACAACCGTTTCGCTGAAGAAGTCCTCAAGCCGCTGGGCGCTGAAATCAAGCCTTACGGTTCACAGAACGAAATCTACCTGGACGTGGCCGCCGGTCGCCTCGACGGCACCGTGGCTGACGCCACCCTGTTGCAGGACGGTTTCCTGAAGACCGATTCCGGCAAGGGCTTCGCCTTCGTCGGCCCGCAATTCACCGACGAGAAATACTTCGGTGATGGCATCGGTATCGCCGTGCGCAAAGGCGACAAGGCCGATCTGGACAAGATCAACGCCGCCATCGTCGCGATCCGTGCCAACGGCACGTACAAGCAGATCCAGGACAAGTACTTCGACTTCGATATCTACGGCAAGTAAACCGCCGCGGTGACAAGTCCGAAATGGCGCAAGCAGCAGGAGCTCTGAGGTTTGCGCCATTTTTTCATCCCTAATTCCGAGGATCTGAATCATGTTGAAAGGCTACGGGGCTGTCATCCTCGATGGCGTTTGGCTGACGCTTCAGCTCGCCTTGTCGTCCATGGCCCTGGCCATTGTCCTGGGCTTGATCGGGGTGGCCTTGCGCCTGTCGCCGGTGCGCTGGCTGGCCTGGCTCGGCGACCTGTATGCCACGGTCATCCGTGGGATTCCCGACCTGGTGCTGATCCTGCTGATCTTCTACGGTGGTCAGGACCTGCTCAACCGCGTCGCGCCGTTGCTCGGCTTTGACGACTATATCGACCTCAACCCCCTGGTCGCCGGTATCGGCACCCTGGGTTTTATTTTCGGCGCTTACCTGTCGGAAACCTTCCGCGGGGCCTTTATGGCGATCCCCAAGGGCCAGGCCGAAGCCGGCATGTCCTACGGCATGAGCAGCCTGCAAGTGTTTTTCCGGGTGCTGGTGCCGCAGATGATTCGCCTGGCGATTCCCGGTTTCACCAACAACTGGCTGGTGCTGACCAAGGCCACCGCGCTGATTTCCGTGGTCGGTCTGCAAGACATGATGTTCAAGGCCAAGCAGGCGGCGGATGCCACCCGCGAGCCTTTCACCTTCTTCCTCGCGGTGGCGGCGATGTACCTGGTGATCACCAGTGTTTCGTTGCTGGCATTGCGTCACCTTGAGAAGCGCTACTCGGTAGGCGTAAGGGCGGCTGATCTATGATCTTCGACTACAACGTCATCTGGGCAGCCATGCCGCTGTACCTCGGCGGCCTGCTGACCACTTTGAAGCTGCTGGCCTTGTCGTTGCTGTTCGGTCTGCTGGCGGCATTGCCCCTGGGGCTGATGCGGGTGTCCAAGCAGCCGGTGGTGAACATCAGCGCCTGGCTCTACACCTACGTGATCCGTGGTACACCGATGCTGGTGCAGCTGTTCCTGATCTACTACGGCCTGGCCCAGTTCGAGGCGGTGCGCGAGAGTGTCCTCTGGCCCTGGCTGTCGAGCGCGACCTTCTGTGCCTGCCTGGCCTTTGCCATCAACACCAGCGCCTACACCGCCGAAATCATCGCCGGCAGCCTGCGGGCCACGCCCAATGGCGAGATCGAGGCGGCCAAGGCCATGGGCATGTCGCGCTACAAGATGTACCGCCGCATCCTGCTGCCGTCGGCCCTGCGCCGGGCGCTGCCGCAGTACAGCAACGAAGTGATCATGATGCTGCAGACCACCAGCCTGGCGTCCATCGTCACCCTGATCGACATCACCGGTGCCGCCCGTACCGTCAACGCCCAGTATTACCTGCCGTTCGAGGCCTACATCACCGCCGGCGCGTTCTACCTGTGCCTGACCTTTATCCTGGTGCGGCTGTTCAAGTTGGCTGAACGCCGCTGGTTGGGTTACCTGGCGCCGAGGAAGCACTGACTATGCAACGTATCGATCATCCTTTGCCCTGGGGCAGCCTGGGCACGGAGCGCCAGCTGTCGGTGTTCCGTTTCGGCAGTGGCGAGCGCAAGGCCTATATCCAGGCCAGCCTGCATGCCGACGAGTTACCGGGCATGCGCACGGCCTGGGAGCTGAAAAAGCGCCTGGTCGAGCTGGAAGCCCGCGGTGCCCTCAAGGGCGTGATCGAGCTGGTCCCGGTGGCCAATCCGATCGGTCTCGGCCAGTTGCTGCAAGGTAATCATCAAGGCCGTTTCGAGTACGGCAGCGGCAAGAACTTCAATCGCGATTTTGTCCAGTTGACCGAGCCGGTCAGCGCCCTGGTGAAAGACCGTCTGGGCGATGATCCGCATGCCAACATCCGACTGATTCGCCAGGCCATGCTTGAGGTGCTGGCTTCGTTGCCGGCGGCGACCAGTCAGTTGCAAGGCATGCAGCGGGTGCTGCTGAGCCACGCCTGCGATGCCGACCTGGTGCTCGACCTGCATTGCGATTGTGAAGCCGCGTTGCACATGTACACCTTTCCCCAGCACTGGCCGCAGTGGCGTTCCCTGGCGGCGCACCTCAAGGTTCGTGTCGGGCTGCTGGCGGAAGAGTCGGGCGGCACCTCGTTCGACGAGGCCTGTTCGTTGCCGTGGTTGCGCCTGTCCCGGGAGTTTCCGGACGCGCAGATTCCGCTGGCGTGCATGGCCACCACCATTGAACTGGGTGGCCAGGCCGATACCGGTCGCGAGCAGGCCGAGGCCCAGGCCGAAGGGATTCTGGCGTTTCTCGCGGAGCAGGGCCTGATCGATGGCGAATGGCCCGCCGCGCAACAGGAACCTTGCGAAGGCATGCCGTTCGAAGGCACCGAGCTGCTCTATGCACCGCACCCCGGCGTGTTGAGTTTCCTGGTGCCGGTGGGCAGTTGGGTGGAAACCGGCGACCCGCTGTTCGAAGTGATCGATCCGTTATCCGACCGGGTCAGCACCGTGTGTGCCGGCACGAGCGGTGTGTTGTACGCCGTGGAGCGGCTGCGTTACGCCCAACCCTCGATCTGGCTGGCCAAGGTGGCGGGGCGCGTACCGCTTCGCCACGGACGCCTGCTCAGCGACTGACCTGACTGTTTTTGTGAGAACCGACCGCATGTACAAGCTTGAAGTCCAAGACCTGCATAAACGCTATGGCAGTCACGAAGTGCTCAAGGGCGTGTCCCTGGAAGCCGCCGCCGGCGATGTGATCAGCATCATCGGCTCCAGTGGCTCCGGCAAAAGTACTTTCCTGCGCTGCATCAACCTGCTGGAACAGCCCTATGCCGGGCGCATCCTGCTGAACAATGAAGAGTTGAAGCTGGTGGCCGGCAAGGACGGCGCGCTGAAGGCCGCCGACCCGAAACAGTTGCAGCGCATGCGTTCGCGGCTGTCGATGGTGTTCCAGCATTTCAACCTGTGGTCGCATATGACCGCGTTGGAAAACATTATCGAGGCACCGATTCACGTCCTCGGCATGTCGAAGAAAGAGGCGCTGGAAAAGGCCGAGTACTACCTGGCGAAAGTCGGCGTGGCGCATCGCAAGGACGCCTACCCGGGCCATATGTCCGGCGGCGAGCAGCAGCGCGTGGCGATTGCCCGGGCGCTGGCGGTGGAGCCGGAAGTGATGCTGTTCGACGAGCCGACCTCGGCCCTCGACCCCGAGCTGGTGGGCGACGTGCTGAAGGTGATGCAGGCCCTGGCCCAGGAAGGCCGGACCATGGTGGTGGTGACCCACGAGATGGGCTTTGCCCGTGAAGTCTCCAACCAGCTGGTGTTCCTGCACCAAGGCGTGGTCGAAGAACGCGGTAATCCGCGCGAGGTGTTGTCCAACCCGCAGTCCGAGCGTCTGCAGCAATTCCTCTCCGGCAGTCTGAAATAGTCGTCGCTTTTTATGCTGCCGTTGCGCACCCAAATAGGTCATGCTGCGCGCCGAGCGCGGCGTGGTCTACTTTGAGTTGGTTGCCCTCGGCTTTTCACTCTGTTCTGTTTTCGGATTGCCTGCCATGACTGCCCATCGAATTGGTTTCCTGATTTGGCCCAGCACCCAAGCCTTGACGCTGGCGCTGGCCGAGGAGGCCTTGCGTGTCGCACAGCGGGTGCATCCGGAAGTCGTCTACGAATTGTCTTTCCTGCAGGCCGAAGTGCCTGGCGAGGCCTTGGCCGGTGGTGGCTGGCAACTGCCGGGCGAGCCCTGGGCCGGCAAGCTGGAAGGCTTCCAGAAACTCTTCCTGCTGGCCGACGAGCCGCCCACCAGCCTGGCGCCGGCCTTGAGCAGTGCCCTCAAGCAACTGGTTCGTGCCGGTTGCGTGGTGGCCGGTTTGTCCGCCGGGGTCTACCCGCTGGCCCAACTCGGTTTGCTCGACGGGTATCGTGCAGCGGTGCACTGGCGCTGGCAGGATGATTTCGCCGAACGTTTTCCCAAGGTGATCGCCACCAGTCATCTGTTCGACTGGGACCGTGATCGCCTGACCGCCTGTGGCGGCTTGTCGGTGCTGGACCTGTTGCTGGCGGTACTCGCCCGTGACCACGGTGCCGAGTTGGCCGGCGCGGTTTCCGAGGAGCTGGTGGTCGAGCGCATCCGCGAAGGCGGCGAGCGCCAGCGTATTCCATTGCAGAACCGCCTGGGCTCCAGCCATCCGAAGCTGACCCAGGCCGTGCTGCTGATGGAGGCCAATATCGAGGAACCGCTGACCACCGACGAGATTGCCCAGCATGTCTGTGTGTCGCGGCGCCAGTTGGAGCGGATCTTCAAGCAGTACCTCAACCGCGTGCCGAGCCAGTATTACCTGGAACTGCGCCTGAACAAGGCCCGGCAGATGCTGATGCAGACCAGCAAGTCGATCATCCAGATCGGCCTGTCCTGCGGTTTCTCCTCGGGGCCGCACTTCTCCAGCGCCTATCGCAACTTCTTTGGCGCCACACCCCGTGAAGATCGCAACCAGCGGCGCAGCAGCAGTCCGTTCGAGTTGTCGTCTGTGCCTTCGGAACGCGGCTAAGGCTTATTCTTCGCGGGGCGTGGGCGGCGTTATGGGGGATGCCGCCGGCGGAACACTGCCGCCATTGTCGCTGTCGCTTTCACTCTCTTCGCCGCTGCTCACATCGTCGCCGATCAGGATTCTGACCTGCTGCACACCGCCGTTCAGCTCCCTGTAGCTGCGGACTCTTTGCAGGCTGGCCTCGCTCAGGGGATTGTTCCTGAAGTCATAGGTCACCGCTTGCGAGGTCGGGACTTCGAACAGGCTTTCCGGTATGTCTCGGATCTGGTTGTCGCGCAAGTCGGCAATCCCCAGCACACGGAGTCCGAACAGTCCCTCGGGTATCTGTTCGAGGCCGCTGTCGCTCAGGTCGAGCACTCTCAGGTCGGTCATCCGTGCGATGTTCGGTGTCAGCAGCATGCCCTCGGTGCGCGGCGGGTCCGGTTGCAGCGGGTTGCCGGACAGATCAAGCATCTGCAGGCCGGTCATGTCCGCGAGCTGCTGGTGCGTGGTGTCGCTCAGTTGGATCTGGCCATAGGGCAGATCCAGGTTTCTCAAGTGCGGCATATCGAAAATCGCGGCGGGAAAATCCCGGTCGATAAAACTGGAGGCATACAGCGCGCGTAGATGGGGGAAACTGTGGAGGAAGCCATCGAGCCCGTCGCTGGCGCCGTAACCATGGAGCTCCAGGCGGGCGATATGACTGAAGTCGGCTGAAAGCGCGGGCAGTCTGCCGGTGATCCTCTGGGTGAAAGAGAAGCTATACAAGCGTGTGCCGTCGGGCAGTATTTCTTCGCTCTGGCGTTGCCAGCTCCGTTGCAGTTGTTGGGCAAAGTCGTCTCGGTTCAGACTTTCCAGTGCCAACTCGACCGGACTCAATGGCTCCTGCGTTTGCGGGTGATGCGTGGGGACATCGCCGCTCCAGGCCTGCAGATCGGCGCGCAGTTGGCGGTATTGGGCTTCCAGTCGGCTCAACTGGTTCAAGGAGTCCTCGAGGACTCGCGGTTGAGCCCGGATGAAACTCTCCAGCTGTTCGCCATTCAGGCCCGGATAGAGCGCCTGGATACGTGTTCGCTCGGCCAGGGACTGAACGCCGAGCGAGTGGCCGGTTCTGCGGTAATAGTCCCGGGCGCGTTGCAGGCTGGTCTCGGACAGCGGGTTGCCGTTCAGCTCCAGGCCGGAACCGAGCTCGCCGGAGATCTCGTTGAGCGTCTGCGGCAGGTCGCTGATGGCGTTGTCGTTGAGCAGGGCGGCTTCCAATCGCGGCAGTTCGAACAGTCCATCGGGAATCGCGTTGATCCCGGTGTGACTCAGGTCGACGACCGCCAGTGCAAGCAGTTGACGCAGGTCTGGGACCAGGCCGAGGGGGTTGCGGCTGAGGTCGAGAATCTCCAGGGCTCGCATGCCGGTGAGTGCTTGTCTCGTCTGGACGTTCAGGCGCAGATTGCAGTTGATCAGGCTCAACTCGGTCAGCGGCCCGCGTGTGATCGATTCGGGCAGGCTGTTGAGTTGGAAGCCGCGTATGGAGAGCCGGCGCAGATTGGGAAAGTGTTCCATGAACTGGCCCAGCTCCCGGGCCGGGGAGTCGGCCACCAGGTTCAGGTAGCGGACGTGGTTGAAGTCGACGGACAGTTCGGGCAGTTCCCCCAGCAGGCCATTGGCGCTGAGGGTGTAGCCGTGCTCATCGGGATTGTTGGAGTAGAACAGGTCGGGTTCACGGCGCCAGCAACGCCGGATGGCTTCGGCGAACTGGGCGCGGGTGCGTTGCTGGTTGAGGCGCTGCATCAGGCTCAGGCGTTCCCCGCTGACCGGGTGAGAGGAGGAGGTGATGAACGACCATAGCTCCAGTTCTTCCGTCAGTTGTTCGTAGGCCTGCTCCAGCTGCCGTATTTCATCAAAGACCCGCATGCTGTTCAGGCTGCCGATAAATTGCCGGATCTGCTCATCGGAAAAGCTCGGGAACAGCCGGGCTACCCGATCTTCGAGGGCCCAGCGACTGCCCGCCTGGGGCGCTCCGCGACCGCTGAGTTGATAACCGGGGCGCCTCTTGGCCAAGGCCATGGGCGATGGTTCACTGGGGATGGCGGGTGGCATATCCAGCAACTGGCGGATTTCATCAGGCCCCGGCAGGCGGCTGTTCTGCACGGCTTGCTGGAGTTGGGCACTCTGCTTGGGATTGGGGTAGCCCAGTTCACTGCGCTGGGTGTCTGGCAGGGCATGCAGCAGCGATGCGTAGAGATCGTCGGAATCGTGCAGTTCCTGGTCCAGGGCATCGCGGGCCTGGTACAGGTCGTTTTCCTTGATCAGCACTTTGCGGATCGGCGCGTTGCTGGCACCGATACTGTCGAGCAACGGCCCGGTCGAGGATTGCGCGCGTATCTCGATGCGCACTTGCGTGGACCAGCCCGGGAGGCGTTGCACGCTGTGCAGGATCAGTTTTTCGCTGTCGGCATTGCCGCTCGACGCCAGGTACAGCCCCTCGCGGGCGCGGGCCAGGCGCACTTGCTGCTGATACAAGGCGGCTTCGTCGGCGATGCCCGGGGCGATTTGGGCGGACTCGCGCAAGGCTTGCAGTTGTGCGCCGCTGGCCTGTTCGGCGAGCTCTTCGAGCACGGCCACGGGCAGCTCGGGAAACGCCTTTTGCAGAACACCCACCGAGGGATCCTGTGATTGAGTGCGAAACCGGTATTGCGATTCGAACAGGGCTTTTCGGCGCAGGTGGGCATGGCGGGCGATTTGCTTGCGAAAGTTCAGCAGCCGCGTTTCCGGCTTTTCGGCGGGGGTGGCGAAATTCTGGCTTTCCCCCAGCAGTCCGCGGATATCGCTTTCATCGAGGTCGGGCGAGTTCAGCACGGTCTTGAGCAGATCACCGTTGTGCAATGGGTCGAGCGAGATGACCACCCGTTGTCCCTGGGCCGTGCCGCTGCGCACGGTCTCCATGACCACTTGTCCCTGATCGTCCACAAACCGTAGTGCCTTGGGTTGCGATTGCCAGAAGTCGAGCAGGATCTGCTCCTGCATGCTCTCGTCAGGCGTGGCCTCGCCGCGGGCCATCTGCTCGATAAAACGCTGGATATCGCGGTCGAGGCGAAAGCGCAGCAGGCTGTCCTTGAGCAGTGCCGGGGGCCGCTGGCTATCGAAATGCACCCGGCGCAGCAGGGCTTCGTCGGTGTCGCTGACGGCCATGATCCGCGCTGCGTCGAGGTCGGAAAAGGCTTCGCCGGCCAGGCTCAGGCGGTGCATCAACTGCGGGCCTTGCCACTGCAAGGGGTTCTCCAGTTCGTGAAACCAGGCACCGGCACCGTTATGCCTGAAGGTTGGTGAGTATTGGTTGGGGCGGCGGGGGTGTTTGATCCGGCCACGATTGCCCAGCGGGTTCAGTTCGACTTTATAGGCCTTGTCACCTTGTTTGAGGTATTGGTGGTCGTTGACTTCATATAGGCCGCTGGCGTTCGGTTGTGCGTTTTCGGGCAGTATCGATGATTGCTCGTAGGGTGTCAGGTCGGGTTTCCACAGGGTGCTTTCGCCAGTGGGCAGGGTTACCTGTTTCAGATCCTTGACCAGTCCGGCCCCGGCGAAGCGGTGGGCGACCACGGTGATGCCGCCAATCAGCGCCAGGTTCAGGGTGACGCCGATAAGCCCCTGGAGGCCTTGCTCGCGCTCGTCGTGACGCCAGTCCTCAATGCCGTTGTAGATCTGGCTGAACATTTGTGCACCGGCCACCGCCAGCATCGCTTCGCCCAGGCCGGGGACGAACAGGGCGGCGACGTTCAGCAGGTTCAGGCCGATATTGCCCAGCGATTGCAGGTAGTCCCGGTGGTCATGGCGGTCGATATCGGCCACTGGCACGGCGCTGAAATTGCCATCGTCCAGCAGCTTGACCAGGTGCTGGGTATGGAGCTCGCGTAGCGGGTGGCCGATTAGCGGAAAACGTTTGAGTTGCAGGTCGGTCGTCGTGCCTGAGGTGTCAAGGTGGCGTTCGAGGGCGCTGAGAAAAGCCGATTGGGTACGCTGGTTGATGTAGCGGTTGAAGAAGCTCCGGTAGTCGATGCGGCCCAGGCGGTGGCCCAGTTCCTGTTCGAACGCCTCGAAGCTGACGTATTGCTTGAGCGCCTGCTCCGGATCGCCGCTCAAATAGACGATGCAGGGACGGTTGCGCGCGACCAGGGCGTCCTGGTGTTCAATCAGCAGGGCGCCTTTGAGCGTGACGCCGGTCGAACTGCTGAGAGGCGTTTTGAAGTTGAACATTTGCAGTTCGCAGCAGCTCACGGGCTTGCCGTCCCAGTAGGGCAAGCGATCCTGTTGGCTGGCGGCCAGCAGAAACTGGTGGGTCGAGCGGCTGATATTGCCTTTCATCAGGGCAATATGGGTCTGGGTGATCAGTTCGTAGCGTTCGCTGAGTTCAAATTGATCGCGAAAGCGGTTGTCAGCTTCGCCGGAGGGCTTTTTCGGCAGCAGTACCGCGCTCATGTGGCGGTCGTACTGGCCACCGATATCCAGTTCCCGGCACAGCTCGACGAATGCTCGGAGCGTGAAGGTCTGGATGGGCCGGTTCTGTCTGGCGTTGACCCGGCGGTACAGACTGGATTCATTATAAAAAACCAGGTTCTCATGCCGGGGCGCGATGAAGTTCTTCAGGGCCGCCTCCAGCAGGCTCATATCGACGACGGAGACCTTGCGCGGCGTCGAGAGTGTCGCGGCGGTGATCAGTCGCACGCCGTTGATCCGGTCGCGTTGCGGGTCCAGTACGTGTCCGAAGCGTGTTTTCATGGCGTTGGACAGGATCGGCACGGCAAAGGCCTCAAGGCCCTGCAAGGCTTGCAGGTACTCGGCCAGCCTGGCCTTGTGGGTGTGGGTCAGCATCAGGCTGTCGCCATGGGCTTGAAGCAGGGTGCGGGGGGCGTTTTTCAGCCAATCCGGCAGTTTGTTTTTGATCAGTTCGAAATTATCGGGGGAGTGCGGCAGGTCTGTTTCGGCGGGCGTCGGCATGGCGCGGTTTCTCGTGCGGCGGATAAAGCTGCGAGGCTATCCAGCGCCCGGGGACAGCCGTGCCTAAATAGATACCAAAACCCGGGCCAGCGTTTAAACTGCGCCTTTGCGACGCAATTTGTCGCATTGCCGACAACCTCGGCAAAACCCGGTTTGGCGCTATAAGAAGTTGTCGCTTGGCGGCAAGGCCTGACCTAAAACTGTCCTTACAATCCCCCCATCGCTCGCCAGTTCCAGGCAGGCGTTCCTCTTCAGGAGACTCCGATGTCCGTTGAGCAAGCTCCGGTGCACCGCGCCGATTTCGACCAGGTCATGGTTCCCAACTACGCACCTGCGGCTTTTATTCCTGTGCGCGGCGCGGGTTCCCGAGTATGGGACCAGGCGGGCCGGGAGCTGATCGATTTCGCCGGCGGTATCGCGGTTAACGTCTTGGGCCACGCGCACCCGGCGCTGGTCGGTGCGCTGACCGAGCAGGCGAACAACCTGTGGCACGTATCCAACGTCTTCACCAACGAGCCGGCCCTGCGCCTGGCCAAGAAGCTGGTGGACGCGACCTTCGCCGAGCGCGTGTTCTTCTGCAACTCCGGCGCCGAAGCCAACGAGGCCGCCTTCAAGCTGGCCCGTCGTGTCGCGTTCGACCGCTTCGGTTCGGAAAAATACGAGATCATCGCCGCACTGAACAGCTTCCACGGTCGCACCCTGTTCACCGTGAACGTGGGTGGCCAGTCGAAGTATTCCGACGGCTTCGGTCCGAAGATCACCGGCATCACCCATGTGCCGTTCAATGACCTCGACGCGCTGAAAGCCGCTATCTCGGACAAGACCTGTGCCGTGGTGCTGGAACCGATCCAGGGCGAGGGTGGCGTGCTGCCGGCCGAGCTGGCCTACCTGCAAGGCGCCCGCGAGCTGTGCAACCAGCACGACGCGCTGCTGGTGTTCGACGAAGTACAGACCGGCATGGGCCGTAGCGGCTCGCTGTTCGCCTATATGGAATACGGCGTGACCCCGGACATCCTCACCAGCGCCAAGAGCCTGGGCGGCGGTTTCCCGATTGCCGCGATGCTCACCACCGAAGCGCTGGCCAAGCATCTGGTGGTCGGCACCCACGGCACCACCTACGGTGGTAACCCGCTGGCGTGTGCGGTCGGCAACGCGGTGATCGACGTGATCAACACCCCGCAGGTGTTGAGCGGCGTGAAAGCCAAGCACGACCTGTTCAAGACCCGCCTGGAGCAGATCGGCGCCAAATACGGCCTGTTTACCCAGGTCCGTGGCATGGGCCTGTTGCTCGGCTGCGTGTTGGCCGATGCCTGGAAGGGCAAGGCCAAGGACGTGTTCAACGCCGCGGAAAAAGAAAACCTGATGATCCTGCAAGCCGGCCCGGACGTGATTCGTTTCGCCCCGAGCCTGGTGGTTGAAGACGCGGACATCAATGAAGGCCTGGATCGCTTCGAGCGCGCCGTGGCCAAGCTGACGCAAGCCTGATGGACCTCCCGCTGGTGGCCCGGGATGGCTGCCAGCGGGCCAAATTTCCTGTACCTGTAGGAGCGAGCTTGCTCGCGATGATCGTCAACGATAACGCGGGGCATCCGATACCCCGTGGTGCCTGGGCCACCATCGCGAGCAAGCTCGCTCCTACCCCGGTATTTTTTTCTGTCGGTACACACCGACCTGTTCTGGATTGAAGGAGTGACACCATGCTGGTGATGCGCCCCGCGCAAATGGCTGACCTGGACGAGGTACGGCGCCTGGCCGCGGACAGCCCGATCGGTGTCACTTCCCTGCCGGACGACGAAGGTCGCCTGCGCGACAAGATCGCGGCAAGCGAAGCCTCGTTTGCCGCCGAAGTCAGCTTCAATGGCGAAGAAAGCTATTTCTTCGTGCTCGAAGACACGGCCACCGGCAAGTTGGCGGGCTGCTCGGCGATTGTTGCCTCGGCCGGTTACTCGGAGCCGTTCTACAGCTTCCGTAACGAGACCTTCGTGCATGCGTCCCGCGAGCTGAAGATCCACAACAAGATCCATGTGCTTTCGCAGTGCCATGACCTGACCGGCAACAGCCTGCTGACCAGCTTCTACGTGGTCCCGGAGTTGGTCGGTTCGACCTGGTCGGAACTCAATTCCCGTGGGCGCCTGCTGTTCGTCGCCAGCCATCCGGAGCGCTTCGCCGATTCGGTGGTGACCGAGATCGTCGGTTACAGCGACGAACACGGTGACTCGCCGTTCTGGGACGCCATCGGTCGCAACTTCTTCGACCTGAACTACGCGGCGGCCGAGCGCCTGTGTGGCCTGAAAAGCCGGACCTTCCTCGCCGAACTGATGCCGCATTACCCGATCTACGTGCCGTTGCTGCCGGACGCCGCCCAGGAGGCGATGGGCCAGGTGCACCCGCGTGCGCAGATCACCTTCGACATCCTGATGCGCGAAGGCTTCGAAACCGATCATTACATCGACATCTTCGACGGCGGCCCGACCCTGCATGCGCGGGTCAGCGGGATTCGCTCCATCGCCCAGAGCCGGGTGGTGCCGGTGAAGATCGGTGACGCCTACAAGGGCGGCGGACGCCAGTACCTGGTGTCCAACGCGCTGCTGCAGGATTACCGCGCGGTGTTGCTGGAGCTCGATTATGCGCCGGGCAAACCGGTCACCCTGGACCTGCAAGCCGCCGAAGCCTTGGGCGTCGGCGAAGGTGCCAGCGTGCGCCTGGTAGCGGTTTAAGGCCGGTATCGAAAGCAGCCTTACAGCGAGTTTCGCGGGCACCCGTCAGCCGGTGCCCGTTTGAGGAGATAGCATGATCGTTCGTCCCGTACGCAGCAGCGATTTACCCGCTCTGATCGACCTGGCCCGTAGCACGGGCACCGGCCTGACCACCTTGCCGGCCAACGAAGAGCGCCTGGCCCATCGGGTCGGTTGGGCGGAGAAAACCTTCACTGGCGAGGCCGGTCGCGGCGACGCGGACTATCTGTTCGTGCTCGAAAACGATGAGGGCCGCGTGGTCGGTATCAGCGCCATTGCCGGTGCCGTCGGCCTGCGTGAGCCCTGGTACAACTTCCGGGTCGGCCTGACGGTCAGCGCCTCCCAGGAACTGAAGATCTACCGCGAGATTCCGACGCTGTTCCTGGCCAACGACCTGACCGGCAACTCCGAGCTGTGCTCGCTGTTCCTGCACGCCGATTATCGCAGTGGCCTCAATGGCCGCATGCTGGCCAAGGCGCGGATGCTGTTTATCGCCGAGTTCCCGGAACTGTTTGGCAACAAGATCATTGCCGAAATGCGCGGCATGTCCGACGAAGCCGGGCGCTCGCCGTTCTGGGAAAGCCTGGGTCGGCACTTCTTCAAGATGGAGTTCAGCCAGGCCGATTACCTGACCGGCGTCGGCAACAAGGCTTTTATCGCCGAACTGATGCCCAAGTTCCCGCTGTACACCTGCTTCCTCTCCGAAGAGGCGCGCGCGGTGATCGGCAAGGTCCATACCGACACCGAGCCGGCACTGGCGATGCTTAAAAGCGAAGGTTTCAGCTACCAGGGTTATGTCGACATCTTCGACGCGGGCCCGGCGGTGGAATGCGAAACCAGCAAGATCCGCGCGGTGCGTGACAGCCAGGCGCTGGTGCTGGCGGTCGGCACCCCGGGTGATGATGCCACGCCGTACCTGATCCACAACCGCAAGCGCGAGGACTGCCGCATCACCGCGGCTCCGGCGCGCCTGGCGGCGGGCACCCTGGTGGTCGATCCGCTGACCGCCAAACGTCTTCAACTCAGTGCCGGCGATCAGGTTCGCGCGGTACCGCTGTCTGCTTCCAGGGAGTCGAAATAATGAGCACGCTTTACATCGCCGGTGCCTGGCAGGAAGGCCAGGGCGAAGCCTTCGAATCGTTGAACCCGGTGACCCAGCAAGTGCTGTGGTCCGGCAAGGGCGCCAGTGCCGCGCAGGTCGAAGCCGCCGTGCAAGCCGCGCGCCAGGCGTTTCCGGCCTGGGCCAAGCGTTCCCTCGACGAGCGTATTGTCGTACTCGAAAGTTTTGCCGCGCATCTGAAAAGCCGTGCCGACGAGTTGGTCCGCTGCATCGGTGAAGAGACCGGCAAGCCCTTGTGGGAGGCGGCGACCGAAGTGACCAGCATGGTCAACAAGATCGCCATCTCGGTGCAGAGCTACCGTGAACGTACCGGCGAGAAGAGCGGCCCGCTGGGCGACGCCACCGCCGTGTTGCGCCACAAGCCCCACGGTGTGGTGGCGGTGTTCGGGCCTTACAACTTCCCGGGCCACCTGCCCAATGGACATATCGTGCCGGCTTTGCTGGCCGGTAACAGCGTGCTGTTCAAGCCGAGCGAGCTGACTCCGAAGGTTGCCGAGCTGACCGTGCAGTGCTGGATCGAAGCCGGTCTGCCGGCTGGTGTGTTGAATCTGTTGCAAGGCGCGCGGGAAACCGGGATCGCCCTGGCGGCCAATGCGGGAATCGACGGTCTGTTCTTCACCGGTTCGAGCCGCACCGGCAACCATCTGCACCAGCAATTCGCCGGGCGTCCGGACAAGATCCTGGCCCTGGAAATGGGTGGCAATAATCCGCTGGTGGTCGATCAGGTCCAGGACCTGGACGCGGCGGTGTACACCATTATCCAGTCGGCCTTTATCTCGGCAGGTCAGCGTTGCACCTGTGCCCGTCGCCTGCTGGTGCCTGAAGGGGCCTGGGGCGACAAGCTGCTGGAACGTCTGGTTGAGGTCAGCGCGACCATTGAGGTCGGTGCGTTCGACCAGCAGCCAGCGCCGTTCATGGGTTCGGTGGTATCTCTCGGTGCCGCGCGTGCCTTGATGGATGCCCAGGCGCATCTGCTGGGGCATGGCGCGCTGGCGTTGCTGGAAATGACTCAACCGCAAGCCAATGCGGCGTTGCTGACCCCGGGGATTCTCGATGTGACGGCCGTGGCCGATCGCCCTGACGAGGAATTGTTCGGGCCCTTGCTGCAAGTGATTCGCTACGCTGATTTCGACGCGGCGATTGCCGAGGCCAACAACACGCAGTACGGCTTGGCGGCAGGCCTGTTGTCGGATTCCGAGTCGCGTTACCAGCAGTTCTGGCTGGAAAGCCGGGCCGGGATCGTCAACTGGAACAAACAACTGACGGGTGCTGCCAGCAGTGCACCGTTCGGCGGGGTCGGGGCCTCGGGCAACCATCGCGCCAGTGCCTATTACGCGGCGGATTATTGCGCGTACCCGGTGGCGTCCCTGGAAACGCCTAGTCTGACAGTGCCGGCGACTTTGACGCCGGGTGTTCGGCTCTCCTGAGCCGTCATACGCAGATGATTTGTGCTTATAAAAACAGATTCGTGGAGCCTCGCCGATGAAATCCTTTGAAGTCAATTTTGACGGTCTTGTAGGCCCGACCCATAACTACGGCGGCCTGTCCTACGGCAACGTCGCTTCCCAGAGCAACAGCCAGCAGGCTTCCAACCCCAAGGAAGCGGCGCTGCAAGGCCTGGCGAAAATGAAAGCGCTGATGGACATGGGGTTTGTCCAGGGCGTGCTGGCCCCGCAGGAGCGCCCGGATGTGGCCGCCCTGCGCAGCCTCGGTTTCGCCGGCAGCGATGCGCAGGTGATCGAACAGGCCGCCAAACAGGCGATGCCGCTGCTGGTCGCCAGCTGCTCGGCGTCGAGCATGTGGGTGGCCAACGCCGGCACTGTCAGCCCGAGTGCCGATACCGCCGACGGTCGCGTGCATTTCACCGCCGCCAACCTCAACTGCAAATATCACCGCAGCATCGAACACCCGACCACCAGCCGTGTGCTGGGGGCGATGTTCGCCGATGCCAAGCACTTCGCCCATCACGCGGCACTGCCCGCCGTCGCCCAGTTCGGCGACGAAGGCGCGGCCAACCACACGCGTTTCTGCCGTGAGTACGGCGAAGCCGGTGTCGAGTTCTTCGTCTTCGGCCGCAGCGCCTTCGACACCCGCTACCCGGCCCCGCAGAAATACCCGGCGCGCCAGACCCTCGAAGCCTCCCAGGCGGTCGCCCGGCTGCACGGCCTGAGCGATGACGGCGTGGTCTATGCTCAACAGAACCCGGCGGTGATCGACCAGGGTGTGTTCCACAACGACGTGATCGCGGTGGGTAACGGCGAGGTGTTGTTCTATCACGAGGACGCCTTCCAGGGCACCGAGCAGATGCTCGCCGAGTTGCACGGCAAGCTGGCCAAGCGTGGCGGTAACTTCCAGTCGATCTGCGTGCCGCGCTCGAAAGTGGCGGTGGAAGACGCGGTGCGTTCCTACCTGTTCAACAGCCAGCTGCTGAACCGTGCCGACGGCGGCATGCTGCTGATCGTACCGGAAGAGTGCCGCGCCAATCCGCGGGTCTGGGCTTACTTGCAGGAACTGACCAGCTCTGGCAGTGCGGTTCGCGAGGTCAAGGTCTTCGACCTCAAGCAGAGCATGCAGAACGGCGGTGGCCCGGCGTGCCTGCGCTTGCGCGTGGCGCTGAAGGAAAACGAACTGGCGGCGGTCAATCCTGGGGTTATCATGACGGCGCCGTTGTATGGCACGCTGACCCAGTGGGTCGACAAGCACTACCGCGACAGCCTGCGTGAAAGCGACCTGGCTGACCCGCAATTGTTGCTTGAGTGCCGAGCGGCATTGGATGAACTGACGCAAATCCTTAAACTGGGCTCGGTTTACCCATTCCAGATCAATTGAAGGCCGCCGCTTGGTCTTTGCGCGCGGCGTTTTACTTCCAGACGAGAGCCTAAAACATGAGCGATACCCTGCAGCTGATCCTTGAAGACACCGATGGCACTCAACTGGAAACCTCCTGCACCCGCGTCGCGGTGATCTGGCAGGGCAAGGAATTGTGGATTCAGCACGACGGCCGCGGCCAACTGCTGATCGGTGTCGATGTCGAGGAAGGCGACGCCGAATACGCCAACCTGCTGTTGCGCCCGCTGGCGACCAACCTGGTCAGCCTGCAACTGGAGATGGAGCCGGCCGAAATCGGCGAGGACGACCATGTCCACGGCCCCGACTGCGATCACCATCACTGATTAAGGAATAGCGCATGCTCGCCCTCGGCAAACTGCTTGAACTGACCCTTGCCGGTCATGAACCGGCGGAGAAGACGCAACTGACGGTCGAAGGTGTGCGCATGCGCTGGCTGAGTGAGGGCGCACTCGAAGTGCGACCTCCCGAGGCCCGGGACAATGGGCTGGACCTGCTGTTGTCCGCTGGTATCCACGGTAATGAAACAGCGCCGATCGAGTTGCTCGATCGGCTGTTGCACGACATTGCCCGGGGCGACCTCAAGCCCCGGGCCCGTATTCTGTTCCTGTTCGGCAACCCGGAAGCGATGCGTCGCGGCGAGCGCTTTGTCGAGCAGGACGTCAACCGGCTGTTCAATGGCCGGCATGAGCTGAGCAGTGGCAGTGAAGCCTTGCGCGCTTGCGAGCTGGAACGCCTGGCGGCGAGTTTCTTCAGCCTGCCGGATCGCCAGCGCCTGCACTATGACTTGCACACCGCCATTCGCGGCTCGAAAATCGAACAGTTCGCGCTCTATCCCTACAAGGAAGGGCGCGCCCATTCCCGCCGCGAGCTGGCCCGCCTGCGCGCGGCCGGGATGACGGCGGTGTTGTTGCAGAACAAGCCCTCCATCGTCTTCAGCAGCTACACCTACGACAAGCTGGGCGCCGAGTCCTTTACCCTTGAGCTGGGCAAGGCCCGGCCATTCGGGCAGAACGAGGGCGTGGATGTCTCTCGCCTGGAGTTGCGTCTCAAGCAGATCATCGAAGGCCGCGAGCCGGTCACCGATGAAACGCTGGAAGGTTTGCAACTGTTCAGCGTGGCGCGGGAAATCATCAAGCACAGCGACAGCTTCCTGATGCACTTGCCGGTGGATATCGAGAACTTCTCGGAACTGCCCAAGGGTTACCTGCTGGCCGAGGACCTGGCGAACAGCCGCTGGGTCGTGGAAGAGCAGGGCGCCCGGATCATTTTCCCCAACCCGAAGGTGAAAAATGGCCTGCGGGCGGGGATCCTGGTGGTGCCGTCCAGCAATGAGACGCTGGTTTAGCGCGGTTTTACCCAGGCTCGCGGTGCCAATCCCAACTCTTCACGCAAGCCGTTTTCGGTGAAGGGGGGCGGGTTGGTATCCAAGGGTGGAGTGCTTGGGTCTGCATCGAAATCGAAGGGCCTGACTTCAGCCGGCAGGCCTATGGCTTGGAGCTCTTCATTCGGCACTCTGCGTGTGGACTTGTCGTCACGCGGACCGTCGAAGCCATCCCCGGGGAAAGAGGTTCCGGTCACTCTGTTATAGACATGGCAGAGTTCGTGGTAAAGCAATACGACCCCGGGGGTTGCGTCGATTTCAATGGCGGGGTTGTAGTGAATGCTTCCCCCTGGGAGTCCATCTCCCGCGCGGGTATCCCGGATGTAGGGATCGCCTGTGGTCCGGGCATCGACCAGAAACAGCGCATTCCTCTCATACTCCAACGGGTTGATCGCGACGGTGATGCCATGCTTCTTGGCCGTTTTATTCAACACCGATAGCAGCTGGCTGCCCCGGGGAGAGCCGCCGATAAGCCTCAGGTCGTCATTGACCCGGTCCTGGAACGCGGGGGAGCCGTTGACCACGATACCGGTCTGCTCCAGGCTCAGGTTGTTGAGCAGGATGATCCGAAAACCTTCGGCAGACGAGGCGTGAACACGTAATTCCTCGGAATCGGCGGGTGGCTGGGGGGCGGCCTGGAACAACTGGTCGTGGCTATCGTTGCTGAAGACCTGATCCGTCGGCTTGATCAACATGACCGTGTCCCGGCCTGCTCCGGTGTAGATCGTGTTGCTCCCGACGCCTGCCAGGATCGAGTCGTCGCCGTCGTTGCCACTGAGGATGCTGTGTCCCCGACCGCCGATCAGCAGATCGTTGCCTTGACCGCCGTTGAGCAGATGACGGCTGTCGTCAAGGCTTGCGGTGGCACTGATATGATCGTTGCCGGCGCCGCCGTAGACGGTCGCGTCACCTTCGACAAAAATCATGTCGTTGCCTTCTCCGGCCTCTATATAGGCCTTGCCCCCGCCGGTGGTGATGAAGTCATCGCCCGGGCCGGCATGGACCTGGGTGTCGCTGCCTTCGCTGTGGATCACATCGTCGCCGTCGGCTGTTTCGACGACCACCTGGATTTTTACCTGTTCGTCGACCGTCACCCGATCCGGACCAGCGCCGGTGCGAATGATCAGCCTCTGCTCGGAAGAGGCCGGGTTGATCAGGTAACGCTCATGGTTGATGTCGACTATCAATTGCTCCTGCGGGCAGTGGACCCTGATGGTGTCAGCACTGTCGCCGGTGGTGAAGATCAGGTAATCCAGCGGCGGGTATCCTGGCCTGTAGGGGGTCGAAACGATCTTTCGCTCTATCAGGACCGGGTCATTCTCTGCCGAGAGTCGGTAGATTGAGGTCGGTTTGTAGTCGTCCTGGTATTCCTGGACGATCTGGTAGTGTTCATCAATGGAACGAGCACTACCGTCTATCAGGCGCTCGGACCTGGCCGGCGGGATGTCGGGAAAATGGTTCATGAAGGCTCCGTTAAAGTCGGGTGCGGATGGAAGGCGAATCCGTTTACTCTTCCCGGTATTGCTTGCGCGGCGGAATACCGAACTCCAGGCGCAGCCCGTTTTCGGTAAAGGCCTCGGGGTTGGTGGTCAGGGGCGGTGTCGCGGGATTGGCGTCGAAGTCGAAGGGCGGGGCGTGAGCCGCCAACCCGACGGCCTGGAGCTCCGCGTTGGGGACCGAGTCGCGAGGCTTGCCCGCGTCCACACCGTCTGCCCCCCAGCCGGGAAAAATCGTCCCTGTCACGTGGTTATAGGCATGGCACAGCTCGTGGTAGAGATGAACGATGCTGGTGACTTCTCCCTTGAGAAACGAGGGGTCGTAATACACCGTACAACCGAGGGCCGGAGCTCCGGCCTTGCCATCGTGGATAAACGGGTCGCCCTGCTGCGCGCGTCCCGGGAAGCACATACCGTTTTCTTCCTCGGTCAACTCCTTGATCAGCACGGGCACGCCGCTCTTGCGCGCGATCTGACCCAGGGCACCCAGTAGTTGCTGGCCGTTATCGGAGCCCAGCAGCAGTCTGAGGTCGTCATTGACCCGTTCCCGGAACCGGGGCGTGCCATCGACGATCACGCCGCAACTGTCCAGTCCCTTGGCGGCGATGATGACGCCAAGATCATCGGGAATCGTCGAAGGCGTTGGTTCGGAGGCGGAGTAGGCATTGAACAATTGGACGTCGGGTCTCAGGTGGGCGACGAAGTCCGTGCCTGTTCCGGTGTAAATGGTCGTGCGGCCGGGACCGGGGGTGATCTGATCGTCGCCGTCGCCTCCGCTGAGCACGTTGTGGCCTTTGCCGCCTGATAGCACATCGTCGCCCTGGCCACCGTCGATGAAACAACTGCCTTCGCCTGCGCTCAAGGTGTCATGGCCCCGGCCTCCATAGACGGTCATGGGGCCTTTGCCATGGGCGCTGACAATATCGTCGCCGTCTCCGGCTTCGATATAGCTGGCGCCGGAGCGCGTGAAAATCCGATCGTCGCCAGGTCCCGCATCGACCTTGGTGAAGCCTCCCCCGCAAAACAATCGGTCGTTTCCCGCTCCTGAATGGATGAACACCGCGATCCGTACCTTGTCGTCCACCCTGATATCGTCATCGCCACCTTGTGTGTCCAGCACGATGACCTGCCCGGAGGAGACGGTTGTCAGGTGATAACGCCAGCCATTGATATCCAGCACCAGATGATCGGACTGGTACAGATGCACGCGGTTGTCGCGGCCACCGATGGTGAAGCGCAGATGATCGGCCGGTCCCCGGTAGTCGGGCGGGGCCTTGAGTTGCTGGCGTTCCACCCGGACGTTTTTATCCAGGTGGAGCCGGTGGGTGTGCAGGATCCTCTGGTCGTCCGGGTACTGGTTCAAGGGCTCGACAAGGGGATGCGCGGTTTCGATGGTGCCGTCGATCCAGTGTTCCTGGTGAGGCATGATCGGCTGGCTTGGGCCAAGTCTGGAGAAGTCGTTCACGTTGAGGTGTCTCCGCAGGCGGTGGTTCTCGAAAGCCCTGGTAGGGCGAAATGTCGAGTTCACTTAACTGCAAAGACGAAGCGGGGAGAGCGTAGATAGTTATGCGTTGGCAATGACCTGCCGGCCCGGGCCGGCAGGTGCGGGGCAGTCAGACCGCCAGTTTCTGCGCTGCCGGGCGCGGCAGCGCACGCAGTTTGTTCAGGGTGTCGGCGCAGGTTTTCGCCGCTTCCTGGCCCTTGTGCACGAAGTGATCGAAGAAGAACTTCTGGTGCTCTTCACCTGCGTGGAAGTGGTGCGGGGTCAAGACCACCGAAAACACCGGCACTTCGGTGTCCAGCTGGACCTGCATCAGGCCGTCGATCACCGCGGTGGCGACGAAGTCGTGGCGATAGATCCCGCCGTCGACCACCAGGCCCGCGGCGACCACGCCGGCATAACGCCCGGATTTGGCCAGCAGCTTGGCATGCAGGGGGATTTCGAAGGCGCCGCCGACTTCAAAGAAATCGATATCGCTTTCCTGATAACCCAGCTTGGCGATTTCCGAGACAAAGCCGTGGCGTGCCTGGTCGACAATGTCTTTGTGCCAGCAGGCCTGGATAAAGGCGATACGTTGGTTGTGATGAATGGTGGTGGGTTGCATCTGTTCTGACTCCTGTTTGTGTGAAAAACAGGGCGATATGAATCGAATGGGATTCAAGGGTACGTTCAGCGTCGCCGTGGGATGCTCGCAGGCCTCTACGGATTCAGCGGACGGCCCCTGGGTGTCAATCCCGTTCTCTCTTCATCCGGACTATGACCGTCGGCCCCGGGATCACACCGGGTCTGCTGACCTTGTCGACCGACGGCCAAGGCCGTGGAAATCGTCAAGCGCTCGCGGGCTAGACGCATTGCGCGCCATTACCGCCGGTGGGGAGTTGCACCCCGCCCTGAGAACGTTGCCGCCAGACTTTCTGGCGGCGCTGAGTTTTTAACATATATTTTCAGGGGGTGCATGTCGTCGTTTCGATAATGACTATCGAAATTCTTCAGTAAACGCCGGCCCGGCCTGTCGTCGAACAGGCTGAAACGACCCGGGGTACAGGGACGCCGAATGTACGCAAGTTGAACAAGTTGTTGCGGTATTGGCCGAATTTGGCCGTGAATGAGGCAGCAGGCCGTCCAATTGACGGTTTCTATCGTATAAACACGCTGTACCCAAGGCGCAGGGCCGATATAATGCGGCCCTTTGCAAGTCGCAAACCCTTTTGGATGTGATGCACTTGCGTTTGGCCGCAGACTCCGTGGAAGAACCTATGAAAAGCGCAGAAATCCGTGAAGCCTTCCTTCGCTTCTTCGAACAGCAAGGCCACACCCGTGTAGCCTCCAGCTCTTTGATTCCGGGCAACGACCCGACCCTGCTGTTCACCAACGCGGGGATGAACCAGTTCAAGGACTGCTTCCTGGGTCAGGAAAAGCGCGCCTATACCCGCGCGGTCAGCAGTCAGAAATGCGTGCGCGCCGGCGGCAAGCACAACGACCTGGAAAACGTCGGTTACACCGCCCGTCACCACACCTTTTTTGAAATGCTCGGCAACTTCAGCTTTGGCGACTATTTCAAGCGTGATGCGATCACCTTCGCCTGGACCTTCCTGACTTCCGACAAGTGGCTGAACCTGCCGAAGGAAAAGCTCTGGGTCACGGTCTACGCGACCGACGACGAAGCCTACGATATCTGGACCAAGGAAGTCGGCGTGCCGGCCGAGCGTATGGTCCGTATCGGTGACAACAAGGGCGCCCCTTACGCCTCCGACAACTTCTGGACCATGGGCGATACCGGCCCGTGCGGCCCTTGCACCGAGATTTTCTACGATCACGGCGCCGATATCTGGGGCGGCCCACCCGGCTCGCCGGAAGAAGACGGCGACCGCTACATCGAAATCTGGAACAACGTGTTCATGCAGTTCAACCGCACCGCCGATGGCGTGTTGCATCCGCTACCAGCGCCGTCGGTGGATACCGGCATGGGCCTGGAGCGGATCAGTGCGGTGTTGCAGCACGTTCATTCCAACTATGAAATCGACCTGTTCCAGAGCCTGCTGAGCGCTTCGGCCCAGGCCATCGGTTGCACCAACGACAACCAGGCATCCCTGAAAGTCGTCGCCGACCATATTCGCTCCTGCGGCTTCCTGATTGCCGATGGCGTGCTGCCATCCAACGAAGGTCGTGGCTACGTGCTGCGTCGGATCATTCGCCGCGCTTGCCGTCACGGCAACAAGCTGGGTGCCAAGGGCAGCTTCTTCTACCAGATCGTTGCGGCCCTGGTCGCCGAGATGGGCGAAGCCTTCCCTGAGCTGAAATCCCAGCAGGCGCATATCGAGCGCGTGCTCAAGGCTGAAGAAGAGCAGTTCGCCAAGACCCTGGAGCAAGGCCTGAAGATCCTCGAGCAGGACCTGGCCGAACTCAAGGGAGCGGTCGTCCCGGGTGACGTGGTGTTCAAGCTCTACGACACCTACGGTTTCCCGATGGACCTGACCGGTGACATCGCCCGCGAACGCAACCTGACCCTCGACGAGGTCGGTTTCGAGCGTGAGATGGAAGCCCAGCGCGTGCGTGCCCGTTCGGCCAGTTCCTTCGGCATGGACTACAACAGCCTGGTCAAGGTCGACGTCGCCACCGAGTTCACCGGCTACAGCGCTACCAGCGGTTCGGCGAAAGTCGTGGCGCTCTATAAAGAAGGGCAGTCGGTCGACGTCTTGAATGAAGGCGAAGAGGGTGTTGTCGTCCTGGACCAGACGCCGTTCTATGCCGAGTCGGGCGGCCAGATAGGTGATTGCGGTTATCTCAAGGCGGCTGCCGGTCGCTTTGATGTACGCGACACCACCAAGACCGGCGGCGCGTTCCTGCACCACGGTGTCCTGGCGCAAGGCAGTTTGCTGGTCGGTGCCCAGGTTGAAACCCAGGTGGCCGCTGATGTGCGTCACGCCACTTCCCTGAACCACTCGGCCACGCACCTGCTGCACGCCGCGTTGCGCCAGGTGTTGGGCGAGCACGTCCAGCAGAAGGGTTCGTTGGTCGACAGTCAGCGCCTGCGCTTCGACTTCAGCCACTTCGAAGCCATCAAGCCTGAGCAGCTCAAGGCCCTGGAAGACATTGTCAACGCCGAGATCCGCAAGAACTCGGCGGTGGAAACCGAAGAAACCGATATCGACACCGCCAAGAAAAAAGGCGCCATGGCGCTGTTCGGCGAGAAGTACGGTGACAGCGTTCGGGTACTGAGCATGGGCGGCGATTTCTCCGTTGAGCTGTGCGGCGGTATCCACGCCAACCGCACCGGCGATATCGGCCTGCTGAAAATTACCAGCGAAGGCGGCGTCGCCTCGGGCGTACGGCGTATCGAAGCGGTCACGGGGGCTGCGGCACTGGCCTACCTGAACGCCGCGGAAGAGCAACTCAAGGAAGCCGCGAACCTGATCAAGGGCAGTCGCGACAACCTGATCGACAAGCTGTCGGCGGTGCTGGAACGCAACCGCCTGCTGGAAAAGCAGCTGGAGCAATTGCAGGCCAAGGCCGCCAGTGCGGCGGGCGACGACCTGTCGGCTGCGGCCCTGGACGTCAAGGGCGTCAAGGTCCTGGCCGTGCGTCTGGACGGGCAGGATGGCAAGGCGCTGCTGGCGCTGGTCGATCAACTGAAAAACAAACTCGGTCGCGCAGTGATCCTGCTCGGCAGTGTCCATGAGGAAAAGGTCGTTCTGGTCGCAGGCGTGACCAAGGACCTGACTGGCCAACTCAAAGCCGGTGATCTGATGAAACAAGCCGCTGCGGCAGTGGGCGGGAAGGGCGGCGGTCGTCCGGACATGGCGCAAGGCGGCGGTATCGACGCTGCGCAACTGGATGCCGCACTGGCCCTGACCGTGCCGTTTGTCGAACAGGGCGTTTAAAGGCCGCGACGGGTGCCTGTTGTCTAGTGGCAGGCACCGCAGCTGTGAAGTTGAATGATTAATGGGCGCCCCTTTACGGGCTGAGGCGGCTTAGAAATGGCTTTGATCGTACAGAAATTCGGAGGTACCTCGGTCGGCTCCGTCGAGAGAATCGAGCAGGTAGCCGACAAGGTTAAGAAGTTCCGTGAAGCCGGCGATGACCTGGTGGTTGTACTGTCCGCGATGAGCGGCGAGACCAACCGCCTGATCGAACTGGCCAAGCAGATCAGTGGCGATCAGCAACCGGTTCCCCGTGAACTGGATGTGATCGTTTCCACCGGCGAGCAGGTGACCATCGCCTTGCTGGCCATGGCACTGATCAAGCGTGGTGTGCCGGCGGTCTCGTACACCGGTAACCAGGTGCGAATCCTGACCGACAGCGCGCACAATAAGGCGCGCATCCTGCAGATCGACGATCAGAAGATTCGTGGCGATCTGAAGGCCGGTCGCGTGGTAGTGGTCGCCGGTTTCCAGGGCGTCGACGAGCACGGCAATATCACCACCCTCGGGCGTGGCGGTTCCGACACCACCGGCGTGGCCCTGGCGGCGGCCTTGAAGGCTGACGAATGCCAGATCTACACCGACGTCGATGGCGTCTACACCACCGATCCGCGCGTCGTCGCCCAGGCCCAGCGCCTGGACAAGATCACCTTCGAAGAGATGCTGGAAATGGCCAGCCTCGGTTCCAAGGTGTTGCAGATCCGTGCGGTCGAGTTCGCCGGCAAGTACAACGTTCCGCTGCGCGTCCTGCACAGCTTCAAAGAGGGTCCGGGTACCCTCATTACTATTGATGAAGAGGAATCCATGGAACAGCCGATCATTTCCGGCATCGCCTTCAACCGCGATGAAGCCAAGCTGACCATCCGTGGCGTGCCAGACACCCCCGGCGTGGCCTTCAAGATTCTCGGCCCGATCAGTGCCGCGAACATCGAAGTCGACATGATCGTGCAGAACGTTGCGCACGATAACACCACCGACTTCACCTTCACCGTGCACCGCAATGACTACCAGGCCGCGCAAACCGTCCTGGAAAACACCGCGCGTGAGATCGGTGCCCGTGAAGTGATCGGCGACACCAAGATCGCCAAGGTGTCGATCGTCGGTGTCGGCATGCGTTCCCACGCTGGCGTGGCCAGCCGGATGTTCGAGGCCCTGGCCAAGGAAAGCATCAATATCCAGATGATCTCGACCTCGGAGATCAAGGTCTCCGTGGTGATCGGAGAGAAGTACCTGGAGTTGGCGGTACGGGCGCTGCACACGGCTTTTGAGCTCGATGCCCCGGCCCGACAGGGCGAGTAACGCCTAGTCCCCAAGGGCGCGGTTGAACCGCGCCCTTTGTTTTTCTTGATAGGCGTGGGTGGGTGCTGTTCTTTTGCCTGCGCTGGTCAATACTCAGGGGTGTAGGGCGATGGCTATATAGCCTGTAAGCCGAAGCCCTTTTTGCAGACTGTTGTCCCTGAACTGAAGTGCGTGTAGGAGAAAGGTATGCTGATTCTGACTCGTCGGTGCGCAGAGAGCCTGATCATCGGTGACGGTGAAATCACTGTGACCGTGCTTGGCGTCAAAGGAAATCAAGTACGAATTGGGGTCAATGCCCCCAAGGAAGTGGCCGTACACCGTGAGGAAATCTACCTGCGGATCAAGAAAGAGAAGGACGAAGAACCAAGCCATTAATTTTATTTGATTTTTTGCTTTGCAAACGGGGAAAAGGTTGGTTATTATACGCCCCGTGTTGCGGAGAGGTGGCCGAGTGGCCGAAGGCGCTCCCCTGCTAAGGGAGTACACCTCAAAAGGGTGTCGGGGGTTCGAATCCCCCCTTCTCCGCCATTATTTGTGTAGTACGTGTAGATCTGGCTTCTTCGGTAAGTTGTTGAAATTACTAGAAAAAAGCGCTTTACAAAAAGATTTCACGGCCTATAATGCGCGGCATCAAATGCACTCGTAGCTCAGCTGGATAGAGTACTCGGCTACGAACCGAGCGGTCACAGGTTCGAATCCTGTCGAGTGCACCATTTAAGCGTTGTTGGTAGTGATACGAATAACGTGGCTTCAACCAGTTGTGATCTGGTCTAAAAACACACCTGCACTCGTAGCTCAGCTGGATAGAGTACTCGGCTACGAACCGAGCGGTCACAGGTTCGAATCCTGTCGAGTGCACCATACACCAAGAAGCCCGCACTGGTTGCGGGCTTTTTGCTGTCTGGCGTTTGAGTATGTGACGTCGGCTAGCCTTTGACACATCCTTTCTCATCCAGCACCACCAGACTGCTGCGGCCCCGTTTCAGGTTGTAGTGATAACGCGTTGCGGTGTTGCTCGTGCTGATCCGATCCGGCCTGCCCAGGGCGCTTTCCACTTCCAGTCGACTCATGCCGGGGCGAACCTGCTGGTTGATGATTGCCCGGCGTTTTTCCTGTGGGCTTAATCGATTGGCGCAGCCGTCATCGTGCTCGCCAACGATGACCAGGGGCTGCGGGCTGGGTGGGGCGGCCGAGGTTGGCGTTTTCGCGCGAGGGGGCGATGTCGCCCGGCTTCCGAGCGAGGGGTTGTGTGCTCGCTGGGGTTGCAGCGTTTCGTTTGATGCACATCCCAGCGTAGTAAAGGTGATATGGCCGCTGTCGCTTTCACAGCGATGGACGATGGCGGCGTCGGCCGGGAAGGGCAGGCAGAGTGCGAGCAATAGCGATAGATGGCTTCTGGGCAGCATCGGACGTCCTCCTTGACGATCATTCACTCAGCCTAGCCGTGGGCTTTCGCCTGGGGCGTGTGTTTTCTTTTCAGGATGAGTCGTCGTAAGGGAAAGGCTGGCGCCAAAGCGCTCGGCTGCGTATTGCAAGCGCTTGTTCTTGCCAAGATTTTTGGTCTTGAGGGCGTGGCGACGGTGTATGATTGCGCCCGTCAGCCCCGCCGGGGTTTTTGGAATACTTCCATGGACTTACCCAGTAGTTACTTAATCTCTCGTTGTGCCAATCACGAATTGACTGATTGATCCTTCCGGCGTGCCCCGCTGCTGGGAGTGGAGTTCGCCTATGACCGAAGTTGAAGTAAAGAAAAGCCAGGATAGCCTGCAGGATCGTCTTGCCCAGGTTGTCGACCTGCTGCAGCGCCAGCGGGTGGTCGAAGACCTGACGCATCGTCAGGAAGGCCCTCATCACGACCGGGTGGAAAATCTGGTTCACCGGCAGAACCTCGTCGAGCTGCAGCGCAAGCTCGATGACCTGCACTCCGCCGACGTCGCCTATATTCTCGAAGCCTTGCCCCTGGATGATCGCCTGACCGTCTGGCAGTTGGTCAAGGCCGAGCGCGACGGCGATATCCTGCTTGAAGTGTCCGACTCCGTCCGTGAAACCCTGATCGCCGACATGGACGATCAGGAGCTCCTGGCCGCCGCCAAGGAAATGGACGCCGACGAACTCGCTGACCTGGCTCCCGAGCTGCCGCGAGACGTTGTCCACGAACTGATGGAAACCCTCGATGGCCAGCAGCGTGAGCGCGTTCGCTCCGCGTTGTCCTATGACGAGGAGCAGGTCGGTGCGCTGATGGACTTCGAGATGGTCACCATCCGCGAAGACGTCAGCCTGGAGGTGGTACTGCGCTACCTGCGTCGGCTCAAGGAGCTGCCGGGCCATACCGACAAACTGTTCGTGGTCGATTACGACGGCGTGCTCAAGGGCGTGCTGCCGATCAAGCGGCTGCTGGTCAACGATCCCGAGAAACAGGTCGCCGATGTCATGGCCGGCGACCCGGTGACCTTTCACCCGGACGAAGACGCCTATGATGCGGCCCAGGCCTTCGAACGTTATGACCTGATTTCCGCGCCCGTGGTGGACAAGAACGGCAAGTTGATCGGCCGTCTGACCATCGACGAAATGGTCGACCTGATCCGTGAGGAAAGCGAAAGTGAAGTCCTCAACATGGCCGGTCTGCGCGAAGAAGAGGATATCTTTGCCTCGGTCTGGAAATCCCTGCGCAACCGTTGGGCGTGGCTGGCAATCAACCTGATCACGGCCTTTGTCGCTTCGCGGGTGATCGGGCTGTTCGAGGGCTCCATCGAGAAGCTGGTGGCCCTGGCTGCGCTGATGCCGATCGTTGCGGGCATCGGCGGCAACTCGGGCAACCAGACCATCACCATGATCGTACGGGCCATGGCGCTCGACCAGGTCAGCACCGGCAATACCTCGCGGCTGATGCGCAAGGAGCTGGCGGTGGGGTTGATCAACGGCCTAGTGTGGGGTGGGGTGATCGGCGTAGTCGCCTACCTGCTGTACGGCAGTTGGTCGCTGGGTGTGGTGATGACTGCGGCCATGACCCTCAACCTCCTGCTGGCAGCCTTGATGGGGGTGCTGATCCCCATGACCCTGGCGCGCCTGGGGCGCGACCCGGCGATGGGGGCGAGCGTGATGATCACCGCCATGACCGACAGTGGCGGTTTCTTCATCTTCCTGGGGCTGGCGACCATCTTCCTGCTCTAGGCGGTTCCCCGCCAAATCCCGGGCAAAAAAAAGCCAGCACACCGCTGGCTTGAGCTTTCAGGGATGAATCAGCTGGCGTCCGCCATTTCGGCGTCATGGGCGATCAGCGACACGAGTGCATTCTGCTGGCGATGGGAAAGCTGGCGGAAACGCTGGAGCAATTCTCGCTCATGCAGAGAGAGCTCAGGGCTGTCCAGCCGCATGCTCAACTCGTCGCCCAGTGCACCTTCCTGAATAAGGCTTTGCTCCAGGCGTGCAATGATCTCGGAATTCATGCTGCGGTGATGGTTACGAGCCACCTCGGCGATGCGTTCACGCATTCCATCGGGCAGACGCACGACGAACTTGTCAGCCGTACGGCTGGAATAAATTGCCTGTTTCAATGGGCGCATAGTTTTAAACCGGTTAGTTCAGGGGAGCGGTTCTCGGAATTGGCCGCAGGATGTCAGTAGGACAGCATGCTTGGCCAAATGTTCAACCTGAATTGAAATGAGGCCCGCATCATGCCTCATATTTGCCAGATCCTTGGCGTCAATTCTGTGACAAATATTGAACTGGACAAAGGCAATATGCCAGCACCAATTATCAGAAATGCGTACTGGTTTGAAAGTTTCACCCAGTCGCGGCCCTCTGATCGGCCATCCCGGGCCTGTCAGGAAGCGTCTGGCCAGCACGGCGCGGATTTTAACCGCTGGCCTGACCTTTTGCTTCTAATGTTAAAGCGTAGTGGCAATTTGCTGGTTTTCTAGTCTTCGGAGGTGCGCAAGACCGGATCGAAGCGGATTTTCCGACCAGCGAACAAGGCCAGGACGAAAAAGCCGCCAAACAGACAGCTGGCGACGACCAACGGTAGGGTGAAGGCGTCGGCGGGTGCCATCCACAGGGCGGTGCTGGCGAGCAGGGTCAGGATCAGGAAGATGATGGCGTATCTGGACATGGGAATTCCTTGGTGGAGTGGGCTCAGAACGTCAGCCGGACCGTTTCTCCGGTGGCGACGGTTGCCTGGCGTTGTTCGCCCAGGGCGCTGCTGTAGGTCAGGTGATCGCTCATGACTGCCCGTTGTGCGGCTTGTCGCGGGTCTGCATGGGTGTAGGGCAGGGACTCTGGCGCCGGTTGAAAGTGGAAAGCGGTCAGTGCGATCAATGCCAAGGCATTCAATGTCAAAAGAACGGGCGTATTCATCGAAAGGCTCTCCATGGCTGATGCTGAATCAGGCGGTTTTCCGTGGAGAGAGTCAGAGCAGGCTGCATGCCAAGCTTTTTATCAGAAAAAATTCTTTTAAAACAATAGTTTGGCTTTTGTTTTGGGCGTGTGGAGCGTGCACTTTGCAATGATGGCGTTTTGTAATAATGCAAAATGCCCGATGAGGTGCCTGACAGTCGTTACCCCAGGGCGCTAGAGGTTTCTCAACACGGGTCGGGCTGCGCCCGCAGAAGGTGGCCTACGGTTAAAAAGCCCAGGGACGACATGACAAACGACGGCATGCCCGTTAACATGCACGCCGTCCTTCGCGCCGCCTGTCCTGGTGGCCGAGCGTTGTCCCAGTAGCTCAATTGGATAGAGCATCCCCCTCCTAAGGGGAAGGTTGGCAGTTCGAACCTGCCCTGGGACACCAATAAAATCAGAAGCTTACGCAGTTTTCAGGCGTAGGCTTTTTTTGTTTCTGGGCTAGGTAAACATTTGCGTGCCGTTTTGCGTGCCGTATCTCGTCATCGTGACTGATCGAAAGGTATCCCTCATTCCTTTCTGGAAAATAAGCATTAAGAAACAATTTGTTACATTTTATAGAATGGTCAATATAACCAATGGGTTACGAAAATTATGCTATTCCGTAGCAATTGCGATGGTATAGCAAGCCATTGATTTTAAAGGGTTTTATATTTGACGTAACGAACTGTCACGAGAAGAATCGGGGGCAACTGGTTGGCCATATGAAAAAGCCTCGACCGTGGGGGTCGAGGCTTTTGTTCGGGGAAGGAGGCTTGTAAGGCGTCCTTCTGAGCTGGCGAACCAGGACAATCCCGAGATGAAGCGTTGAAAGGGCTTCAGGGGGGACAGTACCGCTCGTTAGCGTATGCGTCAACGCTACACGGTAGGTCTCCTGGCTCGGTTTCCAGCTTGATAGTAAGGAAACCTGTATGAGTGGCAAAAGCGATAAGTTCGACCTCCCAGTTCCAGGCACACTGGCCACGACGGCTCAGCTCTGCAACTTGTATCAAATCAGCCGAATGACGCTTTGGCGTTGGCGGCAGGAGCCTGGATTTCCTAAACCAGTGCGTTTTTCGCGTGGTGTCCGATTCGACCCTCAAGCTGTAGCCATCTACTGGGCTAGGCGAGCTAATTAGATGAAGTCGACCAGCACCCACCCTAACCAAGTGGGTAGAGTCGAGAATTATCCAACTCATATGCTTGGAACCGAGGTAACTTCATCTGAACGACGCGCTGCAAAACATAACGTTACCAAATCCAACGATCTGGTGAGAGCGGCATATAGGCTGACTTTGAACGAGCAACGTCTGTTATTGGCTGCTATCTCGCAGATCGATCCGCGGAAGCTTATGCCACGTCCAATCACGATCACTGCCTATGATTTCTCTGAACACTTTGGAATACCGATCAAGCAGGCCTATGAAGCGCTCAAGGAGGCAGCTGGTTCTCTTTACGAGCGGGATATCAAAACTTTCGATGGGCGCTATAAGAGTCGATTTCGGTGGGTGGATCGAGTGGACTACCAAAGCGGTTGGGCAGAGGCAAAAATTTGGTTCACTATTCATGTTGAGCCTTACCTAGCCATGCTAAACACGGAGTTTACCAAGTACGATCTGAAGCGAGTTGCAGGCCTCTCATCCATACACTCAATCCGACTTTTCGAGTTGCTACAGGGGTTTAAAAAAACAGGTATGTATACAGTACGAGTCGATGAGTTTCGTGCGCTTCTTGAATTAGGGCCATCCTACACCCGCTATAGCAATCTCAAGTCCAAGGTGATTGATCCTGCAATTGAAGAGCTTCGGAGAAAAAGCGGCCTTCTCATCGAGCTGAAAGCAACCAAAAGCCGGAGGTCGATAGACCGGTTGACTTTTAAATTTCATGACGATCAGCAGACGCAGCTAGCTCTAGCCGATGACCTGTGAATAACACCCGGAATCTTTAGTCTGTTCGCCCGGAATTTTTAGCTGGTTACCCGGAACTTTTAGTCGTTATCCCGGAGTTTTTAGCTACTCAACCCGGAATCTTTAGCTTGCAAGTCGCTGAAAGCCTTATCGTCTGGGGCTTTCAGAGCCTTTAAAAACAAGTTTAAAAACAAGGATAAAGCTTTAAAAGGCAAAGTCCAAAAAACATCAAAATCCCCAAAAGGGGAAGAGGATGGGAGGAATGCACAAAATCATCGGTGAAGCACCGAAGGCCAGGTAAAGGATGCGGGCGGTCTCGTTTTTTGCCGCAGTCATTGGGATTTTTTTCATTAGTTTGAAATCGCTTGAGCTTAAAAATTACATTTAAATGAATTTTAAGTGCTTGGAAATGGAGGTGGAATGAAATTTAAATTGCATAACAACACAGGTTTTTTGGTTTTTGAGGTTGATGTTATTTCTTCATTGCCTGAAGTTATGTTGCTTTTATCCATTGCGAGAAAAGAGGAGAGTGTTGTCATGTCCAAGGGAGTAAATGATAAAACAGGTGCGCGTTCAGTAAGTATTAGCTTGCCTCCTGCTCTTATAGAAAAGTTGGAGGATCAGGCATTATCTAATAAACGAAGTGGGGGTGGCCCGGCCACAGTGAGTGGGATTGTCAGGGCAGCGTTGGAGGCTGCTGAGAACCAGGCCAGTCCAAGAGCCACAAAGAATGCATGATACGTGTGCTGCTACCGATATTGAGAGCTTACGTGCAATCCGAGATCCAGCAGTAGACCTAGTGAAGTGGTTCGCCATATTCACTATGTGTATTGACCATTTGCGTATTGTCTGGCCTGCGCTCGGCGGCTTGGGAGCGCCAGGGAGGCTATCATTTCCCTTATTTTGTCTGGTTATTGCAGCGAACGTCTATAGGACTAGGAAGGGGGAGCTTCTGACGCGGAGCAACCTCCGTTATGCCTTGATGATTGTAGTTTTCTCATCTCTGAGTCAGGCTCCTTATCTACGATTTTTCGGGGCGTCTGCATTTGGGTTGAATGTTTTACCTACTCTTGGATTAGGCCTGGTTGTAGCTTGGGGGCTTCATCATCGAACATATCTCGCCTGGGGGCTTGCGCTTATTGCAGTGGCTGTAGCGTTGAAATATAAAACCATGCTTATGTATGGGCTTTTTGGTGTGTCCTTGCCTGCCGTACTGCTGGCAGCTTTGCGATCGGATAACTTCTTTGTTTGGTACCTTTCAGGTGTAACGGCTTTAATGGCGAACGGGAGTGTCTCTATATTTATAATGGAGTTAGATGCATATGATAACTTGAGGCTGGGGGTTTCCTTTGTTGCGCCAATATTTGGTTTGTGGTTGTTGCGTCAGCGGATCGAATTTAATGTTCCGGCTATAGGTATTTGGGGGTATGGTTTTTATCCTGTGCATATGATGTTGTTTGCGCTAATAAACCAGTCGGCTATTTGATTTGCCTGTTTTGGTTTTATTCGGTTGTTATGTGTTTTTTTAATGGTTTGTACTTTATTAATAATTATTTATTTGTTGATGGTGTGTGGTCTCTGGTTCATGATGGTACTTAGTATGAGGTAATTCCTAGGAGTGGGAGAATGAAGGTCATAAAAGCGCAGAAGTTGGAGCGATCTAAAGCATTAAATCGTCTTGTGGTCGGTGGTTGGCTTTCTAATATTGATGTGTTAGGTGTTTGCGCTGTTTTGCATTTTGGCCGTCGTGCGAAAAATGGCAGGCTGGTTGGTTAGGTGGTGGTGAAATCTGAAGTTTTAATGAAAGATTAATTTGGCGAGGTTTTATATATGGCCCCAGCAAAGCAGACGCCTTCTCTAATTAAAATTCCACTCTGGCGTCGAGTGATGTTTCCAGCAGCTACTGCTATTTGTCGTAGGGGAAAGGCACTTTTGCCGGGGCTTGGAGATCAGACCCTAGGCGGTTATCTACAATTGATCATCGGCTTAAATGCCCCGGGTGTTATCTGGTATAAACGTAGTTTCTTCCTTGCGCTGGTGGCACTGTGGTGGAGTGTTTTGTCGGATGTAGTTCATGACGTCGTGTTAGAGGCACGGTGTTGTATCGGCGATTTTTGGGCTTTCATCCTTACACCTGCAATATTTTTTTGCATGCTGGTCGCAGTAACAGGGCTAGTGCTTTCGCCGTTTTTAGCGTTGTCCTGGTTGTTCATTCCAGTGTATTTTTGGTGGCTGGTGGTGAGTATCCAACCACTGGACTTTCAAATGGTTGCCCTTGCTGGGAGCATTGGTAGCCTGGCTCTAATCGGGATCACTCAGATTGGGATTTTAGCTGCGGGTCTCTTGTTTAGAGTAATGCCGATTGAGGTTGAGTCTAGGGCACTGACTAGGCAATTCTTGCGCGTCGGTTAGGTTCTGTATAAAAAGTACTACAGTAGGCGGTTTGGCGCACAGGGCAGTGTAGCCAGCTAGGCCCAGCGCTGGACGTGGATATCAACGGGCTCGCCGCCGCTGTATTGGTAGCCCTTCGGCGGGTTTGGTACATATCCGCTCACGTTGAGCTTTCTTGTTCGTCCTTGGGAAATCCCGGCCTGAGGCTGGGTCAGCATGACGCTACCGGGAAGCTCAAGCGCTGGCGGTAGGACATGTCCTAATTGCCATGCTTCAATTTCCTGTGTCCATGTCGTTGCTGAATGCAAAGGATAACTGATGTGTAAGCAGAGGCGGACGCTCGCGAAAGACATCTGCCGAACCGAAGCGAGAATTCACCAGCGATCTGGGTAGACAGCCCCCGTACTACGCCCACTTTGCGATCCGACGTTCGACGGCTGTTTACGGCGTCCGGCTACTCTCGGCGTTACCCAATTCGCCCAAGCAGTCGCATCCATATTGAAGTCTCTTCGTCCTGGCCATGTCCCTGCGCGACGGCGCGATGACACAGTTCCAAGGTCGAACAGATGATCACCTTGTAGCCGACTCAACCATCGTGTTTACTGTGCCAGTATCAGCGCCATCATGGTGCTAGCGCCGCTTTGACCAACATAAAGAGCCCAGGGAATCATGGCCGAGACGATAAACATCGCGAAGATGGCGGAAAAGCTGTCGAAGGGAATTTTCAACGAGTTTCTCTGGGGGCGCATGGAGCACACCAACATCAATTGGCCGTGCGAGAACCAGGAGGTACACGAGGTCAAGACCCATCCCTCCGATGTCGTCTTTTGGTACAACGAGCCGTACTCCCAGTCCCGCACCTATGTAAACTGCGACCTCAAGAGCTACGCTAAGGGCACCATAAAAACACAGGCCATCCGGGAGGCGATCGAGAGTCTAGCCAAGAGCCTCCGATGCGCCGAGATCAGCCAGGAATTCAGCGACACATACATCCATCCAGATGTGTCGGCGAATATCCAGGGGCTGCTTTTCGTCTATAACCACGATAACGAGTACGACAAGGACTTCGCCAAGATCCTTGAAAAGGTGAAATGCGACGATCTGGACATCCCGAAGGGCTCCAAGATCGTTGTGATGGGCCCTGAGGATATCTACTGGCTGAACAACGTTCACCACGAGGTCATCCACCTGCGCGGAGGTACAGGTCTACTGCCGGAGCGGGATTACTGCAAGTTCTACTACCCTCATCTCGTGCGTAAGAAGAACGTCCAGCTCGAACACGCCAAGGCTGCGACGCTGGATATGCTGACCGCGCCTTGGATCATCTTGTCCTACGTGAACCCAAAGAAAGGGAGCAAGCAGGGCTTCGTGATCTTCATGCGCAAGCGAGGAATCACGACCGACGAGTTTCTGTACCTCATCGAGTACTTGATGCACTACCAGGTAATCAAGGCCGAAACGGAGGTCACGATCCGCTTGGTCGACCCGCACCACAACGCTTCGGCCAATTTCGCCAAAGCCAAAGACCAGTATATCGCTGACTACCAGGGCGGGGACGATCTTCGGCAGATCCTGGACGCCATTGACTTCGGCAAGCTTGAACACGTACGCACCACCTTCTGTGAACTGGAGCTGTCCCGGCAATGAGCAAAAACGCGCTTCAGTACTGTGCGACGGACAAGGAAATCCACGACGCCTTGATGTCGGCCAAGCAGAAAATCAACGAAAAGGTTCTGCTTGAGCTCGCAAAGGACAGGGGGATCTTCTACTCCGCGAAGGACAGCCGGGATGACCTGGTCAGTGCCATCTCGATCCTCCCGCACGACTATCATGATCTGAACACGCTACTGGAACAGCGGGAGCACTCCGGCCGGCAGGAAAAGCTCACCTCGGTGACGCTGCCGACCGCGCTGACCGTGGAAGGGATCCGGGAGGTGCTCCGGGAATACATTGAGGAGTCTCCTGAAGACGAGAGGGTGACTCAGCAGATCAAGGACGGCAACCAAGTTGTCGCCAACATCAAGTACTCGGACGTCGACTACGGCAAGACGCGTTTAGTCCAGCGTACGCCCAAAGAAGCCTCGATTGAGTTCCACGTTTCGGCAGACAAGACGGTCATTCGGATGCCTGCCAACGACCGTGTTAAGTCCATCTACTCCAAGCTCAAGGATAAGCTGGACACCAAGGCCAAAGCTGAAATCCCCGCCATCCGCATCGAGCTCGGCGAGTTCCAATCCCCCGCCCTGCGCACAGGGTTCTTTACGTCCCTGATTAGCAATCTCCCGGGCTTCACGTTGAAGAACGTCACCAGCGTGAAGGTTGAGCGCTTGCCCCAGGAACCTGAGGAAGACGAGCTCGACCTGGACGATGATCAGGAAGCTGAAGTGGCCAAAGAAGAGGCATTGGCGCTGGTCAAGAACGTCGCGCTGAAAGGCGAGACGCTGCTGGCGTCCGAGGAGTACCAGAGTCTGACCCGGAAGGGCTTCTTCATCACGTCGATCATCTGGCGTTCGGGGCTGAACAAGGCGCCACAACCGATGGTGGAATTTGAGGCCGCCTTTGAGGATCCAGTACAAGGGAAAGGCTTCAAATACTTCGTCCGTGGCGCCTACCGGTTCGTCGACCTTGAGTATACCAAGACGATCCGACCAGTCAGCGCCGAAGACAAAGAAACCTATCTGGGCCTTATCGAAGAAACCGCTGCGAAGGTAATCAGGGAACTCAGAGCGCAAGCTAAAGCGAGTGCTGAGTTGCAAGGAGAACCTGCATGAACAGGGTGAGATGGCTGAATGCCCAATGGCCCTCATCGATTCGAACGGTAGGGAAAAGACTCATCGACATGCCATTCACGGAGGAGAGAATGGATGGCTTCGCTATCGAGCGAATCCGGGATGGCTTCATCGAGGGACGTTATATCGAGAAGTACAATTACCAAGAGGTGATCTCGACTCCTTTTGGTAGTGAAGAAGTTCTTGATCGGATTGGGTACCGGACGACGGAGTTCACCCTTTTCGATTCGCCGCCCCACATCGAGCTCAGAAATTACCAGCGCAGTATCAAGGAGCTGATCAGCCGCCTGCTTGAAGCCTGCAGTTTCAACTTGGTGGTAACGCCTCCTACGGTCAACCTGATCGAGTGGGTATCGGCTCTGCAAAATGCAGTAGATCAGGAAATCACCGTCGATTCGCTCCAGGTCTCGGCCGTCGAAATAGACGAAGGAGTAACGGGGAAAATCTTGCTCAAAGGGGTAAAAGATGTGCGCGACGCCACTGATATCCTGCTGGCCGGCCGGAAGCATGTTCTGGAAAAAGTCCAAGTGAAATTCACCGACCTTAACAAGACCGTCGCCATCCAGCTGTCCAATAAAGGCACAGCGAAGCTCCCTGCGGTGCTACCGAGCGATCTTCTGCGTCATTTACGCGTGTCTTTTCCGCGCGATATCAGCTGACAACCGTTCTGCCAGGTGGTGCTATCGCTTGAAGCGGCTGCTTGGTAGCGGTTGGTAACTACTCCTGAGAGTAGGGATGCGGGCCCGATGGTGGATCGGTGCGCACTGTCCAGGCAAACGGCGGATGTGGTCGAGCGGCTGCTTTGGGCTGTGGATTCAACCGGTCGATCCGTCCAAACTGCCCGAATATTGACCGGTGAAATTGCTTTTTTTTGCACGCTGCTACGTGAAATCTGAGCCCGGGAAACCGCTGCCAATAGTAAGGATTTCAATCTCAGACGCGTACTTTTTTGCCGTGGAAACTATCGTAACCACGACATTGTTGATCAAGGAAATATTCTTGCGCCATGGTGTCAATCACCTTGGGCCCTTCCATTTTCCTTCGGAGAGCGATTCAGCAGGCTTCCCAAGGTATGCCTTACAGCGTGGTTAGCTGGCGTCAGAACCATCCCTCGCGCAGCTCCAGTAATTCCACCCATCACCCCCGAGCTTACATTTTCGTAAGGGCTGAGTCCGGGTTCGGAGAATGAAACCATGTTCAGTACCGACCTAGGGAAGCTGGTAATGAGCTGAGCGGCGGTCATGCAAAGTGACCAGGCCATGAAGCCAAATATCCCTACCATTAGGACGCCACCGACCAACATGCCGGCAGCGGCCTCACCCCAGCCTCCCGACGCACTGCTGTCAAACATGCCCCAGATTCCGGACATGAAAAGGTTGAGTAGGGGAAGCCCAATACCGGTAATCACGACGGAGGCTGCCAGCCCCCCAACAGCAAGAAGTGGATAGAGGGTGATAAATATCAAAACGTTCCAACCCTTGGCTGCCATGTGCGATGAATGCTCTTCCCCTTTTGGGGCTGCTTGAGCGGCTGACCAAAGATTGATGCCGAAGAAGCTACTGACCAGGAATGTCAGCCAGGAGATGACGCCCATAAAACCGAATACTGCGTAGACCACCGGTAAAATATATCCGGTGAAGGCACCGACGATTAGTAAAACAAGTCCCATCAGAAAGAGAGCAGCTCCCAGCTTACCGAAGAGTAGCTCTGTAGCTTTGCCCATCAACCCTGATGGTGTCGGAGATTTCCCGAGTTTGTCAGCGATCATTCCGCCGGCTTTTGCGACGGATCCTGCAGCGAGGAAACCCATACCTGTTCCCGAGACGCCGCGCCCCCAAGATGTAACTGTTCCCAGGTTAGTTTTGCTTGGGTCGGCGGCGAGCAGCATGTCTAAGTGAAGAACGTCGTTAATAATTGTGGATTTTGCATTGGCCCAGAATCCGTCTTCCTCGGCCTGGGTAGCATTGCTGATTGCTTGGTTCTGTACTATTAGCGCGAGGTCATCACCAGGTGTGAGCGCTGCCAGTGACCCCGTCGGAACTAGCTGCGCAGTTGCACCTTCAGCGTAGGATTGAGCCCGACCAAAATCATTCGCTGCACGTAGTACGAAGGTTCCGCCGGCCATCCAGCCCCATTCGCCGAGTTTTTCGTAATATTTAGCCGCGGATGCAGTTCTTTCCGTAGTCAATTCTTCACGTATCAGTCGATGCACCTCGCCGGCATACCATGTGGCCATTTTTTGAATGAAAAGCTGGTTCTGCTTATCAAACTCAGCGTTTAATTGAGGCGTAACGCCGTCATAGCTCTGCCATGCTCGGGCTCTTACGGCTTCGACTAAACCTGTCCAAACGATACGTTGAGCCTTGGTAATTCCACGATCAATTGCGGAGCTTGAGCGCTGCTTAAGCGAAAGATACTCGTCGGTACACGACCATCTACCTGCGAATTCGAAACTACTATTTTGCGTTGCTTGGCACACCCAGTCTTGACCGCTGAGTTGGCGTTCCACTGCTGTTCCGTCAATTAGGCCGCTGTGACCAGTTTTGCTATCAGTATTTTGGACAGCGATGCCTTCAGGAATAATCACCGGCACATTAGCGGTTCTCGATACATTGATTAACCATGGATCAACCTGTGAATCATTTGAGGGTCTCGCGCTGGCCCATCGTGCACGAAGAGTCTCCTCTGCAAGCTGTGCCGCTGGCATCTCGCGATACTGGCCCGTCGGATCCTTGTACTGAACTGTCGCGGCTACCTGTGCTGCACTAACATACCAGGAGCTCACCTGCGCGACGGCGGCAGCGTTCGACACTGGTATGTCCAAGTCTGGGTCGTGTAGGAGATCGTAGTCATGCATGAGTTTGAATGAGTACATCTGCGCAGCATCACCAGCGGCGCTAGCTGTTTTTGCAAGGCCAACAATGAGTGCGTGGCCTGGCGTTAATGTTATCGACTGACTTGCAATTGAGGCTACCTGGATAACTGGCGCACAAAGCATCATTCCCATCACCATGCGCAGCGGGTAAAAGAACGCTTCGTTTTTATCCTTTGCTCCGAAGAAATTTGCATTTGCTCGTAGCCGAAAAATCCCCAAAAATACTGACCAGCCGATTAGCACTCCGATCAATAGCAACCCGAAGGTGGTGAAGTAGGATGCGAAGATCACAATAGGGGTAACGGCGTTGGCCCCTGTCGCAATCCCATCTGATAGTTCGGAAAATCCCCAGGTGCCAAATAGCCAGATCAAAACAGTCGTCGATAATGATTTCATATTATTTGACACCGGCTTTAATGGTCGGAGGCTCGGGGAAATCAGGAATTACAACTGATTTTGACTGGCGCTCATACTCAGCGGTTATAGCTTCGTATTTTGCTTTGTTTCTTGCTGTTAAATTAGCATCGTCTTTTTTGATATGATTCATAATAAGTGCGATGCAGGCTAGCAGTCCGGCAGCGTTAATGATAGTGATAATCTTAGGGTTGCTACGTGCCATAGCGAAACTCTCTTATTGGGATGATGTTACCTATTGTTCGGTGCGGATGCTGACTGCATTTGTACTCGTGTCCCCAAGCGTAATGACTTCTGGTGAGCGTTTCTGCCTTCCAGCGGTATTTTCCAACTTCCTCTACGCGAGAGTACACGTCGATCAATGTAAGGTTGAATTGCTGTCGCAGCTCCTCAACGTTGAAGTAAATTTGAGCGATGAGTCTCGTCGCTGATTTTGCATAGAATACTGAGCCAGGGTTCGTCGCTTTTCGAACGCTTCGATCTAAGGCGTGTATTGCGGACTCAAGGATCTCAGACACAAAACCTCCGGATGATTTTGTTGTGAAATTGTATCGCGTTGATAAGTTGGTGTTGGTTCTTTTTTTGTGTTTTCAGTGTTCAGTAACTTTGTGTTTTTGTTGGTGATTTTTAGTTTTTTATTCTGCTGTTATTGCACTGGTATAGCACCGTTCGTCCGGTTTTGGTTGTCAGGAATCGACTTAGATTTTTTGATGAGCTATGCGACATTGACGTGAGCATATCCGAATGCACCAGAACGCTGGGGCGTATAGCCCGTAGGGCAGGTGCTCGTGAAACATGGGGCGCCAATATGATCGCGGCTATAACAACAAATAATTGAAATTTATATAGGGAGCATCTGTAAATTTTATAGATTAAGAGCTCCGGTGATATATAAAATTATGGTGGTTATGCCTGCTGTGGTGCTTGCGTTTAGTAACAAGTTGGTGCAGCGTAGGATTGTGCGGGGAATACGTTCATTGTTTGACTGTTGATATCGATGTGCCCTGGCTTCAGCCGCGTCGGCTTTGGCGTTAGCATTGTCGAGCTGTATTTGTATGTCGATCAGTCGTTTGTTTGTCTCCGCTAAACTTTTGTGGAGGGCAGCAACGGTCGCCTGTGAATAGGTTGATTGAATGGCCAGGTCCAAGTCTGAATAGACATTTTCGAGCATTTGAGCCGCTACCAGTTTGAGCTCCTCCGAGGACAACTCCAGAGCAAGCTTCTTGATCAACTGATCACACTTTCCTGCTATGACTTCACCTAATGCTCGGTCGCTCAAAGCCTCCGCAATAATCTGCGCCAGGTTGTGGATTGCTCCATTGACGCCGCTGATCTGCTGAGTGATCAGATCAGCGGAATGGCGTTGTTCAGCTAGAGCCTCTGAACATGCCCTAATTGAATTTGATGCCTCCTCCGTCCGTACCAAAAGCCCAGGTTGGTTAGTGGTACCGCGTAGAACACGAGTCATAAGTGATAGTTGTTCTACGGCCTGCAGCAGGGTTTCCACTTCACTTCGGCCTGCGATCGGTCGAATTTCTGGAGAGTCATCATGCGACATGGCTCTCACCCTCAACTGGCATCAGAATCTCATCAAGCCGATTATGGACAAGCTCGATCATCTTTCGGACACCTCGAGAGCGGCGAACAACGACTGCCATACGGTTCATTTGCATGGCTTCATCAAATTTTCCAGCGTCTTCGAGCCTCATTACCTTGTCGGCGAATAACGTTTCCAGTTCTGCTGCTTCCTCGGCCAATTCAAAGATCGTTTTGCCGATTCGGCGACTGCGCCCGTAGCGTTCGATTCGGGGCATCACCAGGAGGTGCAGATGGAACTCATGCGCCAGGTCAAACACCTCAGCAAAATCCTCAAGCAGGCGCGGGTCTTCAAGCGATTGGGTCTGTAGGCTAATGTCGTTAAGGAATAGCGCTATGCGGCATTCAGGATCTGCATCCAATAGCAGTTGGATCGTGCGCCGAGCGTTTTCGCAGTCTTGACCTTCATCACGTAGTGGAATCAGGATCAAATCAAAACGACTAAGAAGGCCTGCCTCTCCAAGGCTGGAAAGGGTGCTTTCGGCAGTGCGGTTACCGCCAACGTCTAACACAAAGCTGTTGCGGCCCTGGCCGAACATAACCGCTTCGACTGCACGCATGGCGTCATCGCCTACCGGCTGCTGGGTTGTTTTTACCGCACTGTCGTTCATCCAGGCAGAGTCGAGGTTTAGATCATCCAACTCGATCAAGTTAGCTTGGCCTAACCGTGATAACAGATAGGTTGCAGCTACTTGCTGTGAAAGCGTGGACTTCCCTACGCCCCCTTTTGTACTGACGGTCATGAGTCGGATCTGTCGCTTTCTATTCACGTTTTATTCCCTCTTTGTTTGGCTTACTGCCGGTGTATTTCGTAAAAAAATCGTCTGCTTTATCAGCGGTCGCGTTTGTTCTGCTCTCCGACGCAGAAGAGGTTCTAGTCGCCTCTTGGGGGGGCGCTAAATCATGTTCAACAGTTTCGGTCTGTGAAGCATCCCCCGATGCTCTCGACGGCTTTTCAGTGCGCGCATTAGCGAGATGCTCGTAGTAAGCGGTTGGTAGCTCACGGATGAAATAATTCCGTAACCCGAGGTAACTCACTTCGATTGCGGCATCAGCAAGCATTCGGTGTATTTCTCGCATCGACATGCCCATCGCTGCTGAGTCGGTCAGCAACTGCATGTGAGGTCGTAAAACTCGAGTCACGTATCCGCGACCCTTTTCTCCCGGTACCCCGGCCGCTGCTGCCTTCTTTCGTGCCTCGAACGCAGCCCGTAGGGCTCGTGCTTTTTCTTCGGCCTCCAGCATTTCTTGTCTTGCCCTCTCGAATTCCTCCGCATCGTTCCGCTCGTTAATTTCGCGTTCAGCTTGGGTTTTACGATCCCACATAGGTTTGCCTCATTTGGGTGCAGTTAGCTTAAAACTGCATAAATTCTGCCAAACCTTGGCTAAACAATACATCAATAATCAGCTTCGTCAAGAAAAAAGCATTAAAACATTTGTTGATAGGCTTAATACAGGATAAGTTTATGCTATAAAATTGCCAGACAAAGGCAAAAACAGGTAACACGGCTGCACTCCCTTCGGGGGTGGAAAGCGGCGTAAGCCCGACAGGGCGGGGGGCTTCTAGGAGCCGAAGGTCACTTCATTTGAGGTAGGCGGGGTAACAAGAGATGAAGAAATCGCTCATCGAAAGGAAAAGCCACACTCAGAATGTGGTTACGGCAGAAGCTCAGCAGGCGTTCGAGCGCTTGGCGCGGGACCTGAAAATCCCGAAATCGAGCATTTTGGAAAGGATTCTGTCGACGGTGCCTGCCGATAGCCTAATTGGGCTGATCACCGGGCGGCTCAGCTTTTCCAGTGCAAAAACGGTGAGCCTGGACGCGGCGTCTACCTTGGCAATAAGGTCAGAGATCGCGAGTTCCTTATCACTGTTAGGTCCTCGTGCAGTTGAGGCTGCGCGGCTTGGAGCCCGCCAGGGCATCACTGACCTGATCGATCGGGATCAATGACGATGGCGATTTTTACTGTAGATAAGTTCGCCGGCGGCGATATCCAGAGTCGAGCCGACTACTTCGAAAAGGGAGAGGGAGAAATCGTCGATGATGATCATGCTCCGGCTCGAACAGGGCAGGAGGATTATTACTTTAAGGTAGACGGTGACACGCTTCTCGCCGAGTTTGTTGGGGCCGGCGCTGCTTATCTTGGCCTTGGTGTTTGTCCCCAACCTGGTGATTACACGGCATTGATGAGCGGTATCAATCCTAGGTCAGGCGCGTCCTTCGTCTCCAACGTTCGTCGTGGCCAATTGGATAAAGGAGCCGGTGTAGCGGGGTACTCGACAAGCTTTAATGCAGACAAATCCATTTCACTTCTCTACGCCTCCTTGCCTCTTGATCAGCAAGTGCTGATTGAACGAGCATTGATGGAGGCGGCCCGCAGAACTTTGCTGGATTTTGAGCAGCAAGGGTACTTCAGCTATCGCACAGGTGGCGGTGGCACAGAAAGTCACCCCGGCAATGTAGTTGTGGCCTGCTACCAACACTTCACCAACCGCAACCAGGAGCCGCACCTTCACATTCATGCTGAAATTCCGAATCTCATCCTGGGAAAGGACGGTAAATGGCGAACACTGGATGGTGGCGAGATTTATAAGAGGCAAGGTGAAGCGGCTGCCCTTTTTGACTGTTACCTGGCCGAGGCCTTGAAGCGTGATTTACCGGACGTAGGGCAACTGCTGGAGAGTGACCCTGAGCTGTCTGGTTTGCGCGTGGCGGGTATTACACGGGAAACGATTCTGCAGTTCTCAACTCGTCGCATCGAAATTCTTAAAGGATTAGCTGAAATGGGGGAGACGGGTGCAAATGCTGCCCGGGCAGCTGCGAAGCGCACTCGGGAAGGAAAGAAGGAGTTCGATGGGGATGAACTTCGGGCGGAGTGGAAATCGCAGCTCTCTGACCTCCATCGTCAGCTAAAGGTGGGGGATGTTTCCCCATCCACTAAGCTTGTCGCAGAGGCACTGATTTTTCGAAATGCGAGCGTTTTCTGTGGGCACGATCTAGATAGGGCAGCAGCACAACTCGCAATTTGTCATGGTGGCTCAGCAACCATCCCGGTGATTAAGACTGCCCTGGTGGAGCAGTTGGGCGTGATCGAATTACCGTTGGAGGAAGGTAAACCTCAACTCTACACGACCGAGGATTACCGGCAGCTTGAAGTTGACCTCCTTCGCTTCGGCCTGGCAACACAGGTGCCCTCGGAACGCTTCGCACTTAATGAGTCGCAGATCCAGCAGGCTATTGAGTCTTTCGAGTCTGTAAAAGGCTTCTGTTTGCGTGGTGAGCAAAACGAGGCAGTCATTCGTGCTGCCGGTGGTGAGCGGCTTACCATCATCCAGGGGGCTGCCGGTACTGGTAAGTCTGCATCCTTGAGCGCATTGCGCGAGGCGTACACCCGCTCGGGGCACCGAGTAATTGGCTTAGCCCCATCCGGGGCCGCGGCTGCTGAGTTGGAAAATAGCTCAGGTATCCCTTCGCGGACCGTTCACTCGTTACTGATGCGTCTAGAAAATGACAATCCAGATTACCGTGAGCAATTGAGCGCGGGCGATGTGCTTATCCTCGATGAAGCAGGTATGGCTGATACCCGGACGCTGCATAAGCTGTCTGGATTTGTTGAAAGGGCCGGAGCAAAACTGGTTCTAGTTGGCGATAGCAAGCAACTAGAAGCTGTGGGCTCTGCTTCGGCTCTTTCCATGCTGACTGAGCATGTCGGGAGTGCTGACCTAATTCAGATCGCTCGGCAGCATAGGGCCGATGATAGGGAGATCAGTCAAGCTTGGTTCGGTGCCGCAAAGAATGGGCATGGTTCTGACGCGCCCGACTTGATGCTGTCCCGTGGCCTCATACGGTCTCCGGGGAAAGACGATCCGCCGGCGATTCGACTGATGCTGCGAGAAGCAGCCAGTGCCCATGCCGCTGGTACAGGTTGGAATGACCTGCTCTTGTTGGCCGATCGAAACTCCCAGGTGCGGGAGCTCAACAATCAGGTTCGGGCTTTGAGAAAGGAGTTGGGTGAATTAGTCAGCAGTGACGAGATACGAATTACCGTCGAACAGGGAAAAGGAGATTACGGCGACCTTGATCTTTGCCCTGGCGATCGTGTGATGCTGCGTCGTAACCAGAAGTTAGGCAGTGCGCAGGTATTCAACGGCGATCGAGCGACTATCGAAGGATTGCAGAGAGTTCCGGCTGGTGTGAGTCATGATGGTGGATTGATCTCTGAGATTCTGATTTCAGCGCGACTGGATCGAACCGGCGAAGTCGTGACCTGGAAGTTGAGTGATTACGCGAGTCTTGATCACAGTTATGCGATGACGGTCCATAAGTCTCAGGGACTGACCGTCGAGCGTGCTTTCTACCTGGCAAGTGAGTCTACGGATCGGCGAATGGCCTATGTTGCGTTCACCCGATCGAGGCATGCTTGCCCGTTCTATTTGGTTAATGATCAGGACGTGCATGACTCCTTCTACCGGCGTACTGCGGAGTTCAGCACGAAATCGACAGCATTAGATGCTGATCCAATTACCAAGCGCTTGATACTTACCGCAGACCATCGTGAGCTGGAGCACCAGCGAGCAATTGAAACTCATCAGCCAGTTACGAAAGTTCTCCTGGAGAAGGCTGGAGATCGATTTATCTATCCGGCAGAGGAACCGCGTGTAGCGAAAGATACACCTCGCATGATCGTTGTGCCGACGACGCTTGCTGATAGGCAGGTGGCTCAGTCATTCGGCAATGAGATTATCAATCTCATCGACAAGCCTGCTGACACTCGAAGAAAGCCCGGGAAGCCATATATGCTGCCTGATGGAGTGGAAAGGGTTGCCCTACTTGCTGAGCCGATGGAGGCCATCCGTCTTTATACGGAAACACCTCAGCAGGAATCATCAGTTTCTACCTCGAAGTCCTCGAAATTGCGCTTTGCCCAGCAAGATCGCGCATCCCAGCGTTATGAGTCAGGGCAGATAAAGTCGAAGCTAGATTTGATCGAACACGCCGAGTCTCTTGGGTACGAGCGATTTGATCGTAAGGGAAAGGGCAAGTCATACACCTGGCTGCGTGGTCCTGGTGACGATGTCATTGGCATTAGGCGGGCGGACAGCGGGGATCAGCTCTGGGTCAGAACGAATGGGGAGGGCGGCGATATTTTTGATTTGCACCGGCAGGTCACGAGCCGCTCTTTCCGTGAGGTGAAGGACGACCTGCGTCGCAAGGCGTTTGGTGAGGGGCATGCGGCACTTCGAGCGGATCCAGAAAGCGTTGCTCGACAACAGGTCCAGCGCACCCAGCGTGAGGCTGAAGCCGTTGAGCGGGCTGAAGATCGGCGTCGAGCGGCCTATCTGCAGTTCAAACAAGCTAGTCGAGCACCGAATCAGTTTCTTGCCGCACGTGGCATTGACCTACAGACCTTGGCCAGCACCAATTGGAAAACGGACAAACGAGGAAATGCCGTTTTTCCGCACATCGGTGCCGATGGTCGTTACGTTGGTCATGAAAGAAAGAACGCCGGCTTTGGACTGTACACGGAGACAGCCGAGCGAGGGATATACGTTGTGAACCCCCACTCGACCGGCCCAGGCACGCGCTCTGAAATTAGACTGAGTGAGGGAGGGCTCGATGCCTTGAGTGCTTACCAGATGGCCACAGCAGCTGAGCGTGAGTCGATTCTATTTGTTAGCTCAGGCGGTTCACCAGGGAAAGACACTGCGCGTGCTTTGCTCGGCCTTGCCGAGCGTCACCAAGTCAACCGTATTTCGATGCTATATGACAACGATAAAGCTGGTGATGAGCACAGTCTGAGGTTGGCTGGACTCCTGAACCAAGACGATGCACCGAGCATTCAGGTGCAAGACATTCGAGCAGAGATCGGTCTGCTGCGAGAAGAGGATCCCAATGACACTCTTGTTCGTCGGCAGCAAGAGGATGAGCTCAGGGGGCAAACCGCTGCTGAATACTCTTTTGAGTTCGGTATGGAGCTAGGCCGCTGATGGACTTTCGAAACTGCCAGTGTGGAGGGCGTATGGGCAGCCGCAGTTTTCTGATCACCTCGATATGCCAAAAGGCTGAATGGCTCAACATCTCTTGTGATGAGGCTAAGAAAATTCAAGGTGACATTCGCTTTACCGGTTGGATATGTCGCTTTGGTTGTCAGCGTGTCGCTGGAAAAATCTATGACCAAGATCGAACCGTTCTACGAAGCCTCAATTTGAAGTGAGCAGAGTTTTATGAATCTCGTACTTAATAGCAATGATTTCGACGCACTGCTGCGTCTCATTGAACGTCGTGATGAACTAGCGGTATATTTGAATCCAACGGATGCGCGTGAGCAGGTTCGACTGATGTCTGCTTTGGAGGCCTTGGGGGAAGCCATGCTTAAGGAACGTTCCAATAACAGTAGTAGGGCGTGAAATGATCAAGCTGAAAATTGTAAAGTCATCCTGTTCGACGCGATCGTTCTCAAATCAACTCGCAGTTGGTAATAATAGACTGACTGAGCCAGTGTTAGATTTTTGCCTGAAGTGCATGAGGGTTTCGAGGCTGGAGCCGATTGACTTGACCCTTGCAGGATCACTTGATGCGTGTTTGTGGCGCTGCTTAATATGCGGTGCGACTAAAATAGGTGCGCGCCCTTGAAGGAGTTTCGATAGATGGTTTAATAAAAATATGAAAATTTATTCTTAACAAAGACACTCTAGGATTAGTTGGTGGAATAGAAAGTTTAACTTCAATCACCCTAGGGGTAAATGAGAAATCCTTTTTCTTGAGGGAAGCCGGCCTGATCGGCCTCGGATTGCGGCTTTGATTTTTTCTGCGGCAAGGTCTAATTGAATTTTGTCTGCCGCGTAAATCGCTTGCAATCGCTCGACTCGTGCACGATTTTTCCGAGCCAAGATTTTTTCATAGCTTTGGTCTAGGCCACAAATGATATCGAGTTCCATTTTCGCTAGCCTCGTTTGTGCACCTAGTATAAGGGACCTACAGAGTTCGGAAAAAATCGTACGCTAACCCCTGCGCCGGCGGATATCTTGGAACAAGGTGTTGACGTCCTCGATATCTTGCAGGAGTTCGGCTGGTTGCGTTACAGGACGCTGCTGGCCGGCCGCATGTGAATGCGCTCGCACGTTGCGGCAGCATTTGTCATGTAAACGCTGCACTTCCCGGTAATCAGCCTCCTGCACAATCATCACACCATCTAGCCGGCCGACCGAGATGCCGTCGCGGAACCGCACCACGGTTTCATTGAGTATTGTGTCCTCGATACCTACCTCTATCGTGACGCGAAGATCATCGTAAGCATTGCGCATCGCAAGTCGCTCATTATCCCCAGGCGGGTTATTGAAGTTAGTGGCAATTCGCTGATGATCAGCACGATGGTATGCAATGCGCTCGCGGTGTCTGCGCATGTCATAAGGCAAACCGGCATCGATGTAGCCAGGCCCTTCAGCCCGGTAGGTGATCGACCTCACTTCTGGAACCAACTGGGCATCTTGGCAAAGAGTGATCAGCTCTCCGAAGAACACTGCATCGTGAGTAAACACAATGACCTGTCGTTGGGCGGACTCCTGAACAATCCGTCGCGCGACGGCGGTTCGATGGCTGTGATCAAGGCTGGAAACCGGATCGTCGAACACGATCCCAGAAGAGGAACCCGACTGTTGGAGCTCCGCGAAGAAGTACGCGAGCGCACACATGCGCTGCTCCGCCTCGCTTAGGACTAAATGGGGATCAAGCTGGCATTCCAGGAGTTGGATTCCTAGCCGTACCGCCCCCGCATCACCGCTTGAGCTGACTCCGGCCCGAATGTGATATAGATCCAGCCTGTTGAGCTCATCGTTCATCGTGCCGGCCAACGCCTCACTGACGTATGTCCTGGCCAACTGGCCCGCGAGCATGCTGATAGCGCGCGTGTTACCGATATCATCCTGGCAGCGCTGGAGCTTTGCCTTGTGAGCGAGATTCTCACTCACTCTCTCGATGGCTTCGATATTTTCGGAAAGTATCCGTCGTGCCTCCAACTCCTTCAGACGCAGCCTCTTGGCTGCTAAGGCCGCCGCATCAAGGTTGGCGCGCAATCGAGCCGCTTCGGCGCGGAGGGCATCGGCGATTTGGTGGAGTGAAGCCGTTGGGTTTGCACCACGATACGCTGGGCGATTCTGCCATTCACCGCTGAGAATGGCAGCTCTGAGCCACTGAAGTCGAGTGGTCAGGTCTTCCTGGAAGAACCGGATCTCGTCCGGCAGCGTTGCTACGCGCGCGCCTAAGCTCTCCAACATGTTTGGAGGAGCAGTAAAGGCAACGTTCGCCTGCCCGACACTGCGTACGATCTGCTTCCAAGCATTACGCGCAACCTGGGCGGCTTCTGCCGCCTTGTCCCGAATGTAGCGATCAAACCGCTCCAGGCGATCCTTCGCTTCCGGCGTCAGCTCCTGCTGGCAAAGCACGCAGACAGCTCCTTCACCGGTAACCGGGAAGGTCTGCCCAGGATATGCCGTGTTGGTCGAATACTCGCGCGCGGTGTTGAACAGCAACGCCCAGGGGCCTTGCCCCGTTCCGGCGAGCAACTGCGTGGCATCTTCCGCCTGCAGCAATTCAGAGGCTGCGCGCTCCGCAGCTTCTGCTTCTACCAGATTTCGATGCGCCGACTGCCTGGCATCCAGCGCATCATCAGACACGATGTTGGCTACTGCGGTGATGTTGTTGGTCAGCTCATCGACTCTCGTTGCAGCGTTGTCGAGGTTTACTGCCTTGGCAGTGGGGTCTGCTTCGCTGATCTCCTGCGGCAGTCGCGCGAGCTCTGCTTGCTCATCCAGAGTGAGCGTGGCTAATGCACGTGCCCGCGTCAGATCGGTAGTTGGACCAATCGGATGCACTACCTGGCCGGCCTCGGTATCGGCGGGGATGACATTGAACGGCGTAACGTCTGTAGCGAGACCAGCGATCTCTGCCTGAAGCCGTGGACGCAGGGCCTGATTGAGACCATTGGCCAGTTGCTGGAGATAGGTCAGAGCGCGCGGCTGAAAGGTGGCGCTCTCTCTCGACTGGAGGTAGTGGCGTGCGCAATCGCCATCGAAGACGGAGATGCCCCTGAGTTCAGGCCGCGAAACATGACCGCGTTGACCACTCCAGATTGTCTGCTCTGGGGCGCCGTTCAGCTCGAAGCCGATAGTGGCGCTCGGTGTGAGCTGTTGATAGTCCTCGGCATAGGCATTGGCGTAGACGGTGCCTGGGCTCCTGGCTCTGCACGCCTGCTTCAGCACTCGCGCATAGCCGGACTTTCCGGTGCCGTTGCCCCCGTACACGATGGTGAGACCCTGCGCCTGAAACTCCAAAGCTTGGTCGCTCGGGATTTTTCCCACATTGGTCAGCGTATGCAAGGACCTGAGAACAACGGCCTGATCCTGATTAGCTTCGGCGGGAAAGTGTTCTGTAGCGAACCTGATTGGCTGTGTAGCAGGTTCAAATGTACTGGCAATTCCATGATGCTGCTTGGCGAGGTCAAGAATTTCTATGAGATTCTCTTCGCTCCAACCGCCCTGAACGCATAAGCGACGCAGGGCGTCGTGGCGCCACGGCGGCAGCCTATCCGCCCACGCCAATACTTCCTCGTAAATGGCCATATCCATGCTCCGTATCCCCAAAGGGGAATAGCACAAGAACTATCACCGCGCCATCAATGGGCTACTGCAGGTGACGGTCTAGCTCTCAGAGGTGTACGGAGCGAATGCTCGCCGGTGACTGCGTTTGGCGTTAGGTGCCACATAAAAAACGCCATATCAAGGCGTGCTTTCAGATGTCTCCAGGGGAGGCTACCTTTGTCAGGCTGGGCAGGATCCGCTGACAACCCCTTAAAACGGGCGGATTGATCAAATTTGATCAACCAACAGGGCCGTGTTAACATTGACCTCAAGAATAGCCCCCACGCCTCGGGCAGGTCTACGACCTGTACTGCGCACCAGGGGGTTAGTTATTTCTGCCCCCCAAAAATGCCCCGCAGGATGCCTTGGCGTGCCGCATGCCCCCATCAATTTCCACAAGCCTGCCAAATCGCCCAATGCCCTGCTGCGTCACCTGCAACTCAAAGGCTTAGGCACCCGGAAACAGAAAGCCCAAGCCCTGCAGGCCCTGGAGTTCATCGGCTATCACCGGCTGCTCATCTATATGCGACCGTTGCAGGATCCGCAGAAGCGTTTCTTTGCCACCATCCAGTTCGACGACATCCTGCAGCTGTATGACTTCGACCGGCGCCTGCGCCTAGTGTTCCTGGATGCGATTGACCGCATCGAGGTCGCGTTCCGTTCGGCTATCATCAACACCCTGGCCCTGGACAAGGCATGCGGCCCGCATTTTTACCTAGACTCCATTCATTTCAAAGATGGCTCGGCTCACCGCGACCTCCTAAAGCAGGTGCTAGGCCTTCGTGAAAAAGGAAATGCTTCGGTCAAGCACTATTACGGTACATACAACACACCGGCGTTGCCGCCGGTGTGGACCGTGCTCGAAGCAATGACCATTGGCCAGCTGTCCTGCCTGTTCAGCGATCTGCACCTGGATCATCGCAAAACCGTCGCGACTAAATTTGGCTACGATGAATCCGTGCTGGTCACCTGGCTGAAAACTCTGACCCTCCTGCGCAATGTCTGCGCCCATCATGGCCGGCTGTGGAACGCGTCGATTACCGCTGATGCGCCGAAGTACGCCAATGCCATAAAGGCCGAGTTTCCCTCCCACCATGACCGCGGTCGGATCTTTGCCCGGGCGGTGGTGGTCCAGGCCCTGCTCGCAAAGATCGATCCTACCTCCGATTGGAAATCGCGTTTCAAGCACCTGTTGACGACTCTGCCCACGGCGGTGCTGGCCAAGGCTGGCTTAACCACGGCAGAGCTCGGTCTGGTCCCGGGCTGGGAAGCCCGCCCTTTCTGGTCCTGACCCATCCTTCACCAGCTACCCAACTGAAGCAAAAGGGTCGGGTCCTGGATGTGTGTACAGCGTCACTCTGTTCATTCTTTTTTCGCGCTCACTGGGATCGTCCACAGTGGCAGCAGGCGCTCGCTTGCCGCAAAAGTAATGGACGCAACCGGCGACGTTGAGACATTGCAGGCCATTCTTGGGCACGCCTCGATCACAGCAAGCCTTATCTAACCGTGGATATAGAGGTAATCCGGCGTGTGTTTGAGCTTGTGCTGGCATAGTGATATCGAGGATTCTTCGCTATGTCATTGGTCTCGCTATATGCGGCACTAGGTCAGCCGAGGCATCGGGAAGGCCGGTAAGCCAGGTTGCCTCCAACTCAGAAGGTCGAGGGAAAATTGATGAGTAAGCCGTTGCCAACTGTTCCCCAAAGGGATGATGTCCGATTCTTGGAGTTTTGTGAGTTTCTGCGTCAAGCGCCCGTTCGCCCGGCAGCCAGGTTGGTTCACTGTAGCTATGAGCCTCATCTGTCTGTTCTTGAGGTTCCGGTTGTCCCACAACCCAATTGCGAGATTTCCTATTGCTGGTTCAACTGTCTAGATCTTCAGCATTTACACGGAGGGGAGGTTGTATACGGCTGGTCGCTATGGCGGGACAGAGATGCTTATGTTGCCCAGCACCACGCTGTCTGGCGCAGCGAAAAAGGCGAACTTATAGATCCGACACCAAATGAAGGTTTTGCTGGAAAAGCTCTGTTCATGCCGGATGGTCGTGCACCGTTCGACATCTTGGAACTGAGGGCTCCATCGAGTCTGTACTGGTGGGCAAGTGGCAAGTACGAATGGTTTTTTTCGCATGTCCGTAGCCAGTCCTTTTTCATTGGGAGGATGGACCCAAAGGCAGACCAAGAAACCCGAGTTAATTGCACTCGACGGCGCTATCTGGACTTGGCATGAGAAAACACTGCCACAACTTCCCGCCTAGTACGGGCTTTGGCAGTCCCCGCGGTAATAGATAGGAAAAAATATGACTACTCCCCGGATGCATCATTACGTACCTGAATCATACCAGTGCGGTTTCTTAACTTCGGATAGTAAAAATATTGCGTTTTTTGATATGCGCACCGGAAAATCTAGCCGGACAAGTCCGTTAAATATGGTTAAAGAGCGGGATCTTTATACAATGGAAGATCCGCCTGAGGGTAAGAAGGCAACGTTCATTGAGAATCCTATTCTTTCAGGCGTGGACGGTACGTATGCTAGCCTACTTGAGAGTGTTCTCGATAAAAGTATTTCAGGTGAGGGTCGTAAGGATCTGTCAGTATTTTTGGGGTATTTGCGCAGTCGGACGCCAAGTTACTTTAAGGTCATTGAAGGCATGAGTAGGAGTTTTCTTGCTAAGGAGATTTATGAAAAGATCCTGAGAGATCCTTTAAAGCTTCGGGCGGCTTTAGAGGCGAATTTCGATATAAGCTCTGTTGAAGAATTTACAGCCCAGGCAGGAGAGTTACTATCAATCGAGAAAGACGGAGTGTTAAAGATTTTTCTGGTAGCAGCTGAAAGCACGGCGCAACTCATATTGGAGTCGGGATGGGAGATTTTAATTGCTGACTCAGGCGCCTTCATTACCTCTGATCATCCATTCTGCCCTATTGAGGATGAATATGTGTTTATCGGGCAAGGTAGGAGCGAGAAGAAACGATATTTTATGGTGCCGCTTTCGTCCAAGCTTGCTCTAAGAATAAGTGACTCTCAGCAGGAGATAACATTCACCAATATGTCGGAGGACGGAGTTGCAGAGATTAATGAGGCAATTGCGTACTGCGCAGACAGATGGTTGCTTGGTGAGTCTGAGGAAAATCTTATGGCAGCCCACGAGAGAGCAGTCAAGCTAAAGTATGACGAGAATAGAATGGCTCAAGCAATCAAGGTTGTCGAAGCAATGACCAGCCGCCCACAACCAAAAAATTAGTTAGAGGAATTAAATCATGGCAACTGAAACGATTGAAAAGTGCATCAACCCTCCATGTCAGAAAAAATTCAAGCTAGTCGAAACTGGCGGGGGGCATGCTTGGGTTGAAAAGGCTAGCTATGAATGCCCATATTGCGGGCACCGTATTAAGTCTCACACCAGTGGCTGCTTTGAGACTCTGCCAATCAAGGCGGACGACTAGGAAAACGCATGAAAGCAATTCTATTCGCAGTAGTTACCACCCTGACCGCCAGTGTCTCGGCTGCCGATTTAATCTATGTAAACACTGAGCTGGCTCGTAACGGTGAGACTGTCGATAATTTTGTCGCCGTCACCGCTAACGGGTTCACGCAGCCACATCGCAATGTCCAGCTCATCAAGTACAGAAAGTCCGTCGCCAACGGTAAGGTTGAAATCGCAGATTTGGAAGTCGGTACCACTGCATCCATCACTCCAGTTATTACCAGCGGAGGAAGTATCCGTCTGCGCTTTGATGTGAGCTACGTTCGATTGATGAAGATGGATACGGCCAAAGTCGGGAACACCTACATCGACCTGCCTCGGACCGAAGGCTTCAAGTTCTCTTCCACGGACGTAGTCCCGAACGGAGAGAGGCGCGAATACAGATCTTCCCAGGACGGTGTCGAGTATATTTATACCGTCGCGGCCACTAAGCGGTGATCGCTTATTGCCGCCGATAATCCACAGTTGTTGGCTCTGATGCTGTTTTGACCCAGGTTTCCGGAGTTCATTGACTCACCCAAACACTCAGCAAACGATGGTTTGCGCGGGATTTCAGAGGCGGCATCTGGGTCAGTTAAAATCAGCAGCGGGTCAAAATCGCATCAGCGCTAACAGCTCAGTGGCTCAGTGGAGCTTGGAGGCTGCTCAAACGTTTGCGACTGAGCAGGATGACCTTGCCCGAGCTCCACGCTTTTTTTGTATGTAAGCAATCTAAATATTTTCCCCACAACTCCAAGGCTGAACGTTTCTCTGGAAGGTAGCTATAACGATCATAGTGAACTGACTGAACATCATTACGTCCATGCGACAAAAGCCAACTACGAGTCTCCTTCGTAATTCCGATAGCGGCCATCAACGTTTCGGCTGTTACCCTCACATTTGCATAGCTGAAATATCGTGTTGCCCCTGAAACGCTCAGTGCCTTGCCAGCGTCGCTAAAGCGCTTGCCGGCAGTATCTGGGCGGATACAGCGCCGACCAATGCAAAAAGGGCCAGGTCCGATCTTGTCGTTAAATAGTGGTTGCAAGATTTGCTTGATCCGATCGGTGATGGGAAGTAGGTGATCCCATGCTTTACTTTTTTGGCCCTTGCCATCAGTCAGGTGCAGAAGGTCATCGGAGATTTCCTCCCAGGTCACTCTCAGCAGTTGTTCCATTCGTTGACCACCGAGATAGATCAACCCCTTGCAGATGGCTGCCTCCCTAGCGGAGAGGGTGTCCAGGTGGCGGAGTAAAGAGCCAAGCTCTTCAGGAGTCATTGACTCGGTATTTCCACCGCGGACGTTGGCAAGCGTCGGAACCTTTGTGGCTGGATTGTTGCTGATGTCGAAAATTTTCGACTCGCTAACATCGCGGTCTAATGAAAGGTGAGCTTTGCTGCCATAGTTGAAGGCGGCCTTCAGGTAGCGGTGTACGCTTGCGGCAGTCGTTCTCATGTTATTTGAAGCGCTGGCCTTACCCTTGTTGCCAATTCCCCTCCCTTTCGGTTTGCGGGAGAGGAGGGTGGTCATGACTCGGTGGATGTCCTCACCCGTAATGTCGCAGGCCAAGAGTGCAGTAAGATCAGGATGGTGCTCGATGATGTGCGTCTGAAACAGACGTTTCACTTCTTTGGCTTTGACCTTGCCACGAGCTTCCAGGTCGGCGACGTACGCATCAAGTAGCTCCTTAAAGGAGCCGCGCCTAGCTGCAAGCACGGTTTGCCGCTGGACCTCTACAAGTTGGCGCTCGCGCTCAAGGCGTTCAGCAGTAGCTTTGGCTTCCGATTCTGCTCGGTACAGTTTCAGGTCGCCGTGTTCAAGTGCTTGTCGTGCAAGCTCCTGTGCCTTGCCTCTGAGTGCTGCAAGTGTGAAGCCGGATGCCTGGGCACTGTAGATGCCCATTTTGATTTTCTGCGCTTTACCCTGAAGCCGCTGGCGATAGTAAGCCTCCACTGCTCCAGAAGCGCGGCACTCGAAGTAGATTGAGCCAGTACCCCGCCCCGGGAGGGATTCAGTTGCGGTTTCACCTGGTGATAGGGCTCGGAGTTCAGCGTCAGTGACGAACTTCCTTTTTGAGTCCTTTTTCTGCGTGCCATTAGCCATTGAGTGCGTGCCGTTTTGCGTGCCGTTTGGTCTGTTACTCAACGATACTGGCAGGGACATCACGATACAATACGGCGCAGCTTCTATTTGATTCTGCTGATTTTGAAGGCTTTTCGTTACATCCTGATCTTCTGTGAGACGTTGAAACGAACGCCTCCTAAGGGGAAGGTTGGCCGTTCGAACCGGCCCTGGGACACCATCTAATTCCAAACGTCCTGTCACAACACCTCATGGGAGATTTTCCGCTTGTGGTGCGCAATGACGCCCCTTATAAGAGGAGTCTTTTTACTCTCGACAATGGATGGAAGGATGCAAGCCATGAGTGAAGCTTGGAGTGAAGGCTATTTCACGGACGAAGGTTACACCTACGGGTATAGCCGGGAAATCAATCCAGTATTCCAGCGCTACTGCTTGTTGTTGCGTGGTTTTGCAAGTCTGGAGAGCGCGAGCGCCTATCACTGCGAATTGGGTTTTGGCCAAGGTGTTTCGGTCAATATCCACGCGGCGGCCAACCCGGGCAGCTACGTCGGTACGGACTTCCACCCCGGCCAGGCGGCTCATGCCAACGCGTTGGCAGCCAGCTGCGGCAGCAATGCCCAACTCCATGACGACAGCTTCGAACAATTGCTGGCCCGTGATGATTTGCCACAATTTGACAGCATCAGCTTGCATGGCATCTGGACCTGGGTCAGTCGAGATAACCAAAAACTGATTGTCGAATTCGCTCGTCGATATCTCAAACCCGGTGGCTTGCTATATATCAGCTACAACTGCTTTCCCGGCTGGTCACCTTCCGCGCCGCTGCGTCAGTTGTTCAGCCTGCACGACCGCTTTGCCTCCCACGCTTCCATGCGCCCGACCGAACGTATCGATGCAGCGCTGCAATTTTCCGAGGCGCTCCTGGCGACGAACCCCCAATACGCCAACGCGGCCCCGAACATCGGCGCCAAACTGCAGAGTATCAAGGGGCAGAATCGCCAATACGTTGCCCATGAGTATTTCAATCGCGACTGGAACTGCATGTACTTCACTGACGTGGTGGATGCTCTCTCTGCCGCCAAGCTCGACTATGTCACGACGGCCGCGCCGCTGGATTCGGTGGACCCGCTCAACCTGAGCGTCGAAGGTATGGCGTTTCTGGAGGGTATCGAGCACCCGATCATGCGTGAGCAGGCGCGTGACTACTTCGTCAATCAGCATTTCCGTCGAGATCTGTACCTGCGCGGCGCCAGCAGGCTGTCGGCTGCGGAACAGCGCGAGAGCATGCTCAATACCCGTTTTGTCTTGCTGCAGGCGGCAGAAAGCGTACCGGGCGTTGTCAGCGGTCCGGCAGGGGAAGCCTCGCTGCAAGCCGAGATATACGCCCCGGTACTTGAAGCCTTGGCGGCCAAGGCCTATGTGCCGAAAACCTTGCGGCAGTTGTTGGCGGCTACGCCACTGGCTTATGGCGACCTGGAACAGGCTATTAATGTGCTGGTCGGTATGGGCGTAGCGGCGCCCTGCCAGAGCGAAGCGGCTGAGAAGTTGGTGCTGGCGCGTTGCAGTGCCCTCAACCTGCATTTGTGTAAGCGTTCGTTGTTCAACAACCAGATCCAGACCTTGGCCAGTCCGGTGACCGGGGGTGGTGTGCCGGTCAGTCGCTTCCAGCAATTGTTCCTGATATCGATCAAGCAAGGTAAAAAGCACCCGGCTGAATGGGCGCAACTGGCGTGGGGCATCATCAGCGAACAAGGTGAGGGTATCGTCAAGGACGGTAAGGCCCTGAGCACGGCCGAAGAAAATATGGCCGAGTTGTTGACGCAGGCTGAAGCATTTGAAGAGAAATCGTTGGCCGTTCACAAGGCGTTGAAAATCGTTTGATCGTCGATAGATCCGCGTTGTGGCCAGGTATCAGGCGGGAGGGGGCAGCCTGAAGCGGGAATAGGGTCTGATTACCGCTATTGCTCTATATAGAAGAAGGCCGATCCCTTGGGGTCGGCCTTCTGCATTTTCGGGCCTTTTTGACGC
>NZ_JALLIZ010000026.1:0-79723 GCF_023242345.1 Pseudomonas sp. MWU12-2037 | reverse complement strand
TTTCCCAAACGACCCGGCGATCACCCGGCTGGTCGGGGCTATGTTGCTGGAGCAGAACGACGAGTGGTGTCTGCAACGGCGCTATATGCAGTTGGAGGCTTTCGAGGCGGTCAGCGATAATCCGCAGGCCAAGCTGTCGGCCGTGATCAACTAAACGGCAAACTCAGTGGCCAGAGCCATGATGAGTTACACCACTTCCTGGGACACGATCGTTGTTGCAGGACTGTAGTGAAGAAATAGAGAAAGCTTGGGTGGGAGGGAGTGATTCAAAATCTACACTTTCACACGGCTTCGTGCGCAAGCGCTCGATCATTACAAATGCCATGATGCATCTGCATAAGAAAAATATTCTCAATGTGGATCTGAAAGATTTTTTTGATAGTTTTAATTTTGGGCGAGTTAGAGGTTTTTTCATAACTAATCGAGAGTTCTGTCTAAACCCAGACATTGCTACAGCCATCGCACAAATCGCATGCCATGATAATAAACTACCGCAGGGTAGTCCTTGCTCTCCTGTAATCACTAATCTTATTACAAATATTTTAGACATAAGGCTTGCGGCGTTGGCGCGGTCCCACTCATGTACGTATTCTAGGTACGCTGACGATCTGACTTTTTCCACCAGAGAAAAAGTGTTTCCTTCGCAAATAATGAAAGAAGATGTAGGAAGCTATACCCCTGGAAAAAAGCTCAAAAGCGAAATCAAACGCGCCGGCTTTGAGCTCAACCATAAAAAGACAAGAATTCAATATATGGATTCGCGTCAAGACGTTACCGGTCTGATTGTAAACAAAAAGCCAAACACAAGATATGAATACTGGAGAACAGTAAGGTCTCAATGCCACTCATTATTCAAAAGTGGATCATTTACTAAAAAGGTTGACGGAAAATTTATTGAAGGGAATATTTTTGAACTCCAGGGTCAGCTAAATTTCATTGATCAAATTGATTATTTTAATCGTTTGAGACAGCATCCTCCGCTGAATCCAGAATACGCATTGTCCAATCATCTAATCAATACGCGCAAACTTTTGACAGGGAGAGAGGCAGTATTCAGTCGTTTCTTATACTATCGCCATTTTTATGGTAATGAGACTGCAGCAATACTATGTGAAGGGAAAACTGATAACGTTTATTTGAAATCTGCTCTGAACAAGCTTGCCCTGAAATATCCACGGTTAGCCATACCTAAGTCTGCAGCAAACCCTTATAAACTACTGGTCTCGTTCATGAACTACACCGAACGCACCCGTTTTTTGCTACAGCTCTACGGCGGCACGTCTTACCTTCATGCATTCCTTAATTCATTTGAGGAACATTACAAATTTTATAATGCGCCGAAACCGAAAAATCCTGTGGTTATTGTATTAGATAACGATTCGGGCTTCAATAGTATCGACGGATTGCTAAAAGGGAAGCTTTCCGGAACTCCTTACCCTGATACATTGAGCAAGAGTGAATTTCGAAAAGCAGACTTTATTCATGTTACTAAAAATCTCTATGTGGTGCTGAATCCCTTAGGCCCCAAAGGAGAGTTTTCGGCAATTGAAAGCCTCTTCAGTCCAGCGACACGTAATATTAAAATTTCGGGGAAGTCGTTTAATCCTGAAAATAACATGGATAAGAACACCGAGTTCGGTAAAGAAATATTCGCGAGTAAGGTAGTTGTGGCTAACAAAGATACCATTGATTTTTCTGGGTTTGATGTGCTGTTGAGCAGAATCACTATGTGTTTAGAACATTATGATTTGATAAGGTAGTAGTCTGTGCAGGCTCATATTCGCAAAAAACAGGGCTTTTTGAGCGAGTCTTAGTCCATAGTCAATGGCCAACCACTACAGTTGCCGTTGCCATGCGAATCACACACCTTGTATCGGTGCCGCCAAATTGCTCGGCTTTCCAGGTCGATCTCGCCCTTCAGTTTACATCGTCCTATCGGATCTTAAGTTTAGTGTCATTCGGGCGGGAGTCATTTTTAATCCAAAAAATGGGCGTTCACCTAACAACCGCTCTCGGTCAAATGGAGCCGCTCAGTAAAAACAGCTACTGATATTTCTGCTTCTCTAATTGAAATATCTCTCGCTCTGGGTCTCATATGATGCGCCAAATGAGAAAAAATATTTAATCTATATCGTCTACAAGAAGAGGGCCGAGAACATCATCCTCCCAAATGCACCACCGAATGAAGGCCGAGTACGGCATTCTTCTCCACGGAAAAGGTGACATCCATTAGCCGGTCTCGAGTCAAGGCTAATAGGTGTCCCATTTTTCGCAGTCCAGACGCAGGAAGGCTTACCAACAGCTTGGTAGGCCTCGCCAATGGCACTAATGTACTCGCCAAGAATTAGTTTTTGATCTGACCTAGCGCCCGGTTGACGAAGTGAATCTCTAAGGAACTAAGATCACCTAATTGATGAAAGTTTTCTTTAAGCATTCGAGAGGCATCATCGACACTTGCATCATTTATAAAGTTGAAGCGACCTCCAAGCTTATGCAAAAGCTGGACTGGTATACCCATCTCTTCCAGGCCAGCCCACGCGGGGTGGAGGTGGTAATTTTCAAACACGCTCCTCAGATATCCGTAAGATACATGATAATTTTTTTCGTCCTCTTCATACTTTAGGTTGATAATATCTTCAAAAAGCGATAGCGCTTTTGGGGCGGCGTATCCAAATACCCGCGTTGCAAAATTCAATTCATGATTTATTTGCTCTGATAGCTTGTCGCTATCACTGTCAGGCGGTATGCGAGCGATTTGCTCAGTTAAGTAATGTCCGTAGCTAGGGGCGATTAGATAGCGAGAGATTTTTGCATGTATTACTTCAATGTTATTTATTAAACCAAGCTTCCTCAGAACGCCTGAGCATACTCGATCAACAAATCGAGAGAGAAGCAAAGCAAAACCCGATTTCGGTACCCCGGAAAAGTTACAGCTTTGAAGTTCGCTATCCGAGCACATTTCGACAAAGCTAAATGCAGACTCAATGGTTTCTATTTTGAAATAGGCGTGTTTCCTCAGGAACTCTTTTCCCGCTCTGCTAGACGAAGCGCCCGCTTCAAAGCGGGACTGAGAAAAATCAGTTAGATGTTCTGGCTGGATACCTGCTAGGAAGTTTATAGGTAGGTCTTCGTTTTGTTTGCCGAGTGGTATTTCCACTTCAAAGCAGTCGCTCTGTTTGGGCAATTCCTCCATGCAGAAAACTTTTCCCACAAAGTGAACGCCCATGCGTCCGGCACGGCCTTTGATATTTCCATGGGTGAATCGATCAATTGAGTAGTTGCCGTTACGATTATCATAGATGAATACGTTTTTGGCTACTGTGTTCACACCTTCAATGATCGTGGAAGTGCATATGAGAAAAGGGAGTTCGCCTCGATTGAATTTGTCGATCACATACTGTTGCATCGCACGTGGCAGGCCTCCATAATGCAGTCCAATGCCGTTTTTGAATGAGTGTGTATACTCCCATTTCGGGTGATAATTCTGATCTAGCCATTCAATATAATCATCTTTTATTGATTTTATATATCCAGATGCCGTCAAAAATTTAGCAATTTTTAATGCCCGAGCTGGCGATCTACAATAAATAATAGTTGGACCGACGACCTCTTTGAGCGTAGTGCACAACGCTGCATTTTTTTGATCGATGCTATCAGGCTTGATATTGAAGAAAATAACGTCCAAAGCGACGGTGTTGAAGTCGGATGGTACGAAAGTATAATTTAGGTTGGCTGGTGGTAGACCACTAACACCATTTATAAATGGCCCAGTCATGAAAAACTGTTTGGAATAGCGAAGTAGTTTGCTTAATGCAGAGTTGAGCGCATGTGTTCGATCGTCATCCTCGTCAATTTCGCCGTTCTTATCCCTTTTAAGAGCTAATTTGTAAAATTCATCTAGAACGAAAAGATCAATGTCAGACAGGTCTTCGCGATCATTTACTCGCTCTTGAGTAAGCACGTAAAGTGCTCGCTCACTGCATAAGGTCTGAGTGCCATGATGGATGACTTGGAAACTACCACCAAAGCGCTCTTGTAATCTGCGACGAGTTTCATCGACCAGTGCGACCGTAGGAAGAACTATAACGATTTTATTGAATTTTCTCGATGCGATGAGGGAGTCGACAATGGCGCTCTTACCCATGCTGGTAGGAGCGCTCAGGATGACATTTCGCCCCTGTAGAAGCAGTTCGTAGATTTTATACTGCATAGAGTGGAAGACGAGATCTGAAGAGATCGGTGTCTGGTAGTTGTCAATTACGCATTCTTCAGCAAGTGACAAATTTTCAAAATGTGTCTTAAGATATGGGTATAGACCAGACTTTCGCACAAGATGGCGTAGCAGTGCTTGGACAGCAATAAATCGATCTTTGCTGTCCAATGCTCGGATAATCAGTTCTCGTCCTGAGCTTCGAAATTTTGGATTGGATAGGAGTTGATCGGCACTGTTTAGGTAGGAGAATGCAGAAAAGTTGGGAAGCTGGAGGCTTTTCAGCGCAATTTCAAAGATATTAAGCACAAGCATTCTCCAAAGCCGTTTTTACCTCATCTATTAATCTGCCCATACTGGGCACAGGGTATAGATGAAGCTCGATCTGCACCTGGTGGAACCCGCTTGTGCTTAGGTCAGATACAAAGTCGTCGAAAAGATTTTTCGTTTCTTTTATTAGTTCTGCCTCATAGCCGTCCCTAGCTGGTTCTGTCATTAAAGTGGAGTTGTATCCTAGGAATATAATAAATCGATACCGTTCTACTTGTTTGTCGAATGGCAGGCTAATATCTAGGATTTGATCAATATCATGGCTAAGCAAGTAGGAGTCTTGCTTAATCTCAAGAATTTTTGATCGGGCCGTGTCGAAATTATCCAAGATATCGCAATAGAGTGCAGATCTTAAGTCCTGCATGCATTCCACAATGTCGGTGCCGGTAAATAGATGGCTAAAACCCACCCAGAGTTCATCCCCTGCTGCTGGGTCGAGCACGACGTGTACATTCTCCAAAACCCTAACCTCGAGAGGGTATTCAATATAGAGCGAAGCAGGAATTGGTTGGCTATGTTTGTCGCAGCGTATACAGGAGTGAAGGAGAATTTTCCCTATAAACGTCTCAAGCTCGGTCATCGAAGACTGGAGCCTTTTGATAAGGGTTTTATATCGCTGTAATGTCGAAACCCCTACGGTGTCCGCTATTTCCTCAGGCATTAGAAGAACTTCATCAATCCACGTTACAATGCTTTCGGCAATATACGCGTATCGATACATATTCATGGTGTAATGCTGATGCATTACCTTGCCGGAGCGAGTGGCGGTGCCGCATGGAGGGGGATGTTTATGGAGCTGTACTAAGATAGGTCGGAGTTTTTTGTTTGCGTAAATTTTAGTCTTGGTGAATGCGGATTTTTCGTGGGCGAGTGTTTCGCCTCTGAACCAATCTAGCAGATTGTTACGGTAATATGTTTTGTTATCTTCGCAGTAAATTTTTCTCGATAGAGTGCTTTTTTTGGTCAGAGTATATAGTATGTCGCGCCATATGTTTTCAGCGGCTACGTCGCTACTTAATGTAATCCCGACTACTTCAATAGCGGCGTTTCGAATATTTTTGACTCCAAGAAGCTCAATTTCACGCAGTGATGGAAATACTTGCCACCACGTCGAATCGACCCAGTGCTTGATATCGTTCCCGGAAGTCGCAGTGTAGCTATCCGTGCGGCTATTCAGGTCATCTATTAGCTCTTGGCGCCCAGTTCGGCCATCTCGGGAAAATAGTTCTACCCGGAGATACTCTAACAGTCCATTCGGACGCTCCGCTGAAACTACCCTGAACTGGCACTTCTCAATTGGGGCGAACGCCTGCTTCATCGACTTGTGTATTATCGATGTGCAAGGCAAGCGTACTTTCCGTGGCTTAGTTCCAAGTTTAGCCGGTTTTTTGGGTGCGGCAGTGCTCGTTGTATTCTCTGTGATCGTCGTCGGCGTCCACTTCTTATCAGCTGCAGCCTTAACCTGAATGAACTCGGTAAAATCAGACCAGATGATGTCGATATCGTCAACGGTCTCGACGCGTACGGCACGCATTCGCTTGTCCATCAGCATTTCAGTGGCAAGCCAAGCAGCGACACAGTCCTGATAAAGGAAGCCGTACTTCGCTGCTACGCCCCCCGAGTCGGTTATTTCCATTGCACTCGTATTCCATGGCACTTTGCCATGCAGCGTATGGGATTGTGCGCTGCCAGTCTACGGCCTGAATCGGCCGATGCAGCCGGTCACGCAAGGCTGCTATCGACAGACCGGGCCGTTGAGTACGGTGAATGAGCGGGGGAGAGCTTTGCCGCTTCTGGCGGACGGCTCGCTTATCATCCCAGTCCAGTTCCCTTTGGGGCATTTTGTCTTGTTCAGGGAAGTCCGTCTGGTACTCCCTCTCAATCGATACGCGAAATTGCCTTCCAAAAAAACTCATATTTCCCACACGTTTCAGGCATGGGAGAATATTGCGTGCGCCAAACGTCGAGGCTACTGTTCAGGTGTCGCTGCAAATTCAGCGACACGGGTGTGGAAACTCGTAAAGGAATCGGCGCACATTGCCGCATAAGCGGCTTTTTTGTCTTCGCTTTATGGCGGGCTGTGCGTGGGACACCTATGGTGTGCCGGGTTCCTATTCTCCGGTTTTCCACCCCGCGCACAGTTCGCCACCCTTCGCGTGGAAACGAAATGGCGAACTCCTAAATTTGAATAGGGAGGTCACCATGACCAAGAAAATTACCCCCGATCCGCCGACCGTTCGCAAAGCTCTCAGCACTGCGGATAAAGAGACATACCTGAGTAAGCTCCCGGACACTCCGTCCAACGAATCCGAGCCAGCCCCGGCCAGCACGCCGCGTTTGCTCGATACCCTCGCATTCACCAGCTCCAAGCCCGTCACCCCCGAAGCCTCCTACAAACCCACGCTATTCGCCATCCAACCCGGCATCACCGCCCAGGACGCCCTGGTCTACGTTTCCAATCTGCTCGAAACCGCGGAACTCAACGGCGACGAAATCAGCCTGCACACCAACCCGGTCGAACGGGCGTTGTTCTGGGGCATGCTGCATTCGGTGGAGGTGGCGCGTGCGGTGGTGGATGCCTTGCTGGAGGGCGCGTCTCCCTCCCATCAGCTATCGTCAGCGTCGTGCAACCCTCCGAATGGTTGAGGTCGCCAGCCAATAAGGCGCCCCCCGTTTCCAAGGCGTTGAATATGGGGTGAAACGGGGGGCCGTCACGCCAGCGTGCCGGTCAGCTCGGCGTTAGACCTCAGAAACGAACCATAGGCCGCTTACATGTCAACCGAACACCATCACACAACCTCTGTGTCGCTTCCTCCGGAGTCGGCGATTGCCAAAGCCTACGCATCGATGAATCTCGCCGACGCTTACTCGATCGAGCTGCCCACCGGAGCGTCAACCAATCCCGAATTGTTGGCGAGGTTCATCTTCGCTCACCAATCGCCTTGGGTCAGCAGGCTCCTGAAGGTTCGAGACGCGCTCGTAGCCGGTTTCGGCCTCAAGACAGCCAAGCATCTCGCCTCACTGGATGCGCAGAGCGGAGCGGGCCGACTCGGCATCTTCAAGCTCTACAGCACAAGTCCAACTGAAGTTGTTCTTGGTGAAGACGACAAGCACCTGGACTTCAGGCTCTCTGTTCTGTGTTCCGGTCAGTCGTCACCGGGCGCTAAACGTCACTTGACCCTGTCGACCGTTGTTCATTGCCACAATCGCTTGGGTCGTCTCTATATTTTTCTTATTGCCCCGTTTCACCGCTTGGTCGTCCAGTCCAATCTTCGTAGTGCGGCACGGGTCGGCTGGCCGTCGGCGACGGAGGTGTAAGCCAAAGTCCACATCATCATGGGCGGCCAACTGAGGTCTGACCCTTCCCTCAACCCGGACCGCAACCGAAGACTGCCGCCGCGCGGCCTAGGTTGCGGCCTGTTAGCTCGGCGTTGAACGACAGCTTCCGGGAAGCATTACCGACGACAAAGAGTCGATAGCGGTCCTGTCGTGACCGGCTGCTCCCGACCCATGGAGGTCATCCCACTGAAGTCATCAGGCAGGTATCGATACCTATGTAAGCTCGAACAGCGCCGGTCACGATGAACCGGGGGTCAAGGGTGGTGGAGTCTGTACTCCTGGCTCAAACCACCATAGCCGTAGGCACTGGCACGGCAGTCGATCACATGGATGTTTGAGTGAGGGTGAACATTGCCTATTTCTTTGGCCAGCAATTCGAAAGCCTCATGGTGGTAGCGCGCTTTCTGGGCCTTGGTATTGGTTTCATCCGTGATAGTGACTTCCAGGCGGAACGAGTTGCGTCCTTGTTCGGCCAGCGAACGGCTGTCGATAAACCACTGTTCATGAGGCAGGAACTGCACCATCACCAGGGTCTGTTCCGGTCGCTTTTCCAGTAATTCACAGGTCAGAGTGGTGAGTTTGGGGACGATGCTGTGGACCAGTTCAAGGTTCGGCTCGCCAGAAATCTTGAGTGTTATACCGGGCATGTTGAACTCCTTTGCGGGTAATGAATGTCCAGCGCAGAGTAAGAAGTTGCGTTGTTGCTGAAAAGCCGGAAGATATGGATCTATCTATCGGGAAAACAGCAGGATGAGCATGCGCCCCTTTGACCTTGATCTCTTGCGATCTTTTACCGTTGCCATGGAATCCGGCAGCCTATCGGAGGCCGCGCCGCACCTGTGTCGGTCGCAATCAGCGTTGAGCGAGCAATTGCGCAAGCTCGAAGCGTTCACCGGGGTAACGCTGCTGGAACGGGGAAAAAAGGGTGTCCGGCCTACGCCGGCCGGGGAGCGCCTGATGGTGCATGCACGAGAACTGCTGGCCTTGAGTGATCGCGCCCTTGAAAACGTGCGCGGAGTGACGTTTGCCGGCGAATTGAGACTGGCGATCACCGACTACTTTTTGCCTGGCTCGATTGCCGAGTTGTTGAAGCAACTGCGCCTGAACTATCCACGCCTTCGACTGCATGTGTCGGTGCGAAAGAGTCTGCAAATAGAAAGCGGGGCAGATACGGGTGACTTCGATATCGGCCTTTCAATGCGCATACTCGACGGCCGCAGCCTTCCCGAGGGCATCCCGGTGCGTCGGGAAGCATTGCATTGGGTATCTGCTTCGGGGTTTGAGCCGAGGAACGAAGAAGATAACGCGTTGCCACTTTTGGTGCTGCCACAGGGATGCAGCCTCCAACGCCTCACCCGAGAGACGCTGGAGGCACACAACGTGCCGTATGTGATTGCCCATTCCGCGTCCGGAGTGGCAGGGCTGCAATCAGCACTGATGGCAGGGCTGGGCGTCGCTTGCCTGAATACCTCGGCGGTGCCGATGGGCGCAGAGATTTGCCGGCCAGCCTTCCCGTTACCGCCTTTGCCCGATGTTGAGTTCAGCCTGTTACCTGCGCGTGCTGGCGAGGCTCATTTGGTCGGTGCAGTGCGGGAAATGCTTGCCAGCAAATTGGGCGGATGAGTGATACATCTCTGAAGTGAAAACGCCGGGTTTGGGACTCAATGGTGGTGGTCATGAAGGTTGAGCGAGAAATTGCATCTAATAGCCGGCGGCGCGATTGCTGAGTTGGACTCCATATCCGCGAATTGACACTCCCCTGACGCATCCTTGTTCGCGGGCTTTTTAGTCTGGGCGTGCGTATCCCTGGTACGGTTTTCCCAGGCTTTGTACGAAATAGATTCCTAACCGCTGGCGCGGCGCTCAAAGCCGGCCAAGATTGATATCTAGTGGCGCGGTGGCTGCATAAAAACATGTCACAAGCAGCGCAGCTACAACTACCCAGCGAAAGCCTTTAATTGCTGCGATGGATTGCCGGTATTTTTTCCAATAAAGCCACGTCCAGTGCGCGACCACCGCAAGATACGGTAAGCCAACTCCCAACCACATCAGCCTTTGCCAGTCGGTTGTCTTCCACAACACCATCGACAAAATGGCAACGAGACTGCCGGCGATACCCAGCCAGGTATTCCGGCCAACCCGGACCTGCGCATCTCTGAAGTGTTTGAACAGACGAACCAGCCCGAGCAACCCCCACCACAGGAACAACGGGATGAGCAACAGTATCAATAGTGACACTGAGCCTAAGGCAAATAGTGCAATTAGGGGAACGTAGCGGAAGGAAAAATAAGTATAAATGCACATCATCGGAAAGATGACGCAGTAGAGCTCCAGCTGTACCAGCCTGGGGTGAAAGCGGAGAAATCGATCCATGTACGCTTCCCTTGAAGTCAAAGTTGCCCGCTGAGAGGGCCAGCGCAGCCTAGTGACATTGACTACACGGAGCAACCAGGTGGCCTCTTGCTGGGCATGAATTCAACTCGTCATTCAGCGTCTGTTCAGTGATATTGGTGCTTTGGAATGGGATAGGCGACCGAATTGAAGTTCATTCTGAGCTATGAGCGAAGCTTTCTTCGCCCTGTGTTTGAGTGACTCCTGAGCGACCAGCTTTGGCCGATTGCTGTCTGTGGTGATCGGTGCGCCATCTCAGATATCAATAAGTGGCCTAGAGGCTTGTCTGCCAGACGGTGAAACCCGAGAATGCAGATTGAGCTGATTTGGAGCAACAACCAGCATGCTTTACCCAAAGAGATTGAGTCCGCAGTTTTCCGGCGCGCTGAGAACATTTAGCTTCTGGATCGCGAACGGCACAGTAGGGCTTCCGCTACTTGAGGGTGTTGACTACCGGGTATGCATGACGGAGGAGCCGAGCATGCTGGAGACCGCGTACGCAATTTTTGTCAATGTTCTAGAACTTGACGAGTACGGGGCTCCGACAAACGCCAAATACGCAGAATTTCGAGCCGCGCAATACATTCGCGAATATTGTGATCCCTCCTACAAAGCCTCGCCTGCGTTCGAAGCATGGGAGCAGGAACTCTATGATCCGCCTGACAGGTCCGATCCAAAGCCATGGCCGCCTGGCGCTGCCTAGGTCAAATAGTTCCGGTGAAAAGGTGGCGGATTTATTTTTTGCCCTGGACATCAGCTTTTGGTTGAAGTCCCCCTGTGGTGAGGCTGCGGTTAGCCGAGGTCGGATTCTGCGTAAAATAAATATGTCCCACTTTTCCCTATGCCGAGGAGCAGGGCGGCCAGGAAGGGGGTGGGTTGATGATCTGACTAGAGGTTTGGGACGGGCACAGATGGATGAGAAAAAATCAGTACTCGGCGGGAAATATATCTTGCTGTCAGTGATTCTTGGGATTGTTTTTGCGGGCTTTTTCTTGCGTAAGCAATATGATCCCCTGACGATGTCCATAGACCATTTTCGTCAGGTTGTAGCGGTGGGGGGAAGTGTAGGTCTGATAGCAAAGCTTATTTCAACTAGCGGCTTTGCGGGCATAAGAAAGATCGCCAGTGTCTTGATGGGGGCTGCTTGTTCTACTATTGGCATGACGTGGGTAATGCTTTTTTATATAGCAAAAGGGTAGGAGCGTCTATTTTGGGAAGTACGGTTGGATTTTTCAGAACCGTACTTGCTGACAATAGCATCGTTAAAAATTCGTTGAGTGATGCCAACTGATCAACGACAAAGCACTCAGTCTCTCAGGCTTTTTGCCCTGTGCTGCTTGTGGGTCTTAACGATCAGTCAATGTCTAAGGGGGGGATTTGTTATTTTTCTGAATTCTGCAGGCTCCCCAATGATGCCGTTCTTGTCTTCAGATGCGGCTCGCCCATGCCATATGAGAGACGCCGCTACCGGAGGCGTGAACGAAGATAGAGCCCCCCTACGCACGTGCTGCTAAGCTCTCGGGTGGCCAAACGGCATTATGGAAGCAATGAACCTCAGTGATGCGTGTAGTGGTCAACTGATCCCGCCCCCAAGAAGGAACTAACATGACAGACCGCCATATCTACAACCAATCTGATGCAAGCTGGACATTTGAAATCGTGACCGATGGCAGTGCAGGTAATCAATTTGGTAACGTTTGGTTCTCCGGCGACGGCTCGGGTCAGTCTCAAAACGGGCCATGGATTTTACCACCGAACTCTACGGCGCAAATCCAGTACACGTCCGACGAAGGCGTGATTAAGGGAACCTGGAGAATTACGGACCACCTTGGACAAAGCAGGATATTTGACTACAGCAACGACCAGAATTTTCCAGTTCCACCAACAGGAAACTGCCCGTACATCAGCCACGACGGTAATACTGGCGCAGTGAGCGTCAACGACCCGGCCGACGCTGATCTGTCTGTTGGCGGTTCAAATTGGTAAGACGTTCCAAATAAACCAGTTCTGCCAGGCTGCTCGCATGGCGGTCCATCCCTGAGTGACCGCCAGAACCTCAGATCAGGAACATGACATTCCGCATCTGACGGCTTCTGGCACGCCCGGTCCCACTTTTTCGTGTCAGATACACAGGTCGCCTGATCGAGAGCTACGCTAATGCCTACTGAGGCCCGGTCCATCCAAATCAGCAGTGGCGCACGAACATGCTTTTCTCTTTACTGATGGCGTTGGTATTAGCGTTCCTGATCGGCTGGGTTTCGCAGCGAATGGGTATGTGTCTTGTCAAAGCGTGCGAACAATTGCTGGCTGGTCGCCCGACGTTGTTTGTGGCACTGACATCGTGTGGATTGTTCGGGTTGATGCTGGCCCCGCTCTATCGTTTCTCTGAGGTCAGCCTGCCGCTGTACTCGCCTGGTATTTCCTATCCTTTACTGATTGCGGGAGGCTTGTTGTTCGGGGTGGCATCGGTACTGAACAACGGTTGCAGCGTCGGCACACTGACCAGATTTGCCAGCGGCAATTTCAATAAACTGTTCACGATGATCGGCTGGGTGCTGGGGATCGTGCTCTGGTATTACCTGCACATGATGCCCGAACAGAAAACCCTTCTGATGCCGGAAATTTCCAGCCGTCATTACTGGCTGTTGATCGGTGTAGTGGCGCTGGTGCTGATATTTTTGGTCGCCGTGCATGGTAATAAACACCTGGTGCTCTCCAGTATGCTGCTCGGTGCATTGACGAGTGCGCTCTATACGTTCGAGCCGTTATGGACACCTAGTGTGTTCTTTTACAACGTTTCGCAGATGTTCTGGCAAGCCGATATGGCAATCAGCGCCCGGCGTATTGCGGTGTTTGTTATGTTACTGGCAGGCATGCTGAGTTTTACCCTGTACAGGAAAACGTTCCGTTTCGAGGCCTTTGCCCCATCAAAGGCTGGTGTTCATTTGTTGGCAGGTATTTTGATGGGGATTGGGGCTTCGATGATGCTCGGCGGTAACGACTCGCAAATACTGTTGGTGTTTCCAACACTGGGCGTTGCTTCAAGCATACCACTGGTGTCGATTGCCACGGGCATTCTGATGTCATTGTGGTGCAAAAAGACGTGGTACAAGCTGAACTCGTTAACACCAACCACTTGAAGCTTTCTACTGGAGTTTGGGAAGTTTATTATTCTACAAGCTGCAGAATTAAGTCACTGTGAGACGCCGCGCAAATCACTCAATTTCATACCATCAGCACATGCTCGACTGACGGCCAAGGCCTACCAGCGCCGCTGGCTGGCAACTACCCGAATTGGGTGTGCAGGTTCGATCTGGATCATAGGCCACTGTTAGTTGCGCACGGTGAGTGGGCGGGGGAGAGCGTTGCAGCTTCTGGCGGGCGATTTGGCATTCAGGCAGTGCGAGGCCGCAGATCAATTGCAGGTTTTCTTCCATCAGACCGCGATCTGCCAGCAAAGTAGTGGTTTGTATCTTGGGTGCTGTTTGTAGAGAATCCCCCCTTTTGCTCGAAAGGATGCGTGCAATGAAGGTCGAAGGGACTTTCCAATACATGACCCCGCAGGGGATCGTTTTTAGCATCTCGCAGATCACCCTCACCGACAGCGAGCGCGGCCGCCTGCGCGAGCTTCATTTTGGCGAAGCGAAAAGCGCCCACTATCAGGTCAACAGCAAGGTCGTAGAGGTATACGACAAGATGCAGGCCAAGAACCTGCCGTGCGTGATGATGATCGGTATCTCCAAGCCGCTGACCCGACAACAGGCCGACGCCCTAGATGCCCAACGCACCAAACTCGCCAACCTGGCCGCCTCCGCCTTCGGTGGCGCTGCCGGTACTGTGGGCGGTTTAGCTGGGCCTGTAGGCAGTTTCGCCGCAGGTACTGTTGTAACGGCGGGTGTGCGCTCGTACGTCAATGACGCTCTGCCCACCTACCATGCAGGCGACGTAATCGTCAGCATCCAGGCGCAGGTCAATGGTGGGATTGGCCCACAGCGCTCTTCCGAATCCCTGATCATCAAGACCTGAGTGGGGCTGCACATGTCCGAAATTACCCAGACGATCATCGTCGTGGCGCTGGCCGTTCTACTTGATCGGTTTCTTAAGCCGTACCCGCTGCGCAAGTGGCTAGGGGTGACGCTGGTGGTGGCTGGCGCAATCGGCTGCATTGCCGTGAGCCAGGCCCAGTTGCTGGGCTTTGACATGGGATTGATGTCGGTCCTTGCCGTGCCGGTGGGCGCGGGGCTGTTCGTGACCAGGCGGAGGTTTGTGGCGGCTGGCTGATGTGCATCATCCCTAATTCAGCATCATCCACCAGCGCTTTGGTCAATACGATTTAAAAAGTAGGGCCTGCCTTCGATTGAAGCTGGCTGACTACCGTAGGCCCATTCCCGCCTGCGTGTTGTGAAAACCGAGACCGACTTTTTCAACAGAATCGGCCGATTAGCGACGGTTGAAGTCAGGCCGTCGCTGACCGACCCGAAGCGGAAGTTCGCTTCGCCGAAAAACGGTCGTGCAACCGCGTTCGCAATCAAACCTAGGCGTTCAGCCAGCTCACTTCAAGAGTCGCTGAGTGAAGGCCTGGTACAGGCCACCGCTTGCCTTGGAACTGACTCGCATGGACTAGATACGCTTGGGTCGACCTGAATGTCGCACCGCGCCGAAACGCGTCTGCGCGAAGCCGCGACGCGGCTGCTGAGATTTCGCGCATGAGACTCGCGAAATGAAGATTGACGCCGGAGCGCATTGGATGGCTATCCAGTTCCACTCTCCCTGCGTGGTAGTCCAAGTCCCATGCGTGCCAGATCGCTTCTGCCTCTACGACCTTGTCCAGTAGGATGACATCGATGGGCGCAAGGTCATAAATTCCATGTTCAGGTGTTGAACTGCCTTCACGGAGCCAAAAGTAGTGTGGCGCGCCTCCGAAATTTGCCACTCCTTCTTCCGGCAGTTCGACCTCTCCGTCATAGTCAAAGTAGCTATAGACGCGCTCAGTTGCCATAGTTTTCCCTACTTCATGAATGTCCGCAGTTGGCCGAAAGCAGGCGAATACTACCTTGTTTCGGCTGCGTCAGGAGGCCAGTCCTCATAGAAAGAGCCGCCTATTGGGATCGGGTTGCCATCCATGTGGTATGCAGCCCAGGCCAGTATGTGTGCCATGCGTTCAGCACCAACTGGCGACAGTCCGCAAGACACGCGAAATAGCCTTCCAAAAAAACTCATATTTCCCACACGTTTCAGGCATGGGAGAATATTGCTTGCGCCAAACGTCGGGGCTAATGTTCAGGTGTCGCTGCAAATTCAGCGATCGGGCTTGGTAACCCGGATTTGAGTAGGCGCACAGCGCCGCGAGAGCGGTTTTTTTGTGTTCGCGTTATGGCGGGCTGTGCGCAGGAGGCTTCGGCCTGCCGGTTCCTATTCACCGGTTTACCAACCTGCGTACAGTTCGCCACCCCTTCGCTTGGTAACGAAATGTGGCGGGCTCCTTTAGTGAATAGGAGTATCTCCATGGCTAAGAAAATCACTCCCGATCCGCCCTTCGCTCGCAAAGCCCTCAGCACTGCCGATAGGGCTATGTACCTGCGCAAACTCTCTGATACGCCATTCAACGAGTCCGAGCCAGCCCCGGCAAACACCCCCCGTTTGCTCGACACCCTGGCATTCACCAGCTCCAAACCCGTCACCCCCGAAGCCCCCTACAAACCCACGCTATTCGCCATCCAACCCGGCATCACCGCCCAGGACGCCCTGGTCTACGTTTCCAATCTGCTCGAAACGGCGGAACTCAACGGCGACGAAATCAGCCTGCACACCAACCCGGTCGAGCGGGCGTTGTTCTGGGGCATGCTGCATTCGGTGGAGGTGGCGCGTGCGGTGGTGGATGCCTTGCTGGAGGGCGCATCTCCCTCCAATCAGCTATCGTCAGCAGTGGGCAACCACCCAAATGGCTGAGTTCGCGAGACAGTAAAGCGGCCCCCGTTTCCAAGGTATTGAGTATGGAATCTTGGAAGCAACAGGAGTAAAAAATATCTTACCTGCCTCAACCCAGAGGATGTGCCAATGGTCATTACCGTCAAAGAACGCGATGAGGATCACATGTCCCATGACGCCAATAACGCGGGCGTCCGGATGTGGGATGTCTACCAGGGCGATGTGCTGGTCGGCGTTTATCACAGTGAAGCGGATGCGTTGAAGTACAAGGCTTTGCTGGAAAGCGGTCGATTGGATAGCCTCAAGGCGCCTCCAAAAGGCTGAGGCCAACACCATAAAAAAAGCCCGGCTTGATGCTGGGCTTTGTTTTTTGAGCAGGGGAGACCGGCCAGAGGAGACGCCGATCACCCGATCAAGCCCCGTTATTGCCCTGGGCCTGCCGCGCGGCTTTTTCCTTCTTGTGGTTCTTCATGTCCAGCCTGATACCCCAGGCAATGACAACAATGCCAAAGATGGCCATCAGAATGATTTGTTCGGTAGGCATAGCCTGCTCCTTGCAGAAAACGCTCATTGAACGTGCTGGCGCCGCGCCTGCCAAATCGAGGGGGTTACAGAATGTTTCGATGGGCGGGCAATACGGCCCATGTCGAGCCACCAGGGTGTGCCGAATTCGTCATCGTCCCGGCCTAAAGCGATCAAGCCGCAAGCTCTGGAATGGACCAGTCTGGACAGTCTGTTCAAGGAGCTGATTATGATCCGACTGTCCCTGGCTGAAGCTCGCGAGCTGGCCGAATCGATCCTGTTGCACAACGGTTTCAACCTCGCCCATGCCCAGGCGGTGACCGACACGGTGATTGCCGGCGAGCGCGATGGCTGCGCTTCCCATGGCCTGTACCGGATACTGGGCTGCGTGAACTCCCTGAGGAACGGCAAGGTGGCCGCCGATGCCGAGCCGCAGGTCATCGATCAGGCGCCGTCCATTGTGCGTGTCGATGCAGCGGGTGGTTTCTCGCAGTTGGCGTTCCAGGCGGGCCTGCCGCTGCTGCAAGAGAAAACCCGGGCCAACGGGATCGCGGCCCTGGCGATCAATCGCTGTGTGCATTTCTCCGCGCTCTGGGTCGAGATCGAGCAACTGACCGCTGCCGGCCTGGTCGCGCTGGCCTGTACGCCCAGCCATGCCTGGGTCGCACCGGCCGGTGGGAGTCAGCCGGTGTTCGGCACCAATCCCATCGCCTTCGGTTGGCCGCGTGCCGGCAACAATCCCTTTGTCTTCGATTTCGCCACCAGCGCGATTGCCCGTGGCGAGATCGAGCTGCATCGGCGTGCCGGCAAGGCCATTCCCGAAGGCTGGGGAGTGGACGCCCAAGGGCAGCCGAGTACCGATGCCAATGTGGTGCTCGATAGCGGCGCGATGCTGACGTTCGGCGGGCACAAGGGCTCGGCGTTGGCGGCTATGGTGGAGTTGATCGCCGGGCCGTTGATCGGTGACCTGACCAGTGCCGAATCCCTGGCCTATGACGCCGGCAGCAAGTCATCGCCGTACCATGGCGAACTGCTTATCGCCTTCGATCCGCAGCGCTTTCTCGGCGCGGCCACCGAGCAGCATCTGGCCCGTGCCGAAGCCGTGTTCGAAAGCATTGTGGGGCAGGGCGCACGCTTGCCGTCGCAACGGCGTTATGAGGCACGTGCGCGCAGTCTGGTTGAAGGGGTGCAGATTCCCGAGGCGCTGTACAACGATCTGAAAGCGCTGCTGGCCTGAATGAATCAGGGCACCATCGATCCAGCCGATGGTGCCCGGTTTTTACAGCGGTGTGCGCTGGCTGTGGCCATCGACCAGGCGATTGATGCCCAGCGGGTTGGCGTTTTGCAGCGCTTCGGGCAACAAGGCATCCGGGCAGTTCTGGTAGCACACCGGGCGCAGGAAACGCTCGATGGCCAGGCTGCCGACCGACGTGCCCCGGGCATCGGAGGTGGCCGGATAGGGCCCGCCATGAACCATGGCATCACCCACTTCGACACCGGTCGGATAGCCGTTGAACAACATCCGCCCGACCTTTTGCTCCAGCAGCGGCAGCACCTCGCCGTAGCGTTGCAGATCGCCGGCCTCGGCAATCAGAGTGGCCGTGAGTTGACCGTGCAAGCCCTGTAGCGCCTGTTGCAGCTCGGCGTTGTCGGCCACTTCAATGATGACCGTGGTCGGGCCGAAGACCTCTTCCTGTAACAGCGGATCGCCATTGAGCAGCAGACGGACATCGGCCTTGAACAGTTGCGGCTGCGCCTGATTGCCCTGCTGTGGTTTACCGGCCAGATGGCTGACACCTGAATGATCGAGCAGGGCCTGCACACCGTTACCGTAGCTGCGCAGCGTGCCGGCATTGAGCATGGTTTGCGCCGGTTGTTCGTTCATCAAGGCACTGAGCAGCGCGGTGAACGCCGTGAACCTTGGCGAGGCGATGCCGATCACCAGGCCCGGGTTGGTACAGAACTGACCGCAACCTTGCACTACTGAAGCCACCAGTTCACTGGCGATCTTTTCGCCGCGCAATTGCAAGGCTTCGGGCAACACCAGCACCGGATTGATACTGCTCATTTCGGCGAACACCGGAATCGGCTGCGGCCGTGCGGCGGCCATATCGCAGAGCGCGCGTCCCCCGGTCAGTGAGCCGGTGAAACCGACGGCCTGAATCGCCGGGTGCTTGACCAGGGCTTCACCGACCCCGGCGCCGTAGATCATATTGAACACACCCTTGGGCATATCGGTTTGCTCGGCGGCGCGGATGATTGCATCGGCCACCTGTTCCGCCGTCGCCATATGCCCACTGTGGGCCTTGAACACCACCGGGCAGCCCGCAGCCAACGCGGCCGCGGTATCGCCGCCGGCGGTGGAGAACGCCAGGGGGAAATTGCTCGCGCCGAACACCGCGACCGGGCCGACGCCGATCCGGTACTGGCGCAGGTCGACCCTTGGTAGTGGCTGGCGTTCGGGCAATGCGCGGTCGATGCGCGCGCCGTAGAAATCACCCCGGCGCAGGACTTGCGCGAACAGGCGCATCTGGCCGCTGGTGCGGGCGCGTTCGCCCTGGATACGGCCGGTGGGCAGGGCGGTCTCGCGGGTGACCAGGGTAATGAAGTCATCATCCAGGGCGTCCAGTTGCGCGGCGATGGCTTCGAGAAACTCCGCACGCCGGTTGGCTGACAGCGCACGAAAGGCCGGGTAGGCAGATGCAGCAGCCTGGGCGGCGGCATCTACTTCAGCAGCCGTGGCCTGGGTGAAGACGAAGGGCAGGGCCTCGCCGCTACTGGCATCATGGCTGTGCAGGGTGACGGTTCCGGCGGCGCTACGCGCACCGCCGATGTAGTTGTGGCCGATGATCTCGGACATGGAAAACTCCTGTCAGGACAACTCAGAGACCCACGTCCGGCAATGACGGACGATTGGCCATTGCCTTGGCCATGATCTGCTCGACGAACACACGGTCGGCTTCCGGCAAGGCCAGGCGTGGCGGACGGGTCAGGGCGCTGCCGCGACCGGCGATGGCTTCGCACAACTTGATGCACTGCACCAGGTCGGCACGGGCGTCGAGGTGCAGAATCGGCATCAGCCATTCGTAGATCGGCATGGCTTCGGCAAAGCGCCCGGCCTTGGCCAGGCGGAAGATGGTTTCGCCTTCGATCGGGAACACGTTGGACATACCCGAGACCCAGCCCTCGGCCCCCACCGCGATACTTTCCAGCACCACATCGTCCAAGCCTGCGAACAGCACAAAACGGTCGCCGACTTCATTGCGCACGTCGATAAAACGCCGGGTGTCGCCGGAGGAATCCTTGAAGCACACCACGTTGTCGCAGTCGGCCAGGGAAATCAGGATGTCCGGGGTCACGTCGTTTTTGTAGATCGGCGGGTTGTTGTAGACCATCAACGGTACGTCGGCGTTCTTGGCCACGTAGCGGTAGTGCTCGGCGGTCTCGAAGGGCTTGGAGCCGTAGACCAGCGCCGGCATCAGCATCACGCCATCAACGCCGACCTTACGTACCGCGTTGGCCACCTTGGCGGCTTGCACGCTGGTGAACTCGGCCACGCCGCAGATCACCGGCACGCGGCCACGGGAGGCATCCACCGCGACTTCGGTCACGGCGATTTTCTCTTCGGCGGTCAGGGAGGTGTTTTCCCCCACCGAACCGCACACCACCAGGCCCGAGACGCCGTCACGGATGACGTTGGAAATCACTTGGTGGGTCTTTTCCAGGTTGATGGTGAAGTCGTCGTTGAATTGAGTGGTGACCGCCGGGAAGACGCCGCTCCAATTGATGCGTTTGCTCATGATGCTCTCCAGTGGATTAACGTATTTCGTATACGATATTTTAAGTGAAAAAATTAGACCAGTGTTTTTTCGTCGGACGCCGTCAGGGCATCCCGGTTTTTCTCTATCAGCCGTCTAGCGGTGGCGTTGGCGCTCAGGCACCGGGCCAGGTGTCCGACAACCGGTAGCCTTGTGGCCAGGGATCGGCGGGGTCGAGCAGCAACTGGTGGGTGCCGGTGATCCAGGCCCGCCCGGATAGGCACGGGTAGATCGCTGCGCGCCCGGCCAGTTCGGTCAGGGAGTCGATGCGGCAGTGGAACTCCGAACCGATGATCGAACGCCCGATAAAACGCTCGCCGACCTGCAGCACGCCCTTGGCCTGCAACACCGCCATGCGCGCCGAGCAACCGGTGCCACAGGGCGAGCGGTCAATCTTGCCAGGGCGGATCACCACGGCGTTGGCCCCGGTGGCGACGCCGTTCTCGTAGACCACCGGCGCGGCGATCTGGCAGAAGGAGATATGCGACCAGTCCGGGTTCAGCGGGTGGACGAAGCCCAGTTGTTCGTTGGCGGCGCGGGTGATCTTCAGGCCGGTCTCGACCATGTCCCTGGCTTCATCGGGACGGATGGCAAACCCCAGGCGCTGGGCATCGACAATGGCGAAGCTGTCGCCGCCATAGGCGGTGTCGACCTGGATCGAACCCAGGCCCTCGACTTCGATCCAGGCGTCGAGGCGGTCGGCGAACGACGGCACGTTCTTGATTTCCACCCGCTGGACCTTGCCGTCCCTGCACTCGGCCACGGCTTCGATCAATCCGCCTGGCGCTTCGAGCACCAGTCGGGTCTGGGGTTCGGTCATCGGCAGGATGCCGCTGTCGAGCAGCACGGTGGCCACGCACAACGAGTTGGACCCGGACATCGGCGGGGTATCCGCCGGCTCCATGATGATCCAGGCCATCTGCGCCCGCGGGTCCTTGGCCGGCACCAGCAGGTTGACGTGGCGGAACACCCCGCCACGGGGTTCGTTGAGGACGAAGTTGCGCAGGGTTTCATCCCGGGCGATCCAGCGCGACTGTTCCCACACGGTGGCCCCGGGCGGCGGGGCTACGCCGCCGACAATCACATCGCCGACTTCACCTTCGGCGTGGCAGCTGACCACGTGGACGATTTTTGAAGAACGCATTGCAAACTCCTCCTTTGACTGTTCGCGGACCTTGTAGGAGCCAGCTTGCTGGCGATGGTCGTCAACGATAACGCGTGGCATCAGACTGATCGCGGTGTGGCGACATTCATCGCCAGCAAGCTGGCTCCTACAGGAGCGTGTTTTATTCAGGGATCATGTTTATTTCACGGACTTGAGGAACGCCGCCGTTTCCGGCTGCACGGGATTGCCGATGACCTGGTCGGGCGCGCCGATCTCGTGCACCAGGCCGTTGCGAAAGAACGCCACGCGATCGGACACATCGCGGGCAAAGCGGATTTCATGGGTCACCAGGACCATGGTCATGCCGTCTTCGGCAAGCATGCGCATGGTGTCCAGCACCTCGCCCACCAACTGCGGGTCGAGGGCCGAGGTGGCCTCGTCGAACAGCATGTAGTCCGGCGACATGGCCAGGGCCCGGGCAATCGCCATGCGCTGTTGCTGGCCGCCGGAGAGCTTGCCGGGGAAGGTCTTGAGCTTGTCGCTCAGGCCCACGTGGGTCAGTTGCCGGACCGCCAGCTCCTCGGCCTCCTGCTTGCTTTTACCGAGCACCTTGCGCGGCGCCAGCATCACGTTTTCCAGCACGGTGAGGTGCGGGAAGGCGTTCCACTGCTGGAACACAATGCCGATCTTCTGCCGCAGGCGGTTGAGGTCGGTGGCCTTGTCGTGGACCTCGATACCGTCGACGCGCACGCTGCCCTTGTGAATCGATTCCAGGCCGTTGATGCACATCAGCAGGGTCGACTTGCCGGAGCCTGAGCCGCCGATGATCGACACCACCTCGCCCTTGTTCACCGTCAGGCTGACGCCCTTGACCACTTCCAGGTCGCCGAAGGATTTGTGTACGTTGTCGATCTCAATCATTTTCTTGCCACCTTCTTTCCAGACGAGCGCCGAGGCGAGCGACCACCAGGCTCATGACGTAGTAGATAAGGCCCGCGATGCACAGCACCAGCAGCGGTTCCTGGATGCGCGTGACGATGGTTTGCGAGGCGCGCAGCAGTTCGACGATGCCGATCCACATCACCAGCGCGGTGTCTTTCATCACCCCGAGCACCAGGTTCAGCCAGCCGGGGAAGGCCACCCGCGTGGCCATCGGCAGGACGATCCAGCGCAGGTCCTGCAGGAAGCTCAGACCCAGGGAGCGACTGGCCCGGCGCAGGGTCAGGGGCACCGAGAGCACGCCACCGCGGACGATCTCGGTGAAGTACGCGGCGGTGTAGACCCCGAGCACGATGCAGCCGACGCTGAAGGCGCTGATATTCAGGCCGACGATGCTTTTCAGTGAGTTGAACAGGACGAACTGGATCAGCAACGGCACGCTGCGAAACGCGTCCAGCACCCAGGCCAGGGGCAGGCTGGCGCGGGGCAACAGCGCCCGCAACAAGCCGAACAGCAGCCCGGCGGCAGAGCCGAGGAGGATCGCCCAGAAGGTCAGTTGCAGGGTGACCCAGGCGCCGTTGAGCAGGAACAGCAGGTCATTCCAGGAAAAACTGGTGGAAAACATGGTCACCTCCTCAGTAGCGGAACAGTCGCCAGGCCATCAGCCGGGCTGCCGCGACGATCGCCTTGGCAATCAGGTAATACAGCACCGCTGCAATGGCAAAGAACTCGAAGGTGCGGAAGGTCTTGACGTTGTACTCCTGGGTCACCCCGGTGAGGTCATTGTTCAGGCCGACCACCACCCCCAGGGAGGTCATCAGCACCGCCCAGACCATCTGATTGCTCAGCGGATAGAAGACGATGCGCAGCAGCTGCGGGACGATGATCATCCGGTAGGCCTGGAAGGCGCTCATGCCCAGTGACCGTGCGGCGCGCACTTGGGTATCGGGCACCGCCTTGAGGCCGCCGCGAAAGTTTTCCGCGAGATAACCGGCGTTGTTGAAGGTGATCCCGGCCAGCAGGGCGAACCATGAACTGACATGCAGGTCCAGCGAGCCGAGGCCGAAGTAGAGGATGTAGATCTGGAACAGCGACGGGGTGTTGCGGGCAATCGATACCCAGCCGTTACCGATGCCACGCAGCAACGGATTCCTGGTTTCGCGCATCACCGTCAGGGCCAGGGCGATCAGCACGCCGAAGATCATCGACAGGGCGGCGGTCTCGAAGGTGACGACGGCCCCGGCGAGCATATCCGGCAAGGCGCGCAGGGCCGCGCGCCATTGGAAGGTGTAGTCAAACATGCGCGGGAGTCTCCTGTGGGACGGCCGGTGCCAGCCAGGCCGGCAAGCGCCCGCTGGCGTTGGCGGTGCAGGCGGCGTCGACGCATTCGGCCAGGCTGGCGAAGTGCACCTTGCGCCCCACCAGGCCAGGGGCGTAGTGGGCGTACTTGCCCGAGTTGGTCATCAAGGTGGTGGCGGCCGGCGGGATCACCGGTTCGCCAAGCATGCACCAGCAGGTGTCGGTGACCAGGGTTGCGCCGAAGGCTTCGATCGCCGCGATATGCCCGGCGGCGCGGGCCTGTTCCAGTACCGCACGCCCGCAGGTGATGGCCAGGACCACGTCGGGGTGCTTGTGCCGACCCCGGCAGAGACGGGCCAGATGGGCAAATTCGCTGAGGGAAAAATGCGGGTTGCCCAGGGACACCACCTCCACACGCGGGTCGCGGGCACTGTTGAGTTCACGCCAGCTCAGCAGCAGGTCTGGCAGACGGATTTTTTCCACCGGCAGCACAACACCCGGTTCCAGCACCTGGGTCGGATCGAGCGCTTCCGGGGTCACCCCGGCAATATGAAACAGCGGCGCCGCGGACGTGGTGGCGAAGGCCGCGCCGAAGGCTTTCAGGTCGTCGAGGCTTGGTTGGCGCTGTTCCAACCCGAGCACCAGGGGAATCCGGCTGCCGGACAGGGCACCGATGTGATAACCGAGCAATGGATAGAACGAGTCGTCCAACTCACCCAGGGCGGGCAGTTCGATTTGCAGCCGGGCCTTGCGCTGGGCGTCCAGATGGCAGCCGATCAACGGCGCGCGACCGGTCAGGGCAATGCAGATATCCAGGTAGTCCGGGTACTTCTGGGTGCGGGCGCCGAGCACGCTGTTGGCGTAGACCACGGCGTTGGATTCGGCCCAGACGATCTGTTCGCCGGCCTTCGGTGCGCTGTCGAGCAAGTAGGGCGCACAGGTGAAGCTGAGCTGCGCGCCCATCGCCATATAGGCATCGCCCAGGGCACTGGCGGGTACGCCGAGAGCCGGATCGACGCCCAACTCGCGCCAGCGGCGCTGGTCCACGGAAATGGAATTGAGGGTGGTCGGGACGCGAACGCGCGCGCCCCATTGCACCAGTTGTTCGGCAAAGCGCAGGCTCGCCGGGCCCGTATAGATGCAGCCGTCGATATGCGCCTGGGTCACGTCCAGCAAGGCGGGTGCACCTTGCAGTTCGGCCATTTGCAGGATGATCTGCATGGCCACCTGGGCGGCCTTGCCGTATTGGCCGTCCAGCAGGGCGAGGTCGTGTTCGCTGAGGGCGACGCGGTTTGCCGCAGGTTGTGCCTGCACCGGTGTGGTCGGTGCCTGCCAGTGATCGGCGGGTGTCTCGTCGAAGAGCGTCAGGCGGCTGCCTTCTACCCGGGCAAAGGCCTGGCCGCGCAAGGCGGAAAAGGCCTCCCGGCCGATGCACAGCACCGGCAGGGAACGCTCGAAAATCACCTGGGCCACCAGCACGCCGAGAGTCAGGATTTCATCCGGTTCGGCCAATACCAGCGCTGCCGGCGCATGACCATTGCTGATCAACTCCATCATGACGCTGCTGCCGGTACAGGAACCGCGGCCGCTGGGCAACGCCAGCACGCGGCCGGCCAGGTGCTCACCACTCAAGGGGTGATGGCGGTCGATCACCTCGCCACTGAACGGATCGACTCCGCCCCAGAAACTCAGGCCGACGTCGGCGAACAGCAAGGGGCCTTGGGCGGCTCCTTCAACCAGGCTGCGTCCTGGCAGGGAAGTGGGCGTGCTGGGCATTCAGGTTTCCTCAGTAGTAGACGTGGGGCACGGTCAGGTCGGTCGGCGGAATCTCGGTCCCGACCCATTTGACGAACAGCTCCTTGTAACGTCCGGTACGCACCTGTTGGTTGATAAACAGGTTGAGGTAGTTGATCAGGCCGTACTCGTTGCGCTTGGCCCCCAGCGAGACGTAGTCGATCACGTACGGCGCGTTGCCGGCGACCTTCAGGTTCTTGTATTTGCCTGATTTGAGCGTAGCGGCTGCCACGGTGTTGGTGACGACGGTGGCGTCGATATGGCCCTGGGCGACGGCCAGGATGGTGTCGTTCTGCGATTGGTAGGCGCGGAAGCTGCCGGTGCCCCAGCTCTTCTGGTCTTTTTCCAGGGCGAGGGCTTCAAAGGTGCCGCTGGTGTTGCCGACCGGCTTGCCCTTGAGGTCTTCGTATTTGCTGATGCCGGTGTCGGTGCGGGTCAGGACCACCATCTGGAAGGCGAAGTAGGGCAGGGACAGGCCGACGGTCTTGGCCCGCTCGAGGGTGTCGGAGGTGGAGGCGACGATCACGTCGGCACGGCCCGAGACCAGTGCCGGGATCCGATCCGGGAACGGCGTCTCGACGATCTCGGCATCGACCCCGAGGACTTTTGCCAGGTCGTTGCAGTAGTCGACGTCGAAACCCACCGGCTTGTTGCTCTCATCGCGGGAACCCATCGGCGGGAAATCCAGGGTCACGGCGCAACGCAGCTTGCCCGAACCGATGATGTCGTCGAGCTTGTCGGCCTGGGCCGTGGCGATAAAGGACGAACTGAGAACCACACTGAGCGCTGCGGCAAAAACGGGATTTTTCATGGAGACCTCGTTATCGGTGAGTGGTGTTGGCTGTCGTATTAGGAATTTCGTATACGATATTAGATTAGCAATGACTGTGCCTGTTTCAATCTCAGGACATGAATTCTTCGTGGGTCCTCGGGTTAGAGGGGTTACGGGGGGGGGGCCAGGACTCAGGCGTTCGCCGATAGGGGGTGAGAGGGTGTTACAGAAGGGAGCATGTTTTCGCGACCGCGCCCTTTAAAGGAACACCGCCTTCAGCCAGTGCCGACTCGGTCATTGTGGGAGCGGAGCTTGCCCGCGAAGCTTTTGGCGGTCTCAAGGGCCTCTTCGCGGGCAAGCTCCGCTCCCACAGTGACACCACACAACAGTGTTGTGGGTTTCAAGGGGATGGGAGGCTCAGCGACGGCTGTCGCGGTACTGGCTGGGCGCCAGGCTGGTCAGGGCGCGGAACTGGCGGCTGAAAGCGCTGTGGTCGGTGTAACCGCAGCGCAGGGCGATCTCGGTGATCGGCAGGTCAGTGTCCAGCAACAGCCGCGAGGACTCTTCCAGGCGCGCCTTGTGAATCATCTGCCGTGGAGTGAGCTGGAACACCCGTTTGCAGTGGCGCTCCAGTTGCGCCACCGAGAACCCGGCAATCGCCGTCAGTTCGGCCAGGCTGATGGGCCGGGCGAAGTGGCTGCGGATATGGGCATCCACCGCCGCGAGTTTCGGGAAGGCCGGGTGACTGGATTGCGGCAGTTGCAGATCCCGGGAAATCCCGGCCAGGCCGACGATATGGCCTTGGGTATCCAGTAGCGCGAGTTTGTGGGTCAGGCACCAGATCGGCTGGTTGCCGTAATAGAGGTGCAGTTCGAGTTGGTCGGCCAGCTCGCGACCGCTGGACAGCACCCGCCGATCCTGCGCGGTGTACAGCGGGCCGAAGCGTTCCGGAAAGACCATGTCGGCGGTGCGCCCGAGCAGCTCGGCGCTCTCCTTGAAGCCGCAGCGCCGGGCCAGGGTCTGGTTGACGAAGGCGTAGCGGGCCTCGCTGTCCTTGATGAAAAACACCACGTCCGACAAGGTATCGAGCAGCGGCGCAATCGGCTGCAAGCTGCTTAACAGGGTCGGCAGATCGCAGGGTTTGAAGTGGCTGAGCGAGGCATACATGGTGCTGGAAGCCTGGGGGCGATCTTCTGGATCATAGAGGCTCGGCGCCGGGCCCGGAAGCCCCGGGCCGGCATTCAGGCCGGTGGCGCGTCGTCCAGGCACAACAAGGTCTCGATCCGCGCCGGGCTGAAGGGCGGGCGCGGTGCCGAGGGTTGCCAGCCGAACAGGTGTTGCGCGGCACCGCCGCAGACCCGGCCCTGGCAGGCGCCCATGCCGCAGCGAGTGGCCAGTTTGGCTTCGCGCCAGTCGAGGTGTGTTGCCAGTGCGGAGTAGGGTACATCTTCGCAGCGGCACACCAGGGTGTCGGGTTGGGCCAGTGACTTGAGTGTCGGCTTGAGGCGGAAAGTGTGGTTCAAGACCTTGGCAAAGCCCTGCCAGCGTGCCCGCAACGGCCACAACGTCTGGGCCTGCGCACGTTCACCGACCGCCGCATGCCCGGCAATCGCGCCCTCGAGCAGGGCCAGCTCACTGCCACCGAAACCGGTGCATTCGCCCGCCGCGTAATGATCGGCGCGGCTGCCGGCTTGCCAGGTATCGACCGCCAGGGCCTGGCCATCGAGGGCGTAGCCCAGGGCCTGGCCGAGCTGGGTGTTGGGGATCAGGCCGAAACCGCAGGCCAGTCGATCACAGGCCAGCTCGACGATTTTTCCCTGCTGTTGCAGGCGCACGCCTTCCAGGCGATCCGTGCCCAGGGCGGCGAGCACATGGCTGTTGGTTCGATAATGGTGGTCGAACAGGCTGAACGATTGCAGCAGTTTGTCCGGCCAGCGCGGCAGTTGCGCGGCGAAACCGGCGACGGCGCTTGTGCTCGCCTGCTCGGCGATACGCAGCACCCGGGCGCCGTTGTGCCTGGCGGTCGCGGCGCTGGCCAGCAGCAAGGGGCCGCTGCCGGCGATCACCAGACGCTCTTCCCGCACCGGCAATCCGCCCTTGATCAACGCCTGGAGTCCGCCCACACCGGTGACGCCGGGCAGGGTCCAGCCGGGGAAGGGCAGCAGCAATTCGCGCGCGCCGGTACACAGGATCAGTTTGTCGTAGGCAATCACCCAGCCGCGTTCATCGTCTTCGACCAGCAGCTGTTTCGGACCGGCGCAGGCAATCACCCGGGTGCTGGCATGGCGTTGGATATTGCTGTGGTTCTCCAGTTGCTCGCGCAGACGGTGGGCCTGCTTCGGCAACGTGGCCTGAGGTCCGTCGCGCCAGATCTGCCCGCCCGGCAGCGGGTTGTCGTCGAGGATGACGATGCGTGCGCCGCTGGGCGCCGCGGCGAGGGCGGCGGCCATACCGGCGGGGCCGGCACCGATAATCAGCAGATCGGCGTATTCGCTCATGCTTGAGTCTCCACGCGCATGCCGTCACGGCACAGCGTCTGGCAGGCCAGACGACGGCGACCGTCGATGTTCACCCGGCATTCCTGGCAAATGCCCATGCCGCACAGGGGCGCGCGGCGTTGGCCGCTGACCGATGTGCGGCTGCAACCGTCGCCGCCGAGCGCCAAGGCGGCGGCGACGCTGGTCCCTTCGGCAACCTTCAGGACGTGGCCGTCCAGCAGTAATTCAGGCATAAACCGGCTCCCCGAGAAAACGTTGCGGCAGATAAGGCAGTGCGGCCAGCGGCGGCGCTTCATCGAACAATTGCGCCACCAGCAGGTCGGCGGTGCCGGGTGCCGTTGTCACCCCCAGGCCTTCGTGACCGACGGCCAGCCACAAGCCCTGGCGTTGCGGGTGCTGGCCCACCAGCGGCAAACCGTCGGGGCTGGCGGCGCGAAAGCCGGTCCAGGCGCGGATGCCATTGAGTTGCGCCAGCCCGGGCATGTACTCGATGGCGCGCTTGAGCATTTTGGCGAGCATCCAGCCTTCGACCTGCGGGTCGGTGGTGCCGAATTGCCGTGAGGCGCCGATAAACAATTGCCCGGTGGGACGCGGCTGGATATTGCACGCCGCCGAAGGGCCGCTGGCATTGTGGGCGCTGGTGACGTAACCGAGTTCCACCAGGGTGCGGGTGACTTTTCCGGGGTAACGGTCGGTGATCAGCAAGTGGCCCTTTTTCGGCACGATCGGCAATTCCGGGCACAGTTCGCTGGCCTGGACGCCGTTGGCCAGGATCACCGCATCGGCCTGCAGCCAGTGACCGTCGTCGAGGCGCACACGGTTGCCGTCGACTTCACTGACCCGCGCCCGACGCTGGCGGATATGGGCGCTTTCGAGCATCCAACGGGCGGTCGCCGGGGCATAGAGAATGCCGTCGCCATTGATCAGCAGCCCGCCTTCCAGGCCTTCGCGCAATTCGGGTTCGCACTGGCGCAAGGCGTTGCCGCCGATCAACTCGCAGGCCACGCCCTGGGCCTGCAAGTTCAGGTGTTTAGCCTGGGCGACGGCCATTTCTTCGGCATTGGCCGCCAGCCACAGGGTGCCGTTGCTGCGGTAGGCGCAACCGTCGGGTAGCGTCGGGGCCGTTTCGCGCCAGCGTTGCAGGGAGTATTGGCTGAGGGCCAGTTCGGCCGGATTGTCGTCGAGCACCAGCAAGTGGCCCATGCCCGCCGCCGTCGCCCCGGGCAGGCCGGCGTCGAGCACCAGGACCTGCAAGCCACGCCGGGCCAGCGCCTGGGCACAGGCGGCGCCGATGATACCGGCGCCGATCACGATCACATCGGCCACCCGGCCCTCGTTCACGGGCGAATGCCCCAGGCGAATGGGTCGTCCTGTTCGAGGATCAGGCTGGCCTCGGCGCTGATAAAGGCGCGGCCACGAATGGTCGGCACAATGCGCTCGCCCTGATGCTCGTAGGAACCCTCGAACTCGCTGCCGATCACACTGGCCTGACGCCAGATCTGCCCCGGTTGCAACTTGTCGTCGGCCGCCAGGCACGCCAGTTTGGCGCTGGTGCCCGTGCCGCAAGGGGAGCGGTCGTAAGCCTTGCCGGGACAGAGGACGAAGTTGCGGCTGTCGGCGTGGGCGTCATCAGCGAACAGCTCGATATGATCGATCAGCCCGCCATCCTCACCGCGAATACCCTGGGCCTCCAGGGCTTGCTGGACGGCGAAGGTATAGGCGGTCAGGGCCTCGAGATTGTCGCCGGCGATATCCAGGCCATGCTCGGCAATCAGGAAGAACCAGTTGCCGCCCCAGGCGATATCACCAACCACCTCCCCGATACCCGGCACCTCCAGCGCCAGGGCTTTCTGGTAACGATAGGCCGGGACGTTGCGCACGCTCACCGAATGGTCGTCATGCAAGGTCGCCTGCACCGTGCCCACCGGTGTCTCGATGCTGTGGGTGCCGGGGCCGATCCTGCCCAGGTGCGCCAGGGAGGCCACCAGGCCGATGGTGCCGTGGCCGCACATGCCGAGGTAACCGGTGTTGTTGAAGAAAATCACCCCGGCACAGGCGCTCGGGTCCACCGGCTCACAGAGCAGGGCGCCGACCAGCACATCGCTGCCCCGTGGTTCGAGGACGCAGGCCGCGCGCCACTGATCGTGCTGTTCGGCCAGCCGCTGCCGGCGCACGGCCATGCTGCCGTTGCCCAGGTCAGGAAAACCGGCGATCACCAGGCGGGTAGGTTCGCCGCCGGTGTGGGAGTCGATCACGCTGATGCGTTTCATGGGAGGGCCACGTCCGTTCCGATAAGTGACGGACAGAGTGGCCTGCAGAGGGGGGCGGCGGCTTGAGGGTTTTAGCCTGTGCCGATGACGAAATCAGCACAGTGCGCGATGCCGTCAATGGCTATGGGGCAGGTGCTCGAACAGGGTCTTGCAGACGCCGGCGATATGCTCGTCGAGCAGCGTCACCGCGCGATCCACATCACCGGCGCGACAGGCCGCGAGAATCTCCCGGTGTTCGTGGTCGGCGCGTTCCTTGCCGGCGGAAAGGCTCATCTGCATGCGCAGGTAGCGTTCCAGCTTGTCGTTGACCGAGCGGATCAGGCTGACCAGAAACGGCCGTTGCGCCGGTTCGTAGAGGCAGGCGTGCAACTCCCAGTTGAGTTCGGCCCAGCGACCGACGTCATCTTCACCGATAAATTCCTGGCAGATGCGTTCGGCACGGGCGAAGGTTTCTTCGGTCATGTTCGGAATCGCCAGGCGCAGCGCCTTGTCTTCCAGCAGCATGCGCACTTCGAACATCTGCGCCAGTTCCGCATCCGACACCCGCGTGACCATCGCCCCACGATTGCGCTGGAACATCACCAGGCCTTCGGCTTCCAGGCGCTTGAGGGCTTCGCGCACCGGAATCTTGCTGACGTTGAACTGCCGGGCGATATCGTCCTGGCGAATCGGCTCATCCTCGGCGAAATGCCCGGCGACGATGGCGTCGCGCAGATGGCGGGTGATGATTTCCGACGTCGAAGGCGAGTTGCCGAGGTCGGGAGCGTTGAGTTTTGGTAGGGCCACGGTTCTGATCGTTCGCAATGGGTTGTGCCGATGGTATACGAAATCTTCTGGCTGTTCCTTGGCGATGGTGCGGACGGTCAAGCCAGTGGGCACGGCATCTAGCCGGCGATGGCTTGGGCCGCCTGCGCCAAACGCCGTGTGGCCTCGCGGATTTCATCGCGATCCAGTGAGGCAAAACCCAGGCGTAATGCATTCTCCGGTTGATCCGTGGGCGCGAACTGGCGGCTGTTACTCGCGGTCGGCCACGTGACGGCGTAGCCCGGGCTGTTGCACAGCTCCATGATCGCTTGTCGTTCGACCTCGCTCAGCGCATTGCGCGGCCTGTGCCGTGCCGTGGTCGTTCGGGCGTCCGCCTGAACAGCCTCGGTTTCAGCCAGCGCCTTGTCTTTACGGCGCAACCCGCCGAACGGTCATTGGAGTGGGTTGACAGTAAGAGCATATGCTCTTAATTTAAGTGCATAGGGGCATGTGCTCTTATTTTTAATCATATAGGAGCATATGCTTCTATTAATTGAGAGGACCACGATCATGAGCGAAGCCGAAATTCTTGTAAGCGGTGCAACCGGGCGTACGGGTGGGGCGGCCATCGATGAGCTGCTCAAGATGGGCAAGCGCGTGCGAGCTTACGTGCGCTCGCACGATGAGAGGGCTGCGGTCCTGCGCGAGCGCGGGGTTGAAGTTGCGATTGGTGATTTCACCGATATCGATGCTATCCGCGCGGCGATGGAGGGAATCCGCTCGGCCTATTTCCTTTATCCGCTGGCGTCCGGAATTGTCGAAGGTGCAGCGTATTTTGCCCAGGCAGCGAAGGAAGCTGGAGTCAAGGCGATCGTGAACATGTCGCAGATTTCCGCACGGCGTGAGTCCAGGAGTCATTTGGCACAGGATCACTGGATCTCCGAACGTGTCTTCGACTGGTCGGGCGTGCCCACAACGCACCTGCGCCCCACGTTCTTTGCGGACTGGCTCGTGTACCCTCACTTCGCCAAGGAGATCTGGGCCAAGAAAAAAATCGAGTTTCCCTTCGAGAATGGTCGTCACGCGCCAATCGCGACTGACGACCAAGGGCGGGTGATCGCCCATATCCTGGCCAACCCGGCGGGACACGAGGGTAAGATCTACAGCCTTCACGGCCCGGTCGAGATGAATCAAACCGAGATCGCAGCGGCCATGAGCGAGGTGCTTGGCGCGAAAATCGAGTACGCACCGGCATCGATCGAGGCGTTCGAGCGTAAAATGACGCAGGAGTACAAGTTTCCGCCAGCCTTGGTACAGCATCTGGTTGAAGTCGCTCAGGACTACCGAGAGGGCGTCTTCGCGGGTGTGAACGATGTGGTGGAGAAGGTCACCGGTACGCCCGCGTTGTCCGTGCAGGCTTTCATCGAAAAATACCGGGACGTCTATGCATGAGCCGTACGTCCAGGTCGTAAGTAATCATCTGTGCTAGAGAGGAAATATAGAGATGCTGCCGGTCAACCAACCGCTAGGGATCGCCCAGTGCAATTGTTCCGCAATAAGGAAGGCGAGCCGGCAGATCTCTCGTTTCTACGATGCGCACCTTGAGCCATCGGGGTTGCGGATCACCCAATACCTTACCTTGGCCGCTCTCTATGAGCTGGGGAGTGCTGCAATCAATACCCTGGCTGAGCGGCTCGATATCGAGCGCACGGCGATGGGAAAAATGGCCGGCTTTCTGGAGCGCGAGGGATTGATCTCGATCCGTCCTTCGCCATCGGACGGTAGAAGTCGCCTTGTAGCGCTAACCGAGGAAGGTTTGAGCTTGTTCAAAAGGGCTGCTCCTCTCTGGGAAGAGGCTCAACGAGAGTTTGAGCAATTGAACGGCATTGAAAAGGTAACGTCGCTGCGGCAGGATCTGGCTCGAGTGAAAGTCGGTGATAGGGTTGGGATATCCGACGACTGAAAGCCAGTTCGAACGCCCCGTCGCCCGAGGAAAGCCTTCGTGCGCCGCATGGGGGGAGCCCCAAGGAGTCCGCACAACGCTTCGCGCCAGTTAATGCACCGGCTTCCCAGGAAAAGAAGGCTGCCATTGGGGTTCTCTCGACGCGTTGAGCTGATGTTGGCAAACCTTCAGGCGATGGCTTTCGCCGCCTGCGCCAAACGCTGCGTAGCCTGCTGTATTTCATCACGATTGAGCGAAGCAAAGCCCAGGCGCAGTGCATTCTCCGGCTGATCCATGGGCGAGAACTGGCGGCCGTTACGCACCACCAGGTCGAACTCCAGGGCTTTCTCCACCAGTTGGCAGACGTTTATGTCGTCCGCGAAACGCACCCACAGTGCCAGGCCGCCTTCAGGCTCCTGCACCGAAATGCGCTCGCCAAAGCCCTCCACCAGGCAACGGTGGAGGATTGCCCGACGCTGGCGGTATTCCTTCGAGACCCGGCGCAGGTGCTTTTTCAGTTCACCGTCATTGATCAGGTCCGCCAGCATCTGCTGCGACACCGCGTCGCCGTGGCCCAGGGTCAGCGCGGCGTTGCGGTTAAGCACCTCGATCACATTGCCGGGCGCGACCACATAGCTGCAGCGGAAGGTCGAGCCCAGGGACTTGGACAGCGAGCCGATATAAATCACATGGCGCTGGGTGCTGTCGCTGGCCAGGGGCAGATAGGGGCGACCGTCAAAGTGATACTCGTAGTCGTAGTCTTCCTCGATCACGCAGAAATCATGGCGCTTGGCCAAGGCCAACAGTTGTTGCCGACGCCCGGCATGCAGGCTGACGGTGGTGGGGAATTGGTGATGGGGCGTGAGATAGATCATCCGCACCTGGTGCAGCCGGCACAGCGCGTCGATCTGATCGACCCGGCAGCCTTCGCTGTCCAGGTCCACGGTCACCAGGCGTGCGCCCAGTTTACGGAAGATCTCCCACGCCGGCGGATAGCTCAGGCGCTCCACCAGCACCACGTCACCGGGTTCCAGCAGCGCGCTGGCGGTCAGGTACAGTGACATCTGCACGCCCTGGGTCAGGCAGATATGCTCGGCCTCGACGGCCAGGCCGCGATTATTGCGCAGCATCTCGGCCAGGGCCCGGCGCAGCGCATGACTGGTCCCGTCGCTGCCGTGACGCACGGTATTGGACACGAAACTCTTGCGCAGCGCGTTGCGGTAATAACGATGCAGGACGGCTTGCGGCAGCAAACGGTGGTCACAGGCGCCGTTGTCGAAGAACAGCGCGCCAGGCTGCTGTTGCAGTGCCGTCGCCGGCTGGCCCGGGGTGAAATACGGCACGGCGGGTTGCGCCCGCAGTTCCAGCGCGAAGGAGGGCGGGGCGCTGCGGGCCGTGGCCGTGGGGGCCAGTTGCGCGTTGACGAAGGTGCCCCGGCGCGGTTCGCTGACCAGCCAGCCCTTGGTCATGGCTTCCTCGTAGGCCAGGATCACGGTCTTGCGGTTGACGTCGAGCAAGCGCGCCATTTCCCGCGTCCCGGGCAGCAAGGTCCCGGGCGTGAGGCGTCCGTCGACAATCGCGGTCACCAGGCCTTCGACAATCTTGCGGTAGGACGCTTGAGTCTCGCCTCCCTCCAGGTTGAGCAAGGGTCGCCATTTACGCATCTGGACCATCTGAACTATCCAAAACTGGAGGTTTTAATGGTCCTAGTCTAACGCAACAATTGGCGCACATTCACCCCTGAGGTCCTTATGAACGCACGCCATGTCATTGAGTTGTCGCCCTCGGGCAAAACCTTCGAAGCCGGTGACGAGTTGTTGCTCGACGCCATGCTCGCCAGTGGCCTGTCGGTGCCGTTCTCCTGTCGTCGCGGGGCGTGCGGCTCGTGCAAGGTCAAGGTCGTGGCGGGGCAGTACCGTGACAAGGTCCTGGCTGCGGACGCTCCGGCACCTTCCTATCCGCTGGCCGCCGATGAAATGTTGTTGTGCCAGAGCCATGCCTGCGCCGATATGCGCCTGGAAATCCCCGGCTGGTCGCTGGACACGCCCAAGCTGGAAATCCCCGTACGGGTCCTGGGCAAGCGTGCACTGAGCTCCGATATCACCGAGCTGGTGCTGATGCCGGAAACCCTGGAACCGGTTGAAGTTCGCGCCGGCCAGTACGTCCGGTTTCGCCTCGACGATGGCGACAGTCGGTGTTTCTCCATTGCCAATCTCCCGGCGCAGGATCACGGCCAACTGGTCTTTCATATCCGCCAGGTCCCTGGCGGCGTTTTTTCCGAGCAGATCCTGGCGACGCTGGACGTCGGTCAGACGCTGAAGCTGGAAGGCCCTTTGGGTGCCTGCACCTGGCAGCACGAGGACGCTCGGCCCGTGGTGTTGTTTGCCACGGGGACCGGCTACGCCGGGATCAAGCCGCTGCTGCTGACCGCGCTGGCCCGGGGCACCGAGGTGACGTTGTACTGGGGCGGCTCGCAGCCCGGGGACTTTTACGACCGCGAGTTCCTGGACCAGGCGCGCATCGAGTATCCCGGGTTTGTCTGGTACCCGGTGCTGTCGTCAGAGGCCCGGGTGCAGCAGGTTGCCTTTGAGCGGGCGCATCCTTGGGCAGATGCCCAGGTCTATGCCTGCGGTAACAGCGCGATGATCCGCGATGTCCGCGAGCACTGCCTCGCGGCGGGCGTGCCGGCTCACCGTTTTGTCGCGGAGGCCTTTGTGCCCAGCGGCGTGTCGCTGCCCGAGTCGCCGCCCAAGCCGCTGGATCCGGTCTGGGAAAAAGTCGGTCCGCGCTATTCCCTGGACGGCATGCTGGCCGCCCGCGAGCAATCGGTCCGCGCCCTGGCCTCGATCGCCAGCCAACTGCAGGTCGGGATGACCACCGCCGAGGCCCTTGAGATGGCCAATCAGCAGTTGCAGGCCATGGGCGCGTCCCACACCTGGCATCCGACCTATATCCGTTTTGGCGACGATACTGTGCGCACGCCACGCCAGGGCATCGATCCGCAGCGCAAGCTACGCGCGACCGATATCGCCGTGGTCGATCTCGGCCCGGTGTGGGACGGTTATGAAGGCGACTATGGCGACACCTTCGTCTTCGGCGAGCATCCTCTGCACCAGGCCTGCGTCAAGGCCTTGCATGAGGTGTTCGACGAAACCCGCGAGGCTTGGCACCAGGGGCTGACCGGCCGCGAGCTCTATGATTTCGCCGAACGCAGTGCGGACTCAAAGGGCTGGCGACTGGAGCGAAACCTGGCCGGACACCGCATCGCCGACTTCCCCCACGCGTTGTTCGGCCAGGAGAAGCTGGCCGAGCTGGAGATCGTGCCGAGCGAGATGGTCTGGGTCCTGGAAATCCAGCTCTGCCATCCCACCGAAGCGGTGGGGGCGTTCTTCGAGGATATCCTGATCGGTCAGGGGGGCTGATGGCTGTCGCCCTTTTGCGTTCAAGCGCAAACAGCCGGCTTTAGCGCCGCCCCTCGACGGCCATGCGCACGGCCAAGCCTGTGAGCACCGTGCTCATCAGCCAGCGTTGCACGATCTGCCACACTGGCCTGTTGGCGAGAAATGCCGCGATGGAACCCGCCATCACAGCGATCAGCGCGTTGACGCTGACGCTGATGACGATCTGGGTAAAACCGAGCACAAGGGATTGCGTCAGCACGCTGTCGTGGCCGACGGGGTCGATGAATTGGGGCAACAGTGACAAGTACATGACCGCGACTTTGGGATTCAACAGGTTGGTGACAAAGCCCATGGTGAACAGTTTGCGCGGGCTGTCCTTGGGCAGGTCGCGCACCTGGAACGGCGAGCGGCCGCCGGGCTTGACCGCCTGCCAGGCCAGGTAGAGCAGGTAGAGCGCGCCGCCGAGGCGCAGGACGTCATAGGCGTAGGGAACCGCCAGGAGCAGCGCGGTGATGCCCAATGCGGCGCAAAACATATAGACGATGAAACCCAAGGCCACGCCGCCCAGGGAAATCAGCCCGGCCATGCGCCCCTGGCAGATCGAGCGCGAGATGAGATAGATCATGTTCGGCCCGGGCGTCAGCACCATGCCGAGTGAGATCAGGCCGTAGGCAAGCAGGTTGGACAGTTCGGGCATGGCGTAGCTCCTGGAGGCACCTGGGTGGTGCGCAGGATAATAGAGGGGGCGATGCGAGCCTGTTAGATACAGATTGACTGACAAAACGTCATACAGCGGTCACCGTATTGATTCGGCCCAATCGGTTACGATTGGGCTTTCTCATCCTCGGGAAAAGCGCCCTGCCTGATTCTTAACCGGCCTGGTGGTCTTCCGGCCCATCATGCAGCAGATGAAAGATCTCCCGCTTCATCCGGATAAACCCCGGGTCCATGACCATGTCCAGGGTTCTCGGCCGGCCTATTGGAACGTCCAGCACCTCCTTGATCCGCCCCGGCCGGGCGCCCATGACGAAGATGCGGTCACCCAGCAGGATGGCTTCGTCGATATCATGGGTCACGAACAGCACGGTCTTCTTGGTGTGCTCCCAGACCTTGAGCAACAGTTGCTGCATCTGCAGGCGCGTCTGGCTGTCCAGCGCCCCAAAGGGCTCATCCATCAGCAGGATCTGCGGGTCGTTGGCCAGGGCGCGGGCTATCGCGACCCGTTGCATCATCCCCCCGGAAAGCTGCTTGGAATAGTTATCGGCAAACTTCAGCAGGCCGACTTCATTCAGGTAGTAGTCCACCGTCTCGCGGCGCTCCGCGGCGGCAATGCCACGACGCTTGAGGCCGAACTCGATGTTCTTGCGCACCGTCAACCAGGGAAACAGGGTGTAGCTCTGGAACACCATGCCACGGTCGGCCCCCGGGCCGTCGACCAACTGGCCACCGACATAGATATCGCCCGAGGTGGGTTCGGCCAGCCCCGCCGTCAGGTAGAGCAGGCTCGACTTACCGCAGCCCGAAGGCCCGACCAGGACCGCGAACTGCTGGTCGGGCACCTCGAACGAGACCTTCTCCAGGGCGGTGAAGGTTCCGCCCGAAGGCGTCTTGTACTGCAGGCTGACGCTGTCGACACGCAGGCGCGGGGCGGCGCTGGGGGCGATGCTCATTGGCGTGACGAGCCGGGGGGATGTTGCCGTTACTGAGCCCATGCGGCCACCTTCAAGCGAAGAAGTCTGAACAATTGATCGGTGACCAGCCCCAACAGGCCGATAACAGCGATCGCCAGGAAAATCACATCGACCTGGAAGCCGCGCATGGCCTTGAGGCTGAGGTAGCCCAGGCCGCTGGAGGCCGCCACCAGTTCGGCCACCACCAGGTAGGTCCAGGCCCAGCCCATGGTCACCCGCAGGGTGTCCAGCACCCCCGGCAGTGATGCCGGGGCGATCACATGCAGGACCGCATCCATGCGGTTGGAACCCAGGGTGTAGGAGGCGTTGACCAGGTCCTTGGACACGCCCTTGGACACGTCGGCAATCATCACCAGTTGCTGGAAAAACACCCCGAAGATAATCACCGAGACCCGTTGTTCCAGGCCGATGCCGATCCACAGGATGAACAGCGGCACGAACGAGGTGACCGGCAGGTAGCGGATAAAGTTGACCAGCGGCTCGAGGAACGCCTGCACCACCCGGAAACTGCCCATCAGCAGGCCGATGGGCACCGCCACCAGCGAGGAGATGATAAAACCGACCATCACCACTTCCACACTGGCCCAGACATGCGGCCCCAGGGTGCCGTCACGGCTCAGGCGCAGCGCCGCCTCCAGCACGGCGCCCGGGGTGGGCAGGAACATCGCCGGCACCACGCCGCCATAGGACAGCACGGCCCAGAGCCCGATCAGCAGTACCCAGGCCAGCCCGCTGGCGCTCCAGACCACCTGGACCGGCAAGCCGGTCTTGGGCGTGAGGCAGCGGTTCAACCACGAATTACGCTTGGACATGCCGCCTCCTATTTCGGGGTGATGAAGCGATTGTCGATCAGGTCGGCGTAGCTGACGTTGTAAGGCTTGCCTTGCAACTCGCTGGCGGTTTCGTTGGCCAGCTTGAGCACGCCTTCGGCGGCACCTTTGCTGCCATTGCTGCCCAGCAGGGCTTCGCTCATGGCCTGGTCATAGAAACGCACGCCCTTGGCCGCCGAGGCCAGTTCCGCCGGGTCCGCCAGGTAGCCGCCGACGCCCTTGGCCATGATCGCGTAGGCCTCCTTCGGATGTTCCTGGGTGTACTTCACCGCCTTGTACAGGCCGGCGACCAGGGCTTTGACATCTTCCGGCTGCTTGTCGACGACCTCGCAGTTCAAGGCCACCACATCGACGATCACCCCGGGGGTACTGCTGCTGTCGATCAACACCTTGCCGGTGTGTTTTTCACGCACGGTGCTCAGGTGCGGTTCCCAGGTCACGGCGGCGGGTACGCGGCCGGCGATAAAGGCGGTGGCCGCATCGTCGGCAGTCATGTTCTGGATGGTCAGGTCGCTCATCTTCATGCCGGCGTTCTTCAGTAGGTAGTTGAGCCAGAACTGCGAGACGGAGCCTTCATTGACGGCCACGGCCTTGCCCTTGAGTTCCTGCAGGCTGTTGACCTCCTTGCCCACCAGCACGCCGTCGCCGCCATGGCTTTCATCCAGCGCGGCGACAGCCTTGAAGCAGAATTGCGGGCGATACTTGAGGATTTCATCCAGGGTCGAGGCCGAGCCGGACAGCTTGCCCGAGGCCTGCGCGGCCATGTACATGGAAGCTTCCTCGATGGTCGGCAGTTCCACGGTCAGGCCCTTGTCCTTGAAGTAGCCCAGGTCCTGGGCCAGGTACAGGGTGCCGTAGCCGACCCAGGTGGTGTGGCCGATCGACAGGGTGCCGGCCTGGGCACCACCGGCAACGCCGGCTGCGATAGCGGTCAAGGCCAGTGGACGTATGCAGCGCGAGACGAAAGACTTGATCATTGTGCACTCCCGGAATGTTGGTTTTTTAGTTGGTATATCTCGGGGCAGTGGGGCAAGACGCCAAAAACTGAACAACCTGGGGTCTCTGACGGACCTTGTGCCTCTGTTGGGGCGAGATTGATATTGGCTGATGTGGCGGGCCAGGAAAATGAGTAAATATGTCGTCGCTAAAAAGGAAAAAACTGGGTAGGCCGGCAGCGGCGAAAAGCCTCTGCGGCGCGGTTCTGGCGGGTGGGCAAGCTGGAAAACGCCGCCGCCCGGCTCCGGGTGGCAGCGTTTTTCCTTGGGGGGCTGCTATCAACCGGTCAGGCGCTCGTTGTCGCGAATGCCGGCTGCGCTCAGGGGGCCACGCAGCAGGATCAGGTCGGCGGCTTTCTCGCCGATCATGATGCACGGTGCATTGGTGTTGCCGCTGATCAGGGTCGGCATGATCGAGGCGTCGACCACCCGCAGCCCTTTCAGGCCATGGACCTTCAAGTCCGGGCCGACCACGCTCATGGGGTCGACGCCCATCTTGCAGGTGCCCACCGGGTGGAACACCGTCGAGGCGTAGTCGCGCACGTAGGTCAGCAGCTGCTCATCGGTCTGTACGGCCTCGCCGGGAAGCATCTCTTTACCGCGAATGCCATCGAACTGCGGGGCGGCGAGAATGCGCCGGGCCAGCTTCAAACCTTCGATCAGCACCTTGGCGTCGGCGGGATCGGAGAGGAAGTTGAAATCGATCACCAGCTTGCCGTTGCGGTCCAGGTGCAGCTCGCCGATGCTTTTGGGCCGCAGTACACAGGTGTGGACCGCATAACCGTGGCCCCACTCGAACAGCCGGCCTCGATGGCTGCGATAACCGGGCACGAAATGGAACTGCACATCCGGCAGCATCTCTGCGAGGGGCGTTCGGGCAAAGCCGCCGGCCTCGACATAGTTGGTGGTCAGCCAGCCTTTTTTGGCCAGCAGGTAGCGCAGCGGCGCGCTGAGAATGCTGGGCAGGGAGCCGAGGGAAAAGCCCAGGGTCAGCGGGCTTCTGGAGCGAACGGTGACCAGGCCGTCGAGATGGTCCTGCAAATTCTTGCCGACGCCGGGCAGGTCGTGCTCGACCGGGATCCCGGCGGCTTGCAGTTCCTGCGCCGGGCCGATGCCGGAGGCCAGCAGCAACTGCGGGCTGCCCAGGGCGCCCGCGCAAAGGATGACTTCACGGTTGGCGTGCAGGGTCTGTTGGCTGCCGGCCATTTCGAGCCTGACGCCCTTGGCCGTGCGCCGCTCAAGGATCAGCGAATGCACGGTGCAGTCGGTTAGCACGGTCAGGTTCGGACGATCGATCACCGGTGCGACAAAGGCCCGGTAGCTGGAGAGGCGGCGGGCATCCTTTTGCGTCAGGTTGTAGATGCCGCAGCCTTCGAGCCGGTCGCCGTTGAAGTCGTCGTTGCGGCGCAGGCCCAGGCGTTCGGCGGCCTGGACGAACAGCTTCGACAGCGGATTGGGATCGCGCGCGGCCTCGACGTTCAGCTCACCGGCGCTGCCATGCCGGTGCGGGTCCTGGCCGAGTCGGTTGTTCTCCGACTTCTTGAAGTACGGCAACACACTGTCCCAGTCCCAGCCGGGGCAGCCGGCCTGCGCCCAGCGATCATAGTCGCTGGCGTGGCCGCGAATATAGATCATGCTGTTCATCGAGCTGGAGCCGCCGAGGGCCTTGCCCCGTGGCGTGTGCAAGGTACGGCCGGCGAGGTTCTTCTGCGGAGCGCAGAAGAAGTTCCAGCTGTACTTTTTGCTCTTGTAGAGGGTGATGGTGCCGGCCGGCGTCTGGATTCGCGGGCTGTTGTCGTGGCCGCCGGCTTCGATCAGGCAGACGCTGAGGCTCGGGTCGGCACTCAAGCGGTTCGCCAGTACACAGCCGGAGGAGCCGGCACCGACGATGACATAGTCGAAGTGCGTCTTCATGCGCTTTTCCCTGCTGGTTGATGGATTGACGCGGGCGGCGGTGCCGGCCCGCGAGGTGGTGGACTACCGGGGATTCAGCGCAACTGAAACCAGGTGGTCTTCAACTGGGTGTATTTGTCGAACGAATGCAGTGACAGGTCGCGGCCAAAGCCGGACTGCTTGCCGCCGCCAAAGGGCACGCAGACGTCCAGGGCATCCACGGTATTGACCGAGACGGTGCCGGCATTCAAGCGGGCCGCGACGCGATGGGCGCGGTTGAGGTCGTCGCTCCACAGCGACGCGGCCAGGCCGTAGATATGCTCGTTGGCCATCCGTACGGCATGGTCTTCATCGTCGAAGGCGGTGATCGCCAGCACCGGGCCGAAGACCTCCTCACGGGACAGGCGCATCTCGGGGCTGACCTGGGTGAACAGTGTCGGCTGGATAAAATTGTTCGAACCGTTGATCGTCACCTGCTTGCCACCGGCTACCCGTCGGGCGCCGTCGGTACTGGCTTGGCCGATGTAATCCATCATCCGAGCGACCTGCCGGGCGTCGACCATCGCACCCATCCGGCTGGCCGGGTCCAGCGGATCGCCCGGTTGCCAGTGGCGGGTCTTTTCCTGCAGGCGTTCGACGAACTCATCGTGAATGCAGCGCTCGACCAGCAGCCGCGAGTTCGCCGAGCAGACTTCACCCTGGTTGAAGAAAATCCCGAAGGCGGCCTTTTCCGCCGCCAGGTCCAGGTCCTGGCAATCGGCGAACACCAGGTTCGGGCTCTTGCCGCCGCATTCCAGCCAGACCTGCTTGAGGTTGGATTGCGCCGCGTACTGCATGAAGTATTTGCCGACCTGGGTCGAGCCGGTAAAGGCCAGCGCATCGATATCCGGGTGCAGGCCCAGGGCGCGCCCGGCCTGTTCGCCAAGGCCGGTGACCACATTGAACACCCCGGGCGGCACACCGGCTTCAAGCGCCAGCTCAGCCAGGCGCAGGGCGGAGAAGGGGGATTGCTCGGCGGGCTTGAGAATCACACTGTTGCCTGCCGCGAGGGCCGGCGCGACTTTCCAGGCCGCCATGTCCAGGGGGAAATTCCACGGCACCACGGCCGCGATCACACCCAACGGCACCCGGGTGATGGTCGCCAGGGTGCCGGGGCCGGTGGGCGCCACCTGGTCGTAGAGTTTGTCGAGGCTTTCGGCGTACCAGGCAAAGACCTGGGCCGCGCCGGGGACATCGATGTTGTAGGCATCCATGACCGGTTTGCCCATGCTCAAGGAGTCGAGCAACGCCAGCTCCTCGCGGTGGGCCAGGGTCAACTCGCTGAGCCGCAGCAGGATCGCCTTGCGCTCCCTGGGCTGCATCCGGGCCCAGGGCCCGTTGTCGAAACTGTTGCGGGCCACCCGCACGGCCCTGTCGATATCGACGTCCGAGCAGGCCGTGACCCGCGCGAGCAAGGCGTTGGTGGCGGGGTTGATCACGGCGAATGTGGCGCCGTCCCGGGCCGTATGGGCCCGCCCGTCAATACAGGCGACATCGATCAGGCGCTGCTGTCCCGCCAGGCGTTGCCACGTGTTCAAGTCAGTCACTGCACCCTCCAAAATAGCCTCTGATGGGCCATGTCCACGATCCGTTGTGCCGATAGTGGGGGAAGTGCGCGGTCCACGAAATGAGTAAAAATGTCTTCGCTATCGATAAAAAAACTCATCAGGCGTGCACTGAAATGGCGCGTGCCTGGACAGGTTTTTTAGCGTCAGGCCCCAGGAAATTAATGGTTTCTCGCGTTTCGTGAACACCGCAGAATCGGCTGGATGCTCACGTCGTCGGGGCAGTGCGCGCGGTACGGTTTTTACCGGTGGCGTGTAAGCTTCTGAGGACCCGGCCCGATTCTTGATGGGCGATGTGGATGCATTCGCTTTGCCATTTCCGAGGTAGCCATGGCCGCTTACAACTTGCGACAACTCAGATATTTCGTCACCACTGTCGAGTGCGGCAGCGTCGCCGAAGCCTCCCGCAAGCTCTATATCGCCCAGCCTTCGGTGTCGACCGCGATCAAGCACCTGGAAGAAAGCTTTGCCGTGCAATTGTTTATCCGCCATCACGCCCAGGGCGTATCGCTGACCCCCAGTGGTGCACGGTTCTACCGCAAGGCCCAGGAACTGCTGCGGGTGGCCCACGAGTTCGAGCAGAATGCCTTGGCGGACAACGATGTGGTCGCCGGGCAGATCGATATCGGCTGTTTCGAAACCGTCGCGCCGCTCTATCTGCCGCGCCTGATCGCCGGCTTTCGCGACCGCTGGCCGGGGGTGGAGATCCGTATTCGCGATGGCGAACAACAGGAACTGGTGCAGGCGCTGACGTCGGGCAGTATCGATCTGGCCATTCTTTATGAACATGACCTGGACAGCACCATCGATACCGTACCGCTGATGGCGCCGCAGCAACCCTATGCGCTGTTGCCGGAAGGGCATCGTTTCGCCCACCAGGCCAAGGTCTCGTTACACGACCTGGTGCTGGAGCCGATGGTGCTGCTGGATGTGCAACCCAGTCGGACCTACTTTGTGAGCATCTTCGAGGAGCTGGGCCTGACCCCGCATATCCTGTTCAGCTCGCCTTCCATTGAAATGGTCCGGGGTATGGTCGGGCGCGGGTTCGGCTTTTCAATTCTGGTCACCCGGCCATATTCCGATTACACCTACGACGGGCAGAAGGTGGTACGCGTGCCGTTGGCCGAGCAGGTCACCGGCTCCGGGTTGTCCGCCGCCTGGTTGCGCCGTGGGCAACTGACCAAGCCGGCGCAGTTGTTTGTCGACCATTGCCGCGAGGTCTTGGCGCCCAAGCTGGACGCCTGAGGGATCAGCTTCGCAGCGCCTGGATCAGGCGCTGGAGCATTGCATCGCAGCCCTGGAGCTGCTCAAGGCTGACAAACTCATCGGGCTTGTGGCCCTGGTCCATGCTGCCGGGGCCGCAGACCACCGTCGGAATGCCGATGGCGTCGAACAACCCGCCTTCGGTGCCGAAGGCCACGGTGCTGAACTCGCTCGATCCACAGAACTGCGCGATCAACCGCGCCGCTTCGCTCTGCGGGTCGGTGGCCAGTCCGGGGTAGGCCGAGAGTTCGGAAAAGCGGATGTTGCTGGCCTCGTTGACGGCACGCATTTTCGGCAGTACCTGTTGTTCGGCGTACTGCTCCAACTGCTGGGCGACTTCACGGGGATCGAGGTTGGGGAGTGCCCGCACTTCGAAATCAAAGCGGCAGTCGGCGGGGACGATATTGAGCGCCTTGCCGCCGCTGATCACCCCGGTCTGCACGGTGCTGAAGGGTGGGTCGAAGCGTGGGTCGTGCAAGTGCGGGGCGCGCAGCCGTGAACCGATACGCCCCAGTTCGCCGATCAATTCGGCGGCGTATTCGATGGCATTGACGCCCTGGGGGGCGTACGCCGAGTGACAGGCCGCGCCGTGGACATCGCAGCGCATCGCCAGCTTGCCCTTGTGGCCGAGCACCGGCTTGAGTTCGGTGGGTTCGCCGATAACGCACAGCAGCGGCTTGTGCGGCCGCTGTTCAAGTTCGGCGAGCAGCGAGCGCACGCCCAGGCAACCGACTTCTTCGTCATAGGACAGGGCGATGTGCACCGGCATGCGCAACGGCGCGGCCAGCAATTGCGGCACGGCCGCCAGCACACAGGCGATATAGCCCTTCATGTCGGCGGTGCCGCGACCGTAGAGCTTGCCGTCCTTTTCGCTCAGCTCGAACGGTGCCACCGTCCAGGGTTGCGCATCCACCGGCACCACGTCGGTATGGCCGGAGAGCACGATGCCCGGACGGTCGTCCGGGCCCAGGGTGGCGAACAGGTTGGCCTTGCTGCGCGCCTCGTTGAAGATCAGTTGGCAAGGAACATCCAGCCGCGCCAGGTAGTCGCGGACAAACTCGATCAAGTGCAGGTTGGACTCGCGGCTGGTGGTGTCGAAGGCGATCAGCGCGGCCAGTAGATCGCGGCTGCTGTTCATCTATTCATCTCCGGGCACGCCGTAGCTGGGCGCCTTGGTCGGGTCCAGGGCGCGGACGATATAGTCCTGCACTTGCGGGCTGTAGTCGGCCCAGAGTTGCGCCAGCTTGCCCACCGGGTCTTCATCCGCCCAGTCGACCCGCAGGTCGATGATCGGCCAGATCAGTTCGCCGACCACCACCATGGCCGCCGAATGCACGGGTCCTGCTTCGCCACCGGCCGCCACCGCGGCTTGCATGGCGGCGACCAGGCGATCGGCGAGTTGCCCGCCGCTGGTTTCGAAGGTGTACACCAGGGCTTCGATCACACCCGGGTTCGCCAGCATGTTTCCGGCGGCCACGCACTGCTCGCCGGACAGCGCATTGTGGCAGCCCAGGGTTTCGCCGCCACTGAAGTGCGCGGTGTTGCCCACGTGATCGATGGCGGTCAACTGCCTGAATTGACTGTAGCCGTTGCGGGTCAGCGCCTTGTCCAGGGCTTGCGCAGGCGACAGCCCGAGTTCCAGTTGGTCGAGCACCTGCGGGCCGAGGGCGGGAAGGGTGATGTTCTGGGTGGCGACCGCCCCCACGCTGGGGCGCAGCCAGGGGCAACGGGCGCCGACGGCAATGCTGGATGAACTGATGGCTATGCCCAATTGGCCTGTTTCGGCACAACGGGCGACGATTGAAAACGTCATGGTGGGGTGATCCTGTTTCCGTCCAGAGTCGCCATCCGCGCCCCGGACAGCCTGCGCAGAGGCTGCCCGGGCGGGGATTGGGTATGACTGCATTCTGTCCATCAGCGGCAGCGGGCGAAACGAGGTTTTTTATGGCGCTTGGTTAAGTAAAAACTTGTCAGTGGGCGTCGGGCGTTACAGGCGGCCGTACTCGCGGGCTGTGCGATCAACCGCGATGCGAGTCTTGTCCACCAGTTCGTCCAGCTCCGCCCGCGTGGCGATCAGGGCCGGCGCCATGATCATGCGGCCCAGGGTCGAGCGGATGATCAGGCCTTCCTCGAAACCGAGGGTGCGGCAGCGCCAGGCGATCTCGTTCTCGTTGGCAAAGCGCTTGCGACTGGCCTTGTCTTCGGCAAACTGCAGCGCGGCGACCAGGCCGACGCCCTGGATCTCGCCTACCAGCGGATGCTCGCCGAACACTTCCCGCAAGCAGTTCTGCAGATAAGGCCCGGTGTCGGTTTTCACCTGCTGCACCACGCCTTCATCACGCAAGGCCTTCAAGTTGGCAATGGCCACTGCCGCCGCCACCGGGTGGCCGGAGTAGGTCAGCCCGTGGGCGAAAACACCGCCTTTTTCCACCAGGGCTTCGGCCATGCGCCGCGACAGGATCAGGCCACCCATGGGGATGTAGCCCGAGGTCAGGCCCTTGGCAATCGACAGCGTATCGGGCTCGAAGCCGAACGTCTGGTGGGCGAACCATTCGCCGGTTCGGCCAAAGCCGCCGATGACTTCGTCGGCGCACAGCAGCACGTCGTACTGACGGCAGATGCGCTGGATTTCCGGCCAATAGGTGGCGGGGGGAATGATCATGCCGCCGGCACCCTGGAAGGGCTCGGCGACAAAGGCGGCGACCTTGTCGGCCCCCAGTTCGAGGATTTTCTCTTCCAACTGGCGGGCCGCGCGCAGGCCGAATGCCTCCGGGCTCAGGTCACCGTCGTGGGCGAACCAGTAGGGTTCGTCGATGTGCGCCACATCCGGGATGGTGCCGCCCATTTCATGCATGAATTTCATGCCGCCCAGGGCGGTCGCCGCCAGGGTCGAGCCGTGGTAGCCGTTCCAGCGGCCGATCATGACTTTTTTCTCCGGCTTGCCCATCACCTGCCAGAACCGGCGCACCGTGCGGATCAGCACCTCATTAGCCTCAGAGCCGGAGTTGGTATAGATGGCGTGGCTGTAGTGGGACGGCAACAGGCTGAACAGCAGCTCGGAGAGTTCGATCACCGCCGGGTGGGTGGTGTGGAAGAACATATTGTAATAGGGCAGTTGTTCCAGCTGCGCGTGGGCAGCGGCGGCCAGGTCCTTGCGGCCATAACCGAGGTGGGTGCACCACAGGCCCGACATGCCGTCCAGGTAGCGCTGGCCATCATTGTCCCAGAGCGTCAGGCGGTCGCCGCCGACCATCACCCGCGGGCCTTGCGCATTGAGCGCTTTCTGGTCGACGAACGCATGGATGTGGTGGGCGGCATCGGACGCCTGGTAGTCGCGGGTGCTGCGATTGGGGTCGAGTTCGGCGGACATGGATTATCTCCTTGGGGTGGGGTGGCTAAATAATATTTGGCACTTAAAAATATTTTTGTAAAGAAAATATTTGTTGGTGGAAAACTATTTCAGTAGGCTTGGACCTACGAAAAATCACCTCAGGACCTACATGAGCGGACTCAGAGAGCGGCAAAAGGAACAGCGCCGGCAAGTGATCGCCGAGGCCGCGCTGCTGCTGTTCAAGGCCAACGGTTTCGCCGCCACCAGCCTGGAGCAGATCGCCAACCAGGCCGGGGTCTCGGCACCTACGGTGGTGAATTATTTCGGCGGCAAGCAGGAGATTCTCGTGGCCTTGCTCAAGGCCCCCGACGAGCAGGCGATGCGCGAGGCGCGCGCCCATCTCGATGACAACAGCGACCCGCTGGAGGCCTTGTGCGAGCTTGAAGGGCTGATGACCCATTATCAGTTGCAGGCCATGCCCGCTTCCCTGTGGCGGGAGCTGGCGCCGTCACTGTTTACCGGCGAGCTGTCCCAGGCCTTGCAGCCGTGGAACAGCGCGGTCATCGAGGAAACCAAAGCGCTGCTGGTGCACTTTCAACGCCTGGGCAAAGTGCGCGACAGCGTGGATATCGAGGTGGCGGCGACACTGTTCAACCAGTACGCCAATGTCGCCTTTATCCGCCTGGCCACTGAACCGACCCCGGACCGTGGGGCCCACGCCCGGCACATGCGCAGTGTCCTGGGGCTGATGTGCCACGGCATGCTGGTCCAACAGGAGGGGGCCACTCCAGCGCTGGCCTGAGGTTTCCCCCCAGGCCTAGTTTTTTCCTGCCTTGCGACGACAAAAATCATAATTTCGCTATTCCCTGTATCTGCACAGAATGCCTGCACACTCGCCTTCGAGAAGGACACAGGCATGACAGCTGGAATCATTGAAATCGATACGCTTGTTGTGGGCGCCGGCCAGGCCGGCGTGGCCATGAGCGAGCATCTGAGCAAACTCGGCGTGCCGCACCTGGTGCTCGAACGCAATCGTATTGCCGAAGCCTGGCGCAGCGGCCGCTGGGATTCGCTGGTGGCCAATGGGCCGGCCTGGCACGATCGTTTTCCAGGCCTGGAGTTCGATGATCTCAGTCCGGATGCCTTCGCCCCGAAAGAGCGGGTGGCGGATTATTTCGAGGCCTATGCCCGCAAGTTCAACGCGCCGATCCGCACCGGTGTGGAAGTGAAAAAGGTCGAGCGCAATAGTGGCCGGCCGGGCTTCACCGTGGAAACCTCCGAGGGCGTGATCCAGACCCGTCGCGTGGTGGTGGCCACCGGGCCGTTCCAGCGCCCGGTGATTCCGGCGATTGCGCCCCAGGACCCCGGCCTCAACCAGATCCACTCCGCGCAGTACCGCAATCCCCAGCAATTGCCCGCGGGCGCCGTGCTGGTGGTGGGTGCCGGTTCTTCGGGGACGCAGATCGCCGATGAGCTGCAACGCGGCGGCCGCACCGTGTACCTTTCGGTGGGCCAGCACGACCGGCCTCCACGGGCCTATCGCCAGCGGGATTTCTGCTGGTGGCTGGGAGTGCTCGGCGAATGGGATGCGGCGGCCATGAAGCCGGGTAGGGAGCACGTGACCATTGCCGTCAGCGGCGCCGACGGCGGGCGCACGGTGGACTTCCGCGAGCTGGCCCAACGCGGCCTGAAACTGGTGGGGCTGACCCGGTCGTTTGATAACGGTGTGGTCAGTTTCCAGGCCGACCTGGCGGTCAATCTGGACCGGGGCGACGAGAATTATCTCGCGCTGCTCAATGCCGCTGACGCCTATATCGAGCGCAACGGCCTCGACCTGCCGCCGGACCCGGAGGCCCGTCGCACCTTCCCGGATCCCGAGTGTGTGACCCGGCCGATCCTCCAACTCGACCTGGCCGAAGCGGGCATCACCACGATTATCTGGGCCACCGGCTTTGCCACCGATTACAGCTGGATGAAGGTCGATGCTTTCGACGACAAGGGCAAGCCACGCCATCAGCGCGGTGTGTCCAGCGAGTCGGGGATCTACTTTCTCGGGCTGCCGTGGCAGTCACGCCGGGGTTCGTCGTTTATCTGGGGTGTTTGGCATGATGCCAAATACATCGCCGATCAGATTGCCATCCAGCGCCAGTACCTCACCTATCGCGATGCCGCCCAGCGTGAGGCGGATATGGCCGCTGCCAGCCCCTCAGTGACCCGGTCCGCCGTCAGCGCTTGATGTCCGCCAGCCGCACTGCGCTGTGCGGCGTTGTCTTTCTTTCGAGGAGTTATCAATGTCCACGCCCACCCATACGCGTATCCGCATGTTCAACACCAAGGACACCTACCCGAACCAGTCGCTGGACAATGACCTGTGCCAGGCCGTGCGGGCGGGCAATACGGTGTATGTCCGCGGCCAGATCGGCACCGATTTCGACGGCAATCTGGTGGGGCTCGGCGACCCCGGGGCGCAGGCCGAGCAGGCGATGAAAAACGTCAAGCAACTGCTGGAAGAGGCCGGCTCGGACCTCTCCCATATCGTCAAGACCACCACCTATATCATCGACCCGCGTTACCGCGAGCCGGTGTACCAGGTGGTCGGCAAATGGCTCAAGGGGGTGTTCCCGATCTCCACCGGCCTGGTGATCTCGGGGCTTGGCCAGCCGCAATGGCTGATGGAGATCGACGTGATTGCGGTGATCCCCGACAACTGGCTGGCGCCCCGGGCCTAGGCCTTATCCGGCGGCCAGGCCGAGGAAGTTGCGTAGCGGCCTGACCCGTGACAGCAGGCAACGCTCCAGCAGCCAGAGCACCAGCATGGAGGCGCCGAGCAAGGGCAGGTACAGGCCGAGCAGCACCAGCACACCGAGCATGACGGCCGGATAACGGCTTTCGGCCAGGGCCGGCGGTGCGCCGAGGGCGCCCTGGGGGCGTCGGCGCCACCAGAGCACCAGGGCGCTGAGGGACAGGGTCATCAGGCCGAAGGTGGTGAGCAGGCCGAGCAACTGGTTGGCCAGGCCGAACAGTTGGCCTTCGTGGACCGCCACGCCGTAGCCGATGACACGGTCGAGCAGGGGACGCTGGCTGAAGTCGACACGCTTGAGCACCGTGCCGCCGACCGGGTCTAGCGTCAGGTTGACCCGCTGTGGGCGGTTCGCAGCGTCGGAGCGGGCGGTCCATTTGGGTGACTGTGCCGAGGGCGGGGTGATCAGAACCGGCGACGGCAGGTGTAGCGCCTGGACCATTGGCACCAAGCGCTCCAGCGCGCTGTAGTCCGGAGTGGCGGAGGCTGTCATCGGCATGGACACTGGTTTGTCATGGTGCATACCGGGCATATTGGCGTGCTCGTCGGTCATGGGCATGTTCATCGCCCGCCGCTGGGCCATTTCCGAAGCCCGGCCGGTGGTCCAGTCCTGTTCCACGGCGTGGCTCGCGGCCCACTGCCGCACTTCCTTGAGGGCGCCGCCCCAGACAGTCGCCCAGGGCAGGCCGCTGAGGATCAGCAGGACCGCGAACAGCGAGATCCAGAAGCCGACCACCGCATGCAGGTCACGCCAGAACAGCCGGCCACGTTGGCCCAGTCGCGGATAGATGACCCCGGCCAGGCGACCGCCTTTCGGCCACCAGAGATAGAGCCCGGAAAGCAGCATGACAATGGTCCAGCCGGCGGCCAGTTCCACCAGCGCCGAACCCAGGCCGCCCATCAGCAATTCACCGTGCAAGTGGAACAGCTGGCGGGTGAAGCGCTCGTCATCCGCCACCTGGTGCACCACCTTGGCCGTCACCGGGTCGATATAGACCCGCTGCAACGCATCGCCTTTACCCACCAGGATCTGCACGGCCTCGGTCGGGCCGTCCGGCAGTTGATAGGCGTTGAGTACGCTGCCGGGCACCAACGCCAGGGCCGCTTGTATCTGTTCACTGATCGGCCTCCGTGACGCATCGGCCTGGACGTGGTTGTAGGGGCTGTCGAGCAACGCGTCGATCTGCGGACGGAACAGGTAGATCGAACCGCTCAGCGACAGGGCGAGGACAAAGGGAATGCAGAACAGGCCGGCATAGAAATGCCAGCGCCAGATCAGCCGATAGAGCCCTGCGCGCTTGTTGGCCGTTGTGAGCGTGGTCATGGGGCGAGGCTCCCGCTCTGGTGAATGGCGTCGTGCAGTGCCGGATCAATAGTCATAGTTGAGCCCCAGGAAGGCGGTGCGCTGCTGATAGGGATGCGGGCTGACGAAGTACTTTTCATTGCCCAGGTTGTCGACGCCGGCCGAGGCCGTCAGGTGCGCGTCGATCTTGTAGCTGGCCTTGATGTCGAACACGCTATAGCTGCTGATGCCGCCATAGGTGTCATGGTTGCTGTCGGTGTTCAGCAGGGTGCTGTAGGCGCCGCTGGAGTAGCGGTAGCCGAGGGCGTAGGTCAACTTCGCGTTCTGGTGGTAGACCGCCGAGATCCGGCTGCGCCAGCGCGGGATACGCGGGAACTCCTTGCCTTCGGCGGCCGGCGCCAGGCTGTCCTGCTGCACCTCGGATTCGGCATAGGTGATGCTGCCCGACAGGTCCAGTCCGTCGAGGCCGACGTCGTGGGCATCGAGGGCGGTTTCCACGCCACGGATACGTGCGCGGTCGATATTCTCGACCTGGGTCAGGTTGGGGCTGACCGTGGTGTCGGTCTGCGAGAACAGGGCGTTGCGGCGATTCTCCTGGAACAGCGAGACGCGCATCTGGTACTGGCTCCAGCTGTACTGCGTGGTCCAGTCGTAGGATTGCACGTCCTCGGGTTTGAGGTTGGGGTTGTTCTGTACCAGTTGGTTGCCGCTGGTGACCTGCTGGAACAGCTCGGTCACCGTCGGGTAGCGCACCGCGCGGCCGTAGGACAAGCGTGTTTGCAGTTCCGGAGTGATGTCGAAGGCCAGCGCCGCCTTGGGCGAGAAGTTGTGGCGACGCTGGTCGGGGTAGCTGACCTGGGCCGGGGTGGTCGCGGTGTTGAGGTTGAAGCCGTCGAAGGCTTGCCAGTATTCCTCGCGGCCACCGAGGGTCAGGGTCCAGCGCGGCGCCAGTTTCCAGACGTCCTGCAGGTACAGTGCCTGGGTGCGGGTCTCGCCGCCGGAGGCCGCGCTCTTCGCTCCGCCATTGCCGTTCTGCCAGTCGCTGACCTGGTAGGTGTCCTGCTTCAGCAGGTAGTCATCAATGTGATAGCCGAAGGTGACTTCATGGGCCTGGCCGAACAGCGGTTGCGGCCGCCAGATCCCGCGCAGCTCGCCGGTCTGCCAACCGGTGCCGTCCTGCACCTGGCGGGTGCCGGCCGAGGTCTGGCCATAGTTGGAAGCCGAGCGCGATTCTTCGTTGAGGTACTGGTAGTTGCTGTAGGCGGCATGCCAGTCGAACGGGCCCCGGGTATCGCTGCCCACCGACAGGGCATTGAGGATGTGCAGCTCGTCGGTGCTGCCGGGGTTGAGGCCGGACACCGTGTAGGCCTTGCCGCCGATATTCACCGGGCCGTTGTAGAAGGTCTGGCCGGTGGCGCTGTTTGTCAGGTAGCTGTCGACGCTGGTATGGGACTCATCGGCCCACAAACCCAGGGTGTAGATCGCGGTGACGTCCGGGTTGATGTCCCAGCCAAGCTTGAGCTTGCCCTGGTCCTGGACGCTGTGGTCGATGGCGTAGCCGCCGAACACCAGGCGCGGGTTGCCGTTCTGGTCGGTGTCCTGCTGCGCGCCGCTGACGCGGGTGGCCGAGGCCGCGGCGGTCCTGCTCGAGAGGCTGGAGGTGGCAAAGCTCATCGGCTGGCCCTGGGCGTCGAGATGGTCGTAGGAGACCCAGGCCGAGAACGGCCCGACGCGGTTGCCGCCGGCCAGGCTGACGTTGCCGCTGTTGTAGTTCTCGTGGGTGCCGTAGAGCTTGAAGTCCTGTTGCGCGCCGGTGATCGCCGCGTGGAATTCCGGGCGGGTCGGCATGCGGGTTTCCAGGGTGACCACGCCGCCGAGGGAGTTGCCCGGGTAAAGCGCGCTGAACGGCCCGTACATGACGTCGACCCGGGAAATCTCGCCGGGCGAGACCAGGCCCCAGCGCGGCGGGAAGCTGTAGCTGTTGCCCAGCAGGTTGGAGAGCAGCAGGTCGTCGGCGTAGACCAGCGACTGGGCGCTGGACACGGTCCCGGTGGTGCGGGTGGAGACGATGCCGTTGCGGTCGCCGATATAGCGTTCGCGCACTTCGAGGCTCGGCAGGTATTTCAGGGCCTCGGCCGAGGTCATCAGGTTGACGCTGTCCTGGATCTGCTCGGCGCTGCGGCTTTCCACTACCGCCGGGGCGCTGGCGATAGCATGGGGCAGCGGCTGTACCTGGGCGTCGGCGGTCACCGTGACATTGCCGAGGACGATGGGGTTGGCGTCGGCACTGCTGGTGCTCGGCGCCGGGGTGTCGGCGTGTACCGGCAGGGCGGTCGGCAGCAGCACCAGGCCGCTGGCCAGAGCCGAGAGCAGGGCGTGGTTCAGGGTTGACAGGCGTCCAGCCGGCAAAAGGGCGGCCGGACGCTTCAACGCGCGGAGGGCGCGTTGCTGGGGAGTCATGGGCATCGGTATGGATCCGTGATTCAGGGCGACAAAACACGCGGAAAAACCACGGGCGCCAGCGCGCTCGCGGTGTTCAGCGGATGGTTTGTTGTTGGGGAACTGCCTGGATCAGGCCTGGGGCGGCCCGCGCGGACACAGGTCCAGGGGCCATTGATAGGCCGGGCTGGGTGTTTTGCAGGAAACAAGGGTGGGGGTGGTCGGCACCAGCGGCGGCAGTACCGCCACGGCCCAGAGCAGGGCCGGGCTGTCGTGAAACAGCGAGCAGTAGCCACAGGCGTCGAGCGTCTCGTGGGTGCCGTTATGCTCGTGCCCGCCCGAAGGGTGGGACATGTCCATGGCATGTTCGGGGCACTCGATGCCACTTGGTGGCTGGTGCTCCAGGGCCTGGACGGTACGGGAAATCGTCGGCACGAACAGCAGCAGACCCAGGGCCAGCATGGCCATCCAGGTTGCGAATCGCTGCTGGGTTCGAGTGCGGGGCACGTGGGTTCCCGGTCAGGGGCAGGAAGAGGGCTGTGATCTTGCCACGTCGAGCACGGCGAGCAAAGGCCAGCGGCAATCTGCCGCAGAGGGCAGGCCTCAGGCTTTCGCGGACTCCGGCCACAACCCGGCATGAATCAGGGCTGTCACGATGACCCCCAGCAATATGCCCACCAGCCGATCGCGGATTTCGCTCAGATTGGTCATCGGCGCGAAGTCGGCCAGCAGCGCCAGGGCGAAGCCGAACACGATCTGGATCCCGGCATAGCTGCTGCGCGGCGAACCGGCGCTGACCCAGGCGGCCAGGCCCAGCACCGGCAGGCTCATCAGCAACAGGCCGACGATGCTGTCGATCTGTGGCACCACCCAGACCATGCACATCAGGGCCAGGGCGCTGCCGACCAGGCAGCCGAGGATGCGCAACAGGCCTTTGTGCAGGGTTTTTTCCAGGCTCGGCATGGCCGTGATCAGGCAGGTAAGCATGGCGGTGTGGATACCCGGCCAGTCGACCGCCGTGTACAGCAGGTAGCACACCAGCGCGGCGAGCAGGGTCTTGAAGGCGAACTGCAGATAGACCGGGTTTTCAAAGGCATCGGCCACCAGCAGCGGTGGCTTGGGGGCCGATGCCGCTTCACCGGGTGGCGGCGGTGCCGGCAGCAGCAGGGTGTTGACCGCCACGGTCACCAGCGTCGGATAGACAATCGCGATCCAGGCCCAGAGGCAGGCCCGGGTCAGGGCTTCGGGATCGTTATTGAGGTCCACCTGGCTCTGGATATAGATGGTTATCAGGGCCATCACGAAAAACAACGGACCGAGCCGACAAGTGCGCATGAAAAACACGCTGGCGAAAAACACCAGGCTGGCGCCGGTGATGCGCAGCAGGGGATAGTCGAAGCTGAATTTGAGCAACAGGATAGCCACGCCCACGGCCAGCGTGGTGCTGACGATAAACAGCGTGCCGAGCATCCGGGTCAGGGCCACGCTCGACTGGCTCACGAAGAACACCAGCACCAGGGAGATCGACAGCAACGGCACCTGCAAGCTCATGGCGATCAGGATGACGATCGTGCAGGCGAGCAGATGACGAAGGACCGCGTTCACTCGGCCAGGGTGATCGCTCATTTCTTCCTTGAAAATGTCCCATAACGATTGTCCCCGCGCTTCTCCCTTCATGGCGTCGGGGTCGTCGAGGCGGGCGTCGGGCTGTTACCGGTGTTGATGATCGCCACCGCCGACGCCCCAAGGCGAAACGGCTGCAGGTCCGAGCCATTGACCCGGATGCGCACCGGAAAACGTTGTGAAACCCGGACCCAGTTGATCGACCGCGCGACCTTGGGCAAGCCGTTGACATCACTCCCGCCATCGTCTGGAAATACGCCAAAGCCGATCGAGTCGACATTGCCGCTGAATGTCCGGCGGGTATCGCTCATCAGGTAGACGGTGGAGGCGTCGCCCGGGCGAATGTTTTTCAGCTCGGTTTCGCGAAAATTCGCGACCACGAACCAATGCCCGGTGTCGATCAGGCTGAACACCGACTGGCCTGCCGAGGCGAACTGGCCGGCGGTGGTCTTGAGGCCCACCACACGGCCGTCGAACGGCGCGCGAACAGTGCTGTACTCGACGTTCAGTGCCGCCCGGGCGATCTGCGCTTCAATCACCGCCCGATGGGCCACCTGGGCATCGACGCCGCTGACCGCGGTGCTGGCCTGGCGCGCTTGCAGTTGGCTGACATTGAGTTGCGACAAGGCGCTGAGCCTGGAAGTTCGTGACTGGTCGATGGCTTCCGCGGAGATATAACCGTGGGACAGCAGGGCTTCCTGGCGCCTGAGGGTGTCGCCGCTTTGCTTGGCCTGGGCCTGGACCCGCTCGATTTCGGCATGGGCGGCCTCGGCGTTCAAGCGTTGGGCGGCGATCTGCCGTTCGTTCAGGCCGATCTGCCGATCCAGCTCCACCAGCGACGCCTTGGCCTCGTCCAGTGCCGCCTGGTAGGGCCGTGGATCGATGCGCATCAGCACATCGCCCTGATGGACCTGCTGGTTTTCCCGCACCGGCAACTCGACGATGCGCCCGCTGACCTGCGGGGTGACATTGACGGTATCGGCATAGGCGTAGGCGTCGTCGGTGCGCGGTTGCGCATCCAGCCGGGCGATCACCCAGAGCAGCAGGCCCAGGGCGGCGATGCAGAGGGCGGCGATGAGCAGTCGACGAGGAACCTGTGATGACGAATGTGTTTGCATGGGGAAACGCCCGGGTTAGAAGAAGACCAGCCAGCTCAACAGCGAAAAAACCAGGGCCAGCAGTGGGTAGCTCAGCACCCATGGCTGTAGCCATGGGGTACGCTGTGTCCTGAGCAGCACGGCCCTGACCAGAAGGGTCAGCAGGACGCCGGCGATCGCGCAAAACAGCCAGTCCGGGAAATACGCACCGACCACGCTGATCGACGGCGGTTGCTTGCAGCCGGCCAGTGCCAGGCAGGCCAGTGCGCCGGCCAGCACTTTTGCGCTGCCTGGCAGGCGTCTGTCCGGACGGGGGATACGGGGAGGGCGGGTGTTCATCTCGGTCGAGGCTTCTGGTCAAATGAGCAAAATGGAGAGCGCCGCTGACGGTTAGTGTCCGGATCGAAGCGGGCGAGTGTTGCGCGGTCTTGCGTTAGCAATAGTCTAGAGATGGCGTCTGGGGTGAACATGATCTGTTCGGCCATATTATTGATAGGGAGTGCACTGTGATCGACCTTGGGTTCCTTTCGGCGGAGTCGACGCGCGAGTGAATAATCAACAGCGTAGCATCAGCAGCGCGGTGATCATGGCCAAGGTCGGTGGTGAACGTGGCCTGTCGACCGTGGACTTTCTTGCCGGCTCCGGACTTGAGCCCGCGGACCTGGAAGCCCCGACCCATCTGGTTTCCTTCGAGCAGGAATTTCGCCTGATCCGTAACCTGCTCAAGCACTGTGGGTGCGTCACAGGCCTGGGCCTGGAAGTGGGTTCGCGCTACCGCTTCACTTCGCTGGCCGCGCTGGGCTTTGCCCTGGTCAGCAGTTCCACGTTGCGCGATGCCTTTTCACTGATTCCGTATTACTCGGAGTTGAATGCCAGCCTGGTGCGCGTGGTGGTCGACGCCCAGGCGACGGACCTGCGGATCGAATGCGAAGAGAGCGATATCCCCCTGGATTTGCGCCCGTTTATCGTCGAGCGCTCCTTTGTCGCCGGATTGAAGATCGCCAGCGATCTGCTTGGACGCACGGCGATCCCTCGGGCCATCGAGTTCAGCTTTGCCGAGCCGGCCGATATGGCGCTCTATCAGCAATTCACTGGTGTACGGCCGCACTTCAATGCGCCGAAAAGTGCCCTGGTCTTCAGCCAGGCCGACGCGGATATCCTGCTGGCGTTGGCCGATCCCCTGGCGCTGCATATCGCCCATGACCAGTGTCGCCGAGGTTTGCCGGTCGGGCCGAAGAGCGCCGGGTTGGCCGGGCGGGTGCGCGAGTTGCTGGCCGCGCAGCCGGCCGCCATGCCGGCGATGGGGCCGCTGGCTATCACTTTGTGCATGTCGGTGCGGACCTTGCGGCGCCGCTTGCAGGAGGAGGGCGCGACCTATCTCGGCTTGTGCGACGAAGTGCGCCAGGCCATGGCCGAACGTTTGCTGACGGGCTCGCGCCTGCAGATCGAGCAGATTGCCGAGACGTTGGGGTATTCGGAATCCGCCAGCTTTATCCATGCGTTCAAGCGCTGGACGGGGGAATCGCCCCATGCCTTCCGGCGGGCCCGGGCTCAGTCGCGTTCCGAGTAGGGGTTGGATGGGGTGCCGCCGGGCGCCTGCCGTCGCTTTTGGGCAGAGCGCACTATAATTAATCAGCGTCTGTGTGGCGGTGGCGCGTACTCCACAGCCGCGCCCCGGGTATGAACAGTACGTCTGAAGACTCGACAGAGGGTTCTGCCATGAAAAACCATTCCTTGCAGCATTACTCCCACGATCTGGGCATGGCCGTGCACGACACGTGGACCACCGCCCGGGTCAAATCCGCCCTGGCCATGGCGGACTCCGCGCAAAGCCTGCATATCCATGTGAAAACCCATGCCGGTACGGTGTTGTTGAGTGGCCGGGTGCTGACCCATCGCCAGTGCGAGCAGGTCATTGATCGGGTCCGCGCAGTGCCTGGGGTGCTCGACGTCGATGCCCGCGAGCTGCTGACCCATGTATTCATGCCCGCCAGCTCCATGCAAGCGCCCGATGCCGAAGAGGCCAATGAGTACCGGCCGCCATTGCCGCGGCGTGAGGATGACCAATAACACTCTCGGTATATCAGCGGCAGGGCTGGCGGTTGTCAGTCGGCCCTGCCGGGATGCGCCCCAGCGTCAGCTCTGGACGTGATACCTGGCAGGCTACGGCTCCTCAGACCTGGGGGCAGGTTTGTGTCGAACGCTGGACGCGAGCGCCCAGGCAGTAATGAGCTCCACCAGCACGGCCGACAAGATACCCGGCCCCGCATGACCCGCCCACAGTTCCCCCACACCCAACACCGCCAGGACGCCGCCGGTCACGGCGAAGCCATCGGCTACCGCCGTTCTGGCAACTGAGGGTGGGGCGCTGCGCAAGCGCGCCAGCATCAGGGCGATGCCCAGGAATAGTGCGGCCGAGCGCCGCGCCACCAAACCGGTTGCCTCGGTGTAGCCGACATTCCAGCTTTGCAGCAGAAGTTCTGGCACCCACATCCAGATCAGGGCTAGTGCCAGGCACAATGCACAAACCCATGTACAGACGGTATGAAATCGAAGTGTCATTTTATTGGGCGGCCGATTCGCCTCGGAGTGGAACAGACCTCGAATATATCCGTGCAATCCGGCGCCGTATTGAATGTTTCGGACAAACTGGAGGGGGCCTAAGCCCAGATGCGGTAGACCCAGAAGCTTTCATGGTCCAGGCAGCGTTTCAATTCATCCGGACTGAATCCGGTGTAGCGTCGGAACTCTCGGCACAGATGGGGTTGATCGGAGAAACCGCTGTCAGCAGCCAGCTTGGACCATGCTGGCGCGACACCCGATGCGACTGGATTCGCCGCCAGTAGCACTTCTTCTATCCGACCCAGGCCACGCAGTTGCCGTAGCGTCTGGCCGGTCCAGCTCTTGATCCGCCTGTCGACCTGTCGTTCGCTCTGGCCTCGGCCTTGAACGGTTGCGCGCAGGGCCACGTCGCTGGACCAGTCTGCCAGGCGATGTGCACGGGCCATTGCCGCCGAGTAAGAGGGCACGGTAGTCACTGAGTCGTGGCTCTGCGTGGCTGTCGCCGATTGGGCCGCCGCCCAGCGCGGCCCCAGGAATTCCTCGATCAACCTGACCCGCGCCCCATCATCCGGGGCCGTCAGTACCGCGTGTGCCATGTCCTGCCAGTCTGAATCGAACAGTGAGGCGAACGGGCTGTAACAGTTGATGTGCGGCCTGATCTCCAGGCCGGTGAGTGCCTGTATGGCATCGGGATAGATCAGCAGCGTGAAGAAATGAACCTCGTTTCCGTTGTCGCTGAACGAGGGGCGCGTGTGTGGGCCTGAAAATGCAACGGGCAAGGACGTGCATTTGTCGGGCACGCGAGAATCCTGCCCGCGGATAACCCAAACGATGACGCAGGTAGAGGTGGGTGGGAAGTGATTGCGACGCTCCTCGGGAGTCAGGGCGGCGATTTCGCGGGTGCTGCGCGATAGATAGGCTCGGATGCAGCCGGTGAGGGCTGAATGAGGGGCGTACAAGGCGCTGTGAGTCGAGCCAAGTTTGCCCTGTACTTCTCTGACCGGCCGAGTTTCATCTGTCATCGATTCAGACTAACACACGCGGCGCGCTGGTCAGAGTTGCGCACCACCAGTAACACCGGTGTCCGCTGTGGGGGCTTTGGAGCGGGACCGTTGATTTTATGCGTCAAATAGCAACCGGTTTCGATCCGGGCTTCTATGATGATTTGATCCCACAAGAAACTTGTCCCTTGAGCCTGGCGATCTTGTCCGGCTCGTGGGAATGAATCCTCTGTAAGCCACGGACGAGCCTATGATCTCTTCTCCAGCCTGGATCATCTGCGAGCATTGCGATTCGGTGTACACAGCCGTACCGCTGGCCAAAGGGCAGACTGCGCGTTGTGTCCGTTGCTCGGCCATTCTGGCCCGTGGCGGCCAACTCAGCCTTCAACAACTCCTCGCGCTGTCCATCAGCGCGGCGCTGCTTTTCGTTTTCGCCAATGCATTTCCGGTGATCTCCATCAGCCTGCAAGGCCTGAGTAACCAGGCGACGCTGTGGCAGTCCGTGGAAGCCCTGGCACAGGGACAAATCAGCGTAATAGCGGCCGTGGCGGGACTGGCGATCATCCTTGCGCCTATGCTGCAAATCATCTTGTTGTGCTGGGTACTCAGTTTTGCCCTGGTCGGGCGCGCGGCTCCCGGCTTCAAGATCTGTATGCGAACCCTGGAGCAATTGCGTCCCTGGAGCATGCTCGAAGTGTGTTTGCTGGGGATTCTGGTGGCCATCATCAAACTGGCCGGCATGCTCGATGTGCATCCGGGACTCGGGTTGTGGGCACTGGCCATGCTGACGGTGTTGATCATCCTGATTTCGGGCAAAGGTATCCGTCGGCTGTGGCAAGACCTGGAGGGCGTTATTCCGTGAGCAGGCCGCCCTATGCCAGTGAAATGAATCTGGCCCTGTGTCACACCTGCGGGCAGGCCTGCCCATTGGCGGACGCGAGCTGCTCCCGCTGTGACGCCCGGCTGCATCGACGCAAACCCGATAGCCTGGCCCGCACCTGGGCACTGCTGCTGGCCAGCATGATCTGCTACATCCCGGCCAACCTGATGCCGGTGATGTACACCGACATCTTTGGCAGTGGCAGTGAAAACACCATTTTCAGCGGGATCATGGAGTTCTGGCAGGCAGGCGAGTGGGACCTGGCGTTGTTGATCTTCATTGCCAGCGTGGCGGTGCCGTGCATGAAGTTTCTGGTGCTGGGTACGCTGCTGATTACCTGTCAACGCCGCAGTCGCTGGGCCATGCGTGAGCGCTCCAAACTCTATCGGTTGATCGAAGTGGTGGGTTACTGGTCCATGCTTGATGTGCTGGTGGTGGCCCTGATCGCTGCCCTGGTGCAGTTTCGTTCTCTGAGTACCATCGATCCGCGGATGGGCATCCTGTTCTTTGGCCTGGTGGTGGTACTGACGATGTTCGCCGCCATGAGTTTTGATCCCCGGCTTATCTGGGACGCAGAGGTTGAAAATGCCTGACTACCCAAGTTCTGCCGATACGCCGGTTCCAGGCAGCCCCGAGGTCAAGCGTCGGCGCTTCAACGTATCGCTGGTGTGGCTGGTGCCGATTGTCGCGGCGCTGATCGGGTTGTCGATGGTGGTGCATAACGCCAGGCAGGCGGGGCCGCAGATCACCGTGAGCTTTCTGACGGCTGAAGGGCTGGAAGTCAACAAGACCCAGGTCAAATACAAGAACGTGGTGATCGGCAAAGTGACGTCGATTGCCTTGGCAGACGATCGCAGCCACGTCGAGACCACCCTTGACCTGGACGCCTCCGCCAAGTCGTTTGCCACTGATGACTCGCGGTTCTGGGTAGTGCGCCCGCGCATCGGCGCTAACGGTGTCTCGGGGATCGGTACACTGCTGTCCGGCGCTTTCATCGGCGCCGATGCCGGTGAATCGGAGAAGAGCAAAAAGGACTTCATCGGCCTGGAGACCCCACCGCCCATCACCTACGGTCAGAAGGGCAAGCGTTACACCTTGTACACCGACAATCTCGGCTCGCTGGATATCGGCTCCAACGTCTACTACCGCCGCATTCCGGTTGGCGAGGTGGTGTCCTACAAACTCTCAGAGGACGGTAAAGGTGTCGAGGTGGAGATCTTCGTCCACGCGCCAAACGACCAATTCGTGACGAGCGATACGCGCTTCTGGAATGCCAGTGGCGTTGATATCAGCCTGAGCGCCGACGGCCTGAAGGTGAACACTGAGTCCGTGACCTCGATTCTCGCCGGAGGGATAGCCTTTGTTGAACCCAAATACAGTCCCAATCCTCAGCAGGCTGAAGAACGGGCGCGGTTTACGCTGTTCAAGGATCAGGACACCGCCATGGCGCCCGCCGATGGCGAGCCGCGCTACTTCCGCATGCGTTTCGATCAGCCCCTGCGCGGCCTGGTGGTCAATGCACCGGTGGATTTTCACGGGGTGACCCTTGGCCGAGTGGTGTCGGTAGACCTGGATTATGACGAGGTCAAGAAAGACTTCCCCACCCTAGTAGGGGCCGTGATTTACCCGAACAGGCTGGGTAAGGCCCATGAAAAAATATTGAAGCTTCGGGGTGGGGACGATGAAACCCAAGGTGCGCAATTGATGGCCGAACTCGTCTCGCGAGGGCTCAGGGCGCAGGCCCGGAACGGCAACCTGCTCACCGGACAACTCTACATCGCCCTGGATTTCGACCCTGGTGCGAAACCTGTGACGTTCGACGTGGCGGCACGGCCGCTGGAGATTCCGACGATACCGGGCAGCCTGGACAAACTTCAGGAGCAATTGCAAAGCGTGGTCGACAAGATCAGCAAGCTGCCGATCGAGCAGATTGCTGGAAACCTCAATGGTAGCCTCGGCGAACTGCAGAAAACCCTGAAAAAGGTCAATGGCGAAGTTTTGCCGCAAGTGCGCGATACTCTGGCCGAGACCCGGAAAACCGTGGCCTCGGCCAATGACAGCCTTTCCGAAGACTCACCGCAGCGCCAGCAGTTGGGCCGGACGATGGAAGAGCTCCAGCGTACTGCTCGCTCGGTGCGGGTGCTGACCGATTTCCTGGGGCGGCATCCCGAGGCACTGATTCGTGGACGCCTCAAAGAAAACCAGCCCGATCGCTATCAATCCTCGCCGTCCACCTCTCGGGACATTGACCAGGAATGAACACCATGACCCGTCGCTTCCTGGCCGTTTTCACCACCTTGGGCCTGGCGGCCTGCAGCTCGGCGCCGACCCACTACTACACGCTGGTGCCGACGGCGACAGATAGCACAGTGCGCACGAATGTAGCCGCGCCAGCCTTCCAGTTCGAGATGCTGCCCGTGCGCATACCGGTCCAGGTCGATCAGCCACAAGTGGTTGTTCGCCAGGGCAGCGGAGCCTTGACGATCCTCGAAACCTCGCGCTGGAGCGCGCCATTGGCCGACGAGTTCCATGACGCCCTGGCCGGGCAGATGGAACTCAAACTGGGTATCCGAGATCTGGCGGGCTTACCCAAGGCCCAGGGCCTTGCGACACTCTTTCTGCAAACCGACGTCCGACGTTTCGACTCACTGCCGGGTCGGTACGCCTTGATCGATGTGGTCTGGAGTATCAGCCTGCGCGGCGACGGCGAGAAACGTCGCAGCCTGACGTGCAGCAGTGTCATCCGCCAATCGGCCGGCCCGCAGGTACAGGACCTGGTGCTGGCCCATCAGCAGGCCATCGGGCAGTTGGCGAGCATTATTGCTGGCGCCGCGCGCAACTGGTCGACATATCAGGGTATAGGGTGCCCTTAGGGGATGCGCCGGCAATCTGTGGCTACACTCGTTCCTGCCACATTGATTCGCAAATGACGTGGTCGGCTTGCCTGAAGGAACAATCAAACCCAAAAGTGAGGAACACATGAACACGGTCCGTAAATGCCTGTTAGGTGTTGCATTCGGTAGCCTGTTGCTAGGTGGCTGTACCTCGAAAATCACCGAGAAGTCGCAGTACTCTGGCTTCTTGTCCAACTACAACAACTTGCAGGAAGTTACTACCAGCAGCGGCCAGAAGGCGATGCGCTGGGTCATCCCCTCCTGGAACCCGAACGCCTACGATACGGTCGCGTTCAAGCAACTGGATCTTTACCCGGCACCTCGGCCCGACGATAGGGTCAATCTCAAGACCCTTGAAGAGTTGCAGGCGTACATGACCAACAACGCCAAAAGCGTCCTCGGCCAGAAATACCGGATCGTACCGAACGCTCAATCTGCGCCTGTCGGTTCGCGCACGCTGATCATGCGTGCTGCCATCACTGGTGTTACGGCGTCGAACGAAGGCATGCGCTGGTATGAAATCGTTCCGGTCGCCGCCGTCGTCGGCGGCGTGACTGCCGCCACGGGCCACCGCGACCAGAGCACCGAACTTTATATCGAAGCCGAACTGATCGATGGGAGCAGCGGCCAGACTGTGGCCAAAGTGGTGCGTAAAGTCTTTGGTGAAACCCTGAGAAATTCGAGCCAAGCCGTCACCACCAATGACTTTAAAGTGGCGATCAGGGCTCTAGGCAGCGACTTGCAGGCGTTTATCCGGTAACGCCGGGCACCCTGCGAGGGTTTTGCTCTCGCAGGGTGAATCTGCTTCAAGCCTCGGCAGCCGTGCCACGGCGTTTCTGCCGCTCGGACTCCAGCCAGATCACCAGCGCCAGCAGGCTGCCACCGGCTATCAGCAAACTCATCAGCCAGCCCAGGGTCTCGGCGATCTGGGTGAAGAACAGCGTATAGAACTGGATGATGAAGAAGGTCGAGCCATAGCCCACCAACATGCCGAAACGCAAGCGAATCCCCAGCGCCAGAATCCCCAGGCTGACCAGCGCCCAGAGCACGTTATACATCACCAGTTCTCCGGTATCGGCCAGGTGCCAGGGGCCATCGATCAGCTCGTAGCTGCCAAACAGCGACAGTAGCCACAGGGACATTTCGCCGACAAACAAACCGCAGGAAATCCACACCTTGGCAAAGCCGCCATAACGTCCCAGCCACCCGGCCTCGCCGCGCAGATGCACCACGCCCGCCGCGATCAACGCGACCGCAGCGCCGAGAAAACGTAGCGGGTAGTTCATGCCGAACCAGTAGGCGCCCCAGCCGGACTGATAGCCGCTGCGCCCGCCAAACCAGACAAAGAACAGCACGCTGCACAGGGTCAACAGCAAGACGTTGTTCAGGGCGTAACTGAGGACCAGCAGTATCAGCAGATCGACCAGCAGCAGCGCCGGCCAGTTGCCCGAACCGTCCGAATAGATCATGCCCAGCACAAAACTGGTGCCGATCAAGGCAAAACCACCGAGCAACTCAAGGGTGCCGCCCAACAGTTTCAGCTGCCTGCCGATCAGCCAGCGCCCGCCAACAAACAGTCCCAGGGTTACCAGCGCCAGGCTGACGGCCAGTTTCGGCAAGGTGAATTCCAGGTGTTCGCGCAGAAACAGCAGTAATCCCGCCGCCAGGCTGATCGCGCCAAAGGTCAGGAACCAGCGGCCCAGCGAGCGCCAGTCCCAGCGCGTCAGTACATAACGCTCGCCAATGCGTGCGTGCTGGTCGATGTCGATCTGGCCGTCTCGCAGCCATTGATCCAGTGCGTTGTGCACCTGTTGATTACGCTGATCCGGGCTCATTGTGCTGCTCCCTTGACGCGCAGGGCCATGCGTTCAAATGACCAGCCCAGTAACAGGCCGATGATCCCGGCCACCGCGAAAAACGTTGCAATGCCCAGGCGGTCCCAGGAGTACTCATAAAAGCGGGTGTACAGGTCGATGCCCAGGAACACCACGGCGAAACCGGTAAAGCTCGGATGCTTGAAGCGTGCGCCGACCACCAGTTGCCCGATGGCTACCAGGGTAAACAGCAGGGTCCATATGCGCGTGTCGCTGCCTAAATCATCGAGGCTGAGAAACCAGAGGGAGCAGTTGAGGTAGAGCAGCCCGAAGATCACATACAGTCGGCCAAACCCACAGAAGCGGCGCAATTGGCGCTCCTCGGCCAGCTGGTGGCCTAAACCCAATACCGCCGCCAGCGCGGCAATCACGGCCATCGAACGCGGGTCCTGGATATCGAAAAAATAACCGCCGTGCCCGACGTACCGGCCCCACGCGCCCAGCCCATGGAATGCACACAGCAGGCCCAGGAGAAGCGGCCAGCGTAGACGATAGCGGTAGGCGGTGAGGGCGCTCAGCAGCGCGGTGACCAGCAGCGCCAACGGTAGATTGCCATACTCGCCCACGTCATTATCTGAAGTGCCCAGCAACAGGCTGGCGCCGATCAGGATCAGGCCGATGGTCAGGATCGCCACACCGGTAACCGGCGTGCGCTGGGCCGGATCGCGGGCCATGCGCACACCGCCCCACCACAAGCCGACCCCGGCAAAGAAGAACAGCACGGCGCCGACCGTCACCGACTGGCTGAACAGGCTCAAGCCCCCCAGCACCGCCATGCCGATCAGCAGGACCGCGCCGATCCCCAGCCATTGCAGGACGTTGGATAACAGCTGGCCCGGTTGTTCGTAGGGTGCGCTCAGCCGCTTGCGGGCTTCGGCATCGATCAGGCCGCGGTGATGCCAGTCGGCAATTTCGTGAACCAGCAGCTGCTTTGTTGTTTTTCTCATGGTGTCCAGAGGTCCGTGACGTGAAAAATCCGAATGGCCTACAGAACATTAGTGTCATTCTCAACGCGCGGCGTCACATTTTGAAAACCGAAGTCCTGTCAGCCTTGCACATGGCACCTGACCCGCTGCGGCTCCTCTCCCAGCAAGGCCTGCGGCTTTTCACAGCCGGCAGTACACAAGCTGCACCTTTCACGAAAGAAACAGCCCTCTGGAAGGCGCCGGTTCCCCGGCAGTTCGGTCGGCGCCGCTACCTGTTCCGCCTGTAGGGGCACGCCGAGTCGCGGCACCGCTTCGAGCAGCAGGCGGGTGTAGGGGTGACGTGGCTGCTCCAGCACTTGGGCGGCGCTGCCCAGTTCGACGATCTGTCCCAGGTACATCACCGCCACCCGGTCGGCCATATGCCGCACGACCGACACGTTATGGGAAATCAGGATGTAGGTCAGGTTGCGGGCGCGTTGCAGCTCCGCCAGCAGGTTGAGGATCTGCGCCTGAACCGAGATATCCAGGGCGGAGGTCGGTTCGTCGAGGACAATGATGTCCGGGTCCGATGAGAGGGCGCGGGCAATCGCGATCCGCTGGCGCTGACCACCGGAAAACTGATGGGGGAAGCGGTCCAGGTACTCCGGGCGTATGCCCACCTGGGCCGCGACCCGGGCCGCGATATCACGCATTTGCCCACGCGGTGCATGACCCTGGGCGTACAGCGGCTCGGTGATGATTTTCCAGATCGGCAGGCGCGGATCTAGAGAGGATTGCGGGTCCTGGAACACGATCTGGACATTGCTGCTGCCTTTGCCGTCGGTGCGAGCGGCCCAGTTCAGTGCGCCGCTGCTCGGTGCCAGCAACCCCATCAGCAGTTGGGCCAGGGTGCTTTTACCGCAGCCCGACTCGCCGACGATACCCAGGGTTTCGCCGGCCCTGACTTGCAGGTCGATACCGTTCAGGGCGTGGGCGTAACCCCGTGGTCGGCCCAGCCAGTCGTTGCTCACCGGGAAACGTACGCGCACGTCGTCCAGCCGGAGAATCTCGGGGGCCATGTCGGTCACGGCGTGAATCACGGCACTGTTCATCACGAAAGCTCCTTGACCGGTAACCAGCACGCACTTTTGCGTTGCTCATTACCGTTGATTGGGTTGAGGCTCGGACGCTGGGCGCAGATCGGCATGCTGTGGGCGCAGCGTTCCGCGAAGGTGCAGCCGACGGGCAGGGCGGCCAGGTTCGGTACTTGCCCGGGAATGGTCATCAGTGGCAGCCCCGGCTCGACCATCTCGGGCAGGCCGCTGAGCAGCCCCTGGGTATAAGGGTGCTGCGGGTTGTTCATCACATCGGCGGTGAGGCCCTGCTCGACCACGGCTCCGGTGTACATCACATAAACCCGATCGCAGAACTGCGAGACCAGGGCCATGTCATGGGTGATCAGCAAAATGGCGGTGCCTTTCTGCCGGGCTTTCTCCCTGAGCAGCAACAGCACCTGGCGTTGTACGGTGACGTCGAGGGCGGTGGTCGGTTCGTCGGCGATCAGCAGTTGCGGTTCGCAGGAGAACGCCAGCGCGATCATCACCCGCTGGCGCATGCCGCCGGACAGCTCGAACGGATAGCTCTCCAGGACTTGCTCAGGACTGGCGATATGCATGTCATGCAGCAGCGCGATGGCCTTGAGACGGGCCTCGGCCGCGCTGATCTTCTGGTGATGGATGATCACGTCGAGCATTTGCCGGCCGATGCGTCGGGTCGGGTTCAGGGCGGTCATCGGCTCCTGGAAAATCATCGCGGCATCGCGGCCGCGGATCTGCAGCAGCTCCTTCTCGGAGGCCGCCAGCATGTCGCGATCAAGCATGCTCAAGCTGCCGGCGGTAATGCGATAACTGCGTTCGGGCAGCAGACGCATGCTGAGCATCGCGGTGACCGACTTGCCCGAGCCGGACTCGCCGACCACGCCGACGATTTCGCCGGGATTGACGTGCAGCGTGACGCCATTCAAGGCCTTGACGTTGTTCTTGTAGGCCGGGAATTCCAGGCTCAGGTTGTCGATGGCCAATACGGGGGTGGAGGTCGGCATGGTCATTTCCCCTGTTGCCGTGGGTCGAGCAGATCGCGCACGCCATCGCCCAGCAGGTTGAAACCGGTGGCGGTGATCAGGATCGCCAGGCCGGGAAAGGTCGAATACCACCAGTTATCGAGGATGTAGTTGCGCCCGGTGGCGACCATCGCGCCCCATTCGGCGGTCGGTTGCTGTGCCCCCAGGCCGATAAAGCCCAGGGCCGAGGCCATGAGAATGGCGCTGCCGATATCCAGGCTCAGTTGCACCAGCAACGGTGGCATGGCGTTGCGCGCCACGTGCCAGTGGACCATATGCCAGCGCCCGGCGCCGAAGGTCTGGGCGGCTTTGACGTAGCCCATCTGGCGGATGCTCAAGGCCTGGCCGCGGGCCAGCCGCACATAGGATGGGATTCGCACCAGGGTGATCGCCAGCATGGCGTTGAACAGGCTGGCGCCCAGCGCGGCGGCCAGGGCCATGATCAGCACCAGGGATGGCACCGACAGCATGATGTCCATCAGGCGCATGATCAGCGCGTCGAAACGCCCGCCGATCACCCCGGAAAAACAGCCCAGCAAACCACCGATCAAACAGGAAGCAAAGGCCACGAACAGGCCGACGCCCACCGATTGCTGGCTGCCGAACAAAACGCGGCTGAACAGGTCCCGGCCGACCTCATCGGTACCGAACCAATGTTCGGCGGACGGTGGCATCAGGCGCGCGCCGAGGTCCAGGGCATTGGGATCGTGGCTGGCCAGCCAGGGGGCGAAGATCATGCATAGCAGGACGATCAGGCTGATCGTGAGGCCGGCCATGGTCAGCGGGCTGCGGCGGACCTGATAGGCCAGGTAGGCGAGTTTCTCGCCCCAGCGCGGGCCGCGTGCGGCAGTCAGGGTCACGGACATTTCAATTCACCTCGCCGATGCGTGGGTCGATTACGCGGTACAAAAGATCGATGGCCATGTTCAGCAGTACATAGATAAATGACACCAGGATCGCGAAGCCCATTACCGCCGGGAAGTCCAGCGACTGGATCGACTTGACCACATAGGCGCCCATGCCGGGCCAGGCAAATACGGTTTCGGTCAGGACGGCGCCATAGAGCAGGTCACCCAGGGTCAGGCCGAGCACGGTCACCGAGGGGATCAGAGCATTGGGCAGGGCGTGGCGCAGGATCACCGTCCAGCGTGACAGGCCATAGGCGCGGGCGGTGCGGATATAGTCCTCGGACAGTTGCTCCAGCATTGCCGAGCGAATCTGCCGGGCGACCACGCCGAGGGTCACGAAACCCAGGGTCGCGGCGGGAAGAATCAGGTGTTGCAGCACATCGAGAAACAGCCCGCCGTCACCGGCAATCAGTGAGTCGATCAGGTAGAAACCGCTGAAGGTCGGTGGTGGTGCCAGTCCCTCGGACAAGCGGCCGCCACCAGGCAGCCAGCCCAACTGGCCGTAGAACAGCACAATCGCCCCAAGTCCGAGCCAGAAGGCCGGGGTGGAAATACCGGTGACCGCGAGTGTCCGGGCGATCTGGTCAATGGCGCGGTTGTGATAGACCGCCGACAGCACCCCCAGAGGCACGCCCACCAGGATCGCCAGCACCAGCGCCACCAGCGCCAGCTCCAGGGTGGCCGGGAAGAACGCCTGCAGGTCTTCGAGGACCGGGCGGTTGGTGCGGATCGAAGTCCCCAGGTCGCCGTGCAGCAGGTCCATCAGGTAACGGCCATATTGTTGATACAGCGGCAGGTCCAGGCCCAACTGGTGACGGATGCCCGCCACCAGCGCATCGCTGGCACGGTCGCCGGCGATCAGTCGGGCCGGGTCCCCGGGAATCAGGTGCGAAATTGCAAAGGTAATCAGCGAAACGCCGAACACGACCAATACCAGGCCGAGCAGGCGCTTGCGCAATAGAGTCAGGAAGGCCATTGGGCACCTCAGTCACAGCAACGACGAGAATCAGACGCCGCGCCAGCCGCGAACGACCGGCGCGGGGGAGCCGCTTTACTTGCTCATGCTGCCCAGGTTGAAGACCTGTTCGAGCATCGGGTTGAACACGTAGCCTTTGACCGAGTCACGCATCGGCAAGGTGTAGCTCTTCTGATAGAGGTAGGCGTAGACGCTGTCCTTGAGCACCATTTTCTGTGCGGTCTGGTACAGCTCGACGCGCTTGGCGGTGTCGCTGGTGGCGGCCGCTTCGCGGATCAGCTTGTCGACTTCGGGGTTGCTGTAGAACGAACGGTTGCCTTGCAGGCCCTGCATCTTCGAGTCGAACCAGAAGTTCATGAACATGTAGGGGTCGGCAAAGTCCGGGCTCCAGGCGCCCGAGGCAATGTCGTAATCGGCCTGGCCGACGCGCTCGCGCAGGGTCGCGTTGGCGAGTTTTTCCATCTTCAGGTTGATGCCCAGGGGGGCCAGTGCCGCTTGCAGCGTCAGGCCGATCGGTTCCCAGTTGGGATCCTTGTCCGAGTACATGTAGCTGAGGCTGGTGATTTTCTGCGGGGCCTTGGCCAGGCTGTCCTTGGCGGCGGCGAGGTCCTGTTTCATCGGTGGCAACGAACTGTCGTAGGCCCACATGCCGTCCGGGATCGGCCCGTTCATCAGCTTGGCCTTGTCCTTGAGAATACCTTTGACGATGCCGTTGTAATCCACCGCCTGGGTAATCGCTCGACGGGCATCGACGCTGGCCAACGGACCCTTCTTGTTGTTCAGGTACAGGTAGGTCACCCGCAGCGACGGGAACTCCCGGACCACCACGCCGGACTTCTTGGCCAGCGCGCCGAGCTGGTCTTCGGGCATGTCTTCGATGATGTCCAGGTCACCGTGTTCCAGTTGCAGGCGACGCACGGAAGGCTCGGCGATGATCTTGACCACCACGGTTTTCAGCGCGGGCTTGGGCCCGGCGAAGTAGGTGTTCGGCTCCAGGGTCAGCGACTGGCCTTTCTGCCAGGTGCTCAGGCGGAAGGGGCCGGAACCCGCGGTGTGGCTGGACAGCCAGGCATTGACGTCGGGTGTCTTGGTCACCACATCGGGGTTGATGATCGAGGCGCCGTTGTGGGCCAGGGTAAACAGGAAGGGTGCAAAGGGCGTCTTCAGGGTGAAACGGATGGTCTGCGGATCGACCACCGCCACCACCATATCCTCGGGGAAGGCCCCGGACGGCCCCTGCTTGAGGGTCATCAGGCGATCGAAGGAAAACTTCACCGCGGCGGCATCCACCGGGGCGCCGTCATCGAACTTGTTGCCGGGTTTGAGCTTGAATTCCCAGACCAGGTTGTCCGGGGAAACGGTCCAGCTTTCGGCCAGGTCGCCCTGGACTTCGGTGCTGCTTTTATCACCCTCGACCTTGTAACCGACCAGGCGTTGATACGACGGATAGGTGATGGTCCAGTCGTTGTTGTCAAAGGTCACGGCCGGGTCGAGGGTCTGCGGGTCGGCGGGTTTGCCGATGACCAGGGTGTCCTTGGGCACCGCCGCGGTCGCGGCCTGCCAGGCGCCGAGGCTCAAGGCGCTGCACAGAACGCTCAGCAATAGTCTGCCGGTGCCGGGAAAGGGTTTGCGGGTCACGGTGTTCGTTGGGTTCATGCCGGTTTCCTTGATCATTCGATGTATGGAAGTTCGTCAGGTTTTTTATAAAAGCTATAACCGGGCAGTTGCAGGTGAAGCCTGAGTAACGCTGTCTTGTTGTTGTTTTCAGCCGCACCGGAAGTGGGCTGTGCTGTGTTGCCTGCGAAACTCTGTGGTTTCGTCAGTGTTGGCGTTGCGGTTTGATTGGGGTTCTCAGGGCCGTGGTTTACACCTCCTCCAGCAGGGGGTAATCGTCGGCATTCGGTAGTTCGTAATGCCACCATTCGGTATCGATCGCCTGGAACCCGGCGCCGAGCATGATCCCCAGCAACAGCAGGCGATTGCGTTGCACGTCGGCGGGTAGGTCGGGGTAGAACTGATGGGAGCGCTCTTCCATGGCGTCGAAGGCCGTGCCCATGTCCAGCGGCTCGCCATCGGCGTCCACCAGGGTCAGGTCCACGGCCACGCCACGGCTGTGGTGCGAACCCAGGTGCGGGTCGCGCACGTAGTCGTTGTTCGGCAAGGCTTCCCACAGCAGGTATTGGGCGTAGGGCGGGCGGTAGGCGTCATAGATGCGCAGGGTCAATCCGGCCAGGCGCGCCCGTTGGCTGGCCTTGTTCAAACAGTCGGCGGCTTGACGATGCAGCAGGCAACGGGCAGTCGGGTAGATCACTTTTCCAGCCAGGTTGTCCGCGCTGGCGTAGATCAGGTCGATTTGCAGCTGATAACGCTGGGCATCGATCTCTACAAGGGGGCTGTTGTTCACGCAAACACTCCAGTTGGGATTCGCAGAGGCGGTGGGTCAGCCTTCGAACTGGCCGAAGGCTTTTTGCAATTGGCGGTTCTTGGCCAGGCGTTCATCGAGGCGCTCGCCGTACTTCTCCGCGACGGCCGAGACCACCAGGTTCAACAGGCAGGCCAGCGGAGCGGGGGAGTCCCAGAACTGCCCGACATCGGTTTTCAGCTGCAACAGATCCAGCGGGTAGTCCCGGGCCCAGGGGCATTGCAGGTCGGTGATCAGGGCCAGGGGCAGGTTGTTTTCCAGCGCCGCGTTACAGAAGGTCTGGGTCACGCTGGAGTAGGCGCGGAAGTCGGCAATGATCGCGTAGGGATTGGCGAAGCCGGAGTTCAGGGTTTCCGCGTAGATGCCGGAGAGGCCGTCGACGTAGTAGACCTTGGGGCGAATGTATTCGAGGTGGCTGTGAAACGCCGTGAGAATCCCGCGGGTCGACTGGATCCCGAGGATGAACACCGCATCGGCTTCATGGATGCGCTGGACGATCTTGCCAAAGGCCTCGCTGCGCGCCAGCCCATAAGCGTGCTGGATGGCCTCGATCTCGCGAGTCATGGAGCGGTCGAGCGCGTCGTCCTGGTTGGTTTCGGCGCGAAAGGCGGCAATCCGGTCAGTGATCAGCCATGAGCTCGGCGCTTCGCCGCGCAGGCTTTTTTTCACTTCATCAAGGTTGCGGTAGCCCAGGGAGCGCAAAAAGCGCCCCACGGAAATCCCGGTGGTGGAGGCTTGCTGCGCGATGCTGTCGGCCGACTCGAACGGCAGTTGCTCCGGATTGCCCAGCAGATAGCTGGCGATGCGCTTGCCGGTGGGGGTCAGGCTGGAGAACTGTTGCTCCAGTAACAGAAGAAAGCTGTTCTTTTCCGTGGACATATCGGCGCGCCGGGATTGTTATGTTTGTGTCATTTTGTGTTTCGTTGTTATAAACATAACATTGGCTTTCGAAGCAACACAACGCCTTTTTCAGACGATCTCACAGGGGGGCAGCCAGGTTTTGTATGCAGACGGGGCCGATGGCCCCGTCCGGGAACAGCGATTACTCGGTTTTCGCTGCCATCAAGGCATTCAGTTCGCCGTAGGTATGGGCTTTCAACGCGTGGGTGTCGAGCTGGCCATTGTCCAGGAAGCTGCGGACCAATGTGCCCATGGCGCCATGCAGGAACTCGGCGATGCTCGAACCCGCGCTCAGGCGTCTGACCCCCAGGCGCTGCAATTCGGCGGGGGAAGCCAGCCCGTCCCGGGACAGCAGGTTGACCGGCAGTGGGGTGGCCCGGCAGATGGCGGCAATTTCGTTCGAATCGACCACGCCCGCGGCAAACAGCCCATCCGCCCCGGCGCCGGCATAGAGTGCGGCGCGTTTGAGCAGTTCTTCAAGACGCTGCTCGGCGGGGAACAGGTTTTTCAGGTAGACGTCGGTGCGTACGTTGATGAACAGCTTGACGCCCGTCTGGTTCGCCACCTTTCTCGCCACATCGATCTTGCGCACCAGCAGCTCTGGAGCGCCGAGGCCGTCTTCGATATTGATCCCGACCGCCCCGGCGGCGATCACGGCGTTGATCACCCGGCCGACCTGCTCCAGGTCATCCGAGTAGCCGGCTTCGATATCCACCGTGAGCGGGACGCTGAGCACCCGTGCCATGGACTTGACGGTGGTGCTCAGCAGGTCGAGAGGCAACTGGTTGCCATCCTGGTAGCCATGGGACCAGGCCATGGCGGCGCTGCTGGTGGCCACGGCCTTGCCGCCGAGGCGTTCGACGATGCGCGCACCGCCGGCATCGGCAACGTTGGCCAGGACCAGCAGTCCATTCTGATGCAGGCTGTGAAAAGCGTTATCCAGTGCGGTCATGACTGTTCAATTCCTTTTGAAAAATGTATTGGGCAGCATACAGCCTTACTCAGTTCGGAGGGAACCGAGCTGTTTTTACTGACTTTCCGAGGACAGCAATACCGTTTTTTGCGGGATGGCTGAGCGGGACGCAAGCGATGTTGCAGGCTATGCTGAACTGAGGCTGAACGAGGTTGAAGTTACTGAGTCTGGATTGGCGAAAGTAAGAGGTGTTTCTTGTCTGCAGGAGTGCTTCATGGGCGGGGCAGGGCAGAGGTAGTTGAGTCGATTGTATGGAGTTCGTTACCAGGTAGCTCAATCGAGACAAGGGTTGCAGCTATTGAAATCCAGGGTTCATTGAGCCAGCTGAGCGCATTCAATGTGTCGTTTGGTGTTCTTGTATTTTGTTTTTGATACAAAAGCGTACTTGAAATTTTTGACCATTAGCGAAGTTTTCTGGATAAAAACAATGCTTCTTCTTGTTCGTGAGAGGTGCTAGCCTTTGGTGGCCTTTTGATATCTGATTTTAGTTGGTGTCAAATGATGGTTTTTGGTGTGTCTGGTTTTTAGCTGCAGCACCTTTTTAATGTATTAGCTTGTCCAGGGTTGGTTTGTCGTGCTTGTAATAGCAAGATGCACTTTCATCTTTCGTTAAAAACGTTGAGTTGACATGTCTGATCGTAACGCAGGGAGCAGCGTTTCGTCCGAAACGCGACAACACACAGGAAGTGAAGACAGTGGCATTGCCTCACTCGTCGCCATCCCCAAACTTTCGGGTGTTGCCGTCATCACGGAACACCTCAAACATCTGTCAGGGCTGTCCCTGTCTATCAATGCCCTGACGCTAGCGCGTCTGGCACGGCAAGATGCAGTCAAAGCCCGCTCGACCACGAGCCGGGTCAGTCGCTTTGCCCAAGCTCCGCTCCCGCGATTACCAAACTTTGCGACGGATACTTCCTGGTCGCGGCCAACAAATGTGCAAACGACAACATTTTGAATTCGGTGGCGATCAAGGCCGAGCAGCGCTCGGCGCATTCAGAGCTGCTGATAGCGGGTTAGCTATTGGAATGTTTAAAAAGAGGGAAATATTTTGAAAATTAATGAAATAGCAGTTTTTGCAGTCACTGCAGCTTTGTGCACGACGGCATTCGCCGGAACAGATGATATAAAAGCATCGAATAATCAGTTTGACGTTCAGGCCATTTCCACGAAAGTCGATTATAAGGAAACCACCAAAGGGCGATTTGGCAGTCCTGTCGGAACCTTTGCTACGGAAAACGGCACTGTCCACGGTTTTGCCTTGTCTTTTTCCATGATGAAGGACGTGCTGCTGGATAACGACTATCTTCAATTTCAGTACAGTAAGAACAACGGAAATACCGGGTATAAGGGGACGCTCCAGTCAAGCGGGAAATACGGTTCTGCCGTCGGACAGTCTAGCGCAAACATTTCCGACTATAGTCTGCGCTGGGGAAAAGGTTTTGCGCTTGATGGAGCGTTCATGGTCACTCCTTACGGCGAGCTTGGCCGGCATGAATGGCAGCGCGGCGTTAATTTTGGCGAAACCTATACCCATAGTTGGTATGGCGCCGGCACACTTGTCCAATACTCGCCATTTTCCCGTTTGGTATTTACCGCCAATGCCCTGGTTGGACGCACGTTCGCGTCAGACGTTGATGTGAGTGGCCCTCGTGGCTTTTCTGCTGGGCTTGGAGATTCCAATCTGTATAAGGCCGGTTTATCCGCAGATTATGCATTCACGAAAAATCTTCATGGGAATGTGGGTGTCGATTACACGTCTTTCAAATATGGCATCAGTTCTGCGCATAATATTTCAAGCACTGCGGTGGCGTTGGAGCCAAGCAGTCAGACCGATGAGACGACCCTGAAGATTGGGGTTGGCTACGCTTTTTGAGTATGAAGCGCAGGCGTGTCAGATGTTTTTCATTTTTAAGTAGAAAAAATAGACATTAGACAATCGAAAGAGGCCGGTATGTTTTCAAAGGGGTGCGCCACGAAAATAAAGTGTGCTCCATTTTTTTGGATGTCTATGTTTTCTACTTGGGAGAGGTGCCTGTCATCATGGTGTTTCGTTTGAGGAATGTTCCTGCGGACTATCCGAATGTACCATGGTTTAATTCGGCTCCGATATGTGGTTGTATTTCTGTTCTTGTTGTTTTTTATGCGGTTTGTGGGGTCTATTTTCCGTCCCTGACTAAGGTGTTGGATTTTTTTATAGGTCCTGTGATGAGCGGTCTTGATAGTGTGGGTGTGAAAATCGCTCCCGTTATCACCGGCCCTTTCAATGTGACACTGTATAGAAATTTGAGTGGAATAACATTTGTTGGGGTCTTGATATATAACTTCGTTTCTGTGCTTTATATGATAAAGCATAAAAGGGCCGCTGGGATAGGGTGTGTGGAAACCCACGTGCTTCTGATGAAAAGAAAACAATGGGGCGTAGTGAAGGCTTGGCTGGTGTTACATTTTTATGTTTATGTCGGTGTTGCTTTTTATATGGCGTTTGGGACCTTTGGTCTGCTGAACGGTGTCTACCACTGGGCAGTATTCGGCACTGGGAAAAATGATATTTTGGAGATGTGCTTTGTATCTCTGTACTTCTTCTTTTTAGGCATGACACTTGCGTGTTTTTACTCGGTGTATTTTAAGTATATTGTGTTTGATGTGCGCTATTTATTAAGGAAATGTCGAGCCGACACCTAGTCTACATGTTTCTTTTTTTTGCCAAGGAAAACTATGAGGAAATCAAGCTTGATAAGCCGTTAGGATACATTATTGGGTTTTTGTTTTTTCTCATCGTCTTTATGATCCCGTTTTTTCTTCCGTTTATTGGAAATTCTCCCAATCCTCTTATGAATCAAATGAGTTATTTTTTACCCCTGCGGTTATTGGTTTGGGGCACGACAGCGATGAGCCCATTTGCTTTAGGGTGGTTTGTGGGTTGCATTTATCAACGATTTATTGTTGGCAGAAAGTACTGAAGGGGCGCAGATCGGACGGCCCAGCCAGGCGCCTCTCGATAGGCAGGTCAATCTCTGCTCGATAAACAGACCAATTATTTATTGGGTCATATTCAATTGCCTTATTTACGCATTTTAGTCCTTGGTTTTATTAGTTGAAGAGCGCTATACGTAATGTGTCGTATCAGGCGATCAGTAA